>NZ_JAUOSY010000001.1:0-968371 GCF_030549125.1 Zobellia sp. 1_MG-2023 | reverse complement strand
GTATCTACCAACCCACCAGCTGCCAATTCTTCTATTGCCGCTTGGGTATCGGCAGCTGCAAGTCCCGTTCCCGCATTATCAAAAGGAACTTCGGAGGCATTTTGGTCATCCGTTCCTCCCGGTGGGATAATAGCCGATAGATCGATAGTTGACCCATCCGTTATACTTAAGTTAGTGCCGGAAAGGCTAATATCTTGAATTTCATTGGTCGGGTCCGCATCTGCATCCGCACCTCCTGTGCCAGAAGCGACCAATTCATCCAAAGCCTCCTGAACATTACCTGCAGTAAGTCCTGAGCCTGCATTGTCATAAGGCACTTCTGAAGCAATTTGAGCGTCTCCGCCTCCGCCTCCACTAAACAATCTATTATCTACATAGGTCTTTACCGCTCTTTGCGTGGGCAGAATACCGTTACTGTTTTCGGCCAGGCCGCCATCGTCCGATATTTTGTTGACTTGATTGCCTGAGCTTAAATTAAAGCCTCCTAAAATTCTTAAGTCGCTTTTTATTTTAACCTCACCAACGTTTTTGTTCTCAATATCATTTCCATTTGTTTCCCATTGTTGGCTGCCGGAAGCCATGGCGTAAGGAACCGCCATGAGTTCAGTTGTGCCCACCTCTGTGCCATTAAAGGAAACCACCACAAAAGTAGCTTGGCCCCAAGGTAAATTGGAATAACTGCCACTATTACTGTTTCCACTGCCTATTTGCAAGTTAAAAACACCATTGGCATCTGTTGTTATAGAGTGACTTTCTTCATATTGCGTAGCCGCATCCGCGCTACCGAATTTTAGGGCAATACCTATATCTATGGTCTCTTGCTCCATTAATTCATTATCCAAATTACGGGCAACACCCTGGTAATTGATGTAGTTTTTCTGCTGTGCCTGCGCCACAAAAGTTCCGGAGAACATAAAGGCCAAGATTATAAGTATTGATGTGTAATTTTTTTTCATAGTTCTATTCTTTGATCAGTTTAAATGCTTTACTATCCGTATTTCCTTCTATGTAGAGTTTTAAAACATATACTCCCTTGGCCATATAGGCCATGTCTATTTTATATTCAGACTGAGACGTTTCTACTTTTTGGTTTAAAACGCGCTGCCCGTTTACACTGAACAACTCTATGCCATACACTTTGTTTTGACTGGTAAAAACGGTCACTTCTTCTATAACCGGGTTGGGATAAACCAAAATGTTGGAAGGGTCTTCCCCTGGGTTTAGTGGTATGACCAAAATTCCTTTTCCTGCCCAAAAACCTTGATCTACAGAATTATTTTCTCCTACCAAACCCACTATTGGTTCTCCAATGGTGAAGCTTACCGAGACCTCTGCACTTGCCATAGTACCACCAACGTTACTAACAACACTGCGTTCTATTGATTGGGCAAATGAAAATGTAGTACTTGCTGATAGAAAAAAGAGGAGTAGTTTTGCTTTCATATGTGTTCATTTTAAGATTAATGTTTTTTTAATGTTGAAGGTTAACGGCAGCTTCAACATTTTAATAATTACCCTAAAGAGTTAGCTTCTTTTCTTTTTATAGACGAACACTTCCAAGCAATCAAAGTCTATTTTCATACTCTTTGAGAAACCGCTCAAAAATTTATGGGCGGCAAATAAGACAATCAAGAGTGCTTCTATGGAAATAAGCACCACTGGGTCTATCTTTTTGACTAAAACAAGTAAAGACTCTGCAAACAATAGTGAGGTATTAAATAACAGGGCTGCGATTAAAATGATGGTGGTTTTCATAAGTACAGATTTAAAATGTTCCAGAATTGGATACTACCCGCTTTATAAAAAAGTTCTTTTGAGTACCTAGGTTTTGGGAGGAATGGTTTCTGATGGTTGCCATGGCATATTCTGCTAACAACAACCAGAAGAAACTGGTACAACTGTTCCGTTGAATGAGCAATACCGTTATGTATTGGTGATGAATCAGTTTCATTTTCTTTCTCTATTTGCTTAAATGGTCTACACCATTAAAGATGAATAGGGGGAAACTGATTTGGGAAGGTTAGGAAGAAGCTTTCATTCGATTTAAAAACTCAAATAAATTGCCTGCCTCTTGAAACCACTGACAAGATACTGGCAACTTTAATTTTCAAAGATTAAAAATGTACAATTTGATGGTTCTAATGTGTAATCTGCAAGAATATTGTAATTCTTTGTGAAGAGTGTTGCCAAACACCTTGGTCATTCAGTGGAATCAGGGACTTTGAACGGTCCTGATCTTATAGGACCATTTCCCCGCTCTTTTATATCCTTTGGAGGTATTAGGAGACTTTACTACCCCATAAATACCTGCTGTTAACGCTGCGGCCCCAATAAATACGGAAGGCACAGTACCAACGGCCAATCCAACTAAAAACATGATACTGCCAATATGCAGAAAATTAACATGAATCATAATTGTATGAAACAAGGCATGACGTCTAATGATATCTATTTCTTGTAAGCTAACAATTATATCATCTACAATAATACTATTTTGATTGAGCACAGTAAACCTCCCTGCAAATTTTTCACCTGTTTTGGTAATTACTTTGATCCTTCTGCTTTCCTCAGTGGTTATTTCTTTGCCAGAAACCGAATTGACAATGGCCAACTGCTTTTCCTGACTAAGACTTTCTAGACAGAAAAAAAGACAACATACCAACGTAAGAAACACTCTCATAAGTTTCTATTTTAAACTTGTTATTTGCTAGAACAGCAAACCTAACTATTGTTGAATTCCTGCGAACCAAACCTCATACTTCTTCCCCAAGATAGGGGCCGGAGCCTCTTTTCCGTTTAGGGCATTCATAAATGCCATCACCCACATGTACAATAAGACAAAAATACCCAAAAAGTTTATGACCCAACCTAAAATGGGTATCATGCCAATCACTCCCAAGGCCAAACCGGTAACACACAAACCCAACGATTGCCTAATATGATAGCTTGCAAATTCTTGTTTTTTCTCATTGTTCATTACAAATGCAACTATTAGGCCTATTAAGGTTACGTAAGCCAGAATTGCCATTGTCTTATCATTTTCACTTGTAGCCGTAGCAGTTTGTGCCTTATTTAATTCAGTATCCGTATTTTCCATAATAATATATTTAATTGGTTTTATTCCGCCATTTTGGTCAATTGTTCTAGTTTGAGTTCGTTTACTATATCCCAAGTTTCTTCAGGTGGTATATCATATGCATTTATCGTTACCAAAAAGCGCTCTGCATAGGCAAACATTAGTTGGGTATCATTAGACTTCTTCTTGTAGGTCTGTTGTGCCTTTACCCCATTAACTTCAACCGTTTGTTGGTGTTTATATTCATCTTCCGTTTCCATTTCAAAATTACCCAGTAGTCCGTAACTCGTTGCCATCATACTTCCGGTAGGGCCCGCCCCATCTATTATCATAACATTAAACTTTTTCTTGCCATCTATTTTCTTGTAGGTGCCTTCCACAGAGTTAACCTTATACATTCCCGCTTGGCCCACTTTAAAACCTGTTCTGTCCAAGACCCCTAAACTCTTGGGCAACCACCCCTTTAGTTGTTCATTGGTTAAGGGAGCGGCATCTTTCAATTTTTCGATTCTTCCTTCTACTTCTCTGGCTTCCTTTACAAAGGTGGAGGCATTAGATACCCCTTCCTTAGCCTTGGATAACTTTTCCTTGACCTCGCCAACACAAGAGCCCAAAAGCAGCAAGAGTATAACCAATCCTATATTTTTTAGTTTCATCATCTTCACTTTATAGGTTATCACAACTTTCCCTATCTATTTCTGCTTTTGCCTCCTTGATTTCTTGGTCAATTTCAGCTCTGCTGGCCGTAGGTATACAATCATAAATGTCATCTAGAGCATCTAGATAGGCCTTAGCCGCGCTTTTATAGTCTGCACAATTCTCTGCGGTGGGGTTTTCCGAATAAGCAGAAGTCGCATCTGACCATGCTTGTAGTTCATCTGCATAACCCTGGGCCCAATTTCCTCCAAAGCAGTTTCCTACAGGGTTTAAAGGGTTGTCCTTGTCACAACCGTACGTTAAAATAATTGCCGCACCACAAACGGCTAAAAGAACTTGTTTTTTTAAATTTTTCATAATCATTGTTTTCACTGGTTCATTAACTATTTTTTGTAGTGTTCTAGTGGAAAAACATCCTTATACCGAACCTCCTACATCCATTAGTGTCCTAATCTTTAAAAGGTAAACATCAAAATCAAAAAAAGTCCGACAACCTTACAGGTATCGGACCTTTAGACGTATTCCAATTATGTTTATATCTTAAAGCTTAAGACTTATTGATTACAGACATCACCCTCGGCTCCATTATCGGCGTATTCGTTTTCAGATTCCATAAAGTTCGCATTGGCCTTAACGTTTATTCCGCATCCACCACTCTTGGTTATATGAGAGTTTTCAACTGTTAACTGGCCTGCTTTAACATATATAGCCGCCTTAGCATTACAGCAGTATACATAAGTTGAACCAGCATTTTTGACCTCGGCATAACGAACTACATTGGACTTACTATTGGTCTCTACATGAATTCCGCGCCAGAAGCCACTTATATCTTCAGAACCTCGAAAGATTATTGGTTTCGTTTCTGTTCCAATAGCATTGAACACACCATTGTCATACACACCCAAACCAGCATTTTCTTCAAATACAATCTCTACACCTGCTTCAATATTTAAGCGATCTTTAATATCCAAAACATCATTATTGCCTATTCTATACGGTACATCGGTTGCTTTTATAGTTACTTCTTCTTCCAGTGTTGAATCTGTAATCAAAATATAATCCTCTTCATTACCTTGGTAAGATGATAAAGTACCGTCTATTGCGTCCAGCTCTCCCATGGGTAGCTTTAATGGTGCCAGTTCATGAGTGGTTATAGTATTGCTAGCATATCCGCTAAACTCAAAATCATCTCTTACCACGATACCGTATGATTTTCCATTACTGATTGTGGTATTGGTAATTGCAGATTTTCCGTCTTTAAGATATATAGAAGCAGCATCATTACAGCAATATACATAGCTCCCTCCTGCATCCGATAATTCTAAAAAATTTAAGGAATTAGCTTGTTTGTTTGATTCTATGTGGATGCCCCTCCAATATCCTTTGGTGGCTTCTTCTCCTTTCATTACTACAGGTTCTGTAGCGGTACCATTTACTGTAATGGACCCATTATCGTAAACACCAATACCAGCATTTTCCTTGAATTTAATTACCACACCTGCCTCAATAACCAGCGGTGCTATAATGTCCACAACACATTCTACCAAATAATCTACTTCTGCAGGACCGTTCTTTAAAACGGTTTCCTCACTTATATTACAATCCAAAATTTGTGTTTCTTTGCTCTCTTGCTCCGATATTGGAATATATTGGCCTTCGCGAACCCATTTTTGAATATTTCCGGCTCCACTAGACCCAACAGAAATCCTAAGAGTATCATCTTCCTTAAGCTCCATAAAAGCATCATAGTAGTTATAGTCACTTCCCAACTCCCCGTATTTATAATTTTCCACATCTACAGCTCCAATATCACTCCATTTTACATCCCCCTTACTAAAAGATGAACTCGCTTTATCGGTAATTGTTCCTTGGGCATTTTCCACTTTCACAATCATTCCGTCATTAGGGATGTTATTACTGGAAATCCTAATCCAAGAACCTGCTAAATTATCTAGTGTAAGTTGTTCTTCGGACTGTTCTTCTTGTTCTTGCTGTTCATCAACTGATTCAGGATCGTTGATACTGTCATTTACCCCCTCTTTGGTACATGACACAATCATCAGGGCAATAAGCGCCATATACCATACATTTTTAGTTTTCATAATCTTATATTTTATTGATTCCACGGGTGTTTGTACCCTAAATATCAAAAGGTCAACATACCCATTAAAAAAATTCTATATTTAGATGATGTTTACCTTTTAACCAATTGAGCACCAATGAAAGACCAGCATATTATTTCCCAAATGAAACAGCGGGATAGAAATGCACTTAAAGAAGTTTATAAAGGGTATAAAATTGAATTTTTCAAGTTTGCTTCCCGATATACTTCCGACACTAATGTACTAGAGGACATTTTCCAAGATGCTATTATCGTACTCTATGAAAATGCTCTGGCAGGAAAATTAGACGAATTAAAAAGTAGCTTAAAAACCTACCTTTTCAGCACAGGAAAGTTTATGATTTTTAAAAAGTTCAGAGACATCAAAGAAATAGCCACTGATGAAACCTATATTTTTGACCAAAACGAAATAGCTGTCATCAATGACGTATACGAAGACCAAGGCCCCAATGAATACCAACAAAAATTAGTAGAAAATTTTAAGAAGCTTGGAGATAAATGCCGCGAAATACTTGAGCTTTTCTACCTAAAAGGATTAAAACTAGACGAAATAATGAGCGTGCAAGGCTATGAAAACAAAAATGTAGTAAAAAGCCAAAAATCTAGATGCCTCAAATCATTAAAAGAGCTTACTCATGCAAAGAATGGATAATGAAGAATTGATCAATGGTTATTTTGAAGGTTCTCTTTCAGAAGAGCAAAAGAGAGAATTTGACCATTTATTTGAAACAAATACTGATTTTAAAACCGATTTTGAGTTTCAGGAAGAGCTAAAACGCGCCCTGGTAAAATCCGAAAGAAAACAACTTAAGGAAATTTTATCGAATACCAACACGCCACATGAAAAGGAAAAATCTCAAGTAATACGCTTACGCCCTTGGTTTATTGCCGCCTCCGTGGCTCTACTTGCCGGCATCAGCTCTTGGTTGATTTTCTTTAACCGACCGGACATTGATTCTCAACAATTGTATGCCAGCAATTTTGCCCCCTATGAAAATGTAGTACACCCTATTGAACGCGGTGAACAATTGGAAGACCTTAAAACGCGGGCTTTTATTGCATATGAAAATGCGGAATACACAAAGGCTATAGAGCTGTTCCAAACTTTGAACAAGAAAAATAATGATAAGTATATTATTTTTTACGAAGCTATTGCCCTTATGCAATTGAATAAACATGATGAAGCGGTTCCTTTATTTGAAGATTACATTGAGACCAACGGAGAGCTTAAAGAAAGGGCCATTTGGTACCTAGCACTAGCCTACTTAAAACTAGATGAAATTGAAGAATGTAAAGAACAGTTAAGTCTTTTGACCTATAAAGATGGATTCAAAACCAAGGCTGCAAAAAATCTATTGGCCGAGCTGAACTAATTAAAACTTCTTTTCCTTTTATATCTAAAAACAACGTAGAAAACACTCAATACTAAAAACAAACTCCCCAAATACCACCAGTAATTGGTAGTCGTAATTGGGGAAACATCTCCAGAAACCACAAAAGCAGACCAGTAATAGGGGTGCTGCAACAGGCTATCATCCGTGGTTTCCAGATATTTCAGTTTTGCATCACGCAATGCTTTTGCTTTTGACTTACCCTTACTAAGCCCTTCGTAAAAGAACTCCATTAATTTCACGCTGCTTTTATCGTTAATCTTCCACAATGTGTTCACTAAAGATTTGGCCCCGGCATAGTAAAAGCCTTTTGACAAACTCAACATACCCTGCCCTTTTTGAAGTTTTCCTATACCTGTTTGGCACGCACTCAAAGTCACTAAATCAGCATCCAAGGAAATATTATAAAGGTCTTTTATATAGAGCACACTGTTCTCACCACTATCCTGTTGTTGACTAAAAGCGAGATAAGAATAATCCGGATACGCATCATTGGCAGAAGCATGTGTAGCCAAATAGATCATATTAGAATTAGAAGAGTTAGCCTTAAAACTTGCAAGGGTAGCATTTTGGCCCAATACCTTTCGGGTATTAAAGTAAGAGCTTATTCCGTTAACCTCATCATCGTTATAGAGCAACTTTCCAAACTGCCTGCTATCCTGGACCGTTTCTTCATCATCAAAATTTGGCGCATAGGCCAAAATGTGGTTCTCTTTAGATTTCGCCTTCTTTATGAGTTCCAAAAGAGAGGTAATTGAATTGCCGTAACTGATACTTTTTGTTTCCAAAAGGTAGGAACCGTTCTCACGTAAGAGGTCAAAAGGCACATAATGCAATTCTCCGTCTGGAACGACAACAAGATTTTCGGAATCAATGTCTTTGAGCGGCTGCTTCAAGACTCTTTCAAAGAGACGGTTACCTAAAACATTTACTTCTTCTATCCCATTTTTTAAAGATGGTTTTGAGAGTGCCCTATAAAAATCACTAATATCCTTTTTATCGTCTTCGGAAAATGGCAATTTTAAAAAATGTTGCTTTTCATCGTTCAACACAATGGCATACAGGTGATGGTTCGTAAGGGTAAAAGAAACTATTGCACCTCCATCTTTAAACAGCGTATTACGTATAGTGGCAAAATCTAAGGTTTTACTACCATACTTTAAACCGTGATACCTTGGGTACTTCTGTTTTAATGTATCCAATAATCCGTAATACGCTTGCTTTAGACTCAAAAGTTGGGGCTTCAATTTGCTCGCGTCTTCAGGACCGTCAAAAATTTCTTTCTCAAAATGAGTTATTTCCGCTCTTAGGCGTGCTTCTTTTTCCAATACTTGATGAGACACATTTCCATATCTAGTAGCCTGGGCATCCCTGAGGGCTTCGAGCAGAACAAAATCTTTATTCTTTTCTGCAATGTTCAACGCCAATTCTACCGTGTTTGCAGATCCGGTCCTTTTATAGTTGTCATATACCACATCTAGCATCCGGTGAAAGATAGGATACACTTCCTCGGCCAAATATTGCTTGTCCAATTTACTGTCAAACTCCAGTTTCAATTCATCAAAAGTGGCCAATATATCTTTACTGGTTATTATTGCCTCTTTCTCATAAGTAAGATGATTTGTTTTGGCATACGCCGATTGCAAAAGCTGAAGTTTTATATCCAATAAATTCAGCAATTGAAGTTTGGAAAATGCATCTTTAGGCCTGGGGTTGTCATCAGACCCTAATTTAATGTTGCTGGCATTATAAAATGCTTTTTGGATGAAATTAAGCCCTTCTTTAAAATTGTCTTGTGCTAAATAAAGTCTTGCCATTTTACCATAGACATGGGCTACATCTTGGTGAGGTTTATACTGCCGATAGGTTGTATAAGCATCCAACGCCTGACCATAATACTCATCTGCCTGTTCGTAATCCTTTTTTCCCAAGAAGGCATCGGCATAAAGCACATTTATTTCTTTGGAAAAAGGGTTATCCAAAGTATTTAAAAGATGGTTTTCATTTAATACTGCTAGTGCATTATCATATTCCCCCTGTTTTAAATAATTTTTGGCCAGCAATATATATGCGGACAAGAAGTTGTTCTTAAATCTGGGGTTATTCACTTTCGCCTTATAAAACTCCAATGTTTCCTTCAGCAAATCATTGGCCCCTACGGTATTGCCCTGTACCTCTAACACCTGTGAAAGCAGTTTTTTAGTGTTGAAACTAGCCGATTGCCAGTCTTCAATACTATCTCTAAATGTTGCTATTAGGTTTAAATCTTGCGTATAGTAGAACTCAGCCTGTTCATATTTGCCGGTATGCCTATAAATGAGCCCTAGGAAACTATAAATTGCGGAAAGTGTATCTATATCAAGCGCGGTACGCTGCTCTTCAGGAATAGCTTTAAGAATGGAATACAACTCTAAAAAATAGGCTTTGGCCGTACCGTATTCCTTTAATTTGTAGTGAAAATTTCCTTTGTCAAAAAGGAGTCGGTTTTTATAAACTTCACTTACCTCAAGACCATTAGTTCTAGAGTCGTTGCCCAACCAGTCCTCCATTCTTTGCAGGTTACGCCTGTATTCCTGTAAATCGTAAAAATTACTGTTCGCATTGATCAAATAACTTAGACTTCCAAGAAGATAGTCCATATTGTCTTGTTCATTGGCAAGTGATATGGTTTTTTCATAGTAAACATAGGCACTATCCTTATTTACGTAGTGATATTCCAAAGCTCTGTTAAAAGCATCGTCCAAGTTTGATGCTTCTCCTTGGGACCAGCCGCTATGGCATGTAAACAAAAAACAAACTATGTAATGAAAGTATTTCATATGTTAAAGTCCCTTACGTATCTGCGTAAAGGACTTTAAATTAATTAAAAATTGTTCAACTAATTTTTATAGACCGGTAGTTCTAGGGTAATGGCATCTCCAAACTCTTTGGTCCTTAGCATTTTTATGACCATTGTAGCGTTACCTTTAAAATCACCCTCAATAGCAACCACCCTGTTTCCGGTTTTCGTAAGAGTTGCCGAACCGCCTTTGGCCACCACTTTATTCTTTTCGTTAACTATAGTTATTTCGGCATCATCTACCTCCGCTGGCAACTCTATTCCCGAAAAATCCGAAATATTGATTTTAGGCACACAACCAGCTCTTGGGTTATCAAAACATCCTCTTGGCGGCCTGGGAGGGAATTTTCCTCCCCTTGGCATAACAATACTAACTAACCCTGATTTAAACATATTTAAACCAGCCTCTTCTTTTTGAGCCTGCTCTAATCGCGGAATCAATCTTTTACCTCCTTTATTAACATCTATGGCCTCCTTTAATTCCGCAATTTCCTGTTTCATAACGGAAAGACTGTGTATTGTTCCAAGTTTGTACAGTTCAAGACCATTCAGGTATTTGGGTTCTTGAACCAAACGGTAACTAAAATTGTTAGAGGTTAATTCTTCTTCGGGCAGTTCTTTCTGAGAACATGAGACTACACCCAACATAATAAACATAAGACAGACTAAATAATTCATTGCTTTCATAATTTATGGTTTTCTACAGATGAGTACCCTAAACCTAAAAAGGTAAACATGATAATCAATCAATTTGGCTAAAGGTGCCCATAATTTATAAGTACATCAATAGCTTATGTTTTATTGGTCTAATTTCTTGTATGCCTAGCAATGTTGGCTGTACGGATGGTTGCTTAAAAAAAATAACAGAAGAAAACCTTAGGGCACAAAAAAAGACCGAAAAGTATTTTTCGGTCTTTTTATAATGTTACTATGATACCGCCAAACCGTACGGTCCTTCTAATGTATCAAAATCGATTAGTACCAGAAAGGGTGCTGATTCAGGTAGTTCCCCCGAAACCTATAATCGGCAATCACCTTTCCAATAAATTGAATAAGATGACCCCCAATGGCTTCATTAGACGGACAAACATGCTCTATTTCATAACATGTAGCCTAGAACCGTACCTTTTTGGATTGGCAGTTTCATAAAATTGTAAGATGGTTCCCCATATGTAGATATTGTCTAGTTATTGGTTTGGTATTTTGATGTCTCTATTTTCTAATGCTGTGTTGTACGTAATCTCAGTAATTACCAATCGGGGGATGGTAAAAATAAGCATTTTCTTAACATGTAGCACCATTAGTTCCTATTATTGTTCAATCTAACTACATCATTCGTAGAATATTACAAATAACATGGCTAGACCATAAAATCATCACAGAACAACACCCGTGATGTAAACTTAGTCTCTAATTTTTGTAAGCCATGAACGACCTGCTAACATGTATTGTTTTGCCTTCTGAGTTTCTAAAAGACAAATTCATCTTCCCGCGCATAGCATATTGGTCTATTTCTGCAATATGCACAAACCCCTTATGCCCAAAATAAGGTTTCTCATCTAAGTCCGTTAGATTAACAAAACCAAAAACTCCGCTAAAATTGCTTAAAAGGCTATTGAAATCTCCTTTAACCTCATGTTTGCCCAGTATAGCATTTGTATTTTTTGTTGGTTTTGAAATTATCATTCCAAAAAGCTGCTCTCCTTTAGTCTTAGTACCACTTGCTTTTAGCTCAACATTCGTGAATGTATCGCCGTCTCTAGACTTTACCTCCTTTACACTAAAAACAAGGGAGCTTTCTATAATCTTACCAACACTATCACTAATAGCTTCGCGATTTAAAAAATGAACATCCTCTAAAGTAGAAGGTGAAGTAAGTTTATCATCCACTCCAGGGCTCGAAAAGAAGAAAAAAGAGAGAACAAACCAGAACCCTACTTTAGTGGTATTAACAAAAAACTGGAATACAAAACTATACATAATGTTGCTAATTTTTGGTTTCTTGCTCCGGTTCCTCTAGACCCGTTAACGTGTTTTCTACAAACTGCTCCCCAACAATTAAGCTGTTATCCAATTCCTTAACCTCACTTGTATCCGTCAAAGCTGCCGCTACTAAAGTAAGGACAAGTAATGCGAACATGAACAGACATTTTTTCATTGCTATTATTATTAGTTTAACCTAGTTGGATATATTAAAACTCCTGGGGAAACATTAATAACCGTCATCTACTCAAAAGCTAAAGTAGGGTTGAACGCCCCTTACCCGCAGTGCTAATGTATAAATGGTACATTTTCCTGTATAAATGGTAAGTGCCTTATTTTATCAGGGTTAATGAGGCCTCACACGTGTATTTTTTTCCTCTAACTAGTATTAAATACACTCTATAAGACCCAGCCCCGACCAATTTTGTCACTTTTTATACCAATCACACTTTAATTGTCTCCATCGGTACATCTTTACTATCATAAAACATGCCATACGATTAAATTTGTTTACTTTACCTTAAAGTATAATTCTATGATCGAAGCCGTAATCGTTGATGATGAAATAAAAGCACTACAAAGTCTTTCGTGGGAATTGACCAATTTTAGTGATGAAATTAAGGTGGAAGCATCTTTTACAGACCCCTTTGAGGCGTTGACCTATTTAGAAAAAAACACCCCTGATTGTCTTTTTTTGGACATTGAAATGCCAACAATGGACGGTTTTCAGTTCATCCAAAAATTAACGAACAAAAATTTTCCGGTAGTCATTACCACGGCTTACAATCAATACGCCATTAAAGCCCTAAAAAACGAAGCCATAGATTACTTGCTTAAGCCTATTGACACAGACGATTTAAAGGAGACTATTGTAAAAATCAGAAAACATAATGCCAAAAACTTTACCGCAGAGCGATTGGAAAAATTATTGTTGAATTTCAACTCTAACGCAAAGCATAAAAAAATTACTTTCAACACAGACGGAAAGTTAGTCTTTTTGGATAGCGATGAAATTCTATACGCCGAGTCCGATGGAAATTATAGCACCATTTACTTAGCCGATGGCCACAAAATTGTCCTTACCAAAAAATTGAAAGAAGTAAACGAACTTTTACCAACCGATTCTTTTTTCAGAATCCATAATTCATACATTATCAACCTTACCAAAATAAAAGAGTTTTTGAAAACCGATGGATATGTTATTTTGGAATCCAACCATAAGATTCCCGTTTCCAGACAAAAGAAATCAGATTTTCTGGATATGCTCTAAAACTATTAATGCGTTCGCAACTGAGAAATAACAAAAATTCCCTCTCCAAATGCCCTGTTCATTTGGACAAAATATTTACGCTTTTATTCGGTTTTCTCTTTTTTACCATAGGTTATACCCAATCTATACCACCAGTATTCAAAAAAACAGTAGACAGCCTTATAACCGCAGGCCCTACTACTTATTCCGAAATTCATCCGGTACTGCAAGATTACAAGAAAGATACCCTCTTGATGCGTTATTTTTCCGATGTTTCACTTGACAAGAAATATATCCCGGGTCAAATTTATGCTTTTAACGAGTTGGGAAGGGTTTACCGCAATACTTCACAATACGGGAAATCCGTTAAGTTCCACAATAAGGCTTTGAAACTTGCGAATGACATTAATAATATTGAGTTTAAGGTATCCAGTTTAAATGACTTAGGAGTAGTTTACCGCAGAACATCTTCTATTCGGAGGGCAATGGACTACAACCAGCAAGCGTTGGAACTGGCCGAATCCGTTAAAAAAGAAAATCGTTCTAACAGCCTTAAGAAGAGCATTAATGTTTCACTAAACTCTATTGGCAACCTGTATAGTATGCTTAACCAATACGGCCAAGCTATAGAATACTTTAAAAAATCATTGGTCCTAGAGACAGAATTGGGCAATACTTTGGGTATGGCCATCAATTATGGAAATATAGGTAACAGCCTTGAAGAATTGGGGGAACTAGACGAAGCCCTCAAAAACTACCGCACATCTTTGGCCTATAACGAAGAAATAGACAGTGATATGGGGCAAATAATCTGCAAAACCAGCATTGCAAAGGTATATTTAAAAAAAGAACGTATAAACGACGCCAAAAAACTACTCACACCTACTCTAAGTCTAGCAAAGAAGCTAGGAGATGGGTTCTTAATTTCGCCTATCTATATTAATCTAGGCTGGGCAGAAATGATAACAGGAGATTATGCAAGTGCGGAAAAGTACATGCTTGAGGGCCTAAGGATAGCAGAAAAATTTAACTTAAGACACGAAGCCGCCCGGGCCAATCATTTACTCACCCAGCTTTATCAACAAACTAAAAACTATAAAAAGGCTCTTTCATATAATATGAAAGCCGAAGAGCTTGATGAAGAAATTGTGAACGAAAGCACCGTTCGTTACGTAAACGATATCATCTTTAGATATGATTCCGAGAAGAAGACCAACGAGATACAAATATTGGCGCAAGAGAACGAAATGATTCAAATGGAACTGCGCGCTAGCCGTACCACTTTACTCATTGGCAGCATTGCTCTTGCCTTATTGGCCGGTATATTTTACATCCTCTATAGACAGTACCAACTTAAAAATGAAAAAAAGGTTTTGACGTTGGAACAGAGTATGTTACGCAGTCAAATGAACCCACACTTTCTTTTTAATTCGCTCAATTCCATAAAGTTGTATATTATCAACAACGAACAGAAAAATGCGGTCCATTACCTTAACAAGTTCTCCAAGTTGGTACGGAAAATATTGGAAGCCTCATCTATGCGGGAAATTCCCTTAGCGGAAGAACTGGAAACCGTAGAGCTCTATATGAACATAGAAAATATTCGTTTTTCAAATGAAATAGATTTTAAAGTTCGTGTAGATGAAGATATTGACACCCATACGGTTAAAATACCCTCACTAATTTTACAACCGTTCCTAGAAAATGCTATTTGGCATGGGCTTTCACCAAAAACAGGCGAAAAGATTATTGACATTCACATATCAAAAGACAAACTAGATTTTATTCATATTGCCATATCCGACAATGGTGTAGGAAGAGCTGCCGCCGAAAAAATAAAGCAGAACAAGGTCTTAAAACGTAAATCTGTTGGTATTGAAATTACAAAAGAGCGGCTCGCTAATTTCTCGAAAGACCTTCAGAATTCCTTTGAAGTAGAAATCGTTGACCTATACGATGAAAACAAAAAACCACTTGGCACCAAAGTAATACTCCACATTCCTACGGCTTAGTATGCTCTAGGGCCACTTGTTCCAGTTCTTTATACCAAGCTTCGCCAAATTTTCTGATCAAAGCCTCTTTTACGAACTTATAGATTGGTACTTGAAGCTCATCACCTAACGAACAGGCCGGGTCACAAATGTTCCATTTATGATAATTAACGGCTGTTAGTTCTGTATATTCTCGTATTCGAATAGGGTATAAGTGACATGAAACCGGCTTTTTCCAGTCAACGGCCCCTTGGTTATAGGCCTCCTCTATACCGCATTTAGCTGTACCGTTCTCGGAAAAGATAACATAGGCACATTCACTATCATTAACCAATGGTGTTTCCCATTCACCGTCATCGCCTTTAATAAACGCCCCTTGTTCCTCAATGGCCTCAATACCCTCTTTCCTCAAGAAGGGCCTTACTTTATCGTAAATATCTACAAGAATCTCTGTTTCCTTATCCTCTAGGGGAGCCCCCGCATTACCATCTATACAACATTGCCCTTTGCAGGCCGTAATGTTACAGACAAAATCGTTTTCGATAATTTCTTCCGATACTATGGTGTTACCTAATTGAAACATACTGCGGGTTTGAGATGCAAAGATACTTTTTAAACGGGATTTTATAGGTAAATAAATAGGGCAACTATGCTTTCTATCGGTTTAATTAAATGTAATTTTGCGAAAAATTCTAAGGTATGGACATACAATTCGATATTCGAGAAATTGCGACCGCTACAATGGTACTTTTTGCGGTTATTGATATTTTAGGAAGTATTCCAATTATAATCAGTCTACGTAAAAAAGTAGGGCACATAGAATCCGAAAAGGCCTCTTTTGTTTCTTTAATCATTATGATCGCCTTTCTTTTCGTGGGTCAAAAAATACTGAAACTGATTGGCATTGATGTCTATTCTTTTGCCGTAGCAGGTTCATTTATCTTATTTTTCCTTGCCCTTGAAATGATTTTGGGCATTACCCTTTATAAGGAAGACGAACCCGAAAGTGCATCTATCGTACCCATTGCTTTTCCATTAATTGCCGGGGCAGGTACGTTAACGGCCTTACTTTCCTTACGGGCAGAGTACAGAGTGGAAAATATTATCGTTGCCATTACACTAAACACTATTTTTGTGTACCTGGTCTTGAAATCGTCAAAAAAGATAGAAAACGTACTGGGTAAAAACGGACTTAACGTAATACGAAAGGTCTTTGGTGTTATTTTATTGGCAATTGCCGTAAAGCTGTTCGCAGCAAACATTAACGAGCTTTTCTAGCATAGAAATTGAACTTAAAAAAATAGAAATGAACAAGACCCTAACTATAATCTTAATTGTAGCAGCCATTGCACTTATTGCATACAATGTTACTATGATCAATTTTCAGGATCCTTTTAATGGAGATAGTACTATTGCCTTAATTGGTATAGTAGGTTCTCTATGTGCCGTACTGCTGCTGTTGATATTCAGGACAAGTAAGAAAATAGAACAGAAAGTAAATCAGAGGGATTAGATTAGTTGGCACTTTCAATAGCGTCCACCTCTTGCTGTTGCACTACAGGCTTATCTAGCTTTATTACCTCTTGCAGCATTTTATCTTCAGTGCTTTTAATTTTAGCGTGTACATTGGCCCCGAACAATTGCTCTGCCAACGCCGCTTTTAAATAAAGTTTAATACTGTCTTCGTAGTCGTAAAAATTCATTCTTAAATTTCTACTCACGGAATAGTCCACAAATTTTTCAAAGAGAATATCATCTACTGTAAAATCATTGATGAACTCTTTTTGCGAATACGAGTTGTAACGCTTTCTATCAGAGTCTAGGTGTTCAAATATAAAATAGGAAAGCCACCCAAAGCTATCCATACTTTCAACCGCCTCTTCTTCATTGGAACCTATAGGAACAAACACATCCGGAATAATTCCACCACCACCGTATACAACTTTACCTTTGGGTGTCGTAAACTTTAAAGAGTCCGCTACCTTTATACTGTCTACGGTTACCAGTTCGCCACTATGGTACCTATCCGTAAATCTTTTATAATAATCCTCGTTTCCGTTTTCGTATGATTTTTGAATACTTCTACCCGTAGGTGTATAGTATCTGGAAACGGTAAGACGCACCGCAGAACCATCACCCAACTCCATTTCTCTTTGCACCAAGCCCTTACCAAAGGAACGACGGCCTACTATAGTGCCAATATCGTTATCCTGTAAAGCCCCGGCTATAATTTCGCTGGCAGAAGCAGAGCGCTCATTAATCAATACATATACCGGTTTATCTTCAAATCTACCTTTTGAAGTTGCGTGAATTTTATTGATTTTTCCCTTTTTGTTCTTAGTAAAAAGTATGAGTTTACCGTCTTTTAGAAACTCATCTGCCATTTGCTCAGCAACGCCCAAATACCCTCCGGGATTATCCCTTAAGTCTAAAGTTAACTTGCGTGCGCCTTGCTTGATAAGTTCGGAAAGTGCTGCCTTAAATTCCTTATAAGTAGACTCCGCAAAACGATTGACCTTTATATATGCCATATCATTTGTTAGCATATAATACGCTTCTACACTTTTTATAGGAACAATGTCCCTTTTTACATTAACAGTAAACACTTTGTCTTCTGCTTTTCGGTAGATTTTAAGTTTTACAGAACTGCCCTTTTCTCCCTTTAACTTGCCAACAATATCCTCGCTTGCCAGATTTTTACCGTAAAGCGTATCATTATTGGCCATTAAGATACGGTCTCCAGCTTTTATGCCTTTTAAATAGCTAGGTCCTTTAGGCACGGTTCTAATTACTGAAATAGTGTCTTTGTACGGATAGAAATTTATACCTATCCCCACAAAATCGCCTTTCATGTTCTCGGAGACCCGGTCCATTTCGTTCTTTGGAATATACACGGAATGTGGGTCTAATTTTTCAAGTATCTGATTAACAGTAACATCTACAATACTATCCGTATCAATCTCATCAACATACTCATAATCTATATAATCTATAAGCCTGTTGAGTTTATCCTTTTTAGAATTGGTAGTAAAAAGTTTCTCTGGAGAATCAGCAAAATGGAGCTTACCACCTACAAAAATACCTAAAGCAAGTGCTGCGGCTATAACGGTGGGCCATATGTAATTTTGCTGTTTTTTCATACTATGAGGACTTGGCCTCGGTTTCTTCTATTTCCGGTAAATGCACCAACTCAATACCTGCCCGTTCTAAAAATTGCAGTCCGGAATCGTCCTTGTAGGCCATTTTGTATACTACACGTTTTATGCCAGATTGGTGTATTAATTTACTGCACTCCCTACAAGGGGACAAGGTAATATAAAGCGTAGCACCCTCGCATGACTGTGTTGAGGAGGCTACCTTGCTAATGGCATTGGCTTCGGCGTGCAAAACATACCATTTGGTATAACCTTCATCGTCCTCACATATATTTTCAAAACCGGTTGGTGTACCATTATAACCGTCCGAAATTATCATCCTATCCTTTACGATAATAGCCCCCACCTGTTTACGCTGGCAATAGGATAGCTTGCCCCATTCCTGGGCCATGCGCAGGTACGCTTTATCGTATTTTGCTTGTTTTATTTTTTTCATGGACTGCAAAGATACAACAATAGACACTTGCGCTAATTATCTTACTTGCAATACAACTAAGATACCCGCTTTTAGAAAGCCCAACAATATTAAGGGGTTAATTTAAAGTGAAAATATTTGAGTTGCTATAGCGGAAACGTACGAATGAGCATTGGTATTGTTAGAAGTATAATTAAAATTGAAGTAATTACGACGAACAGCACTTTACTCAATTTAGTTACTGTAGTTAGGGCCCAACCTAAAACCAAAACCGAAGCCACAATGGTAACCTGAGAAATCTCAATACCGGTAGCAAAGCCCAGAAGTGGAACTAACTTATTGTCTTCTTCGGCCATGAGCATTCTAAAATAATTGCTAAAGCCAAAACCGTGTATCAACCCAAAAACCAAGGTGGCCAAAACATGCCCTTGCATGCTTTTTACCGTGGCCGCTTTACGCATGTACAACAGATTAAAAACGGCTGTCATCATAATGGTTACAGGAATCAGGAACTCTATGAGGCTCACATCTATATTCACCCATCCGTAAGCACTTAAAGCAAGGGAAACGCAATGAGCAATGGTAAATACCGTGGCCAGGAGTACTACTTTTTTCCATGTTTTAAAAGAGAACGGTACCGCTAGTGCGGCCAAAAAAAGAATATGGTCATATGCGTTTATATCCAGCACATGCTCCAAACCCATCTTTATATAAAATAGAAACTCTTCCATTTTGGATTTTATTAAATGTTGAACGCCGCTAAAAAGACAAATTACCTGTAAACAAAGATTTACAACCCTCTTTCTGCCTGTATTTCTTCATAAGCCTTCTGTACTTCCTTAAACTTTTCCTCCGCACCTTTCTTTATGGCTTCGTTCTGTGTATTTACACGATCGGGATGGTACTTTTTGGCCATTGTACGATACGCTTTTTTCACTTCGTCATTACTGGCCGACTTTTCAATATCCAGAATTTTATACGCATTGTTCACAGATTTTATGAACATGGCCTTAATACTCTCAAAATCCCGTAGGTGTACGCGTAAATAACCCGCAATTTCCCTAATCTTACGAACTTCCGGATCGCTAACGGAACCATCTGCTTGGGCTATTCCAAACAGAAAATGAAGTAACTGCAATCTTACCTCATAGCGTGTACGTTGATTTAAAAACGCACAGATACGTTGGGCAGAAATTTCGTGCTTTTTATTGATTTCGTTAAAGGTCCTAAAAATGGCGTTGGCCTTATCCTTGCCGTACGTACTAACAAAATACTGCCGTACATAGTCCATTTCACGCTGGCTTACCTTACCATCTGCCTTTATAACAATTGAGCATAATGAAAGTAAGTTGAGTTCAAAATCTGCCGGGGAAACCTTTTGGCGGGTCATATCACCAAAAACCGACTGTGCCCCACCTCCACCGGTAATTTTTAATCCATCTATCAAGCTTCCTACCAGATATCCCAAAATTGCCCCAGGAAACCGGAAAAAATAATATCCTATGATGGCCGCGAACCATTTAATCATGCCTTTTCTTAATTTGGGCAAAGATATTAAAAGCGGTCAGAATTAAACATCAAAATGGCTTTGTAGACCTTTATAAAACCATAGAAAGCAAGAGTATGTGCGCACATACCCCAATTATAGCCCTTTTCGCCAACGAAAAGTTAAGTAAGTCAACTAAATGCGACAAATTAAGTATCTTTGTTAACCAAAATAAAATTTAAAAATATGTATCCCGCAGAATTGGTAAAACCCATGAGACAAGACTTGGCATCAGCCGGGTTTGAAGAATTACATACAGCAGCAGCAGTCGAGAACGCGATCAATAAACCAGGTACTACTTTAGTTGTAGTAAACTCTGTTTGTGGTTGTGCAGCGGCCAACGCAAGGCCTGCGGCAAAATTAAGTTTGCACAACGCTAAAAAACCTGACCATACGGTAACGGTTTTTGCCGGTGTAGATATTGAAGCTGTAAATGCAGCAAGAAACCTTATGATTCCTTTTCCTCCGTCTTCGCCAAGTATGGCCCTTTTTAAAGATGGCGAATTGGTTCATATGATTGAGCGTCACCACATTGAAGGTAGACCTGCGGAATTGATTGCCGAAAACCTTGTTAGTGCCTATGACGAGTTCTGCTAGAACTGTTTAAACGTCTCTCGTATAGAGAGATGATAAAAGAATACAAAAAACCGCTTCACAAAGAAGCGGTTTTTTATTTTTGCACTATGCAAAAACTATTGGCATACCCGCTCACCTTTCTATACATGATCTTCTTTGGGTTGTGTCTATTGGTGTTTCACCCCATTCAATGGGTCTGTTTTAATGTTTTTGGGTACAATCCCCATAGAATGAGCGTTGCCCTACTCAACCTCTCGCTTATGCGTTGCACTCATGTATTGGGAACCACTTATGACTTTAACAACCCGCATGATATTCCTACGGACAGGCCTTTGATCATTGTTCCAAATCACCAAAGTATGCATGACATACCCCCTATTATCTGGTTCATGCGAAAGCACCACCCTAAATTCGTTAGCAAAAAAGAGTTGGGAAGGGGTATTCCCAGTGTTTCGTACAACCTGCGCCACGGCGGTTCCGTTCTAATAGACCGGAACGATAGCAGGCAAGCCCTATCGGAAATTGCAAAACTGGGCCGCTATATAGAAGAACATAACCGAAGCGCCGTAATATTTCCCGAAGGAACCCGTAGCCGCACCGGACATCCAAAACCGTTTAAAGCTACCGGATTAAAACTCCTAATGAAAAATGCACCTTCCGCATTGGTAGTTCCTATAAGTATCAATAATTCCTGGAAAATGCTCAAATACGGTAAATTTCCAAACGGAATTGGCAATCATATTACTTTTCAAGTGCATAAGCCCATTGAAGTAAATTCCAATTTTGATGCAGTTCTGGCAGAGGCCGAAAAACAAGTTATTTCCGGAGTAACCTCCTTTAAATCATAGAATGACAAACTCAGAAATTGTAGAGCAAACCATTGCTTTCGTAAAAGAGACCTTGCAAGGTGCCGAAGGCGGACATGATTGGTTTCATATACAACGTGTCTTTAATAACACCCTACTCATTGCCAAAGAAGAAAATGTAGATATTTTGGTGGTTAGTCTTGGAGCGCTCTTGCATGATATTGCCGATGCAAAATTCAACAATGGAGATGAGACCGTTGGTCCTAAACTGGCCCATCAATTTTTAACCGATTTAAAAGTAGACCACAAAACTATTGATCACGTTATACAGATCATTGAAAATATATCGTTCAAAAATTCCCTTGAAAAAAACAAGGAAGAGAGGTTCTCCTCTCTAGAACTGGCCGTGGTCCAAGATGCAGACCGTCTAGATGCTATGGGTGCCATTGGCATTGCCAGAGCATTCAATTATGGTGGGTTCAAGAACCGGGAGCTGTACAACCCCGAGATAGCTCCAAATTTAAAGATGAGCAAAGAGGAATACAAAAAATCAAAAGCCCCTACCCTAAATCACTTTTACGAAAAATTGCTCTTCCTTAAAGATAAAATGAATACCCAAACGGGTGAAAAACTTGCGGAAGAACGCCATGAATACATGCTGGGCTTCCTTAAACAATTTTATCAAGAATGGAACCCGCTTGAACCACACACAGGTTTTATCATATAATTCAAACCAAAAAATCGGCCTTGCTTTTTTACATTTTTTGTACCTTCAAATGCAGAACCAAAAATCAAAAATTTGAAGATGCAAAGAAGAAAGTTTATCAAAAATGCAGCAGCGGCCTCTACCGCATTTTCCATTGTACCCAGCTACGTTCTGGGCAAGAACCATGTGGCTCCTAGCGACACTCTTTATGTGGGTGCTTTTGGTGTTGGAGGACGTGGTGCCGGCGTTATAAACGGCCTTGACCAAACCGGTAAGGTTAAGTTTGTAACCCTCTGTGATGTAGATGACCGAAGAGCGGCAGAAACCTACGAAAAATACCCAAAAGCAAAAAAATACAAAGACTACCGTAAGGTGTACGACAAGCATCTAAAAGACATAGACGCTATAATGGTAGCTACTCCCGATCATATGCACGCCTCTATTGCTTTGCCTTTTATGCGTGAAAAAAAACATGCCTACGTAGAGAAACCTTTAACCCACAATATTAACGAAGCCAGGTTAATGACCCAAGTAGCCAAAGAGCATGGCATTGTTACCCAAATGGGAAACCAAGGAGCTTCTAGTGATGGTAGCCGTGAGGCAAAAGAATGGATTCAGAGCGGAATCATAGGAAAAGTCTACAAAGTAGATTGTTGGACCAATCGTCCGGTATGGCCACAAGGCGTTCCTGTACCTACCGAAAAACAACCCGTACCAAAAGGCCTTGATTGGGACCTTTGGCTTGGCGTAGCTGCAAAACGTGATTACAATGCGGCATACCTACCTTTTAAATGGCGAGGTTTTTGGGATTTTGGAACAGGTGCCCTAGGGGATATGGGATGCCACATTATGGAAACTCCGTTTGGTGTTTTGGACCTTGGATATCCCACGGAAGCCGAAGCTAGTTGTACCACCAACTGGGTAGGCGATTTTGTTGAAGCGGATTATAGTGAATCTTGCCCTGCTTCTTCCATTGTACGTTTGAAATTCAATACGGAAGAACATGGCGACATTGCTCTGAACTGGTACGACGGTGGATTAATGCCAGACCTGCCCGATGAATTGGCAGATGGAGAAACCATTGGTGATGGAGGTGGAGGTTCCGTTTTCTACGGTACCAAAGGTATTCTTGTTACGGATACCTACTCACGTAATGCCCGGTTGCTCCCAAGCAAAAACATGAGCCTGTTTAACGCTCCCGCTCCTTATTTAAAGCGAGTGGAAGGTGATGTAGAAGGACACCAAAGAAACTTTGTGGAAGGTTGCTTAAACGGTACAGAAACCTCATCGGACTTCAAAAAATCAGGACCGCTAACGGAAGCCGTTCTTATGGGCAACTTGGCCATTAAAGCATTTCAATATAAAAAACTGAAAGAAGGCAAAAAACTAGGGGATTGGGATCCATTTGAGTATCCTGGAAGAAGAAAAATCCTTTGGGACGGTGCCAACATGAAAGTCACCAATTGGGACCTTGCCAACGAATGGGTAAAAGGAAAATACCGCAAAGGCTGGGAATTAAAATAGTAAGCAATAGTAAAGCGCAATAGGGAAAAACGTTCCTATTGCGCTTTTTTTATTTTGATTTAGAAAGCGTATCCCGCGGATAGTTGAAATACGTTATTTTGACTGTTTCCTCCTGAATAAGAATCTCCGTTTATATTGGCAATACCCTTATTATACCTAAGGCTAAAAAAGATGTTATCGTTCAATTTGTACGAGGCTCCAATAGCAAAAGCAACGTCTAACTTCTTAAAACGGTCATCATCATCTTCATTTGTGGATATTAAAAAGCCTACCAATGGACCTGCTTCGGCACTAAGTCCTTCCAAAAAATAATATTTTCCAAGTAATGGCAGATTTACATAGTCCAACTTCAGGTTATTGTCATTAGTACCATAATCCCAATTTGTGCCTTGCGATGAGTATAACAACTCTGGTTGTACCGCTATTTTATCCGAAATGGAAAATTCCGCCACTCCACCTAAATGAAAGCCCACCTTTGTCCCTAAACTTCCTAAGCCCGAATAGGCACTGCCGCCAATTGAGGCTACATTTATGCCTCCTTTTACCCCAAAACCAAAATCTTGGGCCTGAATAGCAGTAATCGATAAAAGCGTGGTTAAAAAGAATACTAGTTTTTTCATAATCTACATGTTTTGTTTAACTGTTTCATCAGTTAGTGTCAAACACATAAAAAGGTTAACATAAAAATATAAAACCATACATGACTTAATGCAGAAAGCCCACTTTGAAAGAACCTATCGGTTTTTATACATACTTTTTACATCTTACATCATTAAGAAAAGCAAATGCCCAAACGAAGATTATCGCTTGGGCATTTGTAGTAAGATTATATTTGGTAATTACTTATTTCTTAGTTGGCAATTCACGGGTTAACCATCCTCTTTTGTTTGCTGTAGCAATGGCATATGGGGTTATCCAGAACAATCCAAATGTAAATAGGATGCTGTACGAATATGCCCAAACCGACTCTTTTAAATCATATCGCTTCGCATAAAAAAGAACTGGGAACGTAGACAACACCAAAATACTCACAAGCGTAGAGCTCAAAAATAAAAGTGGGTGGGTTAAAATAAAGAAGAACATGAAAAATAAGAATGGGTAGCTCATCAATATCTTTATGGATTGGCTAATGAACAACAAGCGCGAACCAAATTTGGAACCTTCTCTAAAGTTGGTAAAAACGTATTTAGACATTTCAATATTTTCACGAACATTACTTCTACCCCATCTAATGAACATCTTATAAAGACCTTTGTATTTTTCAGGTACATTGGTATAAGCATAAGCGTTTCTTTGGAACAACACGTGGTAACCCTGCTTTAAAATCATGTTGGTCATTGCGCGATCTTCACCAATATCTGAAGGTTGCCCCATAAAAGTTTGGTTGATCCATGCATCCAAACAGTTAAAAACAGCCGTTCTACGGTATGCCGCTAAAGCACCGGGAGTACAAAGCACTGAGTTTAACGCACTCTCTGCAGAACGAACAAATTCAAAACTCATTACAAAGCTAACATCAAGCATTTTTGGAAGTAATGCTCTTTTATTGTTCAATACACGTATGTTTCCTGCAACGGCGCCACAGTTTTCATTTACCACAAATGGACTAACCAAATTACGAAGGGTATCCTTATCAACTATAGAATCACTATCTACCGTAACAAAAATTTCGCCAGTACCCTCGTTAAAACCTCTGTAAAGACCATGACGTTTACCCATGTTCTTAGGTTGCTGAAAAATAGTTACACGATCACCTAAAACCTTTTTGGCTTCTTTCATCCAGTGCCATGTATCATCTTTACTACCATCATCTATAGACAACAGCTGTAATTTTTCATGCGGAAAATCACTTTCCGCCAAGCTCATTAAAGTATCATATACTTGTTTTCCCTCGTTGTAAGCGGGCACTATAACCGTAACCGTAGGCAGTTTTTCATTAGATACGGAACTTATTGCCTTGTATTTAAAGTACTTGTAGATAACAAAAAGAAAGAATAACGCTTTAAAAACCAACAGCCCAAGTGCCAAATACATAAAACCTTGACCAAAACTAGAGCTTGCACGCTCTATGTTGAACTGATTTAAGTCGCTTCGTAAAATATAGGACATATAGGCTGCCCCTATCATTAAAACAAAGGTGCTTCCCATTACAAAAATGCCCCAAGCATTAGCTGTCTCAATAAAAATCTTGATCTTTTGTAACAAGCTAGCTTTTGAAGTTGTCTTTTCTACTGTATTTTCCATTTTCATAAAATGTATCTCAATGATGTTCTGAGTAGCTTATACGATACCGGATTGCGGTTCGGATTTTTCCTTTACACTATTTTAACACCCCAAGAGATACAGAATATTATAGGTATACTAACAATTTGACCCTTCTAAACTATAATTGATAAAAGCTGCCTATACAATTTATGAATGCTAAGCAATTGAACGGTTTTTAGTGTGATTGTACTAAAAACAAATTTTACCGTTTTATTAGAATAATTTTAGCTGACCGTCCTTGAATTGCTCATGCAAATCATGATTGAGTGGAGGAAAGGATTTGTCTTTAAAATAAGTGTGACGCGAAAGACGTACCAAATCATGAATTTGGGTGGCTATTTTCCCCTCTCCTCTGCTCCGAACACCAAAACGACTGTCATTTAAAGTACCGCCATGACATTCTTCAATCTGATGCAAAACTTTATCCGCCTTATCGGGTAGGGTTTTATGAATCCAATCCGTAAAAACTTGTCCTATCGCCCCATTAAGTCTGACTACGGTAAAAGCAAAAGATTTGGCACCGTTTTCAGATACCGCTTTCGCCAAATTCATGATTTCGTGACTATTGATACCGGGAATAATGGGAGCGAGCATGGCGTTGACCGGGATATTATTTTGGGACAGAACACGAATGGTTTCCAGGCGTTTTTTAATGGTTGTAGTTCTTGGTTCCAAAACGCGCCTTGTGTCTTCGGATAATGAGGTAACCGAAACATTCACTCCTATCAATCTATCTTTTGCCAACTCCTTTAAAATATCCAGATCACGGAGTACCAAAGCATTTTTAGTAATGATACCCACGGGGTGCTTGTACTTTAAGAATATTTCCAAACAGGCACGGGTAATTTTAAACTTCTGCTCGGCAGGTTGGTAGCAATCTGTATTCCCAGAAAGCACAATGGTTCTGGCTTCCCACCGTTTACTCTTTATTTTTTCCTCGAGCAGTTTTGGCGCATCCTTCTTTATTAAAATTTTCCGTTCAAAATCCAGTCCGGCACTATAGCCCCAAAACTCATGTGTATTGCGCGCATAGCAGTAAATACAACCATGCTCACAACCTTGGTAAGGATTCATGGAGTACTGCATACCCACATCTGGGCTAGTAACTTTGTTTACAATGGTTTTTGGAAAGATGGGGATGTACTGCGTCTTGTTTCTGTCGGCTTCTTCACCTTCTATTCGGCAAAATTCCAAAAAATCATCGCGGGTTTCATAAACGTTCTGTAGAAATTTGTTGTGAACGTTCTGCTGGGCTCCACGGCCCTTAATGTAAGATTCATTTTTCAACACTATTGGATTTATTCCAAATTTATGGAATAAATCCAATTACAGATAGTTTCAATAACTATTTAACAGTTACCTCAACTAATTGCTTTTTAGTACCCCGCTTAGCGTAAAACAAAAGATGATCGGATGCCTCATCAATAAACGGCCTTGAAACCATAATAGGCAACCTTACCTCCTTGTCGTCTACAAGTTTTTTATACGATAGATCACCTGACCCGTCTACTTTAATAACGAACATATTTGGGTTTCTGCTAAACCCTTGTTTGAACAAAATTCTTTCTTTGCTCATTTTCTGTGGATTTTCTCCAGAATTGATGAAGAAGTACATGTTTTCTCCCTCACCATATGCCGTATAGGAAGCATACGAAGCATCGCCTTGGGTAACTTCGGCCTTATTGATGTTACGGGCCCATTCCATAGTACCGGAAGCGTTCAGCTTTGCCAATACTATATCATTGTAATGAAAACGGTCTACTTTTTTGGTAGCCCCTGTTCCTATATCTTGTCCTGCGGTTACAAAATACTCTTCGGCACTAAAAAGAATATCCTTATTTGGGGTTATGTGCACACTCTTAAAAATAAGATTCTTGATTTCTGCATCTACCTCACGCCCAAATTTATCCAACATGAACTGATCCGAAAACGGATTGTATTTCTTTGCTTTAATAGCCAAGGAATTGGCGTCTAGATTAAAATACACCAAGCCATTGTACCTATTATCTTTTCGATCTGCGTAAAAACCAACTGCTTTTAGATCATTACCCAATAATACTGGTTTTAAAGATTCTGGAAACCTTCCCGCATCCGCAAATTCTTGGGTTTTAAATCCGTTTTGGGTAATCCTGACCAACTCATATTGAAAGCGTCTTTCCTTTACATCAAACCTTCTTTTTTTGAAAAAGGCCTTTCCCATTAAATACAACTCCTTTAAATCTTTTGAGACCTCAATGTTTTCAAAGGCATAGTTCTTTTCCTCAATATTGGCGCTAAAATCATAGTCCAATTGAAGCTTTAAATCCGTGCCATAAAGATAGATGTGATACTTCTCTTTCTTTCCTTCCCTATGGTGTACAGTTACGGCAAAAGCCGTTCTATCATCATTAAAATGGGTAGCCGTTGAAAAGCCATTGCCAAAATTGCGGTTGTACTTGTTAACCGCCAATGGATTCAAAACCTCTTTGGAAGGAATGGATAGCAACTTTCTTTCCGTAAAATTGAACTCGTCCAGCGGACTCTGGTGTACCACATAATTGTACGCCTCGTCTTTATGGTCATAAACCAGTTCCAATAAATAAAGTTGACCGTTCTTTACAAAACCATCAACCATATGCCTGCCAGCATATTTATAATTATGGTCAGCTACCAAGTTAAGTTCGGCATCGTATACCTCAATAAAATGACCTTTGGGCCGTAGAGGCATTCCTCCGTAATAGGTACGAACAAGAACCGTCTGTTCTTGGACAGAGCGATCTATGGTCAACATGGTAGAATATTTATACCTATCGGAATAATTCTCTCCAAGCTTATAATCCACGGGGATTTCTTGGGCATTCGTAAACGTTAGGGCAGCTAAAAACAGTAACGCTGTTAGGCTCTTTCGGGTTCGCATAAGTAGGTTTTAAGCGGACATGCTACTCACCAGGAAAGTTGGCCTTTCGCTTTTCCAAAAAAGCAGAGGTACCTTCCTTAAAGTCTTCGGTGCCAAAACAAGCTCCAAAAGCCTTTATTTCTTCGTCATATCCATTACTATTCTTAAAACCCGCATTTACTGCTTTTATTGCATAACTGAGCGCGACCGGAGAGTTATTCGATATCTTGCTTGCCAACTTCTGGCAAAACTCAATCAATTGCTCTTGGGAAACCACATGATTTACCAATCCATAATTCAATGCGCGATCAACATCTATCATACCTGCAGTCATAATCAATTCCATAGCTCTGCCCTTGCCTACTAATTGTGGCAAACGTTGGGTACCACCGTAACCGGGAATAACCCCAAGCGATACCTCAGGAAGACCCATTCTAGCATTATGGCTCGCTACTCTAAAATGACATGCCATGGCAAGCTCTAGCCCACCGCCAAGTGCAAATCCGTTAACAGCGGCAATTACGGGTTTGGAAAGGTGCTCAACAAAATCAAAAAGAATTTTATGCCCTTTGGCTGATAATTTTCCACCTTGCTTTTCGGAAAAATCTGCGAACTCGGAAATATCGGCACCGGCAACAAAAGCTTTTTCCCCACTACCGGTTAAGATAATGACCTTAATTTTTTTATCCGCTTCCAATGCCTTAAGCGCTTCATGTAGTTCTTGAATGGTTTCACGGTTTAGGGCGTTCAACTTTGTGGGACGGTTAATAGTAACGATTGCCGTAGGCTGATTATCATCCACAAGAACATTATTGAATTTCATATAGCTATTTTTTTAGTATTCTATTTTTTGTTGGCGTTCATCTACTTTACAAGTGGGAACTTAACGGAGAACACCGTTCCTTTATCCGGTTTTGACGTAAACGTAATAGCTCCTTTATAGGTCTCCACTATGTTCTTTACCATGCCTAGACCCAACCCCATTCCGCTTGATTTTGTGGTAAACTTGGGCTCAAATATTTTTTCTTTGAAGCCTTCCCCAATACCAATACCATTATCCGCTACGCAGATTTTAGCAAAATCACCTTCTGTTCCTACCGATACTACAATTCTTGGAGCATCTACTTCCGGAACGGCCTGAATGGCATTCTTTACCAAGTTAGTAACCACACGTATGAGTTGTGTACGATCTAATTTCGTAATAATTTCTTTTTCTTCAGAAATAAAGTGAATGTAATCTTCATTAAAGATATCCAGTGCCAACCTTACGATTTCCACGATGTTCAGGGTTTCGTTCTGCTGGGCGGGCATTTCGGCAAAATTGGAAAACGCAGAAGCAATGCTGCTCATGGTATCAATTTGCTGGATGAGTGTTTTTGAAAACTCGCCTATTTTTATATCGATGTTGGGATCCTGCGGGTCAAATTTACGCTCAAAACTTTGAACGGTGAGCCGCATTGGGGTTAGGGGATTCTTGATTTCATGCGCAACCTGCTTTGCCATCTCCCGCCAAGCCTGTTCCCTTTCACTACGGGCTAATTTTACGGCACTGTCTTCAAGTTCGTCAATCATGGCATTGTACGATGTCACCAGCTTTTCAATTTCCTCACTTGGGTTGTCTATCAATATTTTTTGATTGCTTTTCCTTAAATCGGTCTTGCCCAACATGTCGGAAATGGTCTGAAGCGACCGGGTGATATAAGTAGAAATAAAATAAGCCAAACCAATAGCTATCAACAACATTAGAAAATAAACCCCGCCCAAGCGCATAAGAAACTCCTTAAGCTCCATATTGTTGAACGAATCATCTTCGTAATAGGGCAAATTTAAAATACCAATTGGTTTAAATCGCTTATCGTTGATATACGTATAAGACGCCTTATAATTATCCCCAGCCAATGCTTTTTGGTCCACAAAGCGCTTAGTGGGGCTTGTTTCCAACAATCGCAGAATAGACGGACTCAAACAATTTGCGATAGAATCTACCTCAAATTTGGCCCTGGAACTTTTTATAAGCTGCCCTTCTAGGTCATAGATATTAAGCCTCTGATTTTGCACATTGGCAATCTGGTATATTTCCTCATTAAAAATAAGTCCCAAATTCTCTGTCGTAACAGGGTAGGTTGTCTTTTTTAAAACATACTCTACGCTTTGCTTTACCTGCTCTTCTTTTCGTTCTAAACGTTCGGAGTGGTAATCTTCTGATTGCTCTTTATACTGGTACACGGTAACTCCCGCAATGAGAATAGAGGCTATGACTACCAGCAGAATCATAGATAGGAAGATGCGCGACCTTAAGGAAAGTTTTGTAAACAAAGGACTGGAGTTTACACCAAAGGTAGCAAATATCACGCCATTTTTAATACGGCCTACAGTGCATTAAAATGGTTTATGCCTCGGGGTTTTTGGACCTTATGCGCTTGTACAATTTAATGCCGAGCATTAATAGAATTCCAAGAACGATAATTCCAACCACACCAAACACCCAATTAAAGGCACTTTTAAGAATCACCAAAAACACTACAGCGAACAAAATAAGCGTGGCACCCTCATTAAAAATGCGCATAAATTTGGAACTGTAATTGACTTCATCCCGCTGTAATTGCTTAAAAATTTGATGTGTTTTTAAATGATACAGAACCAACAACAAAACAAAAACAAGTTTTACGTGCATCCACGGTTGTTGTAGCCATGCAGGAACTAAAACCAATAACCAAACGGCAAAACCAATGGCCAGAACCGCAGACGGCCAAGTAATGATATACCAGAGGCGCTTTGCCATTAACTGCAATTGTTTGGTAAGGATCTCCCTTTCAGGCGATGCTTTTTCAGAAGCCTCAATATGATAAATAAATAGGCGCGGTATATAGAACAGCCCTGCAAACCATGTAATCACAAAAATAAGGTGTAACGCTTTTATGTATTCGTACAATGGAACAGGCTTTAGAATTGCTGCTCAAAGTTAGGAAAAACCACAAACTCCTTTTACATAACCCAAAATGAATTTTATGATACAATCCTTTACGCCATTAAGCCCTTATATATTTAGAAGAATGTTTAATTTAGGGCAACCCATATTTTAAACAATCATCTTTTGAAAATTGTGAAAAAAGAAATGACACCGGAAGATTTCCAGACACTTAGCAACGCCAAACAAAAGATGGAGCAGATAGGTTGGGCCATGCAAGGTCTTAACAAAATGGGCAATATTATAGAAAGTCGCATTCAACTTTTACCTCAGAAACAACGCAATTGGTTACAGCAAATAACCTACAAAGTATTGCACACTGTGGTGAAAAGTAATTTAATCTCAATGCGAAAAAAAACCGCTATACCGTCCAACAATCTTTATAAGGCCCTAGTAACCTCATCCGGTGCCATTGGAGGTGCTTTGGGAGCTACGGCATTTGCGGTAGACCTTACTTTGACAACTAAACTAATGATGCGTTCCATTATGGATATTGCGCGTAGCGAAGGTGAAGATTTAGACACCCTTGATTCGCAACTGGCATGTTTGCAGGTTTTCGCCCTTGGAGGAAAAAGTAAGCATGATGATAATCTGGACACTGGATACTACGCTACCAGACTTGCTATAAGTTCAGCAGTGAAAGGGGCAAGCGGTATTTCGGGAAAGACCCTCACCACCATATTGAACACCACCGGAAACCCCATTTTACAATTAATTGCCCAAGTAGCTTCAAAATTTAGTGTTCAAGTCTCCGAGAAATTCGTTGCGCAGGCCATACCAATTGTTGGTGCTGCGGGAGGGGCTACAATCAATCTGGCGTTTATAGACCACTTTCAGAATATGGCACATGCCCATTTTAGTATTAGACGATTAGAACGTAAATATGGTGCGGCCCTTATAAAGCAGGAATACGAGCAACTTTCCATTACAAAAGCCTAGTGTAAAATCCTCATCTTGCTTAATTTCATTACATTTAGCAATAACTCAACTCAAACATTATGAAAACAAGATTAAAATCCCCCTCAAAAAAACGCTCTTTAGTAGCAGCACTGCTACTCTTTCTATCCACTTCACTTACTCTTCAAGCACAGGAATTTCTTTATGGAGATGAATTGCCCGATGCACCTCAACTTGCCGCCAGAGGCGATTATACCGTTGGCGTGCGCACGCTTCAGCTAACCCATAAGAACCAAGTAGATATTTTAAATTCAAAAGGGGGCTCGGACCCTACGTATGACAGGCCGCTTACCATAGAGGTTTGGTACCCGTCCGAAGCTCCTATGGAAAAAAATACTACCGTAGTTTATGAAGAAGTAATGGGCACCCGTGGCGATTCTTTACGTCCCTTGGTCCCATTTACCTTTAAAGGCAGGGCTTATCGCGATGCCGCACCCAAAACAACTTCTGGCGGATACCCCTTAATAGTAGTATCGCATGGGTATGTAGGTTCTAGATATTTAATGACCTATTTAACTGAAAACCTTGCTTCTAAAGGGTATGTTGTGGTTTCAATAGACCATACGGATTCTACTTTTAAAGATGCCAATGCTTTTCAAAGCACTTTGTTGAACAGAGCTAAAGACATCCAATTTGTTGTCGATACGATTGCCGAAAAAGGAAACTCCTCATCAAAAGGCCCTCTCGCTGGAATGGTAGATTCAGAGAACATTGGTATCGTTGGCTATTCTATGGGTGGCTATGGTGTTTTAAATGTTGGAGGTGCCGGTTATAGCGATGGTCTTACAGCTTTCTTTGGGCAAATAACAGGAGGTAGCACAGCAATCTCAACTTTAGCGGCCAGTAATGCTGAATACCAAAAACAGATTGACCCCAGAATTAAAGCAGTAGTTGCCTTTGCCCCATGGGGAATGGAACGTGGGGTTTGGGATGCCAACGGGTTGGCAGGGTTGAAAAAACCAACACTCTTTATTGCAGGTGACCAAGATGACATATCCGGTTACGACAAAGGAATAAAGGCCATTTATGAGGGCGCTGTTAATGCGGACCGATACTTACTCACCTATAAAAATGCGAGACATAACGTAGCTCCGAACCCTCCACCAGCAGAAGCGCTTCAACCCGGTTTACATATTGACGAATATTACAGATATGCCGAACCTTCATGGGACCAAAGAAAGATCAACAACATCAACCAACATTTTCTAACCGCATTTCTGGGAACCCACTTAAAAGGTGCGAATTTTGACGCATACTTGAACATCCCTAAAGAATCCAACGAACAGGATTGGCACGGTTTTAAACCTAGATCTTCAACAGGTATGGAACTATTGCACTCAAAAGCGGCATTAACGAATATGAAGCAGTAAGAAAATTGAAATTCAAGGTCAAAGAAGAGATTTAGTTTACGCTTCTTTTGCGACTAAAGTGTTCTTGATTTCCTTTCTCAAGTAGAAACCCGTTACAATAGTGGCCAGCACATCTGCTATGGGAAAGGAAAGCCACACACCCAGTTCGCCTAGGTAATTGGGCAAGATCAATATAAGCGGAATAAAAAAGAAGCCTTGTCTGGACAAGGTTAAAAGTAATGCTGGCACCGCCTTACCAATAGCTTGAAAATAAGCGGCACCTATCAGTTGTAAAGCAATAATAGGGGTTGCAGCAAACACCAACCGCATAGCTAGGGATATATGATCTAGAACATACGCATTAGCGGCCAAATCATGAGCAGATTGCCCTGCCCTATCACTTAAAAACAAAGAGGCTATTTCTTGCGGAAAACTCATAAGCCCAATAAAAACAACTGCTGCTAATAAGGACGCATATTTTATGGCGGTATTAATGGACTCTCGTACCCTTTGGTATTTTTTTGCACCATAATTAAATCCCGCAATAGGCAAGAAACCTTGGGTTACCCCAAATACAGGAAACAGCGCAAACATTAACATACGGCCAATAATAGCATAAACCGCTACCATAGCCTCTCCACCAAGACCAAAAAGAATGTTGTTCATTAGTAAGTAGACTACACTTGTAGTAGCTTGTCTTGACAAGGTTACAAAACCCAAGGAACCAATTTCTTTAATAATGGGTAAATCAAGCCTAAAACATGCCGGACTAAGTTTTAGTTCCGATTTTTTAGACAGAAAAAAGTAAAAAACATATGCCGCACATAGCACGTATCCAACAGTAGTTGCCCAGGCTGCACCTTCCATGCCCCAATCAAAAACATAAATGAATATATAGTCCATAAGAAGGTTCCCTACGGAGGGTATAATCATGGCTATCATCGCAAATTTAGGCTTTCCCTCAGCCCTAATTACGGTATTACCCATCATACAAAGGGCCAAAAACGGCACTCCGTACAGTACAATGGTGTAGTAAATCTTTGCAGGTTCAAAAATGGTTCCCTTGCCACCAAAAGCAGGTATAAGTACATCTATGTAATAAAGCCCCAAAGCAACCATTACGGTGGTAATCAAAAGGGTTAAGGTAATTTGATTACCAAAAGTCTTTATAGCCTTTTCGTAATTATCCGCCCCAAGAGCCCTTGAAATAATACTGGACCCTCCAATACCTATAGCCATTCCTAAAGCTCCAATAAAAAAGGATACCGGAAGTACTACATTGATTGCGGCTATGGCAATAGAGCCTATCCAATTACCAACAAAAATGGAATCTACCAGTACGTTAAGTGACATCACCAAAATACCAATAGAGGCAGGCAAGGCCTGTTTTACCAAAAGCTTACCAATTGGTTCCGACCCTAACTGTTCCGATGATACTTTAGCCATTTTATATCAGTTATCTACTTCATACAAGAGGCTGGTAGAAATCTATGCCGGTAATGCACCCGTTTCTTGCCAATCCTTTACCCATTTTGCTACTACACTTACCCAAGAATCACTTTCATTTAAACAGGGTATGTGCTTATACCCCTTACCACCTGCTTCCTGAAATTGGTGTTGCCCTTCCATGGCTATCTCTTCTAGAGTCTCCAAACAATCAGCAACAAAGGCCGGTGTAATAACAGCAAGATTTTTTATTCCCTCTTTAGGAAAACGTTCAAATTCAAAATCGGTATAAGGCTTTAACCAAGGATCGTTAGGTAGCCGTGATTGAAACGAGTTACTGACCTTCTCCGCCGGCAGGTTTAAATACGCCTTTACGGATTCTGTAGTGTCAAAACACTGGTGGCGATAGCAAGTATGATGGGCCACAGAATTGGTCTGACAACATATACCATCTATTTTACAGTGAAAATTGGTCGGGTCGGATTTTCGTATGTGCCTTTCGGGAATGCCATGGTACGAAAACAAAATATGGTCATAATCAAAGCCTTCCAAACTTTCCGAAATTCGCTCCGAAAGAACACGTATATACTCTGGATTTTTATAAAAAGGAGGAAGGGTGGTGATTTTCATTTTAGGAAACAACTGCTCTTGCTCTTCCATTACTTTTACCACAACGGTCTCATAAGAAGACATGGCATAATGGGGGTACATGGGCACCAAAAGTACCTCATCCACACATTTACTGTTCAATTCTTGCAAAGCGTTCTTTATGGTCATACTACCATACCGCATACCCAATGCTATAGGCATGTCCGACTGCTCTTTTAACTTTTCCGTAAACCTTTCCGAAATTACAATCAGTGGAGAACCTTCTTCCCACCAAATTTTAGAATATGCTTCAGCAGATTTTTTAGGTCGGGTCTGAAGAATAATACCGCGAACTATGATGTTCCGTAGCCAGTTGGGCACGTCTATCACGCGTTCATCCATTAAAAACTCATCTAGGTACGGTTTCACATCCTTTGATGTTGGACTGTCCGGAGAACCCAAATTGACCAATAAAACTCCTTTCATAGCGTAGCAATATTTTCTTGGTTTAAAAATGTTTATTCATCTTAAAGCACAGTGAATCTTTAAGGTAATATAACTATCTTCAAGTGCCCGTTTTGAACAGGTCAAACCAATAATTTTGACAAAAATACACCTTGAAACGTATCTAGAGCGAATGTTATTAAAATACTTTTTGATGCTACTATAGATTACATCAATTATATGACCGATTAAGATATGTTGACGGGAAAAAACAGAGTATAATTATCCTCTTTAATGATTTGCTATGCTGAATAACTTTTTCAACACCAACTATCAATCTCTTTTATGGCTCTTAGGAACATTTATAGTTTTGCTGATTGCCTATTTTATGTTGCTACAAGTCCTTAGAAAATTAGGCAAAAACCCTAAGTATCTTATTCCGTCTTCTACCGTAAAAACGGTTAGCACACCTATTTTTCTCATACTGGTTTCCATTTTGTTACGAATGGCCTCCTTAAGGCAGATACTAGGACTATCTCATCTAGAATTCTACTTTAGAAAAACGAGCACTCTACTCTTTATTTTTGCCTTTACCTGGTTGATTATAAAAGCTATTAAAATTGTTAAACAGCATGTCATGCACACCTATGACATGAACACTTCCGATAATCTTAGGGCCCGTAAGGTAGCTACGCAATTCAATATTCTGGAACGCATTGTAATTTTTATCATAATCATCCTGGCGGTGGGTATTGCCCTTATGAGTTTTGACGGCATAAGGGAAATAGGGGTCAGTATTTTTGCCTCTGCAGGAGTCGCGGGAATTATCATTGGGTTTTCTGCCCAGAAAATGATAGGAACCATTTTGGCGGGAATACAAATTGCCTTGGCGCAACCTATAAAATTAGACGATGTTGTGGTAGTTGAAGGTGAATGGGGGCGCATTGAAGAAATTATGCTTACCTATGTGGTGGTGAAGATTTGGGATAAAAGACGGTTGATATTGCCCACCACCTACTTTATTGAAAAACCATTTCAAAACTGGACAAAATCCTCTGCTGATATTTTAGGTACCGTCTTTTTGTATACAGATTATTCCGTACCGTTTGAGGCCTTGCGAAAAGAACTCACCCGTATTCTAAAAAACACGGACTTGTGGGACGGAGAAGTAAATAATATTCAAGTAACGGATTCCAAAGCCAACCACATAGAAATCCGGGCATTGATGAGCGCCGTAGATTCGTCTACCGCATGGGATTTACGCGTGCATGTACGTGAAAAATTAATTACATTTTTACAGGAGAATTATCCTGAAAGTCTACCCCGCACCCGACTACGTTTAGAAAATATGGAAGCTCCAGAAAATACAACTAGGGAATAGCCGTTATACCATAAAACCAATTGTTTATTTTAACGGTTTATAGGGATATACTGCAGCAAGCTCTTTTCTAATTTTGTGAAAAGCGCTCGTTTCCGGCACATGAACCCCTATACCAAAAAAGCATTTATGCGACTTGTATCAGTTTTTCTTTTGCTTATTTCTCTTTCGGTAACGGCCCAAGAAAAAAATAGTCTTCTCTGGGAAATTTCGGGAAATGGCTTAGAGAAAACATCTTACCTGTATGGCACTATGCACGTGAGCAAAAAAATTGCTTTTAGGTTAGATGATGTTTTTTTTGATGCGTTGGATCAAAGTGACATGGTTGCCCTAGAATCAGATCCCGGACTTTGGCTGGAAAAAGAAAATCTCATGGGCTCTAGTCCCTATGGTGCAGAAGCCGGTTTTGTTACCAAAGGTTTTTACGCTAGGTCTTTTAAGGTAGATAATCCGCGTAAAGAAGTTCTGGGGGCATATCTAGCCTATGAGGATCGCATTGTAAACAACATTCTGTACCGCACCAATGAATACTCCCAAAATTTTGAGGAAGAAACCTATCTTGATATGTTCATATATCAGGCAGGAAAAAAATTCAACAAACCTATCATTGCCTTAGAAGATATGGAGGAGTCCGCCGCTCTTGTGGGGAGGGCCAGTCTAAACCCCATTAAACAAAAACCGGACGAGTGGCTGCAAAAAAAGATGCAACAGTCAGACCCAATGTTCTTACTTCAAGATGCCTATAGAGAAAGGAACATAGCCTTGTTGGACTCTATTGACCGAGCTATGTACACGCCCTTTTACATGAAAAACATGCTGTACATACGCAATGCCAATATGGTGGATCGGATGGATTCCATCATGCGAAAAGGAAAGGTCTTTTCGGGTATTGGCGCAGCGCATTTGCCAGGAGAGCAAGGTGTTATTTCGCTCTTAAGAAAAAAGGGATATACCGTAAGACCATTGCTTTCCAAAGCCACATCAAAGGGAAGAAAACTAAAATTGAAGTTCGAGCAAAAGAAACGCGAAAACGAATATCATAGCTATGGCCCGGAAGACAATTTTTTCACTATTGACCTTCCCAACAAATTATATCCAGTTTCTGATATAGGGAAAACCACATATGTTTCCCCGGACCTTGCCAACGGCAGTTTTGTGGTCATTAATCGCATACCTACTTATTCGCATCTTAAGAAAGACAACGTATTTACCTTAGAAGAAATAGACAAATTGCTTTTTGAGAACATCCCAGGAAAAATAGTGTATAAAAAGCCCATTACCAATGGCCAATTTTCAGGGTTGGACATTAGAAATAAGCTTAAGAACGGTGACCACCAACGGTACCAAATTTTTGAAACCCCTTTAGAATTGGTTATCATAAAAATGGGTGGAGAAGGAGATTACGTTACCTCATTTTCAGATTCTATTTTTAATAGCCTAAAGTTCAGGAACGATTCTCTCCGTAGACCAACAACGGTTTCCTCAGTATACAAGGATTTTGAGGTCCAAATGCCATCCCTATACAGCTTTACCAACCGCAGTAGAAACGGCAATCGTTGGATAGAAGGTTATGACTCCATTACTGATAATTATTACTTTCTCCGTAAATCGGTTTTAAATGATTTTAATTTTATTGAGGTCGATACTTTTGAACTCAAGCAGATACAAAAACGTTTTTATCAGGATTTAAAACTAAAACCTGAATACGGTTCTTTTGAGGGAAGAAGACTCACCTCATCGGCACAAATGGATGCCAAGACCCAAAAGCGACTATACCTAATGACCACTTTGCGAAAAGGGGAATATTACCTTTTGGGTATGGTAGGGAAAAATGAAAAAGAGGCTGCACAATTCTTTGATTCCTTCAAACTAAAAAATAGTGAAGCCCAGAAACCCTACGAAACCGTGGTAGACACCGCCCTGTTCTTTACCACAAAGAGTACTGTTAAACCTCCCAAATTCGTAGAAAGCAGCACCAACTATTATCATGGCGCTCCCAAAACAAAACCGTACGACGCCTTTCACAAGAAAACCATCTATAGGAATGAAAATGGCGAAGCGGTATCCGTAGAACTGAACAAATCACATGATTTTTTAATGTTCAGAAATTTAGATTCGGCTTGGGGCCTACGTAAAAAACTATACGCACATAAAAAATATAATATAATAAAAGAGGAGAAAAAAACCTCTTCCAAGGGATACCATGAACTACAGATGATACTTGCCGATACGGCCAGTACAAGAGGTATTCTAGTAAAAAATATTTTGAAAGATGGACTTCTGTACGAACTAAAGGCCGTAGTGGACACAATTGAAAAACCCAGTGTATTCATAAATGAATTCTTCAATAATTTTGTGCCCAATGATACTACAATAGGTCGTGACCTCTTTGAGGACAAAGCACCTGAATTTTTTAAGGCATTGAGCGCCAACGATAGTATCGCACTTGACGGATACCGTTTTATAAAGTTTGAAACCAAGCACGCCAACGCACTAAAAAAGCACATTTCGGAATTTGACCTAGTCAATGGGGAAAGACAGATCCAACTGCATCTAATTCGAAAATTAGCAGATTTAAAAGACGTAGACCTCACCGAATTCTATAGAAGTTTTTACACCAAATCATATAACAATTCTACGGCACAGGCAGTTTTGCTCCAAGAAATTGCAAAAAAATCCAATGAGGCCTCAACAAAGCTGTTGTTAGAATTAATGGAAACTGATTTACCCCTGTTATCAAACACGTTCAACATTAGCCTTATTTTTAAACCGTATCGGGAAAATTTGCAATTGGCCAAAAAGCTATACCCAGAACTATTAAATTATAGTTCCATCCCAGAATATAAAGAACCTATTTTTTCGTTACTATCTAAATTACTAACGAGCAACACCATAAAACCCAAACTATACAAAAAGTATAGAACCCAGATTTTAAATGATGCCAAGACCCTCATTAAAAGACAACTTGGCAAAGATTTGGCCAACTCACATAATGACTTTTACAACCCAAGAACTAGCAAGACCAACACAACGTTGTTAGAAAACTACGTTACACTGCTCTACCCTTTTCGTTCGGACAAACAGGTATCGCACTTTTTTACCCAAATTTCGCAAGTTGAAGACCCTGGCGTTCAGGCTACTTACTTTGCTCAATTATTACAAAACGGAGTACAAGTATCGCAAAAACAGTTAACGGATTTAGCCGCTGACCTTAACGGAAGGTTGCCCCTATTCAATAAACTAAAAGAGGTAAATATGTTAGGCCATTTTCCATCTACTTATAAATCACAACAACATTTGGCAGAAGCACTTCTCTTTGAGGGTTCAACCTATAACCGCATTAAAGATTCTGTTGCTTTTGTCGCCCAAAAAACCTTCTCGTTCCAAGAAAAACAATATACCGGGTATTTTTTCAAAAAGCGCGACAATGAGGATTACGATAAGAATTTCTCTATGTACCTACTGATGTTTGAAAACGAAAACGGACTCCAAACCAAGCCTTTCTACGAAAGTGATGCCATGCGTATTGAAGATACGGACAGGGACAAAGATGTAATAGAATACCTCTCCGAAGCCTTTGAACTTAAGGACAGAAGGCGCGCAGATATTTACAGACCTCATGGGTATGGTATGTTTGGCCATCATGGGCTATAAATTTGTATTTTTACTTTAAACTCCCACTATGTCCAAATTTGCCGCTTTTTTGTTGCTTTTTCTAACAATTACCCTATCGTTTTCTCAGCAAATTACTTGCTCACCTATAGACAAACAAGCCATAGAGAACAAGTTTATTGCCATTGATGGGTTTCTGGAGAAAGATTTTGGAAAAACCATTGTAGCCATTGGAAAAACGTTTATGGGTACACCTTACGTGGCCAAAACCTTGGAAATTGGAAAAACGGAAACCCTGGTTGTTAATCTTCAAGGTTTAGACTGTACTACCTATGTTGAAAACGTATTGGCTTTTGCCCTAACGCTAAAAAACGGAACATCTAGTTTTGATGATTTCACAAAGGCTCTAGAAATCATTCGTTATAAAGATGGCCAATTAGACGGTTACGCTTCTCGTCTACATTACTTTTCAGAATGGATCGCCAACAACGAAAAGAAAGGATTGATCAAAGACATTACTTCTGAAATTGGAGGAAAAGAAATAACCAAGCCTATTAATTTTATGAGTACACATCGTGACCTTTATCCATTTCTAAGCGATGATGAAAATTTTGAAAAAGTAAAGGCTTCAGAAAATTACCTCAACAACCAACCTATTTGTATTTTGGCACAGGATGAAATCGCAGCCAATGAACACCTCATACAAACCGGAGATATCATTGCTTTAACAACATCTATAAACGGACTGGACATTACACATACGGGAATTGCCACAAGAGAGAAGGATGGGCGTATTCATTTGCTACATGCTTCAACAGGTTCTATGAAAGTTGAAGTATCAAAAAAGCCACTTGCAGAATATCTAAAAGGCATCAAGAAAAATACGGGAATTATGGTTGCAAGACCCGTTAATTAAGTCTGGAATACCTCCTTCAGAACCGACTCCTTAGTTTGTTTTAAAAAATTGTACCTAACGAAATAAGCACTTTTACCCTTTCACCGAAAGTTTTGCATCGTAAATCCGCCTCCTGAACAAGGGAGCTGCCGGCTTAAACCCATACAACCGACCAATGAGTTGGTTTTCCTATAAATGCCTTTCATCAAATTATCGCCCCAAACAATAGAGCAATCCGCCTAACAAATGAGCCCTAAAATCCGCTTCATCATAAGATGCATTGGAATGTCCTCCCGCAGTATAGAAAGCTCTTCCACCATCATAACTATGATACCAAGAAAATGGATGGTTGGCTCCGTTCGTACCTCCGTTGTACGTAGACTCATCTAAAAGTATTAATGGATTTATGCCGCTATAGATTTCTTTAAAATTATACCACTCTTCCGTTCGCACCCAATTACTGGATAAGTGAGAAGTTGCACTATGGTTACGATCTACTACATTGAGTGTAGCTTCTTGTATGCTTGGGTGACCATTAAAATAAGCACCTACTAATTTTCCATACCAAGGCCAATCATATTCCGTATCCGTTGCGGCATGCACACCCATATAACTACCCCCAGATTGAATGTAACTCTCAAAAGCCCTTTGCTGATCAGTATCCAAAACATCTCCCGTTGTGTTTAAGAAAACCACCGTTTTATATCGGCTCAAATTAGTAAAGGTGAAATTGCTTGCGTTCTCCGTCTGCTCCACTTCAAAATTGTTGGCTTGGCCCAAAGCCCTTATCGTAGCCACTCCCTTTTCAATAGATCCATGCCGGAAAGCGGCCGTTTTTGTAAAAACCAAGATTTTATCTACTGTTTGTACTTCTTCAATAGTAGAAGCAGAAAATGTCTCGCTTTGTTCCGATTCATTTTGAGCTGCATCTACTGCCGAAACATTAAAACTGTATGATGCATTAGAGGTTAACCCGGTCATAGTAGAGCCTGTGCCAGTAGCGGTCTTAACCCTTTCTCCATTCTGGTAAATGATATATTGGGTCACGCCAAGATTATCCGTTGCCGTATTCCAGCGTAAATCTATTTGGGTATCCGTAATTTCTTCCGTCCTTAATCCAGTTGGTGCAGAAGGCGCAACATCATCTACATATACTTCCGGTTCGGTAGTTAACTGCAAAGCGGCACTTTGCTGAGATTCATTTTCCGCCGCATCATAAGCCGCTACAGAAAATGTATATTGGGTATTGGGTGACAAGCTTTCTACACGATATGCCGTTTTTGTGGCCGAAGCCAAAAATTTTCCATTCAGAAACACGCTATACCCAGACACACCAACACTATCCTGTGACGCTTTCCATGACAAATCTACCGTAGACTGTGTAATTTCACTAGCGACCAAACCTTCCGGAACGGTAGGAGCCGTAGTATCACTGATTTTTTGCTCTTCTACCTCTTTTTCCGTAGTAATAGAAACCAGCTCGCTTTGCTCCGATTCGTTTTGGGCTTCATCTAAAGCTGAAACAGAAAAAGTATATTGGGTCTCTGGTGAAAGTTTTTCAACCAAAAAGCTCGTTTCCGTTGTGGTAGCCAGAAAATCTTCATTTTGAAAAACCCTATAATTAGCTACACCTATGCTATCTGTAGAAGCATTCCATGTTAATCTTAAAGACGATTTGGTAAGGTCTTCAATTTTTAGACTTTGTGGAATCGTAGGCGCAATGGAATCCTTGAATACCACCCTTTCGCTTAAAGTCGTAAAGCTTAATGTGCTACTTTTTTCCGATTGGTTTCCAGATTCATCTATCGCCCCCACTGACAAAGTGTATTCCGTTCCAGAGGTTAATCCTTCAACCACATGTTCTGGCTTTTCGGTTTTTGCTACTAAAATTTCATCCAAATAAACAGAATACTCTGCAACTGCTGTACTATCATTTTCAGGTGACCAAGAAAAACTGGCCATGGTAGCGCTTAAATCAACTACTTGTAAATTTATTGGCGCACCAAGAACAACACTGTCCTCTTTAACCTCTTTAATAGTACTAACCAAAATAGGTTCACTGCGCAACGATTCGTTTTTTGATTCATCGGAAGCGCTCACTTGAAAGCTATATCTGGTGTTGGCCTCCAACCCCTCAACCACGTACAAAGTATCCGTAACCTCTGCCAAAAGGGTACTATCGTTATAAACTGTATATATTGCAACGCCAACACTATCCTTGGCGCTATTCCAAACCAGTCTCATACTATTTTCAAGAATATCCAAAGCTCTTAAATCAGTTGGGACCGTAGGTGCAATAGTATCTTTTTCAGGTATATTTTCAAGTGGAGTTTCTACTTCAACCCTATTACTATGTTTTGAGGTCTTGCCCAGTAAATCAATGGCCGTCACACTAAAATTGTACCCTACTCCAGCCTCCAGGCCTGTTACGCTGTAAGACTTATTGTTTACATTACCAATCTGGACCGTATCTTGAAATATGCGATATTCCTTAACTGCAGAAGGATTGATTTCCAATTCCCATTTTAACTCTACGGAATTCTTCAACACCTTGCCAACGGACAATAGTGGTGCTCTTAAAATTGAACTGAAAACTGCTGTGCTATCATTCTCAACTAGAGTATCTTCTGCTACAAGAGCATCTGTAAGTACCTTTATATTTTCACTGAATTCAGAGTTGTTCCCGGCAGCATCTGTAGCTTTTACGGCAAAAACATATTCCGTATTTGGTTTTAGGTTTTCAGCATGATAAGTAGTTAGTGTATCCCGCGCCACTTCTACACTATCTTGGTAGACCATATAATGCAATACCTTAACGTTGTCCTTAGCAGATTCCCAAGACACGGTAATGGACGAATCCGTAACCTGTACCGTTTCCAGTTTTTTGGGAGGCAATGGCGGTATCACATCTGGGGCAATAGCAACGGGGTCGTCACTTTTGTCCTTTTCACAGGCAATACCAAAGAATAAAAAACATATGAATATTGCGGAAAGTAGGCCTACAATGGGTCTTTCTTTCATTTTCTAGGGGGACATGTTTAAGTTGAATTCCTAACTATAGTTTCTCACTAGCAAAATTCAGAAATTTCATCGATAAAAATGAACCTTTTACCGAAGGTTATTAACAAAATAAAACGCAGACACCTTCAATTATATAAAAATGACAAAAGTGATACTCTAATTCTGCCGTATTAATTATTTGCAGAGGCCATTAAGTATTTTTTGGGAGTGGTTCCGTACTTCTTTTTAAAGGCCGAAATAAAATGGCTAGCTGTACTGTAGCCCACCTTAAGTCCTACTTCATTAACATTGTGTTGCCCTGTTTCCAACATTTTACGGGCATATTCCATTTTATAATCGAATAAAAAGCTGAACACGGAATCGCCATAAATCTGCTTAAAACCTTCCTTTAATTTTTTTAAGGACAAGCCAATTTCTTCAGAAAGCTCTGTTAGCGTAGGAGGTTCCGCCATACGAGAGATAACAATTTCCTTGGCTTTACGTATACGGCGCACATTATCCTCATCTACCAAAAATGGGCACTGTTCTATATCCGCATCATCACTTTTGTTAAAGTATAAAGAAATAAGCTCGTACACTTTTCCTTTTATGTACAACTCTTTTATAGAGGGGTGAAGGTTGTAATTCATCATCTGACTAAGAATAACCGCAATTGCCGGACTTACACCTTCTTGCGCATAGTATTTTTTATCCTTGTTGTCCGCACTTAAAAAGGGAATATAATCTGCCTCCTTGGAAAAGAGCGAATGGAATTTACGAATGGTCATCACTACCGAAACCAACCAAGAATTTGGGGCCAACTGCAGGTTCATAGGAAGGTCTATCTGCGTGTTATAGAGCAACAAAGAGTTTTCTTCGGACACTTCAAGGTTGTACCTTCCTTCATTAAAAATGAACTTGGCATTTCCCTTTAAACAAAAATGAAATTGTATAAAACTACTATCTATATCACGTACCACATTTTGGGTTTCTGCGGTATCATTTTGAATTTTGAGCACGTAAAACCCATCCTCTATAAGCACTTCTTGAAATGAACCTTGAGCGGTATTTTTAGCTTCCATATGAAACATGAATTGGTTTATTTTTATTTAGAAACGTTCTAAATAGATACATCGCTAAGCACAGTATTTCCTACAAAAATACTGGTTTTCAACGGATTTACATTCATATATAACTAAAAAAACCCTCAACGACACTTATTGTTCCTCTAGCGTTATTTTTATAGCGTTAAGCCTCTTATTTTTGTTTCCGCTTTGAAAGAGCTTTCATGAAAGATTACCACATTTCAAAAAATAACTCGTTCTACACCATTGGTTTAAGCTATCTAAAAGCTGATGCCGAGGTTCGTGGCAAATTTAGTTTGGACGATGCCGCTATGGAACGCATCCTATCCAAAGCTGGTGAATTGGGTATTGACGGGCTTCTAGTGACCTCTACCTGTAACCGAACGGAATTGAACGGTTTTGCACAGCATCCTTTTCAACTTATAAAATTACTTTGTGATAATACCGCCGGCTCTGTTGAAGAATTTCAAGAGGTAGCCTACGTGTACAAAAACAATGACGCCATTAGCCATCTTTTTAGAGTAGGCACAGGATTGGATAGTCAGATTTTAGGTGATTTTGAAATTATAAGCCAATTAAGGGCAAGTTTTAACCGTTCCAAAAAGCACGGTATTGCCAATCCGTTTATAGAGCGACTTTGCAATTCGGTCATTCAGGCCAGTAAGCGCATCAAGAACGAAACGGAAATTTCCTCTGGCGCTACATCGGTCTCTTTTGCATCGGTACGGTACATTATGGAAAATGTTGAAAACATTTCAGAAAAGAATATTTTACTTTTTGGTACTGGAAAGATTGGCAGGAATACTTGTGAAAACCTTATCAAGCATACCAAAAACACACATATTACCCTTATTAACCGTACCAAGGACAAAGCGGAAAAAATTGCCGGTAAATTTCAATTGGTAGTTAAGGACTATGGGGACCTCCAAACTGAAATTAGGTCTACCGATGTATTAATTGTTGCTACGGGAGCACAATCCCCAACAATTTCAAAAGATCTTATCCACACCAAGAAACCTCTTTTAATCTTAGACCTTTCCATTCCCAAGAATGTTTCGGAAACGGTAGAAGAACATGATAACGTTACTTTGGTACATTTAGATCAGCTTTCCCAAATTACGGACGATACGCTCGAAAGAAGAAAACAGTTCATTCCAGAAGCGGAAGTTATCATAGACGAGGTAAAAGGAGATTTCATCCAATGGCTTGAAACCCGAAAATTTGCCCCTGTCATTAAAGCCCTGAAGCAGAAGCTCAAAACCATGAAAGACGAAGAAATGGACTATCAATCCAAAAAACTATCGGACTTTAACGAGCAACAGGCAGATGTAATATCAAACAGAATCATTCAAAAAATAACGAAGCAGTTCGCAAATCATCTTAAAGACGATAATGTCGATTCAGACACTAGTCTAGAACTTATTCAAAAAGTCTTTCAACTCGAACTCGACACTCCATGAGCAAGGTCATACGAATTGGTACACGCGATAGCGAATTAGCGCTATGGCAAGCAAATACCGTCAAAAACAAACTCAAAGCTTTAGGCCATAAAGTAAAAGTAATTTCCGTAAAATCTACAGGCGACCTTGTTCTTGACAAGCCGTTGTACGAAATGGGCATTACCGGTATTTTTACCAAGACCCTAGACGTTGCTATGCTGAACGATGATATTGATATTGCCGTTCACAGCATGAAAGACGTGCCTACCGCCCTGCCACAAGGTATTGTTCAGGCAGCGGTTTTGGAACGCGCCAACTTTCTGGATATCCTTGCCTTTAAAAAGAACGAAGAATTTCTTGGGGAAAGGGATGCAATCATTGCTACCGGAAGTCTCAGAAGAAAAGCCCAATGGCTTAATAGATATCCTACCCATACCGTGGTAGACCTTCGCGGAAACGTTAACAGTCGTTACCAAAAACTTGAGGACAACGATTGGAACGGCGCCATATTCGCCGCTGCAGGTCTGGAGCGTATTGGTCTGGAACCGGAAAATACAATTGGACTTACATGGATGGTACCTGCCCCTGCGCAAGGAGCTATTATGGTGGTGGCCAAAGAAGAAGATGAATTTGTTCGTGAAGCCTGTGCAGAACTAAATCATAGGCCCACGGAAATATGTACGCAACTAGAACGTGAGTTTCTTCGTATTTTAGAAGGAGGCTGTTCGGCGCCCATAGGTGCGATTGCTACCATAAACAAAGAGAACGAAGTAACCCTCAAAGGTGTACTTTTAACCGTAGACGGGAAGAAAAAGCTAGAAGCGGAATTTACTGCGCCATTGGGCAAACATTCCTATCTGGCAAAAGATTGTGCAAACAGTATTCTTAGCCGTGGCGGCAAGCTATTGATGACTAATGCAACGGGCAATGTAGAAAACACTAAAATATTTTCCACAAGGAACCTAACACCCGCCCAAGAAGAACTTTTTGATGCGGATATTAAAGTAAAATCGGAAGATTTCATTAAAATAAGCCCGAACCGAATTTCTACACTTGTATTGAAAAAAGAAATTCAAAATGTAGTGCTTACCAGTCAGAATGCTGTAGAGGCACTTATCAAGAGCATATCTCCGGAAGAGCTGAAATTTAAAAATATTTATTGTGTTGGAGGAAAGACCAAACGCATGATAAAGAAATACATTGGTCCTGTTACTCATCAGGAAAAAGATGCTAAAAAATTAGCCGAGTACTTAGTAGAGTATATGGAAGGTGCCGAGGTTACTTATTTCTGCAGTAACCTAAGGCTTGATGATCTGCCCGCTATACTTGCTGAAAACAACATTAAAGTTAATGAGATAGAGGCATACACCACCAAGCATGCACCGGCAGAAGTTGAGGAAACTGTTGAAGGTGTAATGTTCTTTAGTCCATCTACGGTTACGAGTTATTTGCAAAAAAACGCACCTAACAAAACAGCGTATTGTATTGGAGAAACTACGGCTACCGAAGCAAAGAAACACTTTGGAACGGTTCACGTAGCCAAAATACCCACTGTAGAAAGTGTTATTGAACTGGTGAACCAAACCTACGGAAAGCATTAATTATTTTTACGAATAGAACCACGAACGGACGTTCCGTTTCATGGGGTTAACTTATATCTATGTCACTAAAGAACGACCTATTTCTTAAGGCCCTTAAGGGCGAAACAGTAGACCGTCCACCCGTGTGGATGATGCGTCAAGCAGGAAGATACCTTCCAGAGTTTATGGAAATCAGAAAAAAGTATGATTTCTTTACGCGTTGTCAGACCCCGGAACTAGCCTCTGAGATTACGGTACAGCCCATCCGCAGATATGGAATGGATGCCGCTATTCTTTTTAGCGATATATTGGTAATTCCCCAGGCCATGAATATTGAGGTGCAGATGAAACCCAATTTTGGCCCGTACCTACCCAACCCAATCCGTTCACAAAAAGATTTGGACCGTGTTATTGTTCCTGATGTAAACGATACTTTAGGATACGTTATGGAGGCTATAAAAGCTACCAAAGAAAAACTGAACGACGAGGTGCCACTTATCGGTTTTGCCGGTTCACCGTGGACCATTTTATGTTATTGCGTACAAGGTCAAGGCAGTAAAACCTTTGATAAGGCCAAAGAATTGTGCTTTACACAACCTGTAGTAGCCCATGAGCTGCTACAGAAAATAACGGATACTACCATTGCCTATTTAAAAGCAAAGGTTAAGGCCGGTGTTAATGCGGTTCAAGTTTTTGATTCTTGGGGAGGCATGCTTTCACCAACGGATTATAATGAATTTTCATGGCAGTACATTCAGCAAATTATTGATGCTTTAAAGGATGAGACACCTGTTATTGTCTTTGGTAAAGGGTGTTGGTTCGCCTTGGGCGATATGGCCAAATCCGGTGTTTCGGCATTGGGTGTAGATTGGACATGTTCCGCAAGAAATGCACGTTACCTGACCGGAGGAAAGATTACGCTTCAAGGTAATTTTGACCCAGCTAGATTGTTATCGCCACCATCGGAAATAAAAAAGATGGTTACGCAAATGATCAACGAGTTCGGGAAAGACAGTTATGTGGTAAACTTGGGTCATGGCATTTTACCTAATGTTCCCGTAGAAAACGCAAAAGCGTTTATAGATGCGGTAAAAGAGTGGAAACCTGTAAGCTAAATAAAGTTTGAGCTCTATGGAAAATGAGAACAGCCCAATTGCCATTTTCGAACAGTTTTCCATAGAACCCATACATGAAAAGTACGCTTGGCGCATTTGCGATTTCGTAACCGTAAACAGCAAACGCCTACAACGCTATTTTCCAAAAACGCTGGCCCAGAACCTAACACCTACCCTTTCTCAAATTTTTGTAGAGCAGAAAGTCCGTGAGTACCAAAAAAAGGAAGAATTCTTATTTGTTCTCAAGGATACTGAAAGCCGTAAAGTAACGGGTTTGGTGTACATCAAAGAATTAGATTGGGACAAAAAACAAGCGGAACTGGCCTATTGTATCGGTTACGACTACGAAGGCAAAGGAATTACTTCCAGGGCAACAAAAATTTTATCCCAATACGCCATACAGGCTCTAGGTCTTCAAAATCTTCAAATAATTGTACATAAAACCAACTTAGGAAGTGTTAGAGTAGCAGAAAAATGCGGTTATATTTGGCAAAAAACACTTCTAAAGGAACATACACCACCCAATGAAGATGCATTGGACATGGAGCTGTACGAGCTAGGAGCTTAAGAACCGTTTCAAAATTCACAATAATCCTTCTAAAAAACTTTTTGTAGTCCGTATTACTTTATAGCTTCCTCTGTAAATCGTAAATTTACAGTCAATTCGCACAAAACTATTTCTCTTCATGAAAGACAAATTCTTTAGTTACATCCAAAACCTTCAAGATACGATTACCTCCAAATTAGAGGAAATAGACGGGAAGGCCAAGTTTCAAGAAGATATATGGAAAAGACCCGAAGGCGGTGGAGGACGTACCAGAGTTATAGAGAATGGTGCCGTTTTTGAAAAGGGAGGCGTAAACATATCTGGTGTACATGGCGCTTTGCCCCAAAGTATGCAGGCCTATTTTGGCGTTGAAGATGCAGATTTTTATGCCTGCGGATTAAGCTTGGTGCTGCATCCCACAAACCCTATGGTACCGACCGTACACGCAAACTGGCGCTATTTTGAGATGTATGACAAAGAAGGCAATATAGTTGACCAGTGGTTCGGTGGCGGTCAGGATTTAACTCCCTACTACTTATTTGATGAAGATGCCGTTCACTTTCACACGGTCTGTAAAACAGCCTGTGATGCCCATAATCCAGAATTCTATTCCACCTATAAAAAGAAGTGCGATGATTATTTTTGGAATGCCCACAGAAATGAGGCTAGGGGTATAGGCGGGCTCTTCTTTGACTATTGCAAAGCTACCGATGAGATGCGTATGGATAACTGGTACGATTTTGTAACTGAAGTAGGAAACAGCTTTTTGGAAAGTTATGTACCGATTGTTTTAAAACGAAAGGAACAGGAATATTCCAAAGAGCAACGCGATTGGCAAGAGGTACGAAGAGGACGTTATGTTGAGTTTAACCTTGTTCATGATAAAGGCACATTGTTCGGTCTGAAAACCAATGGAAGGATTGAAAGTATATTAATGAGCTTACCACCACATGTACAGTGGCGTTATGACCATAAACCTGAAAACGGGACAGAAGAATACCGATTGGTAGAAATATTAAAAGAACCAAAGAATTGGGTCTAGACCTCTAATGGCCAAATTATGCCTAAAAAAGGAAAAGCAAAAAATACTGTAAACAAAGCCAAGCACACCAAGCTTTTAAATCGAAAAAAAGCCAAGCTTAAATTAGAAAAGGAAACGCGCAAACAGCGTTTGAAGGAGATTATTAAGCAGGGCCAAAATAAAAACACTCCATCTTCGTGAAGACCTTTAATCTCACTTCCTATTTAATTAGTCTAGGCAATCTTTTACTAAAGGTAGTATTGGTAGCGTTACTTATTGCCTTATTTACTTCTTGTAATCCCCAGCAAAAAGCAAAAAGCGATATAGAAATTAGCTTTACTCCTGATACCTTAAATGTAGGGTATACATACTGGTGGGAAGAATCCGGCCCTTTTATTGGATATTGCGGTAAAGAATATGCCCTTGTATTTTCAGGTACGGTGGTAGATTTAAAAAAGGCCAACCACGATGCCGCACCACTCTACATTTCTCAAAAAGGAACCATAGCCTTAGACGAAGTATACAAGATAAAGGAGATGGGCACTAACAGTTATGCAAGTCAAAAATATTTTACAACGGATTGCTTTAATCATACGGATGTTACGGTTGGCGACAAAGTTCTTGTTTTCTGTTATGATTATGAGGGCGAACTTGTAATTCCGGGAAACAACTCCATTCTAAACATAAAAGGATTAGATCACCCACTTGTTGGAGCTACAAAGCGATTTATAGATGCCGATGAAAACCCGATTGAAATTAAAGAGGACTCCACTTTATGGTCTGCCTACGGATACCGGCAACAACTAAAACAAATGATACGGTGCAGAGAAAATACCGAACGTATTATTTCCAAGTAATCGCCTTTTCCGAAACTTCTTTAAATTGATATACTACATGGGCAAGGCGAGCTTTAAGCAATTCTTTTCTACCCGTTTGCGTTCTAGTATACAATAGTTTGGAACCATCTACATGCTTCTTCCAAAAGCTATGGAACTTTTGGGCATCCGCTTTTCGTCTACCCAAATCCTGAGGTACCACATAATAATTACGAATACCCCATTTCCGCTTTAACCAATTGCTATTGACCATTAAATATCTTGGATTTTCAACAGGGGCCAATATCTCATACATTAGGTTTACAAAAAGCGTACTTTCATAATTACTAGCGCCCTTCAGATAGCAAACAAATGCACCATTAGCATTCTGTTCGGCCACTACAGAAATACCAGAAGGACCCGAATGAATCTGGTTGGTTTTACAGAGGTAGTCCAACAAAGCGGCGCCTATTTTTTTGGTCTTTTTAAAAGAATTTCCAAACAAGAAATATAGCTTTAATGCTTTGTAAGTTTTTGGGGCAAAACCAATAAGTACGCCTGCCAGCAAAAAATATACAAACTGAAAAATACCCTTATTTAATAATGTTCCTATATTCTTCATAAGAAACTCAGGGAGAAACAGGCCCAAACCCGCTACCACTTCAATAATTAAATACTGTGCAGCATCTACAGAACGCATCCTCTTTACTTTTCTAAAGGGAGTTTTATGTGTATAAGGAACCTTAATTTCACGCACCAGCACACTGCCCGTTTGAATAGCTTGCTGCCATCGCCCTCCAAGATTCTGCCTATCGGAAGCATTTTGTACCATGGATCCGTTCAAATCCTCCAAAGTGCTATGTTCATCAAAATGGTCTGGAAGTTGTAACCTGTCCAATCCGTTTTCAATATAGGGCTCTCCCTGAATGGATACACCGGAAAAAGCGGTGAACCTGCGTTTTAGTTTTTCCAAATCCTTTCCGCCATCACTTACCGTTGGATCTAAACAGGCCAAGTGCCATATATTTCCGGTTTTGGTAGGCTCGTTAACATCTGTTCTGATTGCCCTGCCACGCATCTGATTAGAAGAAACAAAAGAGCCAACGTACGAAGCCAAAACCAAACTGTTGATAGCCGGGGCATCCCAACCTTCGCCGAGAAGAGATTTAGTACCAATTAGTATTTTTATTTTTCCTTTCTGAAAAAGCTCCGTTACCGCGGCAACTATGTTGTTTTTAGCGTTTCCAAAAGCCGATATCGTAATAAAATCAGCATCCGCAGCCATGGGTTGCTTGCCAAAAGCCCCTTCTCCCAGGACCTTTTCAAAATCTTCAACAATAGCTTTGTGCAGCACCACCAAAGACCCTGTTAGTATGGCCAAGTGCTCCTTGTGTTTGGATTTGATCCGTAAGAATTGAAAAATAGAGACTACTCCAAGTTTATTAAGAACTCCCGTGGCTTCACCTGTGTAATCAAGAAATTCCTTTCTTATAAAATCGGTTAGCACCACAGCTTTTAATCGCTCTCCCAAATTTTCATACTCCTTCTCAAGAATAGCATGTATGCTATTCAATTTACTAGGGCTGCTGGCCAATGAGCGGTAGAGTTGCTCGTCGCCAATAAAATTTACCCTCTTCTTCTCGTACACTCCAATTCTTCCCAGCTGTTTTTCAATAGCTTTCAATTGTTCCTCATAAGCTCCTAAAGCTTCTCTTTGAGCCACCAACAATTCCTGCAGAAGGATTTCAATCCACTCATATGTTAACTCCGGAAAGTCTACCGCTTTGTCTTCAAAACCAAGAAACAGTAGTTTCTCTTTATCTATCTGAACTCCGGCAGAATTCAAGAATATTAACATTGCGGATAGAAACGATGGTTTCCCGTAAATTTCCTCAAGCGTGTCTTCTGTATTTTTGTAAAACGGATGTTCTAAAAGCAGATTTTGAAAATCAATATCAGCTTTCAAATCACTAAGAAACTGAATAATATTCTCTCGGTATTCTACGATGTATCGTATTTGTGCTTCGGACGGTTTGGAGAAATAAACAAAATCCTGGTGCGGACAAAGGTCCCCGTTCTTGACAAGGTCTGGCACGGCAATTTCATCATCTATTGGCCCGCAGAGATCAAAATACTTATTTAACTCCGCACTAGAACTATCGTACGGTGGGGTTGCAGTCAATGCTATTACCGTTAAACCCTCAATTTCCTTTAGGGCCATCAAACATTTATACCATTCGTTTTTTAAATGGTGTGCCTCATCTAGTACTAAGGTTTCTATACCGTTTTCCCTAATGAATTTCAGAAGAGAATGATTTTCTTCGTCGGCCAAGCGCTTGTTTAATGCATGTAAGGACTGGTATGTAGAAAAGGTGAGAAGTTTGGGTTCCTTGATGTTCATAGAAAAGTCCGCGAACCCCGAATCCTTCAAAAAGAACGATACCAATCGGTCTTTCCACTGGTTCCTAATGGTTAAAGTAGGAGCCAAAACCAAGGTCCGCTTGTTGACCCTTCTTAGTACTTCCAGACCCAAAATGGTCTTTCCAGACCCCGGAGGTGCTACCACATGTAAATGATGGTCTTTAATATGCTCCTCAAAATGGTCCAGAAAATTTTGCTGATAGCTTCGCCATTCAAATTTAAATTTCAGACTATGGATCAATTCGGTCAAGAGTTGGTTTGTTTTGGGGTTTTTAGGAGGATAATAAGTAACTTTGGCTATTCAAAAATAGGTAAAAGCATGTATCCACTTAGAAGAAACCGCAGGTTAAGAACAAACGACTCCATTAGACATTTAGTACGTGAAACCATTTTATCGCCAAAGGATTTTTTGGTGCCTCTTTTTGTAACCGAAGGTAAGGGCATAAAAGAAGAGATCGACTCTATGCCTGATTATTATAGATTGAGTCTTGACCTACTTTCTGCCGAAGTTAAGGAGCTTTGGAGTATGGGCCTGCACGCCGTTCTTCTATTTGTAAAAGTGCCCGATAATTTAAAGGACAACAAAGGCACCGAAGCCTTGAATGAAAACGGACTGATGCAAAAGGCCATCAAGACCGTTAAAGATGCCTGCCCGGGAATGTTGGTAATGACCGATGTAGCCATGGACCCTTATTCTTCCTTTGGCCATGACGGTATTGTAGAAAACGGTCAGATTCTGAATGACGAAACTGCGGAGTTTCTTGCCGAAATGAGCGTTTCCCATGCTTTGGCCGGGGCTGATTTTGTTGCACCAAGTGATATGATGGACGGTCGTATTCTTTCCATTCGTGAAGCGTTAGAAGACGAAGGCCTGGTAAATACGGGAATCATGAGCTATAGTGCCAAATATGCCAGTGCCTTTTATGGTCCTTTTAGAGATGCTTTGGATTCTGCACCAGTCGATGTTAAAAATGTACCAAAAGATAAAAATACCTATCAAATGGATTATGCCAACCGGTTCGAAGCCTTAAAGGAAACCGAGATGGATATTGATGAAGGTGCTGATATTGTTATGGTAAAGCCAGGTCTTTGTTATCTGGATATTGTACGTGAAATTCGTAATGAAGTTGATGTTCCCGTTGCGGTCTACCAAGTTTCAGGGGAGTATGCTATGGTCAAAGCTGCCGCCGAAAAAGGTTGGTTGGACCATGATGCCGTGGTTATGGAACAACTGACGGCTATAAAACGTGCCGGGGCCAACATCATCGCTAGTTATTTTGCCAAGGACGCGGTAAGGCTGTTGGACTAGTTTTTATTAAAAGAGCAGATTTGAGAATTGTATCGTTTGTATTCCTTTTTATATTTCTCCAGCCATTACAAGCGCAGGAAGGCACTAAAACGCCTTTAAATTTAGGAATAAAGGATGCCTTAACTTATGGCACTCCCTACGATGTAGGGCTGGATTCCAGCTACATCAACACGAACGTGCAAAAAATAATAACTAACGGTATAAAAAACAACGCTTTTCCCGGTGTGCAAGTACTAGTTGCCAAAAACGGAAAAATCATCTTTCATAAAGCTTACGGATATCACACTTATGACAGTATACAACCCGTGGCTTTAGATGATATGTATGATTTGGCCTCGGTAACTAAAATTACTGCTGCCCTTCCTGCCCTCATGAAATTAGTGGATGAAGGAAAACTTGATTTGGACGCTCCGTTCAGCAACTACTGGAAACGTTGGAAAAAAGAAAAGGATAAAAGAGATATTACGCTTCGGGAAATTCTGGCCCATCAAGCCGGACTACAACCTTACATTATTTTTCTAAATGAGGTTTTTAAAAAGAATAAAAAACTTAAACGGCGTTTTGTTCATAGTTCCCCAAACCTCAGATTTCAAAATCAGGCATATGATGGCTTGTTCGTTAAAAACAAGTTCAACAAGAAAATGTATCGTCTTATTGACCGTTCAAAAGTATCTGCTGAAAAGAAATACAAATATTCGGGACTTGCATTTCTCATATTTCCGCAACTAATAGAGCAACTTACCGGAGAGTCCTATGACTATTATTTGGAGAAGAATTTCTATTTACCGCTGAATGCCCCCTCTATGGGGTTTAAACCAAAAACCAAGGACTTTACCAATTTTATCGTTCCTACAGAGGTAGATACCCTTTTTAGGCATACGCTGACCCAAGGTTGGGTCCACGATGAAAATGCCGCACTTTTAGGTGGAATATCCGGTAATGCCGGGCTTTTTGCTACGGCAACAGATTTGGCCAAATTGATGCAAATGTACATGCAATATGGCGTCTATGACGGCAAGCGCTACATATCTGAAGCCACCGTAAAGGAATTTACAAGAGTTCAATTTCCCGAAAATGACAATCGTAGAGGTCTTGGTTTTGACAAGCCTTCATTGAACAACTCGGAACTGCCCCTGTCCAAAGCTTATCCGGCCCCAGAAGTAGGTGCCAGTAGTTTTGGTCACAGCGGTTTTACAGGAACATTCGTTTGGGCAGACCCAGAAAATCAACTGGTATATATTTTCCTTTCCAATCGGGTAAACCCTACTAGAGATAACAGAAATCTTTATAACCTAAATATTAGACCTGCAGTGCAGCAGGTATTTTATAAAGCCACATTACCAAGCAAATAAGATTACAAGATTGTACTTTAATTGGTATATTCGTTACACTAAAACTCATTCATGGGCTTATTAATTTTTTACGCTTTAATTTCAATTTTTATTTCGTTTCTCTGCTCCATACTTGAAGCGGTGCTCTTGAGCATTAGCCCAACCTTTGTAAATGTTAAGAAGAAGGAAGGCAAAACCTATGCAGTTACCTTAGAGGAACTAAAGCAGGACGTAGACAAACCCCTTATTGCCATTTTAACGCTAAACACCATTGCCCATACCGTGGGTGCTATTTTGGTGGGTGTTCAAGCCAAAGTTGCCTATGCAGAGATGTACGGTTCATCTACGCGAAGCATATTTGGGGTAACCTTTACCGAGGATTTAATGGTTGGGGCGGTATCTACTATAATGACCATTCTCATCTTAGTGGCCTCGGAAATTATTCCTAAAACCATTGGCGCCACCTATTGGAGGCAGTTGGCCAATTTTACCGCAAAAGCACTCAACATTATGGTGGTTGCCTTAAAATATACCGGACTTTTATGGCTCCTACAGCTTTTCACTAAACTTGTGGGCGGCAAAGGACACCATGGAAGCGTTTTAAGTAGAGAAGATTTTACCGCCATGACCGATATGGCCCGCGAAGAAGGTGTTTTTGAAAAATCCGAATCTACTATCATAAAGAATCTGCTACGTTTTGACCAAGTTCTGGTCAAGGATGTAATGACCCCACGTGCAGTGATGAAAATTGCTTCGGAAAATAAAACGATTGCGGAATTTTTTGAAGATAATCCCAAAATGCGTTTTTCACGGATTCCTGTATATGGCGAAAAAATGGATCATATAGATGGTTTTGTGCTAAAGGATACTATTTTAGAGGAAATGGTTAATGAAAACGGAAACACCCCATTATCCGAAATAAAACGGGAAATCCTAATAACCGAAAGGAACACCCCTATACCTCGCCTCTTTGATACCTTTATCGCCAAACGGGAACATATTGCCCTAGTTGTAGATGAATATGGATCGGTAAGCGGGTTAGTCACTATGGAAGATGTGATTGAAACCCTTCTAGGACTTGAAATAATGGACGAGAGCGACAATGTGGCCGACTTGCAGGAACTAGCCCGAAAAAATTGGAATACGCGTGCAAAACGCTCAGGAATACTTGACAAGTAGGTTTTAATCAAGAAGCAACGCACCCCAAAATACTCTAGTATGGAAATCGCTTATATCAGCACTCCGCTTGGTACGGCAAAACTTGAAGGCGATGGCAACGGCTTAGCGGCCATTACCGTTTTGGATGAGGATAAAAGCCTATCCGTTGATGTTCCTGTGCACCTAGTAGAAGCTGCAGAACAACTAGAACAATATTTTGCGGGTACACGAAGTGATTTTGATATTAAATTAAACCCAGAAGGTACGGATTTTCAAAAACGCGTTTGGGAGGCTCTGCTAGAAATACCTTTCGGAAAAACAGTTTCTTACTTGGACCTTTCCAAAACTTTGGGAGACGTAAAAGCTATTAGAGCCGTTGCGGCTGCGAATGGCAAAAATCCGCTTTGGATTGTGGTTCCATGTCACCGGGTTATTGGTAGCGATGGTTCCTTAACAGGCTATGCAGGAGGTCTGCACCGTAAGAAGTGGTTGTTGGAACATGAATCTCCCTTTAAACAACAAAGCCTTTTCGATTAGCACAAATCCTTTAGCATCAACTGCACAATTTGCCACCGTTTCACCAATGATTTAAGCATCTCCGACAAACTGATTAGTCGGTTTAAAAATTCGAAATCCCCTATTATAGTTACTAATGGTGTATTTCATCGATAAATATTTCTTTTTATTGAAGTGCTCACAGCTTTGAGCCTGTTCGAGAAATGTATCAACCAACCCAGCGGTTTGTTCCAACTTTTATCACCCCTATAAGATTACATGTCACAATATCCCCAAATTCAGGGAGTTATTCTAAGACAATCCGCTGTAATTTTGTGGTTAACTATTGTAAAAACTAAACTATGGCTTTTCTCTCCCTTAATGATTTAACCAGTAAAGCGCAAAGTGCTTTCAAAAGGTTTCCATTAACAATCCTCTGGGCATTATGCGGTACACTCTATGCCATATGGGTGGTAGATGCACCCAAAGAAGCAAATACAGATAACCAAACCAATATCATACTTACATTTATTTTGGGGGTAAGTTGGCTTATTGGCTCCCAGTTTTTTCTTGAACAACTTAAAAACTCTAAAAAGGCCATTTGGTTGAAACCTGTTCTGCTCTTGTTATTGTTTCTCTTCTACTGGCATTTACCCGAAGTTGATACTTTTGATGATGACCCTATTTATCTAGTCCGTTTTTTCCTGTTTTTGATTGCAGGACATTTATTCGTTCTATTCGCTCCCTTTTTATTCAAATGGAATAAGAATGCTTATTGGAATTACCTCAAAGCTGCTGGTTTTGCCATCGTGAGAAGCGGTTTTTTCTCAGGTGTACTTTATCTTGGACTAGTACTGGCCCTTTTGGCTATTGACGCGCTGTTCAATATGCGAATAGATGGCGATATATATTTTCAGTTGTTTCTTTTTTGCTTAGGAGTGGTCAATACATGGATATATCTATCGGACTTCCCAAAAAATATACATCAACAAAAAGAAATCCATTTCAATAAGGCATTAGAGGTCTTTGTCAAGTACATTCTGATTCCGCTAGTCATTCTATACCTGCTGATTCTTTATTCCTATAGTATAAAAATCTTGGTTGAATGGGAACTTCCAAAAGGATGGGTTTCCTATTTGGTCACCGCATTGGCCTTTTTAGGTTTTACCGTACAGGTCATTATAAATCCAATTCATGAAACAGTGAAGTCTTGGACTATCAAACGCTTTTATCCTTGGTTTTATATTTTGATATTACCCTTATTGGTACTTCTTTTCATTGCCATTTTTAGACGTGTTTCCGATTATGGCATCACTGAGAATCGTTACTTCGTAATACTGTTGGCCTTTTGGATCTTAGGAATTAGTCTGTTTCTTTTATTCAGCCGAAAAAAGAGTCTCCTAGTTTTACCGTTTTCCCTCTTTATTCTAGCAATACTATCATCATTTGGTTTTTGGAGTGCGTCCAGCGTGTCATTAAAAAGTCAGACACATCAGTTCCAAATCGTATACGAAAATGTACTTCAAAACAACAGATTGGCCACTTCTGACCAATACAATCAATTAACGTCCATTCTAAAATACTTGGACGATAGAAAATCGGTCAACCAACTAAACAGCATTACCGGTATCGAGATTAAGGATATTTTTAAAGATACTTTTAGCGATGAGCCGAAGGTTTATAATTGGTTCGATTCCCAAAAAGTTTTAGACTCCCTTGACATAGCCTTGGCCCCAAATGAACTCGGGTCCGAAGCCCGAAACACAAAATATTATAATTACTATGCAGACCGACAGCAAGCACAAAACTATACGCTTAAAGGGTATCATGATCTAGCGGTATTTACCATTAACGAAAATATTTCCACAAACGCCTCAATAGGAGATTACACCATAGATTATGACCATAAGAACAATTTTCTGAGCCTACTTGCACCTAAGGATAGTCTAACGCTACATGAGATTCAACTTCTCCCAAAACTTAGAGACTTGAGCAAGAGAGGAACTAATCTATATAACATTGACCCTGAACAAATGATAATGGAAGTAGAACATGAAAATATTTCGGTGAAAATAATTTTTGATGAGCTTAATTTCCGAAAAATGGGGGATTCATTACATCTAAGCAGCGCCAGAATTTTTCTTTTTCTAAAACAGAAATAATACTTCTTAGAAATGGTTTACTTATAACAACGCCCACCTTCTTAATCTGAAAACATGGGTTATTTCAATGAAATAAACGAATCTCAGCTAAAATAAGATGGCTATTTTCTTATATTTATTCAAAAAAATCCAATCATGTTAGGTAGGATAAACTTAGAGCATATTTTATTCTTAGACATTGAGACCGTTCCCGAACAGCCCAACTTTGATGCCTTGGATGAGGAAAAAAAGGAGCTATGGGAACAAAAGTCCCGATACCAACGTAAAGAAGATTATACAGCTGAAGAGTTTTATGACCGTGCCGGAATTTGGGCGGAGTTCGGAAAGATCGTGTGTATTTCAGTAGGGTATTTTCGTGTGAACGGAGAAACCAAAACCTTTAGAACTACTTCTTTTTATGGAGAAGAAGATAAATTATTAAAAGAGTTCAAAAATTTATTGAACGGACATTTTAGCTCAACCAAGCATTTGCTCTGTGGACACAATGCCAAGGAATTCGATTTTCCATACATTGCACGCAGAATGATCATTCACGGTATTGAATTACCGTACAAACTGAACCTATTTGGCAAAAAACCATGGGAAATTCCGCATCTAGATACCATGGAGTTATGGAAATTTGGGGATTATAAGAATTTTACCTCTCTAAAACTACTGGCCAATATTTTAGGTATTCCTTCTCCCAAACAAGATATTGACGGTAGTATGGTTCGTGAAGTTTATTACGAAGAAGAAGACCTAGACCGTATTGTTACCTATTGTGAGCTTGATGTAGTTACTACGGCCCAAGTTTTTCTACGCTTACGAGGAGATGAACTCCTGGACGATAGCAATATTAAAAGTATCTAGAAAAACTAAGCGTTATATTTCAATTGAATATAAACCGGAAAATGATCGCTGTACCCACCAATGTATTTGTTGCCTACGTAAGTGCGGAAGGGAGACCCCATGTATTTTCCTTCAAACTCCGTTAAAAAGTGTTCATCAAAGATATTGGCATGGGCAAAACTGTGGGTTCCCTTTTCAAAATTTAGAAAACTGTGCGAAACCATTATCTGATCAAAAAGCATCCATGACCTTTTATAGTTGGCACTACCGCGTTCTGGTGTGAGCAACTTTTCCATAGGGTTGTACAAGGTTTTGGTTTCCATAAGCGACTGTACGCTTTCGGACTTTGGGCCATCATTAAAATCACCCATGATTATGTAGTTGGGGTTGGCCTCTTGCTCCTCAATTCCGGCCATGAACTTAATTATAGTTTCGGCCGCAATAACTCGCTTATATCCGGTTTTTGAATTGCCGCTCCTTCTAGAAGGCCAATGGTTTACGAATATATGAACCACTTCATTGTTCAATTTGCCCTTTACGTACAGAATATCCCTCGTGGTATCGCGTCTTCCATCCTCTTCATAAATAAATAAAGTAATGGGCTCCGAATGTAACACCTCAAAATGGTTCTTATGATAGATCAACCCACAGTCTATACCCCTCTCGTCCGGAGAATCATAATGTACGTAACTATATTTTATATTAGCCAAAGGTTCTGCAGCCAGAAGGTCCTCCATAACCTGTTGGTTTTCTACCTCTGCTACTCCCACTAGGACTGGCGGGCTCTGGGTTTCGGAATTGCCAATCTCAGAAATGGTCTTAGCCAATTTGTACAACTTTTTTTTGTACCTTCTTAAAGACCATTTTTTGCGGCCTTTTGGCGTAAAATCATCGTCAAGGGTCTCCGGGTCGTCTACCGTATCAAATAGATTTTCTAGGTTGTAGAAGCTAATTGTATTTAAATGGCTTCCCTTTTTTTTCCTGAAAAATGAAAAAATCATAAAATTTTCGATTGGGATCTTAAAATTACGAAAATAGCTCGGTCAGTATTGCTTAAATTTGCACTTTAGTTTAGATATGTTAGAAAAGAAGACCATAGATCACGAAAAAGCCGTTTTAATCGGTATTATTAACCGCGAACAGAGCGAAGAAAAAGTTACCGAATATCTTGATGAACTTGAATTCTTGACCTACACTGCCGGTGGCGAGGTTATAGAACGTTTTGTACAGCGCATGGATGTTCCCAACCCCAAGACCCTTATAGGTTCCGGTAAGATGGAAGAAGTAGAGGCATTCGTAAAAGCGAACGATGTAGGCTCCGTTATCTTTGATGATGAACTTACCCCTGCCCAACAACGTAATATAGAAAAGTTGTTACGTTGCAAAATTGTGGACCGTACGAGCCTTATTCTGGATATTTTTGCGCAACGCGCGCAGACCAGTTATGCACGTACTCAGGTAGAACTGGCGCAATATGAATATCTGTTACCGCGATTAACGGGACTTTGGACTCACCTTAAGCGCCAACGTGGAGGTATTGGAATGCGTGGACCAGGTGAAACCGAAATTGAAACGGATAGACGTATTGTTCGTGATCGTATCTCCCTGTTAAAGAAAAAACTCCTTAAGATAGACCGCCAAATGGAAACCCAACGGGGAAACCGTGGGGCCCTGGTTCGTGTAGCTCTGGTTGGGTATACCAACGTAGGTAAGTCTACTTTAATGAACGTCATAAGTAAAAGCGAGGTATTTGCAGAGAACAAGCTTTTTGCAACGTTAGACACCACCGTACGTAAAGTGGTTATAGGTAATTTGCCTTTCTTATTAAGTGATACGGTTGGTTTTATCCGAAAGCTACCTACGCAGCTCGTAGAAAGCTTCAAAAGTACTTTAGACGAAGTTCGCGAAGCCGATCTGTTACTTCATGTTGTTGATATATCACACCCGCAGTTTGAGGAACATATAGAGTCCGTTAATAAAATCTTGGACGAAATAGATAGTGCGGACAAGAATACCATTATGGTGTTTAACAAAATTGATCAATACAAACATGCCGAAATAGATGAGGATGACCTCATCACCGAAAGGACAGAAAGGCATTTTAGTATTGAAGAATGGAAAAAGACATGGATGCAACGTGTTGGGGACCGCGCCCTATTCATATCTGCCTTGAACAAAGAAAATCTAGACGAATTTAGAAAAAGGGTTTATGACGAGGTAAGGGATATTCATGTAACACGCTTCCCGTACAACAACTTCCTCTATCCGGAACATTTGGACGAGTATTAAACTGTTTTCAAGAAATCTTTTACCGTTCATCGGACATACACAACAACTTGTATTTTTCACAACAGCCCTGCTTAGGTTCACAACAATAATTTAGAAGACCGAAGAAACCACCGTAAGTTTACAGTGTAATTAAGTGATAGCATTGACCCCAAATCGAATCTTGAACTTGACCTAAACAAGTAACGAACCCCAAACCTGTTACTTGATCAGAAAAAAATAATACCAAATTGACCAAACCTACTTGATAAAAAAACCCTCTGTACAAGAGGGTTTTTTTATACCTCCTATTTTGGTTGTTTTTTAAATCAAACTTAAACTATGCCGTTCATCGAACAATGTGGGCCGTTGATATTTTTCACAACAGCCTTGCTTAGGTTCACAACAATAATTTAGAAGACCGCAGAAACCAACGTAAGTTTACAGTGTAATTAAGTGATAGCAATGACCCCAAATCGAATCTTGAACTTAACCGAAACAAGTACGAATCCCAAATCCGGACTTGACCTACGAAAAGCTTAAAAAATTGCGACCCCAAATTGCAATCAAAAAGTACAAGTAAACCTACTTAACAAAAAAGCCCGTTAAAACGGGCTTTTTTGTTTTCTATAACCTGATTAAAAAATGGATTCTAGATGTATTTCGTCGAAGCTATGTTCATTTTAACGAGCTACACCACAAATTGAAATAGGTTCACAACAAAAGTTTAGCAATGATAGCGTTGCCTATTACATTCGTCTTGTATTTGAAACTTAGTGTACGTCCCAAATAAATTACTTAACCAAGGTTTGATTTATTGACTGTACAACCAAACTTAACTAATCCTACTTAACAAAAAAAACGCCCCAATTATCATCGGGGCGTTTTCATTATGTATGAATTAAACTTTTTTTAGAAAGAGTAGTTAAGACCAAAAAGGTAGTAGCTCTGTAGAACATTATCCAAATTGTCAAAAGACGCATTGGCATCCGAAACTAATGCATTAGCCAAACCTTCTTGTTTGTTGTCACGAAGACCAAATTCAAAACCTACACCAATTCCTTTCCAAAGCGTGTATCCAAAAGAGTTGATCCATGTCCAGTTAGAAAGATCACCGCTCTTGTAACTTTGAAAAGTAGAGAAGTTGGTCTTAAAGTTAATTGACCCCAACTGTTTTGCATAATCAACAACAATCTTAGCACCAGCAGAAGAATCGTAAGCTGCATCATTATCAGCAAAAACAAAGTTGTAGTTTAATGGGTGAATAACAACTACCATATCAGGAATAGGAGTCCAAGTAGCACCAACACCAAAATCTAAATAACCAGGGTCATTAAAGTTGTTTATGATAGATGTACGATATTCTGCCAAGGCCGAAATAGCAAAGTTCTTATTCAATTTGTAACCGTACAACGAAGTGATGTTAAAAACATCTGTTGTGTTATCAAATCCCTCCGCATCCGTAGGATCATTTTTATCATCTAACTTAACCCATTGGAAATTAGCATTGGCAGAGTTTCTCCAGAAGAACTTCTCCCTATCCAAGTTAGCGATTGCATTAACCGTAACCCCAATGTTTCCTGAAGAGTTATCCGGTGTACCTTGCGAGTACCAGTTATTAAATTTTGAAAGGTTGGCACCTATTGTACCGAACGCTCTTATTTTCCACCCTGGAAAAGCATCAATTTGTCCTTGAAGCGCATCTACCCTACCTTGAATGGCACTGATAGAGTCTTTTTTTGCAGCCTGTTCAGCTTTTAATTCATCAATTGTCTGTGCAAAACCCACCGAAAAGGTAAGTAATGCCAAAGATGTAAGCAGTAATTTTCTCATGGTATTTGTGTTTATTAATTTAGACACGCAAAAGTACTAATTGTCACTTATTTTAATAATAAATGTCTACTTTCTTTTGTACAAAGGCACGGAAGAACATGCCTCTCCATACATGAGAGATTTTACTATGGGCTGTAACTTTCCTATTATCAACACGTAAGCATTGGGCGGTACCGGTTTATTACTACAACCTTTAACAATAACAAATTTGTCCTTTAGCTCCGAAACATCTAAATCTTTTAACGTTTCTGTATAAAGTAAGGTTTCCAAATCCTCTAAAGAACCCTGAATATACCGATTGGCATAAGGGTTCAAATAAGTGGCCAATAACATATAGGCCCAGCCCGGAACTATCGCATCTGTTGAGCAATGCAGGGCAACGTAAGAATCTTTGTACTTTGCCCAGTCGTGCTCAGCGACACGGGCGCGGAATTCTTTTTCCTTTAAAATAAAACCTTCCAACAGCCATTCGGAAATATCAAAAAGCACGCGCTTTCCCGGGAGATAATAATCCTCCAAGTTAAACGTAACCAATTTGCTCTCAGCTACCCTATTAATAATTTCTTCTGCCATATCCGCTTTTATAATAAGCCCAATTCCAATTTAGCCTCTTCACTCATAAGATCTTGTGTCCATGGTGGATCAAAAGTAATTTCTACCTCTGCATCTTTAACGACGTCCAAAGACTTTACTTTTTCCTCTACCTCTGCAGGAAGCGATTCCGCAACCGGACAATTGGGAGATGTTAAGGTCATTAATATCTTCACTTCGTTATCCTCATTTACGAATACGTCATAGATTAAACCAAGCTCATATATATCTACTGGAATTTCAGGATCGTATATGGTCTTAAGTATAACTACTATTTTCTCGCCCAATTCTTGGCTATCTACTGCTATTTCTTCACTCATGTTCTTGAGATTAATTCGTTAAAGATTGAGGTTACCCTTACAAGGCATCACTCTAATTTAATTGTGTTTGGTAGGCTATGGCATATAGCTTCAATTGTTTGATCATACTTACCAAACCGTTGGCCCGCGTAGGCGAAAGATGTTCTTTAAGACCAATTTCATCAATAAAATCGGTATTGGCATCTATAATATCTTGAGGTCTTTGATTACTAAAGGCCCTTATTAAAATGGCAATTATACCTTTTGTTATAATTGCATCGCTATCCGCAGTAAAAACCAATTTATCCTCCTCTAGCTCCGCATGAACCCACACTTTGCTCTGACAACCTTTGATAATATTATCATCAGTCTTAAATTTTTCGTTGATAAGCGGTAAGCTTTTGCCCAACTCGATCATATATTCGTAGCGTTGCATCCAATCATCGAACATTGAAAATTCGTCTACTATTTCGTCCTGTATTTCCTTTATCTGCATTATCGCTATTTTCGGTAAAAATACAACAACTATCTATGGATTTCAACACTTTAAGAGAATGATAACGCCATCCTTATTCCAGCATGCCCTTTGCCCGGATTACGGCCTTGGCCAAGTCATCTACCTCATCCATAGTATTATAAAAACTAAAACTAGCCCTTACCGTTCCCGGAATTCCGTAAAAATCCATAATGGGTTGTGCACAATGGTGACCAGTTCTTACGGCAACACCCAATTTGTCCAGAATAGAGCCTATGTCATAAGGATGCAGCCCTTCTATATTAAAAGAAATAACCGAAGTCTTGTTTTTTGCCGTCCCGTAAATCTTCAGCCCTTCTATTTTAAGCAGTTCTTGCGTGGCATAACCCAACAGTTCATGCTCGTATTGAGCAATTGCTTCAAAACCTATGGCGTTCATATAATCCAGAGCGGCACCAAAGGCGATACCACCACAAATATTTGGTGTTCCCGCTTCAAACTTATGCGGTAAATCTGCATAGGTAGTTTTCTCAAAAGTTACCTCAGCAATCATCTCTCCCCCTCCTTGGTAGGGTGGCAATTTATTTAGCCATTCTTCTTTACCATACAAAGCCCCTACACCGGTAGGCCCACACATTTTATGAGCTGAGACCGTATAAAAATCGGCATCCAATTTTTGCATGTCCGCTTTAACATGGGGAGCCGCTTGCGCGCCATCAATTAAAACAGCTCCACCAACAGCATGTGCTTTTTCTATTATTTCTTCAACGGGATTAATGGTTCCTAGTGCGTTGGAAATATGATTACAGAAAACCAATTTGGTCTTGCTGGAGAGTAATTCTTCAAAAACATCCATTCGCAACTCACCATCAAGATTCATCGGAATTACCTTTAAAACGGCACCTGTTCTTTCGGCCAACATTTGCCAAGGCACGATATTAGAATGGTGCTCCATAGCCGACACCAGTATCTCATCACCTTTTTTCAATAAGGTGGTAAACCCATTGGCAACGATGTTAATACTGTGCGTTGTTCCTGAGGTAAATATAATCTCGTATGAATTCTTTGCATTGAAGTGCTTCTGAATCTTTTGCCGAGCTACTTCATACTTATCAGTTGCTTCTTGAGACAGCGCATGCACGCCACGATGTATATTGGCGTTGTAATTCTGGTAGTAATCTACTATAACATCTATAACCTGTTGAGGCGTTTGTGATGTAGCAGCATTGTCTAAGTATACCAAAGGCTTTCCGTTCACTTCTCTTTTGAGAATAGGGAAATCCTCTCTTATTTTATTTATATCTAACATAGTCAATCTTCTTAAATACAAAGATACCCGATTGTAAAAACAAATCGGGTATTAGAGTACTTGAATTTGTATCTGAGGATTAAAACCTAAAACCAACTCCGACCTTTATGAGACTTATATGTTCTATGTTTCTTAAAGTTTCTCCTTCTCCTTTTGTTTTATCAGCAACATTTCGGATAAAGTCAACTTGAGTTTGTAAAAAGAACCGCTTAGTTATATCATAAGAGAGTCCCAAATTCACATTTATTCCCCCTTCTGACTCTGTAATCTTGTGCGCTCCAGGAAATGGAGGTTCATTTGGCCCATAATCAAATACACCATCATATTTAGATTCAACAAAAGTATACCCTAGCCCTATAGAAGGGTGAAGTTTTTTCGCTCCCGGAATAGAAAATTCTGCAAAGACCTCAGGTTTAATTAGCCAGTGAGTCTCAGTGTAATCATATGATGAAGGGTCATTAAAGTCTTTTGTGTCTGCCTTGTAAATTCCTGTGTTGATACCCGCACCGATTTTGACAATGTTAAAATCCAAAAATCGATATTTTACACCTAGGTCAATAATACCTTTAGCATCATTTCCTAAATCATCACCAGAAGAAAAAGGATAATTTGCTTCCACACTCCATTTGTGATCCTGAGCGAACAAGCTTGCACTTAAAAAGAAAATTAAAACTGATAAAAAGTAGATTTTTTTCATACGAACGATTCATTAATGGTTTATAATTCGGTCGTAAATTTATACGTAAATTCCTTCAAAAAAATAACGGCACTCCCAAAGTGCCGTTAAAAAAAATCTATGTTTTAAGATAATTTCTTGTTAAGAAATCAAACAATTCTCTTTATAAGTCGAACCCAAGATTAACCCCTAACTTTTTAGCAATCAGCTTATTAATACGTGTCTTTAGTTCTGGTATACGTACACTTTCTAGTACATTATTAGCAAAAGCATACATTAACAATGCTCTCGCTTCCTTTTCAGGAATACCCCGAGATTGTAAGTAGAATAAAGCATCTTCATCTAACTGCCCAATAGTACAACCGTGTGAACATTTTACATCATCCGCAAAAATCTCTAACTGCGGCTTAGTATTGATTGTAGCCTTGTCACTAACCAAAATATTATTGTTCTGCTGAAACGCATTGGTTTTCTGCGCAATCTTATTTACAATAATCTTACCGTTAAAGACTCCTGTAGAACTATCGCCATAAATACCTTTATAATCCTGGTGACTTTCACAGTTAGGCTCAATGTGGTGCACTAACGTATGATGATCTACATGTTGCTTATCGCCCAAAATAGTAACCCCTTTCATAGTGGAGTCAATATATTCTCCATTCTGATAGAAGTTAAGATTGTTACGTGTTAATTTTCCACCAAAAGAGAAGGTATGAACCTTAACCACACTCTTATCTTTTTGGTCTATGTAGGTATTATCAATCAATAAGGCAGAAGCCGCATCATTCTGAATCTTATAATAATCAACAATTGCATTTTTTGCTGCGAAAATCTCCGTCACGCAGTTGGTCAGAACTTCGTTGGATGTCAAACTTTGGTGACGTTCAATAATTTGAACCTCGGCATTCTCTTCCGCAATAATCAAATTCCTTGGCTGCAACAAAATAGATGCCTCATTACCTGTAGCGAAATGAATAATTTCTATAGGCTTCTTGGGCATTTTATTCTTAGGGATATAAATATACGCCCCTTCTCTACTAAATGCAGTGTTCAATGTAGTTAGCGACTCATCTTTAGACGCTACTTTATTAAAATACACATCTATAACCGGCTTGTACATTGGCTTTGTAAGCGCTGCGCTCATTAAGCAAATATCAACACCATCATGCGTTGTTTCCGAAAGATAAGAGCTATAAATACCGTCTACAAAAATGATTTTATACGAATCTATTTCGTGCAAAAAGTATTTTTTAACGTCTTTATACTCAAGGGTATTTTCTTCTCGTGGGAAAATGCTGAAATCTATCTTTTGAAGGCTGTTAAGAGAAGTGTACTTCCAAGCTTCCTCCTTTTTACTGGGAAAACCTTTAAGTTCAAAGTTCTTCATGGCCTCTGTTCTAACATCGTGCACGGAATGCTCCACATCTACGTTGTTCTCGAACGCCATAAAAGATGATATCAATTTGTCTTTTAAATCCATATATTTTAGTATTAAGTATTGATTACAAAGCTTTTAATGCTTTGAACCAATAACTCTGTACTTCGTACTATTTTAAACGGCAGTCTCCTGCTTTAACCAATCGTATCCTTTTTCTTCTAGCTCTAAAGCCAATTCTTTTCCGCCGGACTTTACAATTTTACCATTGTGCAATACGTGAACAAAATCAGGAACAATATAATCCAACAATCGCTGGTAGTGGGTAATCACGATTACCGCATTGTCCTTGCTCTTAAGCTTGTTAACGCCATTAGCAACAATACGCAAGGCATCAATATCCAATCCGGAATCCGTTTCATCCAAAATGGCCAACTTAGGCTCTAACATTGCCATTTGAAAAATTTCATTTCTCTTCTTTTCCCCACCGGAAAAACCTTCATTTAATGAACGAGATAAGAATTTACGGTCTATTTCCAATAATTCCGATTTCTCACGAATCAACTTCAACATATCCTTGGCCGGCATATCTTCAAGACCTTTGGCCTTTCTAGATTCATTAATGGCCGTCTTCATAAAATTGGTTACGGAAACACCCGGTATTTCAACTGGATACTGAAAAGACAAGAACACCCCTTTGTGAGCGCGTTCTTCCGGAGAAGCATCTTCTAAATCTTCACCCTCCAAGGAAACGCTACCTTCAGTAACCTCAAATTCTTCCTTACCTGCAATTACAGATGCCAAGGTACTTTTACCCGAACCGTTGGGGCCCATTATGGCATGAACCTCACCAGCTTTTACCTCTAGGTTAATACCTCTTAATATTTCTTTGTCCTCTACACTAGCGTGTAAATTTTCGATTTTAAGCATTTTGCGAATCTTATTTATTAATCAAAACTATAAACTGCATTTGGCAAGATTAACCTACCGAGCCTTCTAAACTAATTTCCAATAATTTTTGCGCCTCAACGGCAAATTCCATAGGCAATTTGTTCAGAACTTCCTTACTGAACCCGTTTACAATCAAGGCAATAGCCTTTTCAGTATCTATACCTCTTTGGTTACAGTAGAAAATTTGGTCTTCCCCGATCTTACTCGTAGTTGCCTCATGCTCTATCTGTGCACTTTTGTTCTTGGCTTCTATATATGGGAATGTATGAGCCCCACATTCGTTACCCATTAGGAGGGAATCGCACTGAGAAAAGTTACGTGCATTTTCTGCACGGCTGTTCACCTGAACTAGACCCCTATAACTGTTCTGCGATTTTCCTGCGGATATACCTTTGGATATAATGGTACTACGGGTATTTTTACCTAAATGCACCATTTTTGTACCAGTATCTGCCTGCTGATAATTATTGGTTACAGCAATGGAGTAAAACTCACCTATTGAATTGTCCCCTTTTAATATACAAGAAGGATATTTCCAAGTAACGGCCGAACCTGTTTCTACCTGTGTCCAAGAAATCTTTGCATTTTTCTCGCACAAACCTCTTTTGGTAACGAAGTTATAAACCCCACCTTTTCCTTCTTTGTTCCCTGGGAACCAATTTTGTACCGTTGAGTATTTTATTTCGGCGTCGTCTAAAGCAATAAGCTCAACAACAGCGGCATGTAACTGATTTTCATCTCTTGATGGCGCAGTACAACCCTCCAAATAGCTTACGTAACTATCTTCATCTGCAATTACAAGCGTTCTTTCGAACTGACCTGTACCCGCTTGGTTGATTCTGAAGTAAGTAGATAATTCCATTGGGCAACGAACACCTTTTGGAATGTAGCAGAAACTACCGTCTGAAAAAACAGCTGAGTTTAGAGCCGCATAAAAATTATCTTTCTGCGGAACTACCGATCCCAAATATTTTTTAACCAGCTCCGGATGCTCTTTTATAGCTTCGGAAATAGAACAAAAAATGATTCCTTTTTCTGCCAGTGTCTTTTGGAAAGTAGTAGCAACGGAAACTGAATCCATTACAATATCTACAGCAACGTTTTGTAGTTTCTTTTGCTCGTCTACAGAAATACCCAATTTCTTGTACATTTCCAACAACTCCGGATCCACATCATCCAATGTTTTATTAGGGTCCGCTTTTACAGGTGCGGAATAATAACTTATTGCTTGAAAATCCGGTTTAGTGTAATGCACATTCGCCCATTCCGGCTCCTCCATCTCCTTCCAAATCTTGAAAGCCTCTAAACGCCAAAGGGTCATCCACTCTGGTTCTTCTTTCTTTTTCGAAATGGCGATAACGATTTCCTCGTTCAATCCATTCGGGAAAGTATCGGACTTAATATCCGTATAGAAACCGTACTCGTACTCCTTGGTTTCGAGTTCCTTTTTTAGTTCTTCTTCTGTATATGCCATTTTTTCCTTTTATACCAACTACACTAGGTAATTGAATAATTAGTTCTTTTACTATTTTCCGTTTATAACGAAAAACTTTCTCCGCAACCACAGGTGCGTTGTGCGTTAGGATTGTTAAAAACAAACCCCTTTCCGTTCAATCCGCCAGAATAGTCTAGCGTTGTACCCACTAGGTAAAGAAAACTTTTTTTATCTACAATAATGCGCACATCGTTATCTTCAAAAACCTTATCGGTTTCTTCTTTCTTCTTGTCAAAATCGAGTTCATACGATAAGCCGCTACACCCACCACTCTTAACACCTACGCGAACAAAGTCCGTTGAGGCATCAAAACCTCCCTCGGTCATTAAGTCTATGACTTTCTTTTTCGCAGTCTCAGATACTTGAATCATAAGCATTTGGATTTAATCTAAATAGTTTACAAATATACGGTATTAGTAGGGTTTTACCATAAGAACTAACATTATTATAACGCATATTGTAATAAGCTTTTTCTATTGATGTCCCAATCTTATTCAATTAATAAAAAGCAGAGGTATGTATTTGGAAAAATCTTTATCAAAAATTGAGTCAAAGGAGAATTTCACTGGCATTTCCGTAAAAAAAGAGGGTTTTATATAGCTGTATAAACCCGGATTTAACCTGTATACAATTTTGTTTTCCTCCATTCATTAAAAATTAAGGCTATCAAAATTATCATTCTTACTTTTGCAAAATGTTAGAAGATAAAAATCAAGAACGCACGTCCCTGGAAAAACTTGGTGAATTTGGCCTTATAGACCATTTGACCAAAAATTTTGAAATTACCCACAAATCCACCGTTAAAGGTGTTGGAGATGATGCCGCAGTAATTGACCATAAGGATAAAACCGTCTTAACAACAGATTTACTGATAGAAGGGGTACATTTTGACCTCAGCTATATGCCTTTAAAACATTTGGGCTACAAAGCGGTGATGGTAAACTTATCCGATGTGTATGCCATGAATGCAACGGCTACCCAAATAACCGTTTCATTGGCCGTTTCTAACCGTTTCCCGTTAGAGGCACTAGAAGAACTATATGCCGGTATTGCCCTTGCTGCAAAGATTTTTAATGTAGACCTTATAGGAGGAGATACCACATCTTCTACCTCCGGAATGCTTATTAGTATTACCGCGTTAGGCGAGGCAAAAGAAGAGGAACTCACATATCGTGATGGGGCAAAAGAAAATGACCTTTTAGTTGTTAGCGGAGATTTAGGTGCTGCCTATATGGGTCTTCAGGTATTAGATCGTGAAAAAGAGGTTTTTAAGGTGAATCCTAATAATCAACCTGATTTATCGCCCTATTCATACATTGTTGAAAGACAATTAAAACCCGAAGCTAGAAAGGATATTGTTGAACTTTTAAAAAAGTTAGAGGTAAGGCCTACCGCAATGATCGATATTAGTGACGGACTTTCATCCGAAATTCTTCATCTCTGCAAAAACAGTAAAATAGGTTGTAATCTGTTTGAAGAAAAAATTCCGTTAGACCCTACCGTGATTTCGGCTTGCGAGGAATTTAATGTAGATAGCACCATGGTAGCCCTAAGTGGAGGGGAAGACTATGAACTTCTTTTTACTATTTCACAGAATGATTTTGAAAAAATAAAAGGAAATCCCAATTTGACGGTAATTGGTCATATGACCCATGAGAGTGAAGGTGCCCATTTGGTCACAAGAGGCAATACCAAAATTGAATTGACCGCCCAAGGGTGGAATTCATTCAAATCAAAGGACTAAATCACTTCTATGAAAAAGCGTAATAGGTGTAGGTATTGGGCAACTAGGTTTCTCGCTTTGACCCTAATTACCATCCTATTTTACGCCTGTGCGTCCGTTCCCAAATTATCCAATGAGACGGAATCGCTGATCAAAACGGTAATTCACGAACCTTTACCCGAAATGGTTAAGGGTAACACAGGATTTGCCATTTCTGACGGTTGGAAAATTTGGTACGAGCATATCCCAGCTACAAATCCTAAAAAAGGGACTATTTTATTGGTAATGGGTGCTGCCAACGACGCTCTAACGTGGCCTCCGAGTTTTATTTCAAAATTTAATAAAACCGGTTATGATGTTATACGCTATGACCATAGAGGAACAGGTCTCACCCAGCGTCTAAAAAAAACGGACAAGGAGTATACTCTTGCCAGTATGGCCAATGACCCCGTTGCAATTCTTGATAGCTTACATATTGAAAAGGCCCATATTCTTGGCGTATCCATGGGTGGTATGATATCTCAAATTGCGGTAATTCAACAAGAAAACCGATTTAAAAGTCTAACCTCTATTATGTCTTCGGCAGATTTGTTCGATTCTACTCTGCCCACACCATCTCCGGAAGTTCTTCCAAAAATGATAAGCGCCGTATTAAAATATGGTGTTTTTGGCGGAAAAAAAGCTCAAATGAAACTTCAGTTTGTTCAGAAAAAAATTTTAATGGGAGAGGCTACGGGCCCTATAGCCAGCAAACCCCTAGCGAAAGCTGCTCTTTATAATATTGAAAGGCGGGATGGCTTTCATTTTATTGCGGGAAGACAACATCAAAAAGCGATTGAGACCGCTGAACCAAGATATAATGGCCTATCAAAATTAAAATTGCCTGTGCTTGTCGTTCACGGTAAACAAGACCCTGTTATACCTATTGAACATGGAAGAAAAATGGCAAAGGTAATTCCAAAAGCAGATAGTTTATGGGTAGATAATATGGGGCATGATTTACCCGATGCAAAAATTGACCTCATAAGCGCTAAAATTCTAAAAAAAATAGAAGAAAACAACTTATAAGTTACTGTAATACAGATTATTACAAACTATCTAGAGAGGTTTAAAAACAAAAAATTCCCGAAAAAAAAGGACATACCTAACTTATACTGTTGTGGGGCGAACGACAGTGGAGAACGAGGCTGTTTCCTAAATTTCCGGAAATAAGTTTAAAATCCCGATGCCAATAACGGTTCAGGATTTCGGTGCCAAAGCATAGTTAAGCGGCATGCTCTGCTGCCCTATGTCTTTTCTGAAATATATTTTCTAAGGTTTTATTAATATCCTGCAGTTCCGGAGTAAGCGTTGAAAGGTTTCCACTTACGTCTGTTGTAACTTGTTTTCCACAATGGATACATTTGTACTCTTTAATGTGGAGGGTCACTTTTTTTGACACCGTGTAGTGATGCCCGAATAAACTGCAAAAAAACTTCTTCATGGTTGTAGGTTTAAAACGCATCATCGGCTTTTGGGAAGCCGCTTACTGCAAATTTGGGTCTATACTTTTTAGTGATTTTTAGGCACTCTTTCTACTTGAACGCTACCATATCTTTTTTTATTGGACAAGGTCTTACGATTGTGCCGTTTTTTCGATGAAATACATTTTATTCGATGAACAACACCTTAATATCGGCTTCCCGTACATTTGTTATCAGGTGAATTTACGGTATCTTTCCGCGATTTTATGTTAGGACTAGTACATCTTGTTTTTTAGCTTGCCGTTCGTCGATCTCGATGAATGACCATCTAAATTTTCGATGAAGTACAACAATCCAATAGACAAATAGAAATGGTTCATCTTTGTATTTCTAATTACGTTTTATGCTAACAAAGGAAACTAGAGAGGTACTGGTTACCGCTTTTGCATTGTTCTCATTATTCTTTGGGGCCGGTAACCTCATACTACCTCCACTTCTAGGTAACAAAGCTGGAGATCTGTGGTGGTTGGTGGCTCTGGGGTTTTGTGCTTCCGCGGTACTCATTCCCATTATGGGCATTATGGCACATGCCAAATTACAGGGTACAATTTTTGACTTTGGGAAAAAAGTTTCACCCGCTTTTAGTCTCATCTACTCTTTACTTATCTACGCGATTTCTATAAGTTTGCCCTCACCACGTACGGCAGCGGTTACGCATGAGATGGCCATTCAGCCCTTTTTTGATTCACCTCCGCTGTTAACCAGTATTATATATTTTGCGCTTGTTTTTGTATTTGTCATTAACCGTTCTCAAATACTGAATATTTTAGGAAAGCTTTTGACCCCAGCTATCATCTTGATTTTGTTCCTTATAATAGGTACGGCTATATTTTCCTATGATTTCACTTTTAGCGATACTGTATTTCAGAATCCGTTTTCAGATGGCATTCTTGAAGGTTACCAAACTTTTGATGCTATAGGCGCGGTTGTGGTGGGTGGCGTAATTATTATTTCAATCAATCTAAAGAAAAAAGATGCTACTTACGAAGAAAAGAAAGTCCTGATCAGACGTTCGGGCTGGTTAGCCGGACTCAGTCTGCTACTTATTTATACCGGACTCATCATTACAGGTGCTTTGATGCACGGCGAATTCAATGCAGATATTTCACGTACGGCCTTACTTAGTGGCATTAGCACCAAAACCTTGGGTAATACCGCCAATCTATTTTTGAGCATTCTGGTAAGCCTAGCCTGTTTTACCACCGCAGTGGGAATTGTAACCGGTACGGCAGATTTTATAAAATACAGGTTTCACGATTCACAAGCCGTATATTTAACTACCGCCATACTGGGTTGTATTTTAGGTGTGGTCATGGGCCAGTTTAATGTGGGGTACATTATTGCCGTTGCACTGCCCGCACTAATGTTCATATACCCTATTACCATTGTGCTTATTCTTTTAAATATAGTGCCGGAAAAGTTTGCATCTGAAAAAGTATTCAGAGCAGTGGTTTTACTTACCGTAATTTTCAGTGTTCCGGATTTTTTAGGAAGTATTGGTTTTACCGAAGCCTTATCCGAGGTTCAAGGGTATATTCCTTTAAGTGGATATAGCCTGGGATGGGTATTGCCGGCAGGGGTGGCTTTTATAATGGTCAATCTTCTAGATAAATCACGGACATAAAACCACCCCTGTCAACTAATACATATTTTACTTATTCATCAACTCTTCAATTTCCTCCACTTCAATAGGAATGTTGGCCATTAAGTTAAACGGTTCTCCTTTTTCTTGAATCACCACATCATCCTCTATACGAATGCCCATTTTTTCCTCTGGGATATAGATGCCGGGCTCCACGGTAAAGACCATATTGGCTTCCATTGGTTGCTTCAGTTCCCCATAATCATGAGTATTTAATCCAATATGGTGACTGGTACCGTGCATGAAGTATTTTTTATAGGCGGGCCAGTCTTTATTTTCATTCTGAACATCGGCTTTATCCAATAGCCCCAAGCCTAAAAGTTCTGAAGTCATCAGTTTTCCACACTCTACATGATAGTCCGCCCAAATTGTTCCGGGTACCAGCATTTTAGTCGCTTCGTTCTTTACGCGCAGAACAGCTTCGTACACTTCTTTCTGTCGCGGGGTAAATTTTCCGTTAACGGGAATTGTTCTAGTCAGGTCTGAAGAATAATTGGCATATTCCGCCGCTGTATCCATCAAAATTAAATCGCCACTTTTACACTGTTGGTTGTTTTCAACATAATGTAGAACATTGGCATTATTACCCGACGCAATTATAGGTGAATACGCAAAACCCTTAGAACGGTTGCGAATAAATTCATGCAATAATTCCGCCTCTATCTCATACTCCCAAACACCGGGCTTTGTAAAGCTCAACACACGACGGAACCCCTTATCCGTAATGTTACACGCCGTCTGCATCAGTTCTATTTCTTCGGGTTCTTTTACACCTCTTATCTTTTGTAAAATTGGATTGCTCTTAGCTACCTTATGTGCAGGGAACTTTTGTTTACAATCAATTATAAAGCGGTCCTCACGGGTTTGGGTTTCAACCGCTTGTCTGTAGTGCTCATTGGTATTAAAGTAGATGGTATCTGCCTCGGTCATCAAATCAAAAAATACCTTGTCAAAATCCTGTAACCAATAAATGGTTTCAATTCCCGAGACTTCCGTAGCTTTCTCTTTCGTTAGTTTTTCTCCTTCCCAAACGGCAATATGGGCATTGGTTTCCCTTACGAAAAGTATTTCACGATGTTTCTTGGAAAGTGCGTCCGGGAAAAGAACCAATATCGTTTCTTCCTGATCCGCGCCACTTAAATAAAATAGGTCCCTATGCTGCTCAAAAGGCAAGGTACTATCCGCACCTATCGGGTAAATATCATTAGAGTTAAAAACAGCAATACTTTTGGGTTGCATTGCAGCCATAAACTTCTTTCTGTTTTTAATAAAAAGACTACTCTTTATTTGATTGTACTTCATATCAATTTTTGAATTTTATCAAAATTAATGATTTACAAGAACCCACAAATGGTAAGACCCCAAAGGTTTGTTAAAACCTTTGGGGTCCCTAATTAAAGTTGGTTATGTTACTTGTTCTAAAACCTGTGGTGAACAGGTCAAATATTTTACTGAAAAAGGACGATTAAACTGGTTTTTAGCTTCATCCTCTTGAATAAATTAACAAAAATTTAAGTTAGGACACAACAGAAATTGTAAATTTTAACTGTTTCCTCGTTAACTGTTAGTATATGACGGTTTACTTGTAAGTTTTATCTGTATTTCTTAGGGTTAAGCGTAAATTATAACTCAGTTTTAGTAACTTTCCGTTACGTAGAAAACTGATTATCATGAGACTTTTTGGCCTATCCTTCCTCCTGCTTTTTTGGCTTACCGGCAACGCACAAAATATGCCTAGTTTATACGAAGCTGTTCAGCAAGGGCTTCAGCTTAAGAAACAAATGGGTACCACTTCTTTGGTAAAGAACATCCTTTTAAAAAATATTGGTCCGTCTGTTATGAGCGGCAGGGTTGTTGATCTAGATGTGAATCCTGAAAATCCCATAGAGTTTTATGTAGCGTATGCCAGTGGCGGGTTATGGTACACCAACAATAACGGAACTTCTTTTTCTCCTATAATGGATTCCTCGGAAACCCAGAATATTGGCGATATTGCCGTTCACTGGAAAACGGGCATAATTTGGGTGGGAACTGGCGAAAACAACGCCTCTAGATCCTCTTACTCGGGAGTGGGAATTCTAAAATCAATCGATCAGGGAAAAACATGGCAGAATGTTGGGTTAAAAAACTCCCACCACATTGGACGCATTCTTATAAATGAGAACAACCCAAATGAGGTAGTTATAGGTGTTACAGGCCACTTATATTCACCAAATACCGAAAGAGGTGTCTACAAAACTACAGACGGTGGCAAAACATGGAAAAAAACATTGTTCATAAGTGACACGGCCGGGATAATAGATATTGCTCAGGTACCGGGCAACTTTAATATCCTTTACGCCTCCGCATGGGAAAAAGATAGAAAAGCATGGGATTTTCTTGGCAGCGGAAACGATTCGGGCATTTACAAAAGTAACGATGGCGGAAGTTCATGGACAAAAATCTCAAATGACGGAAGCGGTTTTCCTACCGGTTATGGGGTTGGCCGTATTGGGTTGGCCGTATTTGATGAAAACACGGTGTATGCTTTTCTAGACAATCAGGAACATCGGGAGAAAACTGAAAAGCCCGAAAAAAAATCCAATGAACTGTCAAAAGAAGATTTTAAGTCGATGTCTGAAATCGATTTTCTAAAACTTGATGACAAGAAACTGAACGCCTTTCTAAAAACGAATAATTTTCAGGAAAAATACCGTGCCGAAAATGTGAAACAAATGATTCGCAGTGGTGTAGCTAAACCGGCAGACATTACTAAATACCTGGAAAATGCAAATTCCGCCCTTTTTGACACTCCCGTAATCGGTGCAGAGGTATACCAGAGTAATGATGGAGGAAAATCATGGCAAAAACAAAACAAAGATTATATTGATGGTCTATTGTACAGTTACGGATATTATTTTGGTGAAATACGGGTAGACCCCAACGATGTAAACAAAATATATTTGGGAGGAGTACCCATAATAAAATCCGCAGATGGAGGCAAAACCTACACTTCTATAAACGGTGATAACGTACATGCCGATCACCATGCACTATGGGTCAATCCATATATGCCGGGCCATCTAATAAATGGCAATGACGGTGGTGTTAATATTTCTTATGATGATGGGGGAAACTGGATCAAGAACAACTCGCCCACAGTAGGCCAATTCTATGCGATAAATGTAGATAATCAAGAGCCCTATCATGTATATGGCGGTCTACAGGACAATGGGGTATGGGAAGGTGCCCATAATGCAGAGGAAAACAAAAAATGGCACCAAACGGGAGATTACCCGTGGAAATCCCTAATGGGAGGCGACGGTATGCAAATAGAAATAGATAACCGCAACCATAACACCGTCTACACCGGATATCAATTTGGTAATTATTACAGGATTGATAAGAACAGCGGAAAACGATACTATATTCAACCAAAGCATGAATTGGGCGAGGCTCCGTACCGGTTTAATTGGCAAACCCCAATTTTGCTTTCACCACACAACCAAGATATTCTTTACTTGGGCAGCAACAAACTTCATCGTTCCATGAATCAAGGAGATGATTGGGAAACGATATCACCAGACCTTACCCACGATGGAAAGCGGGGCAATGTGGCCTACGGAACACTCACTACCTTATCGGAATCGCCTTTCTCCTTTGGCCTTTTGTACGCGGGAAGTGATGACGGACTCGTTCATGTTTCAAAGGATGGAGGAAGCAACTGGGAGAATATTTCAAAAAACATAGATCAAGTTCAAACGGATGCCAAGCTTTGGGTGAGCCGTATTGTAGCTTCCAAGCATAAAAAAGAGCGTGTATATCTCTGTTTAAACGGTTACAGGTGGGATGATTTTACACCTTATATTTTTAAAAGCGACGACTATGGAAAAACTTGGAAAACCATTGCAACTGGTATTCCTACGGCTGCAGTGAACGTAATTGTTGAAGACCCTGAAAACGAAAACCTTCTTTTTGTTGGAACCGATAATGGTCTGTACGTATCTTTTGATCAAGGGAGTTCTTGGGAGCTTTTTCAAAACGGAATGCCCAATGTGGCCATTCATGATTTGGTAATTCAACCGGAAGCCAAGCATCTTTTAGTTGGTACACACGGGCGAAGTATTTACAAAGCAGATATTTCGGTTCTTCAAAAAATGACTCCTGAACTACTTAAAAAGGAGTTGGTGGTTTTTGGTTTGGAGAATATCAAACACTCTAAAAATTGGGGCAACCCGCCAAGCACTTGGGCAAAAGCAAGCACACCGGGCCTTGATATTACTTTTTATAGTGCTGAAGCCAATTCATTTGAAGCTGTTATTACCTCTGACCAAGGTGTAATTGTGAGTAAGGCGGAACTAAAAGCGGATAAGGGCCTTAATATACTTTCGTATGATCTAGCCTTTACAGATGCCGGAAAAGCAGCTTTTGAAAAAAAGAGCAAAACAAATTTAAAGACTGCAAAGGACGGAAAAACCTATTTGCCCAAAGGGAAATATACGGTTCAATTAAAAGGTAGCGGAAAACCTTCAGAAGTAACGTTTACTATTGATTGACCCAGAACACAGGGAAAAAAAAGAAAGCCCCTTATCGGGGCTTTTCTTTTTAAGTAGGTTTTTAAACTTTCCGGTGGGGACCGGTATTTTCTATAAGCTTCTGTAGGTTAAGTAGCGGACTTGGGATTCGTTACTTGTTTCGGTTAAGTTCAAGAGTAGATTTGGGGTCATTACTATCACTTAATTACACTGTAAACTTACGGACGATTTCTCATTCGCCTAAATTATTGTTGTGAACTCATCCCAGCCTGTTGTGAAAAATACAAGCGGCTCATTTCACCGATGAAATGCTATAAAGCGCTAATTATATTTCCCAAAGTCCGAAATAAAAAAAGCCCCTGCGAACTGCAGGGACCATAATTTAATCACGGTTAGCTACGCTTTATTCCTATGCGTGCTGTTCTTCGTGTTTACCTTCTTTGATTTCTTCTACCAGTTTTGAATTAAAGGCTGGTAAATCATCAGGATTTCTACTGGTTACAAATCCTTGGTCTACTACAACTTCCTCATCTACCCAGTTGGCTCCAGCATTTACTAAATCGTCCTTAATAGAATTAAAACTAGTCATTTTACGGCCTTCTACCACGTCTGCACTAATTAGTGTCCAAGCTGCATGACATATGGCTGCTACGGGCTTCTCTTGCTTAAAGAAGTCTCTTACGAAAGTTAATACTTTCTCTTCTCTTCTCAGCTTATCAGGATTAATAACACCGCCAGGCAACATTAGTGCGTTATAGTCTTCTGCAGTTACTTGGTCTATGGTTTTATCCACTTTGTATGAGTTAGACCAATTGCCATTGGCCCATCCTTTGATTTCCCCTGATTGCAGACTCACGATATCTACCTGAAAGCCTTCTTTTTCCATGGCTTCTTTTGGTGATTTTAATTCGCTTTCTTCAAATCCATTTGTAGCTAAAATTGCTATCCTCTTCATATGTATAATTTTTTAATGATTATTAATTTATTATACTGCAAGATACCGGTTAATAGCAGTTTGCATTGACGGAAAACAAATGGATACTTGCTCTATTGATAAGATTGCAAATGATGGATTACTTCAGTTAAACATCGATCAAGTTCCTTTTTAATTTCGGTTTCCCAAAATCGAAACACCTTATAACCTAAGCGCTCTAGCTCTTCATTGACTTCCTCATCCCGCTGAATGTTCCGTTCTATTTTAGCAATCCAAAATTCTCTATTGGTCTTTACCTTTGGTTTTCTTTCCTCCCAGTTGTGGCCATGCCAATATTCACCATCTATAAAAATGACGGTTTTATATTTTTTTAGGACGATATCCGGTTTACCGATCAACTTTTTGTAGTCTATGCGATAGCGGTACCCGGCCGCATAAAGCGCCTTTCTAAATGCCAGTTCCGGTTTTGTGTTCTTGCCCCTGATCTTACTCATAATCTTAGAGCGCTTGGGCGTAGTATAGAAACCCGATTCCTCGTTAAAACGGGGAACTTTAATTCGCTCTTTAGGATAGTCTTTGGGCATAGTTTAAAATAACAAAAAATCCCAAACTCCTAAAATAGGTGCTTGAGATTTTAAATATTATAAAGTGCGTTTAACACTCGTATAAAGGTTATCCTTTTGTAGTAGCGCTTAAATATTCACGGTTCATACGGGCAATGTTCTCTAATGAAATTCCTTTAGGACATTCCACTTCACACGCTCCGGTGTTGGTACAGTTACCAAAACCTTCCAAATCCATTTGGCGTACCATATTTTGAACACGATCAACGGCTTCTACTTGCCCCTGGGGCAACAAAGCAAATTGCGATACCTTTGCCGATGTAAATAACATGGCGCTGGCATTTTTACAAGCTGCTACACATGCTCCACAACCAATGCAGGTTGCTGCATCCATTGCTTCATCTGCCGCATGCTTGTTAATAGGAATTGCATTGGCATCTACCGTATTACCCGAAGTATTTACGGAGATATATCCACCAGCCTGTTGAATTCTATCAAAAGAACTTCTATCTACAACCAAATCATTGATAACCGGAAAGGCCGTTGCACGAAATGGCTCAATAACAATAGTATCGCCATCTTTAAACTTACGCATATGCAACTGACATGTAGTTACCAAACGGTCTGGACCATGAGGCTCACCATTTATTTGCAATGAACAAGCACCACAAATTCCTTCACGACAGTCATGGTCAAATTGTACCGGCTCGTCTCCTTTGTTGATCAGTTCTTCATTAAGAACATCCAACATTTCAAGAAAAGACATATCGCCTTCTATACCTTTAATAGGATAGTCTACAAGTTCGCCTTTGGACTTAGCATCTTTTTGACGCCATATTTTTAAGTTAAGCTTCATAGCTATTTATTTATAACTTCTTGTCTTCAATTCAATATTCTCGTACACCAACTCCTCTTTATGCAACACGGCATCTTTAGGTTCTCCTTTGTATTCCCAAGCGGAAACAAATTTAAAGTTCTCATCGTCACGTAGCGCTTCACCTTCTGCAGTTTGGTATTCCTCCCTAAAGTGACCTCCACAAGATTCGTTTCTGGTAAGGGCATCTTTAGCGAACAATTCGCCAAGTTCCAAGAAATCTGCAACACGACCCGCTTTTTCAAGCTCTTGGTTCATGCCCTCTGCTTTTCCTGGTATTTTTACATTTGCCCAGAAATCGGCACGTAGTGCAGAAATTTCATCAATGGCTATTTGTAAATCTTTGGCGTTTCTGGCCATACCACACTTATCCCACATGATCTTACCTAATTTCTTATGGTAATAATCTACAGAGTGCTGTCCGCTACCGGACATTAATTTGTTCAACCTTTCTTTAACCGCAGTTTCTGCAGCATCAAACTCCGCAGAATCCGTTGGGATGGCACCCGTTCTAATATCTTTGGATAGGTAATCTCCAATTGTATAAGGCAATACAAAATAGCCATCTGCAAGACCTTGCATTAATGCAGAAGCCCCTAAACGGTTGGCTCCGTGATCGCTAAAATTAGCTTCACCCGCACAATAACATCCTTCTATAGTGGTCTGTAAGTTATAATCAACCCAAAGACCGCCCATGGTATAGTGAACCGCTGGGTAAATCATCATTGGGGTTTCATACGGATTCTCATCTACGATTTTCTCGTACATCTGAAAAAGGTTTCCGTATTTAGCCTCTATTACTTTTTTACCCAAGCGTGTAATTTCCTTGTCATCGGCATTTTTAATACCGTGTGTAAGCGCTTCCTCTTTACCGTAACGTTGAATTGCCGAAGCAAAATCCAAATAAACGGCCTCTCCCGTCTTATTCACTCCAAAACCGGCATCACAACGTTCTTTGGCCGCACGTGAAGCCACGTCACGAGGCACCAAGTTTCCAAAAGCAGGATATCTTCGCTCTAAGTAGTAATCACGATCTTCTTCTTTAAGCTGAATAGGTTTTAATTTCCCTTCTCTGATCGCAACTGCATCATCAATACGTTTTGGCACCCAAATACGACCGTCATTACGGAGCGACTCGGACATTAACGTTAATTTAGATTGATGGTCACCTGAAACCGGAATACAAGTAGGGTGAATCTGGGTAAAACATGGATTTGCAAAGAACGCTCCTTTACGGTGTGCTCTCCAAGCGGCCATTACGTTACTTCCCATAGCGTTGGTAGATAGGAAGAATACGTTTCCGTAACCTCCGGTAGCCAAAACCACGGCGTGGGCCGAATGACGCTCAATTTCACCGGTAACCAAGTTACGGGCAATGATACCTCTTGCTTTTCCATCAACAAGTACCAAATCCATCATTTCATGACGGTTGAAAGATTGTATTTTACCTCTATTGATTTGTCTGTTCATGGCCGCATAGGCACCTAATAAAAGCTGCTGCCCTGTTTGTCCTTTTGCATAAAACGTACGCGACACCAGAACACCACCAAAAGAACGGTTGTCCAACAATCCACCATATTCTCTTGCAAAAGGAACCCCTTGCGCAACACATTGGTCAATAATATTGGCCGATTCTTCTGCCAAACGATAAACGTTGGCCTCACGAGAACGGTAATCGCCCCCTTTTATAGTATCATAAAAAAGACGGTAGGCACTATCGCCATCACCTTGATAGTTTTTTGCTGCGTTAATACCACCCTGAGCGGCAATAGAGTGCGCTCTACGAGGCGAATCTTGGTAGCAAAATGTTTTTACGTTATAGCCTAACTCTGCTAAAGTAGCAGCGGCAGAACCACCTGCAAGCCCAGTTCCCACAACTATAATATCAATATTACGTTTGTTGGCAGGGTTAACCAGGTTAATATCGTTTTTATGTTGGGTCCATTTAGCGGCCAATGGCCCTTTTGGAACTTTTGAATCCAATATGCCCATAATTAATGTGTTATTGGGTTAAAATGATGGTAAAGAGCGATAAAAATAAATCCTAATGGAATTACTATCGAGTATATTTTAGTGAAAGTCTGAATGCCTGCAGAGTACTTGTTGTTCACCCCTACCGACTGAAAAGACGAAGCAAAACCGTGCCATAAGTGCAATGATAAAAGCACAAATGAAATTACGTAAAGAATAGTTCTCAAGAACGGCTCAAACTTTTCTACGGTTTCCGCATAATAACGTGTTGGGTCTTCAGGGTTTACCTCAATGTACTTGTATGCCATTTCGTGCACCCAAAAATCGTACAAGTGTAATCCAAGAAAAGCAAGGACAACCAAACCGGTTACGATCATGTTTCTGGACATCCAGGAAGAATTGGCTCCACCGTTGTACTTCTTGTACTTTACGGCTCTTGCCTTGTTATTCTTTAATTCAAGTGCAATACCCATAACAAAGTGAACTACTACACCGGCTATAAGTACGGGCTGCAAGATGTACTGCACTAAACCGTTGTAACCCATAAAATGCGACCACTCGTTAAAAGTATCGGGCGCAATTACCGAAGTAATGTTAATGACAAAGTGTTGCAAAAGAAAAAAGACCAAAAAAAGACCCGACAGGGCCATGACCACTTTTCGGGCTATCGAAGATTTTATCAATCCGCTCATTTTATAATAAGTTGGAGTTAGTTTAAAGACTGTAGACAAAATTAGGGCATAAGCTTGGCTTTAACAAACTTTGAGTCTCTTTAGTAAAGTATTTAGAAACGTTTTAAGCAAGGCCTCCACGCCTTTCTCCAGATTTTTCAACTTCTATTAGATTTTAAAATAGAATACTTTATTCTTCAATTTTTAACTTCCAGTTTCCGCATATCCATTTTTTGAACGATATTAAGGTCTTAAATTACCACAGACTTATATTTTAATATGGATATTGGCCTCCTTTCAGTTAGTATGAATGTCTACTCAACTCGAAGAATAGCAGACGAAGCCAAAAAATTAGGGCACTACATAGAATGGGTAGACCATACCCAATGTTCCGTAAAAATTAGTGCCGCCCAACCTCAAGTACTTTTTCGTCAAGAAAACATTATAGACGCTTTTGACGCTATTATACCCCGTATAGGCTCTAAAGTCACCAACCATGGTGTAGCCGTTGTTAAGCAATTTGAAATGAACAAAGTGTTCAGTACCGCGCACTCTACAGGTATTTATAAAGCAAGAAACAAGGCCAAAGCATTACTTTTACTGTCCAATAAAGGAATTCCCGTACCAGAAACCCTGCTTTCCATAGACCCGGATAATATTGAACAACAAATTGAACTTCTTGGTGGCGCACCCCTTATCATTAAACTAGAAGAAGGTACACATGGCCTTGGGGTTATTTTAGCGGAAACCAAAAAATCGGCAAAATCCATTATAGACACTTTTTACAAAATGGGAACCGGCATTTTTATGCAGGAGTTCATTGAGGAAAGTAAAGGCGAGGATATTCGGGTTTTTGTAGTTGGCAACAAGGTTGTGGCCAGTATGAAACGTACCAGCGGAAAAGATGAGTTTCGCTCCAATTTACACCGTGGTGGCAGCAGCCAAGCCGTAAAACTCTCCCCCAAAGAAGAAGCAATAGCAATAAATGCCACTAAATATATTGGTTTAGGCGTATCGGGCGTAGATTTGATACGTTCAAAAAAAGGTCCGTTACTTTTAGAGGTAAATGCTTCACCCGGATTGCAGGGTATTGAAGCAGCAACCGGAGTAAACGTTGCCAAAGAAATTGTACAGTTTGTAGAACAAAATTGCCTTAAGAGAAGACGATAACCTCTTATACTTCAAGAAAAAAAAGAACATCACAATACCAAATGGAAAACAACAAAACCATAACTATAGAAGGCGAAAGCGTTAAACCTGGAGAATCCAAATTATTAAATATTAGTATTGATAGGTTACCTACCGGGACTTTAATTGACATACCGGTGTATGTATTTAACTCAAAAAAACCGGGCCCTACACTCTTGGTACAAGCTGGCCTTCATGGCGATGAGATAAACGGTATTGAAATTGTACGGCGAATGCTGACCGAAAAACGATTCAATATTACCAGTGGTGCCGTAATTGCAGTGCCTATCCTAAACATTTTTGGATTTATCCATTATTCCAGAGATGTTCCTGATGGAAAAGACGTAAACCGAAGTTTTCCCGGTTCTAAAATTGGCTCCATGGCCGGCCGAATTGCATATCACTATACCTCAGCAATTCTATCTCAAGTAGATTATGGGATAGACTTGCATACAGGAGGAGGACAACGGCACAATTTTCCGCAAATAAGGTATACCGAAAAAGATGAGCAAAGCGAAGAACTGGCCAAGGTATTTAATGCTCCCATTTCCTTTTCATCCAAGCTGATAAAGGGCTCGTTTAGGAATGCGGCCTTTCAAATGAAAATACCTACAGTGGTCTTTGAAGCAGGAGAAAGTATGCGGTTTGACAATCACGCTATAATTGAAGGGATGCAAGGCGTCCTGAACGTAATGAAGCACTTTGATATGATAGCAACCATTGAACCCAAATATATTGAACGGAACAATACGGTTCATTTGGGCAGCAGAAAGTGGTTACGGGCTCCTACCGCAGGAATGTTCGTTCCAAAAATAGAAAACGGCAGTAAAATCAAAAAAGGGCAGGTATTGGGTATCGTATCCGGACCCTATGCCAAACGGAGCAAAATAGTAAAAGCCCCTTTTGATGGTTTGGTATTTTGCATCAATCACCAGGCGGTGGTCAATAGAGGCGATGCTCTTTTTCACATTGGCATGCCTACCAACAAAGGCGTTATACAAGCCGATAGATAAGGTTGGTGTTTATCCCATTTAAACTATGCTTCACCGAAACATCAAAAAAGTAATCTCTCAGAATTTAAGAAACGCCTACAAAAAAAACCGACTAAGCAGTTTGTAAGCTATCCCTCTAATCGGAAAAAGCCTATAATGTATGACGTTCATCTAAGATTGAACAACAAAAAACGGGACTTAACTTTAGCAGGAACAATTTCTTCTATACCTTTTACAAATCAGTTAGTCGGTTTCTTAACGTTTTAAAATCCGGTCGTGAATTTCTATTTTTCCATATCCTCTAGTTGAATTTCGAGGGCTTTTGTAGAGAGTTGAACTTCTATTAAAGAGAGCACCAAAGAAAGCATAAGGGCCAAAAGGCTGATTCCAAAAACAAGGTTGGCCCAGAAACTCAATTCAACATAAATTAAGCTCATTGTTATAACGGCCAACAAGAAACTAAAAATTGCCGTTGCCTGCATATTCTTTATTATAGATAAGCGTTTACGCAATTTTTTAACCTGCAAAGCAATAGCGGGCGACGACGTTTCTTCATACTTCTGATGAAGTTGCCGGATCAATGCGGCAATAGCCAAATACCTTGCGTTATACGCCAACATGGTTAATGATATGGCCGGGAAGAGTAGCGCCGGTATACTTAATGTAAGTTCCATGATTATTTTACGAACTTTCTAGAGCTTGTTTTATCGGCTGTGGGAAAATCTTCAGGAATGGATTGCGTTACCTTACCTGTAGCTGCCCACTCAGCTCCTCTAAGCATGCTGGTCATAAAGCCTACACATTCCACGGAATAATCTACATGCCCCATGATGTTATGAAATATACGGCCTTTACCGTACTCCAAAGTCATTAGCGCAGGCTCATGTCTACCTGTTCCTTTGTTTTCAGGGTCTGAATAAGCCGTAGCCAAAACGGTCATGTTTTCCGCAGGACCACGTAAACTGTTATATAACTCATCTTTGGTATGCAACCACACTTTTGGCATTCCTTTGGTTATTGGATGGTCTTCCCTTATTTGAATCTGGTACTCACTTTGTGGACCGTGGGCACCGGCATTTCCGGGCGAATTATCACGTATAAGTTTACCGGCATCATTATAATATACGTAGGGTCCATCTTTTTCCGTACGGTCTCCCCAACCGCCCAAACCGATCATTTGATTGTAGGCTTCCCATTCAGGAAAAGAATTATCAGCAGCATGGAAAACCACTAGTCCGCCTCCTTTTTTGATGTATTTTTCAAATTTCTTCTGAGTGGCTTCCGGCCATGGAGCGGCGTTCCACCCAAAATTACAAATGACCAAATCATACTTTGAAAAATCAGGATTGTAATTTGGGTCCATTTGTGGTTTCTCCTTTGCTTCCGTTTTTGGAAGATTTGCAATAGGAAACTCAGAAATAAACTCATCGCCTTTCCATGTAAATGCTGAACGAGCCACCTCAACAGTGAATAACCCAGTATTCTCCATTTCGGTCTTCAACATATACGTAATCTTGGGCCACTCACCATGGTTGTTTTGACCATCAACGATAAGCGTTTTTATCTTTTTTGATGAAGGTGTTTGGGAAAAAACGGTATTTGACACAAAAACCATAGAAAGTAATAAAACTAAAGTTCGAAAATTACGCATATCATATATTTTGGATGCATAAATATAAGGGATTGTAGTTAAGTTTGGAAAAAAAGAAAAAGTATGTGCCTTATAAAGTTGTAAATTGAAATCTTAACCTAACAGTACCGAATGACACCCTCTAATTTGAGATTTTCATCTAAACTTCCGAACGCAAAAACCACAATTTTCACTACGGTTGGAAATTTGGCGCGCAAACATAATGCGGTAGACCTCTCCCAAGGCTTCCCGAATTTTGAAGTAGATGATAAGTTAAAAAGTCTGGTTACGGATGCCATGCAAAGCGGACATAACCAATACGCCGCCATGCAAGGGTATTATGGCCTACGTGAAATCATCTCACAAAAGATTGAAACACTACATAACAGATCATACCATCCTGAAACCGAAATTACCGTTACGGTAGGTGCTACACAGGCTATATTTACGGCAATCACTGCTTTTGTTAATCACGGCGATGAAGTAATTGTTCTGAAACCGGCATACGATTGCTACGAACCGGCCATTACACTTAATGGGGGAGTACCAGTTTATGTGCAATTAGATGCCGATGGTTACCGAGTGAATTGGCAAGAGTTTAAAAACAAGCTTTCCGACAAAACCCGGATGGTCATCATAAACACACCCCACAACCCCAGCGGACGCATTTTTTCTAAGGAGGATATGTTACAGCTACAAGACATTTTAAGACCGACCAATTGTATTGTTTTAAGTGATGAAGTATATGAACACATTGTTTTTGATGGAAACGAACACCAAAGTGCATCCCGTTTTGAAGATTTAGCACAACGTAGTTTTGTCTGCGCCTCCTTTGGCAAAACCTTCCATGTTACCGGATGGAAAATAGGCTATTGTGCCGCACCTGAGGAATTAATGCATGAATTTAGAAAAACACATCAGTTTGCAGTGTTTTGTGTAGACCATCCTGTACAACGTGCCATGGCGGCTTATCTTAAAAATGAGGAACATTATTTGAGCCTACCTTCTTTCTATCAAGAAAAAAGGGATTTGTTTCTGGAAGGATTAAAAGATTCTAGGTTTACGTTTAAGCCGTCAGAAGGGACCTATTTCCAACTTTTGGACTATACAGAAATTACAACTGAAAGTGATGAGGATTTAGCGAAGCGACTAATTGTAGATTACAAATTGGCTAGTATTCCTATCTCTTCTTTTAATGATCACAATAGGCAAGATGGTGTTTTACGGTTCTGTTTCGCCAAGAAAAACGAAACGCTGGAACGGGCCCTGGAAATCCTTAGGTTACTATAACCCAAATTTTACAATTCAAAAAAACAAGGTATAAAAAAAGCGGCCTTTGGGTGAGCCACTTTTTCTAATTTCTTTTTCAAAAGCTTTTACAGCATAAATAACTTTCTTGTCAGCATTACGATTCCGCTGAAAAAATCATTCTTGTACACTTGAATTTCTTCTGTAGTTCGGTTAATTTGGGCTTCCATAGGTTGTAAGTTTTGGTAAAATCGGATTTGGGATGCGACTTTCGATTAATAACACCATAAAAATAGCACCCAAGCCCTTGCTAAAAAAAAACTTGTTGTGAAGTAGCAATATTCTGTTGTAAAGGACTAAACAAGATGTATTTGCCTAGAAAATACAGCGAAAAAAGAAAGAGATTTTACTTACAAAATCATTTCAGGAACCTCTCCTTCAACAATTAACGTTCCCTCAGTTGCTTTTTTAATTTCATCAACAGTTACACCAGGTGCACGTTCCAACAGTTTAAATCCTTTTTTGGTAACCTCGATCACCGCCAAATTGGTAACGATCTTAGTAACACAGCCCACGCCCGTTAGCGGCAAACTACACTTTTTTAGAAGCTTGGATTCACCAGCTCTGTTCGTGTGCATCATGGCTACGATTATGTTTTCGGCGGAAGCTACCAAATCCATAGCACCCCCCATACCTTTCACCATTTTTCCGGGAATCTTCCAATTGGCAATATCGCCATCTTCCGAAACTTCCATCGCACCTAAAATAGTAAGGTCTACATGTTGACCGCGAATCATTCCAAAACTGGTAGCCGAATCAAAGAAAGATGCTCCGTTAAGGGTGGTAATAGTTTGCTTTCCGGCATTTATAATATCTGCATCCTCTTCTCCTTCAAACGGAAAAGGCCCCATGCCTAGAACTCCGTTTTCACTTTGAAACTCTACATTTATATCATCTCTCACAAAGTTGGCCACCAACGTAGGTATCCCGATTCCTAGATTTACGTAGTAACCGTCTTTAACTTCTTTTGCTATTCGCTTTGCGATTCCGTTTTTATCTAACATAATGGTAATTTGAAAATGTGTTGATTTGAAAATTGAACAATTACGATTTTTTACTTGTTGATATAATTTTCGAAACGATTAAAGTCACCGAATTTAAATTTTTCATTAAGCTTTCACTTGGGTTTGGATAAAATTCCGAAGACCTACATATTTCTAACCAATATTTAAGTTCATCAGCCTCTTTTGCCGAAATTTTGAACTTATGAACAAAATCTCTTTTGCTTTCCGCATTTTGGGCCTCCCTTATATTCGCCCCTATAGATGTGCCACTTCTAAATATCTGTGAGGCCATCTCAAACCGATTATCAGCCCTAATCTTTTCTGAAAATGCTACGACTTCAAGAGCTAAATCAAAAGTTAATTTTACAATTAAATTTTCCCTATCGTTTCTCATCTTCAAATCAGGTAATTTTCAAATGGTATAGTTATCGCTCCCTAACCGTTCGTTGTTCAATACGCTTTTCATAGTCTTTTCCATGAAAAATACGTTGCACGAATATTCCGGGAATATGAATTTGATTGGGATCCAATTCACCTGCCGGCACAAGTTCTTCAACTTCGGCAACGGTAATCTTGGCAGCTCCACACATACAAGGGTTAAAGTTTCTGGCCGTACCCTTAAAAATCAGGTTCCCGGCTTCATCTCCCTTCCATGCTTTTACGAATGCAAAATCTGCTTTAAAGGCTTCCTCAAGCACATACATTTTTCCGTTAAATTCTCTGGTTTCCTTACCTTCTGCTACTTCCGTACCATAACCGGCAGGCGTATAGAAGGCAGGAAATCCGGCTTGTGCCGCGCGGCATTTTTCGGCTAACGTACCCTGTGGAGTTAGCTCCACTTCCAATTCGCCACTCAGCATTTGCCGTTCAAATTCTTCGTTCTCACCTACGTAAGAAGATATCATTTTTTTTATCTGATGTTTATGAAGCAATAACCCTAGCCCAAAATCATCTACCCCGGCGTTGTTGGAAATACAAGTAATATTCTTAATGTTGGATTCAACAAGTGCGGTAATGGCATTTTCTGGAATTCCGCAAAGCCCAAAACCGCCTAGCATAAAGGTCATCCCGTCTTGAATGCCTTGCAAGGCTTCTTTTACATCTGCTACTTTCTTAGAGATCATACTTAAGGAATAAAAGATTTCTGTTGGAGTCAAGTTACAATTTTTAAACGAAATTGCCCGTGACTTTCAGTGAAAGTCACGGGCAATTAAAAAGCTTAAATTACTTTTATGGATTAGAAATCCAAATCATCCAAATCATCGTCTAACCCACCATCATCATCGCTATCACCAACCACTTTGGTACAGTCTACGTTAATGGATAAATTTTTAGGTTTTTCAAACTCGCCATCAGAAATTCCTAGATTTTTATTTTCATAGTTTTTCTTCATGTACAGCCCCCAGATAGGCAATGCCATAGATGCTCCTTGGCCGTATTTTATAGACGCAAAGTGTGTAGATCTTTCTTCTCCACCAACCCAAACGCCAGTAACTAAGTTTGGTACCATTCCCATAAACCAACCATCACTCTGGTTTTGCGTTGTTCCAGTTTTACCTGCAATCGGGTTTGTAAATCCGTATGGATAGCCCGTAATGATTTCTTTATATTCAGTAGCATTCTTCTGGTAACTATGACGCAAACGTGTACCAGAACCTCCATGAGTAACACCTTCCATAAGATTAACCATAGCATAAGCTACATCTTTACTAAGCACATCTTTGGTCTCAGGCACGTATTCATACAATACCGTACCATTCTTATCTTCAATACGCGTAACCATAACAGGTTTTACATATACACCTTGGTTGGCGAACGTACCATAAGCCCCGACCATTTCATAAACATTGGAATCAGGCGTACCCAATGCAATAGATGGCACTTCTAATACGTCTCCTTTAATTCCAAGATTTTTAACTATTGACACTACTGATCTAGGTCCGACCCGATCGATCAATTGTGCGGTAACCGTATTTACTGAGTTTGCCAATGCATCTTTTAAGGTATACATTTTACCAGAATACTGCCCAACTGCATTTTTAGGACACCAAGCTTCCATATTACCGTGTTTTCCTGCTTCAATACAGTATTGAGTATCCGGTAAAGAATCGCATGGAGAAAGTCTTAATTGGTCAATGGCCGCAGCATATACGAAAGGTTTAAAAGTTGAACCTGCCTGTCGTGAACCTTGAATAACATTATCGTATTGAAAATGCCTATAGTCAATTCCACCAACCCAAGCTTTTACATGTCCTGTTTGGGGTTCCATAGACATCATAGCCGCCCTTAAAAAGGTTTTATAATACCTGATTGAATCCATTGGAGTCATAATGGTATCACGTTCACGACCATCACTATTCCAATCAAAAACCGTCATTTCCGTTTTCTTGGTAAATGATGCGCGAATATCCTTGTCAGATTTTCCTTCCGCCTTCATTTTACGCCATCTGGAGGAATTTTTCATTGCTCGCTCCATAATCTTATTAATTTCAGACTTCTCCAAGTCTAAAAATGGGGCCGTAGGGTTTCTATCAGGCGTATTTTGGTGAAAAAATTCATTTTGAAGATTAGCCATATGTTTACGTACAGCGTCTTCGGCATTAGCCTGCATACGTGAATCTATAGTCGTGTAAATTTTAAGTCCGTCCAAATAAAGATTCCATTTGTCCCTACCACCTTCTAAAGCTGGCTTAGGGTTTTTGGATATCCAGTCGTTCATGAAACCCTGTAGGTACATTCTAAAGTAAGTAGCCAAACCTTCTTTATGTGATTCTGGATTAAAATTAATATCCATCTTCAAGGCTTGTAACGAATCTTTTTCCTGTTCCGTGATGTAATCGTATTTAGCCATCTGACCCAGAACGGTGTTTCTTCGGTTTTTAACCAATTCTTCTCTTCTGATCGGATTAAAATAAGATGAGTTCTTAAGCATACCTACCAATACGGCAGACTCCTCCGTTTTCAACTCTTGTGGCTCCTTACCAAAGTAGATTTTTGCGGCAGAACGTATTCCATCTGCATTATTAAGAAAATCATATTGATTAAGGTACATGGCAATGATTTCCTCCTTGGTATATTGTCTTTCCAAACGTGTGGCCAGAACCCACTCCATTACCTTTTGTTTGATGGTCTCAAATTTGTTCTTAGACCGTACCCCTACAAAGAGTTGACGCGCCAGCTGTTGTGATATGGTACTAGCACCTCCTTTTTTTCCTAAATAAGCAAAAGCTCTAAGCGTACCACGGGCATCTATTCCTGAATGATCATAAAAACGGGCATCTTCCGTGGCCACAAGCGCATTTACCAAATTTTGGGGAAGGCTGTCATAGGGCACAGGTGTGCGGTTATCATCCAAGTAGAATTTACCCAATGTCTTTGCATCCGAAGAAATAATTTCGGTAGCCAAATTGGTCTGCGGATTTTCTAGGTATTCGTATTCGGGCATCTCTCCCAAAAGTCCCCAAGACGCAGACAAAAATATCAATACAACTAACAGAATACCTGAAATAAACAGGATCCAAAACCATTTGATATATTTAAAATACCCATTGGTCTTTTTCTCTTTAACAACCTTGGCCATACCTTACTCGTTACTTTTTTCTATTTCAAAACCGACGTCTGTTACGCCTTTTAAATTTTCAACACCGTTAACACTACCATTTTTTCTCATGGCGTGCCAGACCCGTAAATTATATACGCCAGAAGATGGAAAAACGATGTTTTCCTTATACCATAATTTATTTTCCTTGATACTACCGTAGCCCTTTCCCAACCATGTACCATCCGGTAACGCCATTTCATACTCCAATGTATCCTTTACCGTTTCTCCGGAAGGATATTCCAGTTCCGCTATCAAGAACAGGTTGTTGTAGGGAAAAGTAGCATCATTACGAACGGTAATGAACATGTTATGTCTTTGGGTGGTATCTATCTCGGTAAAAGAAAACACAATATTATCCGTCTTGTTCCAGACCCCACCTTTAGTTGCCTGAAATTCTGACCTGACCAAATTGTCATTGCACGAAAAACACAGTGTTGCCACAGCAAGAACCAGTAAGAGCCTAGCCATTATTTTGCTGTCTTTTAGGATTATTGTTTCTCCTTCTTTTATTTTTAGGAGGGTTTGTGTTACCCGTTTTAGCCCCTTTATTTTTATTGGTATTGCCACTGTTACTTTTAGCCTTGCTTCTCTTACGGTTTCTATTTCTAGATGATCTTTTAGGTCTATCAAAACGCGTTAGGCTATCTTGCCCCACAACATTCTCGAACACCTTCTCTTCCTTAACGAAATTATCTATCGTATATTCCTCTAGGCTGGCAACTTTTTCTCTCTTTTTGTTTTTTTCGAGAATTTCCTGCACTTGCTCCTTGGTTAAAGTGTGCCAATTTGATGGATCTTCTTTGTAAGAGAACCACAGCATTCCTTTAAAAATATCTGTTTTTTGACAGAACGCAAGGCCTTTTTCCGTGAACAATTTAGTGTCCTGAGACGGAAAATCCTTTAAGGCATCTAAATACATATCTAGCTCATAGTTTAGACAACATTTGAGCTTTCCGCATTGTCCTGCCAATTTTTGTGGATTTAACGATAACTGTTGATACCGTGCCGCAGAAGTACTTACGGACCTAAAATCCGTGAGCCATGTAGAGCAGCATAATTCCCGTCCGCAGGAACCTATACCACCCAAACGTTGGGCTTCTTGGCGATACCCTATTTGCCGCATCTCAATTCTAATACCAAATGCTTTGGCCATATCCTTGATCAACTGCCTAAAGTCTACGCGATCTTCGGCCGTGTAATAAAATGTGGCCTTTGAACCATCTCCTTGAAACTCAACATCCGAAATTTTCATCTGAAGTTTCAAAATAATGGCAATTTCCCGTGCGCGCTTTTTTATTTCCTCTTCGCGGTCACGGCATTTTTGCCATTTATCAATATCGTTTTGAGATGCCTTACGATGAATCCTTGGAAGGGTTTCATCTTTGTGATCAACCTTTTTACGCTTCATCTGCACTTTCACCAATTCACCAACAAGGGTAACCATACCAATGTCATGACCGGATTGTGCCTGTGTTGCCACAATATCACCTATTGAAATGGATAGGTTTTCGGTATTTCTGAAGAATTCTTTTCTACTGTTCTTAAATCTAACTTCAACGCAATCAAACGGCTTTTCACCATTAGGAAGCGACATGTTGGAAAGCCAATCAAAGACGGTTAATTTATTACAACCATCGGTACCACAAGTTCCATTATTCTTGCAACCACGAGGTTGTCCGTCCTTACCGGTCGAACAACTGCTACAGCCCATATATTATATCTTGGTTTGGCCTAAACGGGGGTTTTTGGCCAAATAGGGTTCGTACTAATTTTATATGTAAAGGTACTAAATTTTTAATGTGATAGAAAGTTATCTCAACTTACGAAGGTTCTTCGTTCCTTTGCGCCAAATTTGTCTTCCTTAAAAAAAATCTAAGATCCCTTTTCATGGAAAAGCAAAAAACGCTAAGTAATACCGTTCTCTATCTCATGAGCCTCTCCGCAGGCTTGGTAGCTGCGAACCTCTATTACAACCAGCCTTTGCTCCATATGATTTCCGTAAGTTTTGGAGTTAGCGAATCTGCCGTGAGCAATGTGGCCCTGTCCACTCAATTGGGCTATGCGTTCGGGTTGCTGTTCATTGTTCCTCTGGGCGATATGGTTTCCAGTCAAAAAATATTGAAAATAGATTTTATACTGATGCTGCTGTCCTTATTGGCCGCTGCATTTTCCACCTCTTTATGGCTACTGGTCGTTTCCAGTTTTTTTATAGGATGTACTTCTGCCCTACCGCAATTGTTCGTTCCCATGGCCGCACAGTTGTCCAATGCGGAAAATAGAGGGCGTGCCATAGGCATAGTGATGAGCGGGTTGCTGATCGGCATTCTTGGAAGCCGTGTAATTAGCGGGGTTATTGGGGAGCAGTTTGGCTGGCGTACCATGTACTTTGCGGCCACTGCAATGATGTTTGTGTTATTTGTGGTGCTAAAATTCAAATTACCGAAAGTAGAACCGGTGTACGAAGGTCGTTATTTAGATCTAATTAAGTCCCTTGTGCATTTCTTTAAGACCGAACCTCCTTTGCGTCTTGCCGCATTTAGAGGCGGACTTTCATTTGCCGGATTAAGTGCCTTTTGGACCAATTTAGTGTTTCTGATGGAAGATAATTTTGGCTACGGAAGCGGCATTACCGGAACTTTTGGACTGATTGGTATTGTTGGTGCCCTAGCGGCCACAGTAGTGGGAAAACTAAGTGACCGAATGAGCAAAAACCGGATCATAATTGTATCTACCCTAATTTTGATTCTTTCTTGGGTAGTATTTCTATTTTCTCATCATTCTATCATTGGCATTGTACTAGGTGTTATTTTGGTAGACCTTGGGCAACAATCGCTCCATATTGCCAACCAGAACATTATTTTCTCCAGGAACGAACATGCCAGAAACAGAATAAATACCGTGTACATGGTCATTTTCTTTCTGGGAGGTGCCCTTGGCACCATCTTAGCCGCCTTTGCATGGTTGCATTACCAATGGACAGGCGTATCTGTCCTGGGCCTTACACTTTCAATAGTTACGTTAGTGGCCCATTTGATATATGGCGATAAGAAAATTTAAAGTCTACTTTTTAAATTTGAGCACTTCCGATCGTCCCTTTTTAAAAATTTTGTTGCTAGCCCCTTTTCCCTTGCGTAACTTTTTCTGTTCTTCATAGGGTAAAGCATTTATTTCTTGGCAACTATCCGAACAGCAATTGTCCATATTTTTCGCACATTCATCACATTGAATGAACAATAGGTGACATGCTTCATTAGCGCAGTTTACATGATTGTCGCAAGGCTTGCCGCATTGGTGGCAATTAGCGATAACATCGTCCGTAATACGTTCGCTACGTCTATGATCAAAAACAAAATTCTTTCCTAAAAATTTATTCTCAAGTTTTTTATTCTCTACCTGACGGGTATAGTCAATAATTCCTCCTTCTAACTGGTACACCTGTTTGAAGCCTTTGTGCTTGTAGTAGGCACTTGCTTTTTCGCACCGTATGCCACCGGTACAGTACATGACCAATTTTTTATCTTCTTTATGGTCTGCCAGGTCTTTCTCAATAATATCCAAAGAATCTCTAAACGTATCTACGTCTGGGGTAATGGCATTTTTAAAGTGACCTATTTCACTCTCATAATGGTTACGCATGTCTACCAAAATGGTATCCGGGTCTTCAATAAGTTCATTAAATTTTTCAGCTCCTACATGAATACCTTTGTTGGTAACATCAAAAGTGGTATCATTTAGACCATCTGCAACAATTTTGTTCCTAACCTTAACTTTCAACTTCAAGAATGAAAGGTTATCCTGTTCAATAGCTATGTTCAGACGCACATTCTCCAAAAAGGTAATGCTATCCAAATGGGCCTTAAAACGTTCAAAATTTTCGGCCGGAACGGATAATTGCGCATTTATACCTTCGTTGGCAACGTAAATACGGCCAAGAACGTCTAGTTCGTTCCAATTGATAAAAAGGTGATTTCTGAATACTTCCGGGTTACCGATCTGTGCATATTTGTAGAAAGAGATAGTCAAACGTTCTTGACCGGCTTCTTCAATAAGAGCTGCCCTTTCTTTTGCACTTAAGTTATTGTACAGTTGCATGCTATACCAATGTTTTAAGTTTATAAAGAATTTTCTAAGTCCGCAAAGATAACAATTATAGATAATTCTTTTTCGTGGGCAGAATTTGGGCCGCCAAACCTCCCAAGGCCATAAAAAAAAGAGCCTTGATAAAATCAAGACTCTTTATTGACCATTCCATTTTTTTCTTTTTCATAGCATCTTTAAAATACATAAAAAAGGAAGTGGCCACCATTGCTCCCTAACACTAAAAAGGGAAGCTTGTTTGAGTTAGTTTCCGATTACAATCGGAACAGTATTTTTAATAAGATACCAAACCAACCTAAAAGTTGCGTTAAGGAAACAACTATTTTAACAAACACTTATCCCTTAGACGTCTACCAAGCTTTAGCCTTACAGCATTTATCAATTATTTTAAAAAAACACTGTATTGCATATCCTCTAAAAACATACGCCCCATTTTCAGAAAATGAACTTAAGAACTGGCATTATGATAAAAGAAATGCTAATTTAGCATCCCTTAAAAAAAAGAAAATATGAGCTCGGAAAAAGATGCAAAACTAAAAGCCCTAAAGTTAACCTTGGATAAGTTGGACAAGACTTACGGAAAAGGTGCCGTAATGAAGATGGGCGACAGCGTAGTAGAAGATGTTGAAGTAATCCCATCCGGTTCATTAGGTCTTGATATAGCCTTGGGCGTTGGCGGTTATCCAAGAGGTAGGGTAATTGAAATTTACGGTCCTGAATCATCTGGTAAGACCACTTTGACCTTACACGCCATTGCCGAAGCCCAAAAAAATGGGGGCATTGCAGCATTTATTGATGCTGAGCACGCTTTTGACCGTTTTTATGCGCAAAAACTTGGTGTAGATATAGACAACCTTATCATTTCTCAACCGGATAACGGGGAACAAGCTTTAGAAATAGCCGATAACCTGATTCGTTCAGGCGCGATTGATATTGTTATTATTGACTCCGTTGCCGCATTGACTCCTAAAAGTGAGATAGAAGGTGAGATGGGAGATTCCAAAATGGGTCTTCATGCAAGGTTAATGTCTCAGGCATTACGTAAACTTACCGGATCTATAAGCAAAACCAATTGTACGGTTATTTTCATTAACCAACTACGTGAAAAAATTGGGGTAATGTTTGGTAATCCAGAAACTACCACAGGTGGAAATGCCTTAAAATTCTATGCTTCGGTTAGACTAGATATTCGTAGATCTACACAGATCAAGGATACGGACGGAGGTGTTCAAGGGAACAAGACCCGAGTAAAAGTCGTGAAAAACAAAGTAGCTCCACCATTCAGAACAACGGAGTTTGATATTATGTATGGTGAAGGAATCTCTAAGGTTGGTGAAATCATTGATCTTGGTGTTGAATATGAAATCATCAAGAAAAGCGGTTCATGGTTTAGCTATGGCGATACCAAACTAGGGCAAGGCCGTGATGCCGTAAAGTCCCTATTACTGGACAACCCAGAGCTTTTTGAAGAACTAGATGCAAAAATCAGGGCAGCCATAAAAGCGCTAAAAGAATAAACTAAAAAGGTTTACCTTATTGTTACGCCGCTAATAGCAACGATCAACCGTTGTTTTTAGCGGCGTAACTCTTTATTGCTAGTATAGAACCACTCCACGCAACCCTTGCCCGTATTTTTCATCTAGTAAATAAAATGCATTACCATGAGACCATACCTTAAACTTTTTGGTTTAGCCTGTGCACTTGCCCTTGCATCTTGCAGCCTTAATGATGACGGCGTAAATTTTCAATATACATCACTCAATATTACCGGAGCAAGTTTGCCGGATACATTTGAACTAGGACGCGTATACAACGTAGATGTTAACATCCTAAGGCCAAATGATTGTACGCTAATGGACCAGTTTGATGTAAAACGTTCGTTTACGGACTCTACCCAAATTAGAACCATATCCGCAATTGGTATTACACTGGACAAAGAGGAATGTATTGAGATGAACGACAGTCTGCAGGACGCTTTTCAGTTTGAAGTACTTTATACCAAACCGTATATTTTCAGATTCTATACTGGCGACGATTCTGCAGGGGAACCTGAATTTTTAGAAATAGAAGTACCTGTAAAAGAATAATTATCTTTAACCTTAGTCATTCACTATTTCTAAAAAACAAGCACGTAGTTTACATGCTTTAATAATACAATGCCAATTGGGTCTAGAAGAGCTCATTATTAACTGTAAGAAAGGAAACAGACAGGCACAGGAACAATTGTACCGGGACTATTCCCGTACGTTGTTCGGTATCTGCCTTAAGTATTCCCGCAACCGAACGGAAGCGGAAGACAACCTACACGACAGTTTTATGGTTATCTATGAAAAAATTGGACAGTTTAAACACAAAGGCTCTTTTGAAGGTTGGTTAAAACGTATAACCGTAAACACCGTTCTTCAAAAATACCGTAAGGAGGAACATTTAAGCTTAGTAACGGAAAATACTGAGGAAATAGAACCAGAAGTAGATGGGGATTATGAGAACCTAAGCCTGGACACCTTATTAAAACATATACAGGAGCTTCCGGACAAATACCGTCTTACGTTTAACCTATATGTTCTTGATGGATATACCCATAAGGAAATAAGTGAACTTTTAGGCACCTCCCAAGGCACCTCAAAAAGTAATCTGGCCAGAGCCAGAAACCTATTAAAAGAAAAAATAGAGATTACAAAGAATAAAGCCATCATTGGCCTGCTCATCTTCCTTTTGATAGGATTTTGTGTATGACCCTTGAAAAATAGTACATCAAAAAAACAAAATACCAAGTACCTAAGCATTGCATAATGAGTAAAAAAAATATAGATAATCTGTTCCAAGAGAAGTTTCGCGACTTTGAGGAAGTTCCGGGCGATAGAGTCTGGAACGCCATTGAGGCTTCTTTGGACAAGAAGAAAAAGAAAAGGGTCATTCCTATCTGGTGGACCCTGGGTGGTGCAGCTGCAGCTTTGGTCATTGCGCTTTCGGCGTTCTATCCAACCTCTCCACAAACCATAGATTCCAACGGTATAACCAATACTGATGAAAATGAAGAGCTACCGGACAATAGCAAAAAAAATACCAATGAGTTTATTTTAGATTCGTCCGAAAAGGAAAGTACTGTAGTTTCTTCCGATGCTAAAATTGACCCAGAAAAAAAGCAGAATGTTGAATCCTATGCCAACACTCAAGAAAATGGTGACTCCCAAAGTTCAAGCTTAGAAAAAGATGAACAGACCGTAGAAAAGCGCACGCTTAAAAATCAGAATGTTACACCGTCTAAAAGCACAGAGTTAGCTCAGAGCAACAAAACTAAGGATGCTTTAAAAACGAAAAACGAGACCAACCAACAGGATGAAAGCCCTACTGATTCCAGACTTGTAAGTAATGAGACAGGTGTTGATTCGCCTGACACAGCTAACTCCCCGACAAATCAAAAAACAGGTTCTACCATTAGAGATAAAATGGAATCTACAGATTTGGCAAAGGCCGAACAACAAGGTTCTGAAAACCTTGAAACAAATAAGAGCAACGCGCAAAACTCGGTTTTACATACTGAAATAGCCGAAAGCAACACAGACTTACCCAAAAAATCTTCCCAGGAAAAGAAATCCATTTTTGATGAGATTGAAGCCAAAGAGGAAATTGCAACTGTAGAAAAAACAGGCCGTTGGTCCGCAGGGCCCAATGTTGCCCCAGTGTACTATAATGCTATTGGCGAAGGTTCACCCGTCAACTCCATTTTTAATGAGAACTCAAAATCCGGTAATACCAATTTTAGTTACGGCCTTACCGTGGCCTATGCCCTAAACGATAAATTGAGTATTCGCTCAGGAATAAATAAAGTAGACTATGGGTACGACACCAACGATGTTGGCTTTTCATCTACCTTGCAAGAAGCTTCAACTGACAAACTAAAGAATATTGATTATGCCAGTACTGCAAAAAACATAGTAGTAACGAGCCAAAACAGTAATTTTAACAGCTTATCAAACTCGGATGCCATGTTTGCCTTTGAAGTGACCAACGCCAACACCAATCAACGAAGCGGGACTATGGCACAGCAATTTGGTTATCTAGAGGTGCCTCTGGAGTTGGATTACGCGCTAATTGACCGTAAGTTTGGATTAAATATTCTGGGCGGTGTTAGTTCGCTGTTCTTAATAGATAATTCCGTAACCTTAACTTCTGGCGAACTAACTACAGAAATAGGTGAAGCCAACAACATAAATTCTGTAAACTTTAGCACCAATGTTGGGTTTGGTGTCAATTACAAGTTCACACCAAAAATACGTTTTAATGTAGAGCCGGTTTTTAAATATCAACTGAATACCTTTTCAGATGTATCCGGAGATTTTAGGCCTTTTTCGATTGGGGTATACAGTGGTCTCAATTTTAAATTTTAAAGGCTTGCTGTACAAACAGTTTCTAAAGCGGAACTATTCTTTTATTTAAACTGATGAAACAGAAACTACAGATTTTTAAAGCGGTAGCCATTCACTCTAGTTTTACTAAAGCGGCGGAGCAACTCTTTATATCCCAACCTGCAGTTTCCAAAGCCATTCGCAGTATAGAGGACGAATACAAGACGACCTTTTTTCTGCGAAAGCGAAATTCCATTGAACTTACTGAAGATGGAAAAGCCTTTTTGGTTTACGCCAATAGAATATTGGAGATTCATGCAGAAATTGAAAATCAGTTTTTACATCAAAAAGAACATATTCCAGACGCCATTCATTTTGGCGCCAGTACTACTTTGGTAAACCATATTGTGCCAAAAATCATTGCTAAATTCAGAACACAGCACCCACGCACCAATTTTGATATTAAAAGCGGTAATTCAGAAGAAATTGAGGAGTTTATACTCAACCAACAATTAGATTTTGGTATAACCGAAGGCAGCAACACCAATAGAAAACTTCATTATGAAAAGTTTATAAAAGATGAAATAGTATTGGTTACCAGCGTTAAGAACAGTGCTTTTAAACAAAACACCATAAGTACGGACGTACTGCAAAAACTCCCCATGATAGAGCGTGAAATGGGCTCCGGAACCCGAGAAATCATCTACGGTTTTCTTAAGGAACACAATATTAAAAAGCTGAACAGTATTGTAACCCTTAACAGTACCGAAGCCATAAAAAACTACCTCTACCATTCTGAAACTTTTGCATTGCTCTCCGTTCATGCGTTAAATGAAGACCTCGTTTCCAATAAACTCAAAATCATCGACATTAAAAATGTTACCATTCAACGCTGGTTTTATTTTGTATCAAGAACAGGTTACCAATCTAATGTAATGGACTACTTTCAAAAATTCGCACGGAACAACTATAACTTTTAGTTATTTCATATAGCATTTTAAATTGCTTAAAAGTAATTTAACGGGCTTACTTTTGTAACATCAGAAAATATGATGGTATGAAAGATAGAATGGCAAAAGCAGTATTCTTAGGTATAGCACTTATCGTTTTCAGCGGATGGGTCAATAGCCCAACTGCCCTGCTACTCGGTTTTGGATTCACCCTATTTTTTAACAACCCTTTTAAAGCATATTGCCACAAGGCTATACACACCTTTCTAAAAATATCTGTTGTGGGTCTAGGTTTTGGTATGTTTTTAAAAGAAACCTTAGCAACAAGCAAAGAAGGCTTCACCCTAACTTTTTTATCAATTCTCCTGACCGTTTGCCTTGGTTTTTTACTCACAAAGGTTTTAAAACTGGACACCAAATTAGGTCATCTCATTACTTCCGGAACATCAGTTTGCGGTGGTAGTGCCATAGCGGCTATATCTCCTGTAATAAATGCTAAAAGCAGGGTCATTAGCATTGCGCTGGCCGTTGTGTTTCTATTGAATTCAGTGGCATTGTTCGTTTTTCCGGCAATTGGTCATTACCTGCACCTAACTCAACATCAATTTGGGCTCTGGTGTGCTGTAGCCATACATGATACCAGCTCTGTAGTAGGTGCGGCCATTGGTTATGGTGATGAAGCCTTGAGAATAGCCACAACGGTAAAACTTTCTAGAATGCTTTGGATTATACCATTGTCCCTTCTTTCTATGTTCGTTTTTAAAACTAAAGGTGAAAAAGTAAAAATGCCTTACTTCATTCTACTTTTTATAGGGGCCATTATAGTGAATAGTTATCACCTCATTCCCGCACCTGCTACGGGGTTTTTAGTTGCCACTTCTAAACATCTTTTGGTATTGACCTTGTTTCTTGTGGGTTCAACAATTTCTATTGGGGATTTAAAGAAAACGGGTATACGCCCCATGCTTTTGGCATTGCTTCTTTGGATATTCATCTCCGCTTTGTCCCTAGCATATATTCTATACTAGATCCAAGAGGCTATTATTGGGACTGAAGTTCTTTTAGAATTACCGTTCTTACGTTCTCTCTTAAGTTTGATTTATCGGATTCGGAGAGATTATCGGTCTTGAAAAATTGGTGTACTTTGGCGCGAGTGCGGCCTGGACCTCCACTAAAAAACGTAAAGGAGAATCGCTTTTTATTGTCATAAAAGGTCATAGGAACCACCGGTATTTTATGGGCTATGGCCATTCTAAAGGCGCCATCCTTAAAATCGTCCAAAAGAATACGCTCGTCATCCGGTACACCTCCTTCTGGAAAAATACAGATACTCAATCCTTGGCCCAACCTCTTTTGAGCACGTCTATATACCGCCGTTCTACTCTTGGCATCCGAACGGTCTACCATAATGCAGACCCTTTTGTAGAAAAAACCGAAAAGCGGAATCTTCGCCAATTCTTTCTTGCCCACAAAAACAAAAGGGTTTCTGCTAATGTAGAGCATCAACATAATATCTAACATACTGGTATGGTTTGCCACCAGCATATAGCTCTTTCGCCTTTCTATCTTCTGTTCAAAAATCACCTTTGGTGGACAACCCATACCGTACAAAATTGGGGTGGCCCATAGGTTCCGTGCCAACCAAAAAAACTGTGGATACCACTTCTCGCTAAGCGTAGTCAGCAACAAAAAAGGAAAAAATATGAGGATGGGCAGAGCTACTAAAATATAGAACCAAATGCGGTACAGGGTGTAGCCAATTTTTTTGAGTATTCCGGGCATAAAATCAAAAGTAACAATTTTACGAGGTATAATGCATTTCTTTTATCTTTGGGCTTCTTTGAAAATAAGCAAATGGCAAGAATCTTAACAGGAATACAAAGCACGGGCACTCCGCACCTAGGAAATATCTTAGGCGCAATCATGCCCGCAATAGAAATGGCGCAAGACCCAAAGAACGAATCGTTTTTGTTCATTGCAGATATGCATTCGCTCACCCAGATAAAAAATGCGGAAGAATTACGTAGAAACACCTATGCCATAGCTTCCACATGGCTGGCTTTTGGGTTGGATATAGACCAAACTGTTTTTTATAGACAAAGCGATGTACCACAAACTACTGAGCTTTCTTGGTACCTAAGTTGCTTTTTTCCGTTTCAAAGATTGACTTTGGCACATTCGTTTAAGGACAAGGCAGACCGCTTGGAGGATGTTAATGCCGGATTGTTTACCTACCCTATGTTAATGGCCGCGGATATTCTTTTATACGATGCCAATATTGTACCCGTTGGAAAAGACCAGATGCAGCATCTTGAGATTACCCGTGATGTAGCTTCTCGTTTTCATGCGCAACTAGGGGAAACCTTTGTTCTGCCCGAAGGTAAGGTTCAGGAAAGTACCATGTACATTCCCGGTACCGATGGAGAGAAAATGAGTAAGAGTAGGGGCAACCTGATCAATCTTTTTCAGACCGATAAAAAACTAAGGAAACAGATCATGGGCATACAGACGGACAGTACGCCTATGGAAGAACCAAAGGACCCGACTAACGACAACGTTTTTGCCTTATATAAAATATTGGCCTCTCAAGAACAGATTGAAGAAATGAGTGTCAACTACCTTGCAGGAAACTACGGGTATGGCCATGCTAAACAAGCCCTTTACGAAGTAATCGTAAACAAATTTGGTGATGCACGGGAGAAGTATGATTACTACATGAACAATACTAAAGAAGTAGACGAAGCATTGGCCATAGGTGCTGAAAAAGCCCGCAAAGTTGCCGATGGCGTACTGGAAAGAGTACGTGAAAAACTAGGGTATTAAACTTTAACAGAACCGACTTTAGAGTCGGTTTTGTTTTTATAGCGCATTTAGGAAATCTAAAATTGTCTCGTTTTCAAGAGGTTTTTCATCGATAAAGCCCTTAAGAACCTACTTTAAGCTCGTATCAAACCTATTTACAGACTAGCCAGTCGGTAGTCTTCTCTATCATTTTTCAATTTTTGTTAAATGGCCTCGAACAGTTTTCCGGGCAATGGACGGATAACTCCTTTCATTTCCATATTCAATAAGGTAGACGACACTTTAAAAATAGGCAACCGGCATTCCAAAGCTATGCTGTCTAACAATTGCTTTCCGTTTTTGTGCAAGTAATCATAAATGGACTGTTCAGTTGGTTCAAGTTCAACAAAGAGTTGCTTTTGAATAGTTTGAGGCTCCTTCTCGGCAATATTCCAACCCAAAAGATAAATCAGATCAGCGGCCGAAGTCAGCATATGTGCCTTTTGCTGTTTTATTAGATTATTGCACCCAGAGCTGTACTTATCCTGAGCCCTTCCCGGTACGGCAAACACATCCCGATTGTAGCTGTTGGCAATATCCGCGGTAACCAAGCTACCTCCTTTTTCGGCAGATTCAATAACTACAGTAGCTTCGCTCATACCGGCAATAACCCGGTTTCGCTTTAAAAAATTTTCCCGGTCAGGATTACTTGTGCTTCTGAACTCCGTGTAGAACCCACCATTTTTCTCCACATCACGAATATATTTCTCATGAGTTTTTGGATACATTTGGTTGAGACCATGTGCCAAACAGCCTATGGTTTGTAAACCATGTTTTACGGCAGCCTTTTGAGCAGTAATATCCACGCCATAGGCAAATCCACTAACGATTATGGGGTTCAACGGAGCCAAGTCTTCAATGAACTTTTCGCAAAATGCGGTGCCATAACTTGTTATTTTACGCGTACCAACAATACTAATGAGTTTCCGGTTCTCTAAGTTGATATTCCCCCTTTTGTAGAGCAATACCGGACTATCTATACAGTGTTTTAGGTAACTGGGATAATCCTCGTCCAAAAAATAAGAGAACCCAATGCTGTTTTTCTCAATATACCCATACTCCTCCTCTGCGGCCTCTTGGTGTTCTACATCGTAAAGTCCTTTTAAAGCATGCGTACCAACACCATCTATTTTTAAAAGATTTTGGCGCTTTTCTTCAAAAACAGCTGTTGCGCTGCCACAATGTGCAATAAGCTTTTTTAAAGTTACATCACCTATTTTGGGGGCACCTTGCAAACGTAATACTGCAAGCAATTCATCTGTAGTCATTTATATATGCGTCAAAGTTATCCACAAAATACACATTTTATAATGTTAATAAAAAGTTATGTAGGGGCTGGTCTGACCTTTTAATTTTTTCCATATTTGCGCTATATGGGATTAGAACGCTATATATCTGAGTTAATGTATCGCTACAACTGTGTAGTTGTGCCAGGTTTCGGAGCATTTTTAACCGAACAAAAATCTGCTGTTATACATGAAAGTACCAACACTTTTTATCCTCCGGTAAAAACGGTTTCATTCAACCAACAATTATTGTCCAATGACGGACTTTTAGTTTCCTATGCCGCCGAAGCAGAAAATGTTTCTTTTGAGCAGATGCTTGAAGAAGTAGGCGAAATTGTAGGTGAATGGAAAGCAGACCTTAAAAAAGGCAATCAATTAAGATTGGCCGATATTGGAACGCTATGGTACAGTTCAGAAGATAAGATTCAATTTCAACCTTCAGGCAATGTAAACTACCTGACATCTTCCTTTGGAATGTCTTCTTTTGTTTCCGCTCCGGTTACCCGTGAAGCGTTAAAAGAAGAAGTTGTTCAGCTTGAAGAAAAAATTCCGTTTGCTTTTACACCTGAAAAACGTGAAACGCTTACGCTCCGTCCTTATTTAAAATATGCGGCCGTTGCACTAGTTGCCTTAACTCTAGGTGTTACCGGATTCCAATTTTATAAATCCAACGAAAACAACCAACAACTGGCCCGTCAAGAAGCGGAACAACAGGTATCCAAACGTATTCAAGAAGCAACCTTCTTTGATGCACAGCCATTGGAATTGCCTACAATTACACTAAAAACTTCTAAAAAAGCGGTTTCGGAGCTGGCGGAAAAGCGTATGCACCATATTATTGCTGGAGCTTTTAGATACCGTACCAATGCCGACAAGAAAATAGAGCAATTAAAACTTAAGGGCTTTAATCCCTCTTATATAGGTACAAATCCTTTTGGTCTATATTTGGTTGCCTACGATAGTTTTACGGACTCTAACAAAGCCTTGGAAGCACTACGTGAGATTAAGCGCACTCAAAAAGACGCTTGGTTAAAATCCGGTCACTAAAACCAACTTTGTATCATAAATCCTTTTTGAAAAAGCTTATTTTTCAAGCTTTTAAATTTACCTTTTACAACTTAGAAAAGGTTCTTCTTTGGTGCCCGTTAAAAAAGGTATCTTTGCCAAAAAATTGATTTATGCAGGCTAAAAATCCCCGTGATTCTAGAACCGTAATGACCGATATGGTACTCCCTAGTGAGACCAACCCCTTAAACAACCTATTTGGAGGTGAGCTTTTGGCCCGAATGGACCGTGCCGCTAGTATTTCTGCACGCCGCCACAGCCGCCGCATTACCGTTACCGCATCTGTAAACCATGTGGCGTTTAACCAATCTGTGCCCGTGGGAAGTGTACTTACAGTAGAAGCGGCCGTTTCACGCGCTTTTAAAACTTCTATGGAAGTGTATATTGATGTTTGGATGGAAGACCGTTTTACCGGCGAAAAATCCAAGGCCAATGAAGCCATCTATACCTTTGTAGCAGTAGATGATACCGGAAGACCTACTGTTGTTCCTCCGTTAGAACCTGAGACAAAACTAGAGCAAGAACGCTTTGAAGGCGCTCTGCGCAGAAAACAACTAAGCCTTGTTCTGGCAGGCAAAATGAAGCCTAATGAAGCTACAGAACTAAAGGCTTTGTTTACACAGTAATCCTCTGTTAGAAATCAAAGTTATCGGGATCAGGTCCGCTGCGTTCACCTTTATCCAGCCCATCTAGATAAACTACATCGGCTTCTGACAGTTCAAAGTCGAAAATATCCGCATTGGACTTGATTCTGTTTTCATGTACCGATTTTGGAATGGCAACAATGCCCTTCTGCAAATTGTAGCGCAATATAATCTGTGCAATAGATTTGTTGTATTTAGCAGTGAGTGGGTCAAAATCATTGGAATGCCCTTCAAAAACTTTTCCCTGCATAAAAGGTGACCAAGATTCGTACTGAATTTCCTTTTCGTTACAGAAATCTATTAAATCCTGTTGCACCAAGTAGGGGTGGAACTCCATTTGGTTTACCGTTGGAATAATTTCTGCAGTTTCCAGTAAATCTTCTAAATGGTGCTGCAAAAAATTACTGACCCCAATGGCCCTAATCCGTTTCTCCCGATATAGCTTTTCCATGGCGCGCCAAGTATCCTTATATTTTCCGGCAACCGGCCAGTGAATCAAATATAGATCCAGATAATCTACACCCAAACGCTCCAGGCTCTCCTCAAAGGCTTTTAAGGTGCTTTCATAACCTTGGTCCGCGTTCCATAGTTTAGAGACCAAAAACACCTCTTCACGGGCCACATTGCTCTCCTGAATACCCTTACCTACTCCTTCTTCATTTTTATAGGCCGAAGCCGTATCTATATGTCTGTAACCACCATTCAATGCATTCTTAACAGCATCTATTACCTCTTGCTCATTATCCGCTTGGTACGTGCCCAAACCAAGGTATGGCATTTCTACTTTATTGTTTAACGTAAATGTTCCCTGTAAGTCTGTTATCTTCTTCATAGCATTCTTAAGTTTATAATTGGTACACCCACTCCTCAGGATTTAACTTGGAAGTGTTTTGATGTAAATAAAATTTCAATTTTGTTTGACCGTTAGACCGATTGGTATAAATTTCTCCGAGATCCGTCTTTGCTTCTACCTTATCACCCTTTTTCACATAAAGGACCGAGAGGTTATAATACGTACTGATAAAATTACCATGTTTTAATTGCACAGCCTTATTACCACCCGGAATGGAAAGTATGGCAATGACCTCACCTCTAAAAATAGCCCGTGCCTTGGCCCCTTGGTCCGTGGTAATGACCACACCGTTACTCTGATGTTTAATTCCAGGATAAATAGCATCTGCATACACCCCAAAACCTTGGCTTTTGAACCCTTTTTCAACAGGCCAAATCAATCTGCCCTTATTTGCCGTAAAGCTATTGGCTACGATAGCCGCCTCCGGAGTTAATAAGAACTTGCTTGGGTCGTTACTTTTTTTGTTGGCGTCCTTATTGGATGCTGCTATGGCCTCACGAATGAGACGCTCGATCTGACGATCAATTTCCTTGGCCTGATTTTGCTTGTCCCTAATTTGTGCGGCAAATTTGGTTTCGCTCTTACGTATCGTTCCCAATAGTGCCTGATGATCCTCTTTTTCTTGGGTCATTGCCCTTTTGGCTTTGAGGTTTTGGGCCACTAAACGGTCCTTTTCCTTTCGTTGCGCACTAAGCCCCTGATTCAACTTACTAAGTTCTTCGGTCTTAACAACAATTTTCTCCCCCTGTTTACGTCTAAATTCCGTGTATTGTTTTATGTACTGTATGCGCTTAAAGGCTTGATAAAAATCATCTGATGACAGCAAAAACATTAATTTGCTCTGTTGAATTTTGCTTTGGTAGCCCTTTTGGATCATCATAGCATAATCATCCTTAAGCTCATCCAATTCTTTCCTTAAACCGGAAATGACCTTTATATTGGCATTTATTTTTCGGTTTAGAATGTTGGACTGTTTCGTGGTCACATTAATCAGCTCTTGACGCACTTTTATTTTGTTGTCCAAGGCCTCCATCTGATCTAAGACCGTACCCTTTTTCTTCTTTTGATCAAACAGTAAATAGTTAATTTGTTCTATCTCCTTTTGCAACTGCTCTCGCTTGGCTTCCAACGCTTCCTGCTCTTCGTTTTGAGCAAAAACGGGGTTCCATCCCAAGAGATAGAAAAAAAAGAAAATTGCAATATAATGGGTATTACCGCGCATCGTCAGTAAGTGTAATTTCTTTAAAACCTTTTGGTATTTTATAAGGAAAATTCATAGGTTGATCAAACTCTATATTTTTGTATTCTATATCAACCGTATTGCGGTCCTCACCTTCAATAGCAGCAACGGCAATACGTTGCGGAAGAATATACTTGTCAATTTTCTGATAATCCGTATAGTTTATTTGTAACAAACGCTTCTTTAGAGGCTGAGAGAGTTGTTGCGCAGCCATCTTAAAATTCTTGGGCTCTACTTGAAACATCACCTTAAAGAGTTCCATTGCTTTTTTAGGTTTTAATTGATAATCCCCATTTACAATAGATGCATCATACTTTCCTTCCCTTAAATTAAAAAGCGCCTGGCCCATTAGCAGATTTTGTACCTGCTCAAAATCCAGTTCTGTTCCTAGAAACTTACTTAAATAAGCAAAATCTCCATCAAAATACTCATTCTGCAATTTGTTATAAAAGGAGACCCTGCCCGGCGTTATATATGCCTTTACCATGCCAAGTGGAGCACTCATCCAAATAGCCTTATCCTTTTCCATTCGCAAGCTAACTGAAACCCCTTGAGACGATTCGCCATCGGAATAATCTATTCGCATTTTCCCGCTTAACGTATTAAAATTGGTTGTATTCGCATAATGGTTCTTAACAATAGCTTTCGCCGAAAGATTGCCATCAACCTTACCATCGGCCAGAACCTTGGTAGATTTACAAGAAATAAAAAAAGAAAGTGAGACCAACGCCGTTAAACGCAGGGCCATTCGTAAGGGTAAAGCCATAATCTTTGTAAAGTTTAAAACCCGGGTTTTATCTTACGAAGATACATATTTGCCTTGACTGAATTGTTAATGGAATTATAAGCATCTGCCAGTTCTTGATAAAACTTATTGGCCAATGCAATATCACCTACAAAATAATCCAGTCCGGTTTCCAATACCTCAATAGCATCGCGTGGTTTGCCCTTTTTATTATAGGCATAACCTTGGGCATAATAAAAATAGGGTTGCGAAGGGTAACTTTCCAAAGCCTCTGCCGCAACTTGATCTAGAGATAAATAATTATTGGTTCTGAGCATGCCCTGAATACGGGCCTTGTATTGCTCAACGGAACCTGATTCCGATCTGTTTACGTTGGTAGCAGAAAAGGAACTACTGGTAATAGCCGCCTGTTGCGATTCTATTAAATCATCTACTTTTACGGATAGCTGTTGCGTAAAGCTAGATTTTGGAGTCTGCTCCAGAATAGATTTTGCTGCTTTGGCCCTTCCCTTTCTATAATATACCAAAGCCAAATTTTCCTTGAACTTGGGTTCATCAAAAGGCAACTGCTCTTTATTGCTCTCAACGGATCTCTGCTGTTTTTGCAATATCTCTACATACGTATTGGTATACCATAAATTATCAGGTTCTGCCAATAGCGCCGTTAAAGCAAATGTTTCCGCAACCGGATATTGTTTTTCCTTGAGGTACATTTGTGCCAGTTCATGGTCTACCACAGTATTATTTTCATCCAATTGTTTGCATTGGAGCATAAGGTTAATGGCCCTATCGTAATTTTCAATACCCTTTTGCTTTAGGGCATCAAAAAATTTGTCCTGAAAATCATCCGAATAGTCCTCCAGAAAAAGCTCTGCACTTTGTGTTTCATCAATATTAGGCGACTCTTGGGCATAGGTAGATAGGGCGATAAGAAAAAATCCCCCGAAGAAAGTGAATATAACCCGACTTATTCTCATCTTACAACATCTACCTTTCATTGCTATAGAATTAACTACTTTACACCCGTACTACCAAAACCACCCTCACCTCTTGAGGTTTCGGAAAGCTCGTTAACCTCTATCCAATCTGCGCGTTCGTGTTTGGTTATGACCAGTTGGGCAATACGCTCCCCGTTTTCGATAGCAAAACTTTCATTAGACAAGTTTACCAAAATTACACCAATCTCTCCACGATAATCCGCATCTACCGTACCAGGCGCATTTAGAACCGTAATGCCCTTTTTTGCAGCAAGACCGCTTCTAGGTCTCACCTGCGCTTCAAAACCAACCGGAAGCTCTATGAACAGTCCTGTTTTAATAATAGCACGCTCCAAAGGTTGTAACGTTACCGTCTCGGTAATATTGGCCCTTAGGTCCATTCCCGCAGACGCACCCGTTTCATAATGCGGAAGCTTATGTTGTGATTTATTGATAATCTTTATTTCCATAGTATTGCGTTAATTGTAAAATGTTCAATTTGATTTTGGCCAACGATTATTGGGTTAGGCCATCTCTATTACTTCGTTAACTTTTCTGTCTAAGAAAAATCTGCTTCAACTTATCGTTTTCAAGTTTGTATACCAAACCTAGGTATAACAAAAGTAAGATACCTCCAATAATTAAGTTCCTATTGAAAACATAAAAAGACAGCGCGGAAAAAAGAATGGAAACCCCTAAATAGAAGAGGATTTTTCTAAAATTATAGGGAACGGGATAGCGCGATTTACCAAGGTAATACGAGAGCACCATCATACTACCATAAGCCATAACCGTAGCAATGGCACTGGCCATATAACCAATATATGGGATGAAAAAATAATTTATACCGATAGTTATAAATGCTCCGAACACCGATATGAGTGCACCATAACGGGTTTTATCCGTTACCTTGTACCAGACCGATAGGTTGTGATAAATACCCAAAAAGAAACTGGCCAGCAAAATAATGGGTACAACGGACATGGCTTCCCAATAGGCCGGATTCTTCACAAAAAGCACCTTAAGAACATCGGCAAAGACTACCACGCCCAAAAGTATAACACTACCCAAAACTACAAAGTAGTTGGTTATCTGCGCATACGCCTTTTGAGGATTCTCCGTACCCGCATGACTAAAAAAGAAAGGTTCAATTCCCATACGGAACGCTGTTGAGAACAAAGTCATAAACAAGGCAAGCTTTACACAGGCATTGTACATGCCCACTTCTTTATTGGCAATATCCTGGGGTAAAAGTGCTTCCAACATTACCCTATCAAAAACTTCGTTTATGGTAAAAGCCACACCTGCAATTAAAACCGGAATAGCATATTTCATCATTTCTTTCCAGAGCTTCTTATCAAAAGTGTATTTACTAATTAAATAAGGTTTTAGCATCAATAGAAGCGTCACGGCGCTAGCTACCAGATTTGCAATGATTATGTATGAAATTTGAAAATTAGGCTTATAAAGCGTTGCTAAAAAGCTTTCCGGACTGCTCTCGGCAACTTTTGGTAGTATCAAAAGAAAAAGTAACGTAAGACCAAAATTGATAACCACATTTAAAATCTTGACCACCGCATATCGTAAGGGGCGTTCATTGGCACGCAACCAGGCAAAGGGTATAATTACCAAGGCATCCAAAGACAGAATAAAAATAACGTACTTTATGTATTTTGGGTCAATATTGAGCATACTTGCCATACCGTCCTGAAAAAGTAACGAGAACACCATAAAAAGCATGGTGGATCCCAAAATAGAAGTTAGAGAAGTAGATATAACCGTTTCCTTATCAGCGGACTTGGAGTAGAATCTAAAAAAAGCAGTTTCCATTCCGTAGGCCAGTACCACGTTGAACATTGCAAAATATGCAAAGATAACGGCTAGCTCACCATATATCTCCGGGGGCATAGCATCTGTATGCACCCTTACCAAAAAGAAAGAAATCATTCTGGGCAATACAGTGGCCAGACCGTAGATAGCCGTTTGCTTGAACAATTTTTTAAGCGGATTCAATAGTGCTGTATTTAAATCCAAAAGTACCTATTTAAAGGCATGTAGCAAAGTGAAGTTAATCTCCCGCCATCTTTCTTTTTTCTAGCGGGCCTCTTTTTCTTCCAAACTGGAATATGAAATGGGAAGGTTCTGTTGAATTCCGTTGATTTGATAGTATTTCACCTTTTCCTTATGCACATAACTAATGACCGCTTGTGTCTCTGTTAAATCAAAAGGAAATTCCTCAGGACTTTGAACAACCGCTCCAAATTCTGCAATACCTATAATGCCCTTATCCGTTAATTCAATAGAAATAGCTGCCATTTTCCCATTATAGTAGACGTTCTTTAAGTTGGCATTATCGTTCTCCAAACTTAGCACTGAAACCACTATCTCGTAACCGCCATCTTTGGGGGGTTGACTTATGGACCATTTTTGAGCGTAGGCTTCTCCTAAACTAAAAGGTGCCGTGGTTTCTAATTTCTTGGTAGACCCACAACCCGAAAGGACAAATAAGCTTAATCCTAAAATATAGATGTATTTTTTCATGATAGTTATCTTATTGTATTTGGCAATACATACGCATAAAGCATGCTCAGGGACTATCCTAAAAAAAGAAACCCCACATTGCTGTGGGATTTTCTATTCTATACGTATCTACAATGACTAAGTCAAAGCTGATATATTCTATTAGTTGTTCAACGCTTCCGCACCACCAACAATCTCCAAGATTTCGTTGGTAATTGCCGCTTGTCTTGCTTGGTTGTAAGACAACTTCAATTGATCTCTCAATTCGGTTGCGTTATCCGTTGCTTTATGCATTGCCGTCATACGAGCACCATGTTCACTGGCAAAAGAATCACGGATACCTTTGTACAATTGTGTTTTTAACGACTTAGGAATCAACTGCTCAACAATTTCTATTTTTGAAGGTTCAAAAACATAATCAGTGCTCAGGTTATCTGCCCCGGCCATAGGCACGATAGGCAAGAATTGCTCCGTCATTACAATCTGTGTAGCAGCGTTTTTAAATTTATTGTAAACGATGTCTATACGGTCATAATTACCTGAAGTGAATTGCTCCATTAAATCTTCGGCAATGGCAGATACATTGTCAAAAGTTAAATCATCATAAAGACTGCTATGATTTGCTATTACCTTTGAACGCTTTACCAAGAAATCATTGGCTTTTTTACCAATGGCTACAAAATCTACCTGCTTGCCAGCATACTTTTCATTAAGCAAAATAGTACATTGCTTTAAGATGTTAGAGTTAAAAGCACCGGCCAAACCTCTGTTTGAAGTTATAGCAACCACCAATACCTTTTTTACTTCTCTATTATCAGCATATACACTACCAGAATCAGAATCCAAGCTAGCACTTAAACCTTGCAACAGCTCCGTAAGCTTATCGGCATAAGGTCGCATTGCAGTAATGGCATCCTGTGCTTTCTTCAACTTTGCGGCAGATACCATTTTCATGGCACTGGTAATCTGCATCGTTGATGATACCGACGATATTCTGTTTCGTATTTCCTTTAAGTTTGCCATTCTTTAAATAGTATTTAGTAGTGAGTGGGCCGCATCCAACCTATGGTTTACCTTTTGATGGTTACTTCCCACCCAATACTCTGTACTTAGTACTAGTTTCTATATTTACCCGAAAGGTCTTTAGCTACCGTAGTCAACGTATCCGTTACTTCATCAGTAAGTTTACCGGACTTTAAGGTATCCAACACATCTCTGTGTTTTGCATTCAAGAATTCCAAATAATCTCTTTCGAACTCCTTAACCTTTTCCACAGGAACATCACGCAACAAATTCTTAGAACCTGCATAGATAATGGCTACCTGATCTTCAACCGTGTAAGGGTCGTTCTGAGCTTGCTTAAGAATCTCTACGTTACGACGTCCTTTTTCAATAACGTTCAATGTAGCAGAATCCAAATCTGAACCGAACTTCGCAAAAGCTTCCAATTCACGGAACTGAGCTTGATCCAGTTTTAATGTACCTGCAACCTTTTTCATTGATTTAATCTGAGCGTTACCACCCACACGAGATACAGAGATACCAACGTTAATTGCCGGTCTTACCCCTTGGTTGAATAAATCCTGTTCCAAGAAAATCTGTCCGTCCGTAATAGAAATTACGTTCGTAGGAATATATGCCGATACGTCACCTGCTTGTGTTTCAATAATAGGAAGTGCCGTTAGCGAACCACCACCTTTTACCATAGGCTTCAACACCTCAGGTAAATCGTTCATGTTCTTAGCAATTGCATCATCATTGATAACCTTTGCAGCACGCTCCAACAATCTAGAGTGAAGGTAGAAAACGTCACCTGGGTAAGCCTCACGTCCCGGTGGTCTTCTTAAAAGAAGTGATACCTCACGATACGCAACCGCTTGCTTTGATAAATCATCATAAATAATCAAAGCTGGACGACCTGTGTCACGGAAATACTCACCGATAGATGCACCTGCGAAAGGAGCATATACCTGCATTGGTGCAGGATCGGAAGCATTAGCAGCAACAATAGTTGTATATGCCATAGCACCTTTATCTTCTAATGTCTGCGCAATGGCAGCAACAGTAGAGGCCTTTTGGCCAATAGCAACATATATACAAAATACTGGCTCACCAGCATCGTAAAATTCTTTTTGGTTCAAAATGGTATCGATACAAACGGTAGTTTTACCAGTTTGACGGTCACCAATTACAAGCTCCCTCTGGCCACGCCCAACAGGAATCATTGCATCAATTGCCTTAATACCAGATTGCATAGGCTCAGTTACCGGCTCTCTAAAGATTACACCAGGAGCTTTACGCTCTAATGGCATCTCATAAGTATCACCAGCAATAGGTCCTTTACCATCTATAGGGTTACCCAAAGTGTCTACCACACGGCCAACGATACCTTCACCTACTTTGATAGAAGCAATTCGCTGGGTACGTTTTACCGTAGCACCTTCTCCAATAGACTTGGAATGTCCTAAAAGAACCACACCAACGTTATCTTCTTCAAGGTTAAGAACGATACCTTCAAGGCCGCCTTCGAATTCTACCAATTCCCCGTACTGGGCATTAGATAGACCGTAGACTCTGGCGATACCATCACCAACCTGCAGTACAGTTCCCACCTCATCCAATGTAGCGGTGGCTTCAAATCCTGATAATTGTTTCTTTAAAATTGCTGATACCTCAGCGGCTTTTACTCCTGCCATTTTTATAGATATAAGACCTAGAACTTAAGAAATACATCCTAAGCCCTTGTTATTATTATAAACTACTTGTAAACTCTCGTTTAATATTATTCAATTTGTTTGAAATGCTAGCATCATATTGCAAATCGCCAACACGCAATACAAATCCTCCAACAATGCTTTCATCAATTTTATTCTCGATGGTAACGGCATTACCGGTTATCTGAGCTATTTGCTTAAGAACTTTCTTTTCAAGGTCTGCGCTTAACGGCACAGCGGTAGTAACGTAAGCCACTCCTTCTCCTTTCAAATCTTCATTAAGAATAATATACTTTAAAGCAACTTCGTTTAAAATAGATATTCTTTTGTTCGCAGCAAGCGTATTGATTACACCAAGGGTAATTTGATCACTGCCTTCAAAAACAGCGGCCAAAGCTTTTTTCTTGGTTTCCCCATTTACTACGGGACTGGCCAACATTGCTCTCAACTCCTTACTATCGGCAATAGTTGCCACAACCGAACGCATGTCTTTCTCAACTGCACTCGTAGCCTTGTTTTGAACTGCTAGGTCCAAGACTGCTTTTGCGTAACGTATTGCTGCTCTAGAATCGCTCATCTTTTATTTTGTTTTATTGTCCTGTTGCGCAAAAACCATTGGCACAACAAAGAGCAATATAGCTACTTAATTCAATTTAACATCACCCAACATACTTTCAACCAATTTTAATTGTTGGTCTTTGTTGGATAGTTGTTCTTTTAAAACCTTCTCTGCAATCTCTACAGAAAGTTCAGCTACCTGATTTTTAATATCAGCAACAGCAGCTTTCTTTTCGCTTTCAATAGCAGCTTGAGCTTGCTTCAACATTTTATCGCCTTCTACTTTAGCCTGCTCTTTAGAATCCGCAATCATCTTATCTTTGATTTCACGAGCTTCTTTTAACATAGCCTCACGCTCTGCACGGGCTTCTTTTAACAACTTATCATTATCGGCCTGCAAGTTCTGCATTTCTGCACGCGCTTTTTCAGCAGCCTCCAATGCACCATGAATACCTTCTTCACGTTCGTTCAAAGAAGTCAAGATCGGTTTCCATGCAAATTTCACCAATAGGAAAATCAACCCTAACAATAATATTGTCTGAACTACGAAAAGGCCTGGTGAGAAATCGTTCAATAAAGTTTCCATACTTTCTTTTTAAAATACTAAATCAATAATTAAAACATTTCCTGCAACCAACCGTTGCAGGAAAATGTCTTTGGGTTTTGTAGTTCTTATTTTCCTAAGAACAAAGCACCGAATGCCAAACCTTCTAAAAGTGCAGCAATGATAATCATCGCAGTTTGGATTTTTCCTGTTGCTTCTGGCTGACGAGCAATACCTTCCATTGCTTTTCCACCAATTTGACCAAGACCGATACCTGCACCGATTACGATTAAACCAGCTCCAATTAAGTTGTAAGTTACCATACTAATTGATTTATATAATTAAATTAAAAAACTCTCTTTTAGATAAAATCCCCTCTAACGTCTTCCGCATCTGGAATTTCATGTCCGTTTGCATCGTGCTCATGCTCATGGTCGTGCTCTGCAACAGCCATACCAATAAACAATGCCGATAACATGGTAAAAATATAAGCCTGTAAAAAGGCTACCAGTACCTCTATCAATGTAATGAAAAACGATAGTACCAACGACAAGATTGTAGCTCCACCGACGGTAAGGCTCTCCTTAAGTGTAAACATGATTGCAATTAGACTCATTACTACAATGTGTCCTGCAGATATGTTCGCGAACAAACGTACCAACAATGAAAATGGCTTGATTACAAAAGCTCCGGCCAATTCTATGATAGCAAGAACAGGTCTGATCAAAACAGGAACACCCGGCATCCACAACATGTGCATCCAGTAATCTTTGTTTCCGCTAAACGTATAGATAATTAAAGTGAAAATTGCCAAAGCAGCGGTAACGGCCAACTGACCGGTTACATTGAAACCTAACGGAGTTAAACCTAAAAGGTTCAAAATCCATATAAAGAAAAACACGGTTAAAAGGTATCCTGTAAATTTTCTGTATTTTTTCTCGCCAATGTTTGGCTTAGCAATTTCATCCCTAACATAAATTACCAAAGGCTCCAAAACTCTACCGAATCCTGTAGGTACTTTTTTGCTAGCATATTGTTTGGCCAATGAAGAGAATGCCCAAAGCATTAAAAGTCCAACCAATAAAATTCCGAAAACACTTTTAGTGATTGAAAAATCCAAAACCTTAGCTGCATTTTCTGCATGGTGATGTTCATCAAATTGAACCTCGGAAGCTCCCGCATTTAACTCATAAATCTTGCCGTGAAGCTTTACGAATTTGGATCCACCTTTCTCTACTATAACCTTTCCGGCATCGTCATGATGAAATTCAGAAGACATGAAAGTCACCAACCCATTGCTAGACCAAAGAATGATCGGCAATGGAAAGCCTACATGCTTACGCTCGCCATTGTCTCCCGTATATGAAAACAAATGAAAATCATGAGCATCTTTAATGTGGTGCAAAATGTATGCATTCACTTCATCTTTTGTGTCTACCGCCCCTTCATCACCTCCTTCAGAGAATGCAAAACCCTGAAGAGAAATGCATAGTGTACAAAGTAAAACTAGTGTTCTGATCATTTTTGAAACTTCCTTCATTATTTTTTATCAAAAAATTATGCTCCTGAAATTTTGCGCAAAAGTAGGTAATCTTGCCGTAATACAAAGCATTTTTATTCCATAAAATTTTGAAACTATCTACGCTGCATAATTTTTGAAACAAAAAAGACTTCCAAGCCTAAAAAAACAAACACGGGAATTAAAAGTGAAGCCCTGTAAAATCTCGGTAAATACTGATCTCCCATAAGTTGTGGGTAGCACATAGCAGTATAAGCGGCAATTTTAAATACTAAAAGCCCGATATAAATAAAACCCAATTGAACAAAAACTTTTTCGTTTTTGGAGAGCAGTTGAAAGGCAATAATTACCGATAAAGAGAAAATAAAATGAAAGATATAGGCTTTTTTGAGCAGTGCTCTAAAGTCTAAATTAGTATCTGCCAATAAAAACTGATGTAGAAAAAAAGAAGTCGTGCCCACCAAAATGAACACGACTATATATTGTACTATTTGCTTTATCAATGTTACTTATTTAATGTCATCACTTTTTTGATGACGATATACATTGACAAAAATACGGCAAGTAAAGTAAATGTATCCTCTAGAAACGTTTTTTCAAACTTTACATCTAACCAGGCCCCCAAAAGATTGCCTAAATAGATAGTAGCACCCATTTGTATGGCAATACCCGAAAAACTGGCCGCAGTACGTATTAAATTTGAATCATTACGAGGCTTTTGCTGGCTCATTGCTCGTACTAGAACTGTTGCTTAACGATGATTTAAAGCTACTTGAAGAACTGTTCAAAGAACCACCTTTACCTTTCATGGTACAGGAAGCATTGAACGTAGCTCCGGGCTCAACCGCCAATTTGGTTACCGAAACGGTACCTTCTATTACCGCAGAAGACTTTAATGAAAGTAAATCGGACACTAAAAGTTCGCCATTAAAGCTTCCCTCAATATCAGCATTTACACATTCTACTTTGCCATGAATATAGCCATCCTTACCAATAACTACCTTACCGGTAGTTTTTACGTTACCGTCTAATTTTCCATCGATTCTAAAATCTGCTTCAGATTCTATATCACCTTTAATTTTTGTGTGCTTGGAAATTCTGTTAGGTTGTGCGCCAATTTCGTTCATAGTTCTTGGTTTTTTGTTGTCAGAAAACATTTTTTAAGGTTTTGGGGTTAAAATTTGATTTTTATAAGATTGTAGGTTTTTATGTACCTGTATTATTTTATAGTTAGTAGATAAAATTACAAAATTCTCATTCTCAATAAGGTAATCCTTGTTAAACTTTATAAGTTCGGCAAAGCCCAACGCATAATCTTTGGATTTAAAGCCATGTACAACCACAAATTGGTCTTCTAAGGTATAGATATCTTTTGAAACCACATTCTTATAACGCAAGTCTATAATGGCATCTTCCAGAGCTTTCTTCACCCTTTTGGCAATTTCATCGTTACTTCGTCTAAACGGAAAAACCACTTTCCAGTTGCCGGTACCCGACGACCCTAGCTCAGTTGAAAATTCCTTAACGGCTAATTTTGGAAGTTGTTCCGCTACCATTTGCTCCGCCTTTTTACCTTCCGGATTATTAGGATAGGTTAGGGCAACATAGTTTAAAGCTTCTTCAAAAGGCTCGAATCCGTTTAGCCTTCCAATGGCATTGGCCTTCAACATTTCAAATTTGGGAACTATGGGGTCTCCCGTATATTTCTCTATATTTTCCTCTGCACCGGTAATGGTCTCCAAAAACCTTTGCTCTCTGTATTTGCGGTATAAAGCCGCATACCGTGCATCTGGGCTATCTGCATCATCTTCCAGGACCGCCCTAGGGTTCAGTATAATTTCCGCATAGCGGGAATCTCCATGATTCGTCAGAATGTTTTCTTTCATTGAAGCCAAAAGCGGACTGCCTTCTTCTTCGTAAATTTTGTAAAGGTTGTATTTAGACGGAAGAATTAATCTTTCCTCTGGTTCCGAATCCAACACATTTTCCAACTTTGCAGCTGCTAGAAGGTTCTCTTTAAATTTCTCTTTGTAAATCAGTCCCAATTGATAATTGGCAAAATTTCTTTCGTTCTTTAAACTATCTATTACCGCAACATCCGTAGGTACACGGTCTAAATAATAATCCAAGGAGAATTTTTCATCCTCACCAACTTCACCTGCAATGCTATCATTTGCGGCAAGGGCATCATCTGTAGTTTCTTGGGGCAGTGTCCTTTTTTTATTGCTCCACCTCCAATCATCTTCCAATTCCCTTTTGCCCCATCGTTGAACGAAGTCGTTCTTACCGTACCCCAAGCTTGTAAGGTTGTAAAAGTAGAATTTACCTTTGTTCTCCTTACCTCCCTTGCTCTTGGCAAACTCCGCAAAACCGGAGGCTATTCTTCTTTCTTCTTTCTTGGCCGCAGCTTCTTTTGCAGCCTGTAATTTGGCTATATGATCTTCAAAATAGGCTTTACGCTCCGCTAAAGGCAGATTATAAAGGGTAATGATGCTATTTGTATGCTGGGCAATATCTTCATATTTAATAACGTCCTCAAGGTTGTCCAATTTTTTCTTGGTAGACCTAAATTTCTTTGTATTCTCATCTAGATTAGGAATAACACTATCATAGTACGCACCAGCAAGCCTGTATTCATTCTTGTCAAAATTGTATTCTGCCAAGTTTTCATAATTCAGGGCATTCAATTTGGGCTCGTTCTGCGTAGCACGAAGCGATTTATTAAAATACACAATAGCCATACTATCATTTTCTTGCTCTAAATGATACTCGGCAACCTGACGGTAGATGATATCCAGAAAAGGACGGTTCTCTCGGTTCTCTTCCAAATCCGTCAAATATTCAAGCATTTCTTCGCTGTTTTCAGAAGTAATCTGGGTATTCCTAATCTTCTGAATTTCCGCATTGATCATATACACCCTTGGCGACCTTCTATTCAAGGCAATAACTTTATCAAAAGCATAATTGGCACTGTCCTTATGCCCAATTTGATTGTACAACTGACCAATAATGTAATAGTAGCGGCCTTTCTCCTTATTCTTCTTTGTATAGTGAGAAGCAACTTTTAAGTGCTGTACGGCCGTATCAAGTACCTTTTCATTTATATAGGCCTGTGCGATCATTGCACGTGCATCTGCATATTCCTGATCTGTAAGCTGTTCAAACTTTAGTAGGCGTTTTAGGTTTCTAATGGCCAATTCTTCATTCTCCAGGCGAATGTTCACCTTCTCTCGCCATATATGTGCCTCATTTAGTTTATCGCTATAATCGTACTTTTTAATTATGTAATTAAAGGCTTCAAGTGCCGGCATATAACGCTGATCAAAATAACGTGCCTTGCCCAAAAGAAGAAAAGCTTCATCCGTTTGCGGATTGCGCTCAATATCTTTAATATCCATACTGTGCTTCTGTATGGCTTTCGTTGCCTTTTCTTCGGCTATGATAAAATTGGGATTGTTATCTTCCGAATCTAATTTGATGTCTTCCGTGACTTCTAGACGCTCTATGGGCAGAATTTCCCAATAATCATCATGGTAGTTAAGATTAAGTTCTTCCCTTCCTTCTTCAAAAGCGATATTACCATTGTACAGTGTGTTGTACTTGGTATTGAGCGCATGCCAATTGCGATTGACGAACGCGTCTTTCTTGGTGGAACAAGCATTTGAAATGATGGCCCCCAGAATAGAAAATATGATAAGTTTATAGTGCAGCTTCAAAATTGTATATCTACGTACTTTACTTTAACTAAAAAAGAACGGTATTATTATGCAGTTGGTCGATAAAAAGTTTAGGGTTCGGGCTTTACCTGTGGAAACAAAAATATGATATTCTAAACTAGGTCTCTTTTTAGTTCTTGACAATTCTTTAATGAACCGGGTAAGAATTACTTTATCCAATTAAGAATTGCATGTTCGTTTTATAGCTTCTCTATTTTCTAAATAAAGACTATAAAATTAAAGTAACAGGTTTCATTTCTTACAGACTAAGTAGTTTGTAAACGCTCTTTTCATAGATAAACCTCTGGTTTTATTGCTACTTGACAGACAAAATACGCAAATTAACTACATCTTCTAGCACAGATTGTGGTGTTGAAAAACTAAAAATAGACGAGGCAGTCGGTTTTAAAAAAGAACCTAAGACACCGGAATATCTTCTTTAGGAGTATCTTTTCCGCTAAAAAACAGCTCCAATTCCTTTAAAGTGGCTTCAGAAGTTTCAATATCCTTTACAATTTCTCCCTTGTTCAGAACTACAATGCGCTCACATACTTCGGTTACGTGCATAAGGTCATGACTAGAGACCAAAACCGTAACTCCTTGTTTTGCCGCCAAATCTTTGATAATGTTTTTCAACCGTATTTGGGTGGTAGGGTCTAGGTTCGCAAAAGGTTCATCCAAAATAACTACTTCCGGATTACCTATAAATGAAGCCACAATACCCGCTTTCTTTTGGTTCCCTTTTGAGAGGTCTCGCAAATATTTTTTCTGGTTCAAGATTTCGCCATGAAAAAAATCTTCAAAATTGGTTAGTAGTGCGTCTATATCCGCCTTGTTTTGGTTCCGCAATTCCCCAATAAAATAGAAATATTCTTCTGGCGTTAAATACCCGATTAAAAAGCTCTCATCAATAAAAGAAGATGTATTGGTCTTCCAAGCTTCACTTTGGTTTACCTGTACACCATTGTTTATAATATGCCCGGTAGTGGGCACTATTAAATCCAACAAAAGGCTAAAGAAAGTGGTCTTGCCGGCCCCATTGTTGCCAACTAGTCCAAAGCTTTGTCCTTTTGGTATTTCTAAATTGTTAATATTCAACACGGCTTTGCCAACGTACTTCTTAGTAAGGTTTTCAACTGATATCATAGTAACGGTATAAGTTTCTTATTTCATTTAAAGATTTGCCAATGCACATTGCACTAGTTATTCTGCTCTTTGAATCCGGCAATCATTCGGTATTTTCTTTTTCGGTAAGCTTTTGTAATCAGGTCTAAAAGTTTATTCCTAAATGCGAAACCTATCATACCCAAAATGCCTAATGTGATTAGAGCTACATTTAGTGTAAAGAAAAATGTTAATACGGCATAAACGAGCAAAGGAATCCCGAACAAAGGAATACCTACTATAAACTGGGTGGCACTGGTACCTTGCATATTACCAAGGGCACTTTTGTTCAAGTCTATACGCTTTTTGTTCATTGACCCAAAGAACAGGATTAACGGTACGTTTACCCCTAGGTTATATACGGCACAGCTAAAGTTTATGGCAAGCGCTTCCCATCCAAAATAAATATAGGGCACAGATAGTAAGAACATTACCCCAATACTAACATAAATTAAGAATGCCTTAGACTCCAAATACCTTCTAAGAGGTATGTTCTGTGACATTATCATACTAAAATACGAACTATCCCAAGCCGGAATAAACTGCCCAAAGTTCATTAGGAAAACGCCGGTCATAAAAATACCGATAAAAACCAACATCATAGAACCCATTCCAAAATCTTCCATTCCATAAAAAAGCAATCCGTAGAAAACAAAAGCAAGTGATATAAAAACCTGTGTTTTGGTTCTTTTATTCCTCCAAATTAGCTTTAGGTCTAACTGCAAAAACGGAGCAATAGCACCAAAACGTTTTGTCCAAGATAAATCTGACGAAGTAGCTTCTACCGTGTTCTTTTTAAGGGAAGCATCAAGGAAAATACGGCTTCTTAAGTAGGAGTAATTCAAATAATACGTCAAGCCTGCAATACCCAAAGGAACTAGTGTGTACAGCGGACTTTTATAAAGGGCATAGAATATATGGCCCGCATATTCCTGAACAGGAAAAACCTGAAAATACTCCAAACCATAAAATGTTAGTAACAGAGCCCCGATAATCACCAAAGCCTTATCACTCTTGTTTACAATAAAGTTGATGAAATTAATACTCAGCACAATGCTTATCATGGCCAACAACCAGAGCAAAACGTTTAAGGGCGCATATCCATTTATGAGCAACACCACACTAAAGGGAACGAAGAAAAAAAGAGAAAACAAATTATAGAAGGATACCGCAGACCTACCTAGAATATAATGCGCAATGCTGCTCTTCTTTATGGGAAGGACCAAATATGGTTTCACATCCATAACCGGAAGTTTTTGCATAAAATACCTAAGAAACAGTTCTCCAAGCATCCAATACAATAAAAATTGGCTTACCAGTATAAGCGGGTCCGTATCTGGGATCGCTCTTTCTAAAATATAGAACAATGCAGAGCCAAAAAAGGCCAGCATGCCCATAAAATACAATGCAAAAAAACCCATGACTATCTTTATACCAAGACTTTTACCCATGGATGAAGACCGAAAGAAGGACTTCCATTGCAGCTTAGTAAATTTTTTAAACATAAGAATTGGATTACTATTTGGGTAAGTTAGTGTTAAAAGCAATACAGTTTGTTACAAAAATTTCAGATAAATTACATCTCCAAGATTTTTAGAGAGAGATTTATCGCTTTTATATCTCCGTGCTATCCTATTGCGTACATAACAATCTAGAATCTAAAAGGACCGTCTAATTAAAAACGGTATTTAAGTTCCTTTTTTTATGGTTTCCGTTTCAAATGGCTGTATCAATGCTTATTTTTGCGGTCACATTTGACTAAAAAACACATAATGGTGCATTTTCACTCCTTGACCGTAAAACATATTAAGCCGCTAACACCTAGTTCTGTGGCCATCACTTTTACGATACCTAAAGACCTTATACAAACCTTTGATTTTGTTCCCGGACAGTACATTACAATTAAAATGGAACTTAAGGGAAAAGAAATTAGAAGGGCTTATTCTATCTGTTCCTCACCAAAAAGCGATTGTTTTACAATTGGTGTCAAGCGTGTGGATAAAGGCGGATTTTCAGATTATGCACATACCAAACTAAAGGCCGGAGATGTATTGGAGGTCATGCCGCCCGAAGGTAGGTTTACTTTTCAGCCTACGGGAAAGGTTAAAAATATTGCAGCTTTTGCCGCAGGTAGTGGTATTACCCCTATCATGAGTATTGCCAAAGCCGTTTTAGCAGATCATCCAAAAAGTACGTTTGTTTTGGTGTACGGAAACAAATCTCAGAAGGAAACCATGTTCTATACAGATTTGGCGAAATTGGAATTGGATTACGCAGGTAGATTCAACACCTATTTTATAAACAGCCAGACTAAAGAAGATGATTCCCTTTTTGGTCGAATTGATGTATCTACGGTTAACTATGCGCTTAAAAACAAGCATAAAGATGTAGATTTTGATGGGTACTACCTATGTGGTCCCGAAGCAATGATTCATTTGGTTTCCGATACATTGAAGGAAAACGAGGTGCCTAAGGACAAAATACATTTTGAGCTTTTCACCACTACCGAAATCTTGGATGAAATGCCAGAGCAACCAGAAGGCAAGACCCAAGTTTCCGTTTTGGTCGATGATGAGGAGTTTACGTTGACTATGGACAAAAAGGAGATTGTTCTTGATGCGGTATTAAAACAGAATATAGATGCGCCATATTCTTGCCAAGGTGGTGTTTGTAGTAGTTGTATAGCACGAGTAACCGAAGGTAAAGCGGAAATGGTAAAAAATCAGATTCTAACGGACGGTGAAATTGCCGATGGTCTTATCCTTACCTGCCAGGCTCACCCAACAACACCTACTTTAAAAATTGATTATGACGATGTTTAAAATGAACATCATTTACAAATAGAAAAAGCCTCGGTTGTACATTACAACTGGGGCTTTTTTAATAGTTCTTCCAATTTTCTAGCGGTGTTCTCGTAACCTACCAAGTACGCTTTTTCCAGCCCTTTACGGTCCAACACGCCTATTTTTTCCAATTCCTTGAACTCCATCAACAAATCACAAGCTTCCAATTTGCTTCTATTAATGGCGTAAATCATTAGGCCGGTTACCCTTCCCGTAAGTTGTAACGAGTTTTTCAAGGCATTTTTGTTGAGCTCCCCAACTACGGATACGTTGCTGCCGATTATAAAATCTGCCTTTCCAGCAATTGGTTCTAACGGAAAGTTGTTCATAATACCACCGTCTGCATAGAGTTGCCCTTCCATTTCAACCGGACTAAAAACCGGAGGTAAAGCGGCAGAAGCCAGTAAAGGCCGTATTAATTCCCCTTTAGAGAAATACTCCAAGTCTCCTTTTTGGAGATTGGTGGCCACAACGTGTAACCCTTTTTGAAGAGCCTCAAAACTATCTTCCGGGAAATGCGCTCGGAACACATCAAAATACCTATCGGTATCTATAAACCCTGGTTTTACAATAGTTAAAAAGTTATATCTGAACAAAGGTGTTTCCCTAAAAAACGCCATCATTTCCGGCACAGAATTTCCGTTGGCATATAACGCGCCTACCAGTGCACCTACGCTACTGCCCCCAACTATTTTGGCCGATAGGCCAAATTCGTTCATAGCCTGTATAAGCCCAATATGTGCCATACCACGAACGCCTCCGCCGGAAAGCACAAGTCCAATTGATTTTGTCTGTATATCACTCATAGTAGGTTTTCTGAAAAACGATACTACGAAGGTATTTATTTCAGCAGACTATCCATTAACTTTTTATGATAGCCTGAAACCACATCATAGCAGTACTTTACAGGGAATCCTTCTTTTCTGTCACATAACAAGTAGGGTTTAAATACCTCCTTATTGTTCTCTTTTACCGTATCGTCCGGATGAATTTCCAATCTTGCGTTTAAATTTTCAGAGATAATGTCCTCCGGGGAAATAATATAATGACTCGCCAGCACATCAAACGGGTTAAAGCCGTCCGCTCCTTGGTCTACCCACTGTTGTAACCAAGCCCTAGAAGCATTGGCCAACCATTTATTGCCCTCATCACCTTTTTCCAAAGCATCCAAATCTTCCGCTTTGATCCAAACCTTGTTAGAAATTTCAAAAGGGCAGAGCGTTACGGGCACTCCATGCTCGAACATCAAACGGAAAGCATCATTATCCAAATCAAAATTAAGATCCTGGGCATGATTGCCTTTATTTCCAATTTTAAAGTAGTCCTGCGGTGTTCTACGTCCTGCAACAAGAACTACTTCCTGTATTTCACTCCTTAGTTCCGGGTGCTTTAAGAGCAATAATCCAATATTTGTTGCGGGGCCAATGGCCATAATGGTCATAGGCTGCCTACGGAGCGCTTCTGCCAAGGCTTCTACCGCTTCATTACTGTTTACATCTTTTAAGCCTATAGCTTCCCCTGCCCCTTTATACACAGGAATATTGCCCATGGCAAACTCCGTGCTCATTTGTTGACTTAGCGGATACGAGTTTTCTATAATGGTATTTCCAAAAACCGCGCTAATACCACATATTTCAATTGTATCGGCCTTTATCAATTGCAGTACGGCATATCCATCATCTACATCACAATAGCCCTCTCGTTTATGCCTTGTCATACCCACGGACAAATCTGTGTCTATCCACACCTTTTTCTTCATCATGCTATCCAAATTATATTTTCTGTTGTAACTATATCAATCCGCCCCAAAATTCAATTTCGCTTTGCACACCGGTCTGTGGGTCTTGGATAAAATCTTTTTTATCCTTGTACACCTTTAGAACCCCGTTCTCCATAAAACCAATTTGATCGCCCATTAAAACTGCTTCTTTTAAATCATGGGTAACAAAAAGAGATGTTATATTAAACTCAGCAGTGAGCTTTTTAAACAATTCTTGCATCCGTTGGCGCGTACCTGTATCAAGGCTTCCAAAGGGTTCATCCAACAATAAAAGTGATGGGTTGGTGCTAATGGCCCGCCCAAAGGAAACCCTTTGTCTTTGTCCTCCGGAAAGCTGCGTAGGCATTTTATCCGCCTGTCCTTCAAGCTCCAAGCTATGCAGCATATGCTCCACTTTTTCATTGATTAAACCTTCCGGTATTTTTTTTTTAACCGTAATCCAAAAGCTATATTTTCATAAGCGTTTAGATGCGGAAATAAAAGGTCTTCCTGATAGAGGTATACGATATTCCGTTTCTCCGGTTTGGTCTCCGTAATATCTACTCCGTTTAAAAGGATTTTACCCGAATCCGGTGTTGCGAGTCCACCTATGGTTTTTAACATTGTAGTCTTGCCACAACCAGATTTTCCCAAAATACTCAAAGTCTGTTTTGCCTGAAGTGAAAAATTCAAGTCTTTGACCACCTTTTCGGCACCAAAACTTTTTACAATATGTTGAACTTCAAGAAACATTAGACCAATTTTTTAAATACATAACGCTTGTTAAAATACAACAAAACTACAGGCGGAAAAATCAATAGACAACAACTTAAGGCCCCATAATAATAGTTTGCCTCTTTAATGAACATAAACACCTTAATGGTAAGTGTTTGTACTTTACCAATGCCTATTATGGAAGTGAGACCATATTCAAACCAAGAAATAAGAAAGGTCTGAAAAAAGCAAATAAGCAATAAACCTTTAGCCAAAGGTAAGAGCACTTTGGTATAGGTCTGCCATTTGTTGCCTCCTAGAGTGGCCACTAAATCTTCGTAGCTTTTTATTTTTTCGTTCCAAAAACTACTGAAAAACAGTAGCGCATACGGAAAAGCTATAATAAACTGAGCAACTACAACCCCTGTTGTATTTCCAAATAGACCCATTTTTAGAAAGAAAAAACTAAGGCAAGCGGCAAAAACAACCGGAGCCAAGATATATGGAAAATAAGCCAATAGGGTCAATGTCTTTTTTTTGGGATGATAAAATACGGCCTTACTGATCAAAAATCCCGAAGTAGTAGAAAAGATTGCCACCAAAAGTGAGATTAATAAAGACGATAAAAAACTCTGCAAAAGACCTGTTTCGGAACTAAAAACGGTAATCCAGTTCCTAAAACCAACATATGAAGGCCACACCTCAGGAAAACGCCACTCCGAAGCCAGTGATAAAAACACGAGGTATACAAAGGGGAAAAGAATTAGGAGCACCGCCAAACTCAATACAAAAGGTTTCCAATTAGCTCGCATACGCTCTTTTTCTTTTTGGCAAGAACAACGCAATTGCCGCCACGGACACAATTAATGTGTACAACACGGCAACCACATACCCTTCCGAAATTTTATCCAAATCGTATTGTTTTATTTCTTGAATAATGAGTACCGATAGCATCTGCGGTGATTCTTGACCCAAAATTAACGGTACCTCATAAGCTCCCAACAAAAAAATGAAATACAGAACGATAAGTACCCAAGTCTTCTTTAAAAGAATAGGCAAAAATACGCGACTAACAATCTGCTTTGCATTTGCCCCGAGCGATTGTGCCAAAATTGAAAGTTCTTCTACCCGTTCGTTTTTGTAAACATTTAAAAAGAGTAACACAAAGAATGGCATTATCATGGTGATGAAGGACAGAATGATTCCAATAGCCAATCCGTCATTTACCAAATCCGGAAATTGAGCTGCTTCTGTTATCCATCCCAATTTATGGCTGATACGAGCAAAAAAACCTCCTTTTGAAAACAGTTGAAACGTAAAAAACCCGGTAACGATGCCCGGTATGGCCAGAGGTAAATAAATAATAAACGACAAAAACCGTTTCTCCAATTGCCGCCTGAACTTTAAAGTTATCCAGAGTGCGCCTGCTACGGATATGCTTACAGCTACGAACGCAATTAAGGCACTATAACCTAAAGACGTAAAAAAAGTTCCCGAAGCCAAAACGGATTCCCAGAACTGAAATGTAAATCCCTTGTTGGCAACGCCAATGATTCCAAAGCTATACAATAGGGCATAGACAAATGCCGCGGCAAATGGAACCACCCCCACCAACACGAACAAAAGTATACCTATGTTAGATTTGCTAATTTTCAATTACCTGTTTTCTAAAATCTTCGTACAGACGTATCATATATTCGGGAGCCGGTTCGGCAATGGCATTGACTTCTAACTGCTTTAGCGTAGGTCCGTACTGGCGTTTTCTAGCATCTAAGAATTTATCCTTCCATTCTACTTCAAGCTTATCTAAAGACAAAACCGTATTGGAATCCATTCCGTTGGCATCTGCTTTTTTAAATTGTGCTTCAGGGGATAGCAAAAAATTAATGACCTGCATGGCTCCTGCTTTTTCAGGTGAATTGTAAAGAATACCCAAGTAATTGGAGTTTCTAATGGTGCCGTTTTCCCAGGCATATCCTTTGGTTGTTTTCGGATAAAGACCGTTCAGTACTTTATCTTCTATGCCCCCTTCACTAAATCCGTATGCAATTAAAAGTTCCCCATTGGCATATAGCTGGTTCATCTTGGATTGTTCTTTTGGAAATGTACGGCCTTCCTTCCAAAAATACCGTTTGTTATTATTAATAAGCTCCCACAGTTTTTCAGAGAGCCGGTTGTACTTTGTTTCGTTAAACGGACCATCCAATGCGTTGGGTCCGCCACCTAATTCCGCCAATAGACTTTTCAAAAAGGTCATGCCCGTAAAATCATTGGAAATAGTAAAGGTACCCGGATGCTCCTTTATGAAATTTTTGAGCTCAGGAATGCTTCTTGGAGGGTTTGGCACCTTTTCATAATCGTATACGATTGCGAATTGATTTATGCTCCACGGAGCCTCCATGCCATTTACAGGCTGCTGAAAGTCCGTATTGATATACGAATCCTCAAAATCAATCAACGAAGCATTGGGAAGCTGGTCTACAAATGGGCCCCATAAACCTTCTACCTTTCTTAATTGAAAAAAAGTCTCGCCATTGATCCAAACCATGTCCACTTGACCTTCATTAATATCAGCCTGCTTTTCGCCCATAACAAGCTGTACAATTTCCGGGCCTTGACCTCCGCTAATCCGTAAATCAATGTTATATTTTTCCTTTACACTAGGAACCACATAATTATTAATATAATCGTTAATGGCAGTACTTCCCTGCCACATCATAAAGTTAACGGTCGTACCTTTTGCTTTGGCTTCTATTTCCTCCCATGGTGCATGCTTTAGCCCGTCACTGTCCTGTTTAGAATTCTCACCACAAGAGAGTAGCAAGAAACCAAATAAAAAACCAAAAAGTATATTGTTAATCTTCTTCATTGAAACAGCTTCTAATTGTGTTTGGATCTTCTTTGTCGTTTACAATATAATAAGCTTTAGAAAAATTGGATAAGATTCCTCTTTTAATCTTTCTCCCACCATCCTTTGCTATTAATATTATCTCCACCTATACGTTCTGCCGCTACTTTGTAATTAGCGCTATTGGTAGCTTGTTCTGATTCCGGATATAAATACCGAACGGGATATTGGTTGTTGTTCAAGTTATCCGGCCCAGGTTTTAAGTTGGGAATACCCGTCCTACGAACGTTAAACCATGCTTCATGCCCATTAGATATTAGACTGAACCACTTTTGTGTCAAAATCTTAGTAAGGCTATCCGTTCCATTAAGTGCAACTGGCTCTTGAGCAAGGTATCCCGCAGGAACCTCAACACCATAATATTCAAAACTAGCTCTTATACCGGCTTCATAGTAGACCTCAGCATCGCCCGTGATATAACCTCTCTCCACCGCTTCCGCCAATGCAAACTGAACTTCCGAGTATTGCATGAACTGGGCATCTACCCCATCCGGCACATCTCTAAAAATAGCACCGAACAAAGAAACGTCATTTAAATCAATTCCTTTTTCTGCAATGGTTTCTCGGTCTTGGCCGTTCAACAGTCCCTTAAATTCCGGGGTACCTGCATTTACACTTGCCTGGGTAGGTTTGTAAAGAACATTCACCCTTGGGTCATTCCATAATGTTAAAACCGAATCTACAGTGGTGGTCATACGATGTTCTTGATACAATCCCAAAGACGACAGCGTCATAGGATATTGGTTTGGCGCTGAACTCAGATAGGGCAGCACCGCATTGTCCGCATTGGATTGCATAAGTTTTCCGGAAGAGACCAGTTCCTGAATTTCCGAAAAATCAGTTAACCGTTTACTTATCCGTAAAAGATATCGCAACCGTAACGAGTTTGCAAAACGCACCCATTTGTTAAGATCCCCATTAAAAAGTACATCGCCGTTTACTACGGCATTAGAATTTTCCAGGGTTGTAGCTGCACGCTCCAAAACGGTTAAAATGCCGGTATCTGGATCTGTATAAATACTTTCTTGGGTATCATAAGCGGGAGTGAATTGCCCGTCTAGTGCATTAACAGCTTCGGTATAGGGTACATCTCCCCACATATCCGTAAGCTGGGAGAACAAAAAGCTCTGCATTACATCTCCTATGGCATTATACGCCTCATTGGAACCCTGTAATTCCCGCATAGATTTAATATCGCTCAATAACTGAAATATCGTATTCCAATAATCGCTGTTCGTACCCATTTCGTAACGGTCTATACGCTCAAATTCTACACTGGCTGCAAACTGCTCAATATAGTTTGCCAGACGAAATCCTTGGTAAAACGCATTTTGGTCCGCTTCTACGGAAATGACGTTGGCCAACAAAAACTGCGGATCAACAGCTTCAGGAGAATTGGGGTTTTCGTTAAGCTCTTCAAACTCATCGGTACAACTGCCCAATGCTAAGAAGAAACTCGTAAAACCTAATATATATAGTTTGTTCATTGTTCTAAATTTTAGTTTTCCGTTCATGGTGCTTTCCTCTTAAAAATCCGTTTTAACGCTAAACCCAAAACTGCGGGTAGACGGATATGAAAAGTCTTCTACGCCATAAACGATGCGCTGTTCTTGCAAGGCGTTCAGCTCTGGATCAAAATGAGGGTTTTCTGTAAACAACAGTAAATTACTGCCCACCAAGCCCAATTTTACATTCTGAAAACCGATGGATTTTGACACTTTTTCAGGAAGGTTGTAATACAGTCCCAACTGGCGCAATTTTACATAAGATGCGCTGTACAATGCACTATCTTCATTACCTCGGTCAAAGAAATTATTGTAAAACTGACTGGCAGGAACCGAGGTGGTATTAGGAACATATTGCGGACTATCGGCCGTACCTACATTAACCACACCATCTCCAACAACTCCGTTCTCACGACCCACCAAAGTTTCCTGTAAAACACCCGATGTACTTCCAAGTGCTTTGATCCTAGAAACAATGGTACCTCCTTTTCGCCAATCAAAAAGAATAGTCATGTCAATATTTTTATACGAAAACTTGTTATTGAAACCGACGGTAAAATCCGGATTGTAGTTGCCCAAAAGTCTAAGGTTTCCATCTTGTATGGGCAGGCCGTTTGCTCCATAGACGGTTTGACCATCTACTTCTAGAAAACCAGTACCGTACATATCTCCTACACGACCATTTTCCCTGGCGATGTAGAAAACCGTATTAGATCCGCCTCCACCGGAAAAGATATTGGCCGTACCCGTTACAAATTGATCTACGCCATCTGGCAACTTGGTAACTTCACTGCGATAGGTTGAATAATTTACCGAAGACTCCCAACCAAAATCTTCCGAGCGAACCAAGGTTGCGCTCACCAAGGCCTCAAAACCTCTAGTTCTGACCTCTCCGCCGTTTACGTTGAAATTAGAAAACCCGCTGGTCTGCGATATAGGCCTTGAAATAATCTGGTCTATACTGGTGTTTTGGTACCCAGCCACATCTAGCTGAAGCCTGCCATCTAAAAACCAGGCTTCCAGACCGGCCTCAAGTGCATTTAAACGTTCCGGTCTTAGATTGGCATTTTTTAATACCGTTTCATTGGTTACCCTAAAACTGGAACCATAATTTTGATTGAACATAAAGTTCTGTACGTTCTGGTACGGGTCTGTATCATTACCCACACTGGCCGCGCTAAACCTGAGGTTTAGGTATGAAATGGCTTCGGGCAACGTAAACATATTACTCACAACGTAACTAAGTCCTGCCGAGTAATACCCAAAGGAATTGCTATTACTTGGTAATGTACTACTCCAGTCATTTCTAAAAGTAGCATCAAAATACAATGAGTTTTTATAGGAAAGGTTTCCGCTGGCGTATACGCTATTAATTCGCTTTGTAAATTTCTGACTGTCTCCTTTTAACGGTGTTCTTGAATTTGCCAGGGTATAAATACCGGGAATCGCCAATTGAGAAGCTTCCGAAAATTTATATTGAATGTCTTGGTCAAAACGGTTGGCTCCTGCCGATATGTTGTATTTCCAATCGTCGTTGATCTTGTCCGAATAGGAAAGCAAAACATCCGTATTCAATTCCCTAAAACGAACGTCATCCTCACGATACGTACCCAACGGGTTTTGATTGGTGCTTACCGCACGGCGGAATTCCCTTTTATCATCATAGGTATCAATACCGGCGCGAACGCTTAGACTTAACTTATCCGTAATATCGTAAGTGGCCGAAGCATTCCCTAAAATTCGGTTTTTATTGAAACTATTGGTGTTTTCATAAACCGTTAAATAAGGGTTGGTCAACCATAGGTAATTAAAATCATAATGCTGAATGCCTTCTTGACCTGCCTGCCAATAATTTTTTAATGATTCCACATTGGTGTTTCTCCCCGTCCAGTTAAACCCATAAAGTGGATTTTCATAACCGTAACCTAAATTGGGGCGGTTACCACTGCGCGTGTTGATGTAATTTAAAAATGCTTTTACCTTAAACTTTTCATGAACGTTTTGGTCTACACTCACGGCAAGTCCGTTTCGTTTTAAGTCCGTATTAGGAACAATTCCATCATTCTTTAGATTGCTATAGGATAATCGTGCGCTTCCTTTTTCGCCTCCCGAACTAATAGAAATGTTATTTTGATAAGTAACACCCGTTTCAAAGAAATTACGAACGTTGTCCGGTCTTGACACCCAAGGTGTAGGGGTAATATCCGTAAACGAACCATCTGGCCTGGTTCGTGAAATGACATCTCCTGCACGAACAGGGTTTCCGTTTATATCTACCGAAGGACTATCAAACTGAGCAATTAATTGACCTTGGTCCAAACGAGGGCCATAGCTGCTAATGCCACCATCGTTTACACCGGCACCAGTTCCGTTTTGAAAGGCGTATTCACCATTTGAACCTCCACCGTACTCATTCTGATAATCTGGCAAGGTCAATAAGCTCTCTACTGTCAGCGTGCTATTGATACTGATGCCCAGCCCCTTTTTCTTTCGTCCTCTTTTAGTGGTAATGACTACCACACCGTTTGCTGCCCGCGCTCCGTATAATGCTGCGGAACCCGCTCCTTTAAGAATAGAGATAGAGGCAATATCATCCGGACTTATGTCTGCACCGCCATTACCAAAATCTACTTCTTGAAGCGCACCGTCATTTACAAGGTTACTCGTAATCTGTTCATTGCTTATAGGCACACCGTCTACCACAAACAAGGGCTGGTTGCTACCGCCCAAAGAATTTTCTCCCCTGATAACGATACGAGAAGAAGAGCCTACACCAGATGAACCGTTCGTAATCTGAACACCCGCCACGCGGCCGGCAAGACTATTTACCATATTGGTAAGGGGTACTTCCGTAAGTTGTTCGGCCTTTACCGTAGTTACCGCAGATACCAAGGATTGCTTTTCCCGTTCAATTCCTAACGCGGTAACTACAATTTCATCTAGTTGCTCGGAAGACAGTTCCAAAGTAATAACTTTTGGAAAGCTTCCGTTTACCACCTTAATTTCTTGGGTGATATATCCTATGGATGCTATACTTACTGTAAAAGTATTTGCTTCCGTCCGTAGGGTGAAAAATCCAGAGTCATCGGATACCACATAGTTATTGGTCCCGAGCTCGTTTATAGTTGCGTAGGGTACGGGTACATTATCCGTATCTATCAATTTTGCAGTATACGAATTGGTCTGGCCGTACGCCAATACTGCACATAGCTGCATAAGCGCTATTATAGCTGTTTTCATTAAAATTCAATAAAAGGTTGTTATTTTTTTAAAAGAAGTTAAAATCACTATATCATATATAGGGACTATCCTTCTTAACCTGTAAAAGGTTTAAACTATGCCGCTAAAAGAAATGCGGGAGGACCCCTTAATTGAAAGGAAAACGAATGCTTATCCGATAAGCACAGTGATTTTGAATGTTGTATAAGGTTCTGTACTGCCAATAAATGGCTCAAGATGAAGCTAATTAGAGCTTCATCATCTGTACTATATAAAAATTGAAGTAATTGATGTGCGGTGTCAATATCCGTAAGCTCATCAAAATAGTATGCTTTTGCTCTATTCCAGAAAACCCCGTTCACCATTGTATTGAACAAGGTGGATTCTAACCAGGGAAGTGCCTTAAACTGATCCAAGTTAAAGAACTCACGGCGCATACCCAATAGATACACCCCACCATCAGTTGAAGGCCCAATGACCAAGTCCTTGTACTGAATTTTGTCTATAGCCTGCTCTAAAACTTCTGCAGTTAAATCTGGCGTATCATTACCAATAGAAAGCACTTTGGTATACCCTTGATCAAAAAGTTCTTGAAAAGCATTGGCGTAACGCTCGCCAAAGGTTGTTCCTTTTTGTTGGCTTTCGTCTACTATAATAACGTCTGCCCCAGTGGAGGATGCAATTTTACGTGTACGATTGATAAGGATATTAAAAAAACCACGGGAGGCTTTCTTGTTGGCATTTCCAAAAACGGACTTCCGTTCTGCCTCCAGCTGCGCCGAAAGCGAGAATATTAATATAGCCGTATCCTTATTTATCTGCCCCATTTACCAACTTTCGTCGTAATTGTTTTTGAACCTTACTCGGGTTTTAAGTGCAAGATACTAAACAAGGTGTGACCTTTTTAATATTTGTATATATTTTCTTACGTATAAAACCAGGCTTACGTTGGTATATTATATGCGTAAAAGTTTCCTTTTTATAAATTCTTGGTGGTTTTTCACTCGGTAATCGACATTATTTACCGACCATGTGGTTTGTGAGTCACTCGTTGAATAACCTCATATTAAACAATTTAGGTCTTTTAACGAGAAAAATGGTCAGACAACCCTTCATTTCTAACATAGCCTTCATTGCTGCGGTTCTTTGTATGAGACCCAACGGTCTGTTTAACCCCAAATCTATAATTATGACCAAGAGTTTAAAACGCATGGCTACCATGCAAAGAATGCAAGTAACAGGACTTGAACTTTTTTACAGAAACGGATACTATAATACAAGTGTTGATGATATATTAAAAGAACTATCCTTGTCCAAAGGAGCCTTCTATTATCACTTTGAGTCCAAAGAAGATTTCTTTATTCAGATTATTGAAAACTTACTGGTTCGTAAAATGTACAGTCAGCTTATTGAGCCTATAGAAGGTCATGACAATACTTTAGACCTTATTACACAATGTTTTGAAGAGGCTTTAGAAACGGCCGTACATAACGAGTTTGACTTTGGTTTTGTGCTTAGTAATTTCATTAATGAGTTTAATGGTAAGAATGAAACCGTAATGAAGCACCTAAATGACATTTTGCGTATTTGGGAGGTGAATTTGGTATCTGCCATACAACGCGGAAAGTTTAACGGACACATTGATAGACACATTGATAGTGAAGGTGTTGCCGTTTATCTTATGAGCTCTTATATAGGAGTTAGAACCCTAATGGTAGAAACTACCCCAAGTGCCCGTAAATATAGGTTTATGTCCCAATTACGTCAGTACTTTAAATCTTTGGAACCCAAAAGGACAACCGTATAGAAATTTATACATCGTTCAATACGCTCTTAACCTTGGTTACAACTTGTTCCGGCAGAATGGTACGCATGGCCATTTCATAACCTTGGGGCATTTTATTACCGTAAACGGATGTTGGAATTAACGGAAATTTTTTCCGATCAGCACATAATGCATTATCTACATCTTGGCCAAAGGGGTAGAACCCGGCGTAAGGATGGGTAACTCCCCAAAGTGTAACTACTGGAATGCCGTACATAGCCGCCAAATGTGCATTACCACTATCCATAGACAGCATAGTGTCTAAATTTGAAATAAGGGCAAGTTCCTCATGAAAAGAAAGTTTGCCTACCATGCTTAGACAGTTCGTAAACATGTTCTCAAAACTTTGAAGTTTCTTTTCCTGGATAGGTCCACCTCCAAAAATGAAAATTTTATATCCATTAGCTTTGTTAAGCTTGGCAATAACTTCCTCCATTAATTCTAATGGGTAAGTTTTACCTTCAAATGCGGCAAAAGGAGCAATCCCAATCCATTTTTTTGAATCGATTCCTAGAATTTTTTGTGTTTCATCCGAAAGACTTTCTTTGGGCAATACAGAATTCTTAGGTAAATCTATTGGAAAACCCAATTTCGCAAACACATCTACATAACGTTGGTGGGTGGTTTTTAAAGGTTTAAAGACCTTTGAAACAGTGGAGGTAAGCGCTTTTTTTTCTGCCCTACCTTTATCGATCTGTGCAACCGGAATACGTCCAAATTTAAAATATCGCTTTAATACTTTGCTCCGCAAAACATTGTGAAGATCAGCAACGGCATCAATCTTTAATTTGGTAAGTTCCTTATAGAGCTTCCAGAGTCCAAATACACCTTTGTGCCTTCCCTTTACATCGGCCTCATAAACACTTACGCTGGGGACATTAGAGAACATGGGGGCAAAAAATTTCCGTGTGAGTACGGTAATTTTTAGCTGCGGGTTTTGCTTGGTAAGCGCAAGAAGGACAGGTACGGTCATGGCTACATCCCCCATTGCGGAGAGCCTGATGACCAATAGGTGTTCGGGTTTATTTTTGGCCACGGAGAACAGGGTTCATCTCATCATCATTGTACATTTTCATCTGTTTGTACACTTTCATGTACTTATCACCAGATTCAATATCCATCAGCAATTGGTCTATTGCCGTAGAAAGATCTTTACGCTGCTCCAATAACACATTTAGCTTTTGCGTACATTTTTCAATATGTTCCAAAGACGCATCCGTACGGCCAACTTCTTCTTGCATATGATAAATCTTAAGCGCTAAAATGGATAGCCTGTCTATAGCCCAGGCCGGACTTTCCGTATTAATGGTCGCATTTTCCTTTACTACAACATCTTTATATTTATCCAAGAAATAGCTGTCTATAAACTCTACCAAGTCCGTTCTGTCCTGATTACTCGCATCAATCTTTCGCTTTAACACCAAAGCATCCGCCGGTGCAATATCCGGGTCGCGAATAATATCCTCATAATGCCATTGTACAGTGTCTATCCAGTTTTTACGATAGAGCAAACGTGCAATATCATCTTTAGGGTAGGGGTTCTCAAAAGACTGATATACATTATCCTTAATATGATATTTCTGAATACTTTCCTCGAAAATGGTAAATGCGAACTTGCTGAACATTTTTTATAGCTTTAAGGGCAAAGTTATTCATAATTATTTTATGGCAATGCCGGTCATCAACACCAAAAACGGAATTAGTACCGCAGCCATTAAGATTATCTCACGAATATTAGCTTTACGCAAGGATTCTATGTACTTGGTCATAAAGACAACTGCAGGAAAAAACGTAATCATAACCGGATAGACGTTGTCCGATAATAGAAGTATGTTCAACACAAGGCCAATTACAAAAGAAAGCGCAATTAGGCGCATGGTAATCACTTTTCCAAATCCGGATTTACCCAACTTTACAAAAGCTAAAATACCCGATACAAACGTGGTCAAAGCAAATAAAACCAGCTTAGTGCTATGCCCCCAATATGAAAAGTAAGTGCTATCCAAAGACACAGAAAACTTATAATGGTTGCTTAAAAAATCTTGATTACCGTACAGTATCAGGACGCATTCCGTTATCATAAGTACCGTAAAAATAGCGGCAAGTGGCACAAACCAGTTTCTGGCATTTTTAGGTTCGTAAAAATATATAGCGGCCAAAACTAAAATTAGAAACAACAAGGCCCAATCATAAAAAAGGCTTGAAACCAATACCCAAATAGTTGCATCAAAAATCTTGAACTTAATATTTTTCAAGGACCGAATACTTATGAGCCTCCTTGTGGCCAACAGCAGGAAAAAGCTACAAAAAATAGCATTAGAATCCAGCAGGGTTTCCGGAAATACCACCATTAGAAGCCCATAAAAAAGAATGGTAAATGAGTTTGCCCCGGTTACTTTATTTCGTTTTACGATAAAGTTGACAATGAATACACTAAAAAATAAGACCGATAGAACAAACAACTGCCAAAAAACACGGACAAGAGAATAGATTCTATCGAACATATAGAAATGGGCAAACCAATAGAAAACGAATAGAAACGAAAGAACTATTATGTAGTTAATTGGCTTTGTCTTGCCAAAAATGATTGATATCATTTGAAAAATTATCTAAAATTTCACCGGATGATACTACAATTTCTTTATTGAAAAGCACAAACCTTTCATTGCAACAGGAACTATAATCTTGGGCCGGCAACCCTTATTTGGTAGTACCTTCTAACGAACAAACTAAATCATCAACATTTAAATTTAGAAAGTTTCTTAGCTTTTTATACTTTTGCAAGTGTAAATATAGCTAAGATGAAATCATTTTTTGAAGGAATAGCAGATTTGTTCGTAAACCACCTATTTTGGCCGTTGGACCAGTTGCGTTTTATGCATAGTTGGTGGGGTGCCAATATCATTAACTGGATTCTTGCCCTAATTTGCTGTGTAGCTTTCGTATATTGGATGTTACAGCTAAAACAATACAACGATAACGACGAAGAGGACAAGTCTATCTCTTCTCACTCTTACCTATAAACAGTAGGTTTACTACTAATACATTTGTAAAGACATTGGATTCTTTCTTTTAAAGATCGAACCCAATGTCTTTTCTATAGTTCATATTCTGGAACTTAATATTTTCTATATTCTTATAGGAAGTAGCCAACGCTTGCTTAAAGTTATTTCCGTAGGAAGTAATTGCCATTACCCTACCGCCACTGGTTACTACTTTACCGTCTTCTAATTGTGTACCTGCGTGAAAGACCAACGAATCTTCAAGAGCATTGAATCCTGTAATTTCCTTTCCTTTTTCATACGCTTCGGGATATCCTCCAGACACTAACATAACCGTGGATGCGGTTCTTGGGTCCAACTCAAGTTCAATATCATCTAAAGTTCCGTTGGCAACAGCCTCAAAGACCTCAACCAAGTCATTCTGAATACGAGGAATAACCACTTCCGTTTCGGGATCTCCCATACGCACATTATATTCTATAACCTTGGGCTCATCACCTACTTTTATCAGACCTATGAATATAAAACCTTTATACGGTAAATTATCCTTTTTAAGGCCTTCTACCGTAGGTTTTACAACGCGCTGGTGTATCTTGTCCATAAAAGCTTCATCCGCAAAAGGAACGGGAGAAATAGCGCCCATTCCGCCTGTGTTAAGTCCGGTATCACCTTCACCAATACGTTTGTAATCTTTTGCAGTGGGCAAAACCTTATAACCACTACCATCCGTCAATACAAAAACGCTCAACTCTATACCTGCTAAAAACTCCTCGATAACGACCGTGGCGCTTGCGTTACCAAATTTAGCGTCTACCAACATGGTTTTAAGCTCCTCTTTTGCTTCGGTCAAATCTTCTAAAATAACCACCCCTTTACCAGCTGCAAGTCCGTCTGCCTTTAGTACATAAGGAGGTTGTAACGTTTCTAGAAAGTCAAACCCTTTCTGAAGTGTCTCTGAAGTGAAGCTTTCGTAAGCAGCGGTAGGTATATTATGCCGCATCATGAACTTTTTAGCAAATTCCTTACTGCCTTCTAACTCAGCACCTGCTTTTTGAGGTCCTATTACAGGTATGTGCTTTAATTCGGAATCACTAAGAAAAAAATCGTGAACCCCATTTACCAAAGGGTCCTCTGGCCCTACTATAACAATATTCACGTCATTAGCCAGAACCGCCTTTTTGATTCCTTCAAAATCGTTTACACCAACTGGTATATTTGTTGAAATTTCGGAAGTACCGGCATTTCCGGGTGCTACATAAAGTTTATCTAGTTTTGGGCTCTGTTTTAGTTTCCAAGCTAAAGTGTGCTCGCGACCGCCAGCACCTAAAATAAGAATATTCATGTTCTAAGGTTTGCGCAAAAATACGTTTTGAAGTGGAAATATTACTTATAACCATCAATTAATATCCCAAAATCAAAAAACCGAATCCTATAGCTACACTCCTCGTGAAAACAAAACCGTGGTAACCGTCTTGAAAATAATCCGTAAATCTATAGTAATAGATTTGTTCTTAATATAATACAGGTCATACTCAAGCTTTCTAATAGAATCTTCAAGGTTCTCCCCATACTTATACTTTACTTGGGCCCAACCTGTAATTCCCGGTTTAATGAGATGTCTTGCGCCGTAATAGGGAATCATATCATTCAGTTGATCCACAAAAACTTTTCGTTCCGGTCTAGGGCCAATAAATTGCATGTCCCCCTTAATTACGGATATGATTTGTGGTAGTTCATCAATTCTAAATAATCTTAATATTTTTCCGAAAGGAGTAATTCTTGCATCATTTGTAGTAGCCATTGCCGCACCTGATTTTTCAGCATCAACTACCATAGACCTGAACTTATAGATATTGAATTCCTTACCATGCAACCCCACTCTCTTTTGAGTATAGAACAAGGGCCCTCTATTAAGAAATAGATTCCCAAACCACACAAAAGGGATACAAAATATAAATACAAAACCTGCAAATAGCGACAAAACAAAATTCACACCGAAGGTGAAAATCCTTCCCAAATACCTAATTTTTCTATTTCTTAACTGTAGTATTTCATAAAAACTATCGTTACGAGATCGAATAGGTAAAGCTTGATACACGTCCTCATAAAAAGAGGTAAAGGTCACCACTTCTTTCCCCAACAATATAGCCCTAAGTAACACCTTCTCTACATCTTTGGGAATATCATTATAACTCTGCATATTTATAATAAAAACATCAATTTTATCAACAGCAGACATGAACAGTTTCTTTTTAATGTAATCTACCTGCTCTAAAGGATATGTAAGCTTAACACGATAAAATGTTTTTAGCTCGTCTCCATTAATAACGGCTACGTCATCTTTAAGTAAACCGGCCGCCTGTTCATCATATATATACAGAACATTCTTTGTTACTGGAATAATTCTAAAAATATTCCTGAAAAATAAACGCCACAGACCTATTTCCAAAGGTGTCAGTACGAGAAAATAGAGTAACGGCATTCTCCAAAAGCTCACATCGTATACAATTACCAAAAAAAGAAATACTATAAAAACGTACATGGCACTTATATAAAGTGACTGTGAAAAAACATACCGACGTTTTGAAACTTTCTCAAGATTGTAAAATTCCAAAATATAGGCCAAAACCAAATAGCTTATCACCCCAAAAGAAAAAACAACCACTTTTAGCCCCATTAAAATATACTTGGCATCAATAGCATTGTTCACCAAGACATTTAACGAGGCCAACACGATTATTAAATCGCCCACAAGTAATATAAACTTGCGTTCTACAGAATTTAATACGGAAGGCCTAGGCATTTTTAACAAGTTAGAATTACCAAAAGTAACTTTTCAATTTTAATTATTAGACTAAATACTTATAAGTGGTCAGAAATTTACGCTCGTACAAAATTAACTAGATCTAGACCGATTAACATTCACAAAAAAGACCGATAAAAATACAAACAAAAAAAGACCTCTTTGTAAATAAATAAAATCTTCAATAAAACAAATGGTCAACACCAAAATCAAAAAGTACTTAAAAATCCGGTCATTCGATTTTGTTGCATAATAGAGGATATAACCGAATAAAAACAACAATATTACAAGGCCAATAAGTCCATTGGAAAGGGTTTCTTTTAAGAAAACATTATGCGGTATAAGCGCCGTAATCTCGCCATTAATACTTACCATGAACCCCGTAATATTCTTTTCGCCAACTCCAAACAAAAAATTTTCCCCTATAAGTTCTACGGACTTCTTAAAAAATACGGTTCGATCGTAAAACGATTTTTTCATAGAAACAAGAATCCATTCCTTGATTAAGAAGAAACAAACCGCTATGCTGACGAAAAACGGAATAACCAAGGGTTTATATTTAACCAATAGTAAAAGAGTGTTCAATACCAAAAACAAAACCATGGTAAGCTTAGATCCTAAGAAAAAAATAGCGGTCAATTGTAAAATAAACACAAATGATAAGATTAACCTTTTTTTTAGGTTTGGTAGATTGAATATTAAATTGGCAACAAACACCGAAGACAAAACAATATACGCTCCGATATAAGTTCTGTGGTATGTCCCGGGAAAGTTGTTTTCTATTGCCCAAAACAAATACCTGTCGATTTGTACTGTGTATCTCGGGTGGGTATATATAAAATAGCCATAAAACAAAATACAAAATACAATGTATGCCAATACACCTAAGGAGAACACCGTTAGAATTGAATTTTGTGCCGTTTTCAACTTTTCCTTAACACCAATATTATAGACTAATAAAGGCAATATTGCACAAGTTATTTTTACCTCGTTTATGATAGTGTTTTCGGCAAAACTTCTTCCTGAAAGTACAAGCGCAATCAAATCTGAAAGAAAGAACAATAAGAATGCTATGGTAAGTCCATCAACCCTGATTGGCTTTTTGATCAACATGAGACAGTTGATTATTAGAACGGCCATTGCCAACGACGACACGATTAAAGGCAACGGCAATGGCAGAACAAAAGCAAAAACATAAAACCCAAAAAAGTCTTTATCCAACTTCATAATTCATTATATAAAGCCCTAAGGTCCGCCATAATTTTTATATTGGAAAAGTAAGACTGGACCCTTTTAACAGCATTGTGCCCCATACTTTCGACCAAATCTGTATCGGAAGACAACCGATCTATCGCAATGGCCAGTTCATCGGCATTTGATGGTTCTACCGTAATACCAGTTATATTATTTAAACTTACGAAAGGCACACCCGTCGGCAAATTTGTATTAATAACCGGTTTCCCATAAACCATTGCCTCTAACTGTATAATACCAAATGCTTCACTAGCAGCAATGGAGGGAAAAACGAAAAAGAAACAATTCTTTAAAAAATTTTGCTTTTCTTCTTCATCTACAAACTCATTAATGAATCTAATATTTTTACTCGTTTTCTTTTGTGTACTTACGATTAAATCAACAATACCCTTGTCGCCATCACCAACGATAACCAACTCTCTATCAGTTTTGGCCTTGAGAAAAGCTTCTAAAAGCGTATTGATTCCCTTATAGTAAGAGAGTCTTCCCAAGTATAGGATATAGTCCCCTGTCTTTGCCGTAACGGTTTCAAAATCGAAATCAATACCCAAGGGCAATATTTTTACTTTATCCCGATACGCATGTAATACGGAAGAAAAATCGAGAAGATCAGGGGATGTTGTAGTTATAACCGTAGCCTTTTTACAGAGTAAGGATTGAAAATACTCAACTATTTTTTTTAAGGCCTTTTGCTTAATTATATCGCTATGCCATGTTACTACAATCTTTCTTTTTTTGCTGATAAACAATGACAGCAAAGAGGCAAGTGGAAAAGGTTCGTGAAAGTGAAAGATCTCAAATTCTTTATAAAGTCTGAAAAAATGGAAATAGAAGGAAAAAGAAATAGGCATGGACATAAAAGTCCCCAATGATGAACACCTTAAGACTTCTACCCCGTCTATAGTTTCTTCAACAGTTTTAAAACTAAAGTCCTTATGCACACAAAGAACTTTGACAGAGTGTTCAGTGTTAACGGCATGGGCGTATTGTTTCACTACCGTTTCTACACCTCCAATATCAGGGAAGAAATATTTATTTATTTGTAAAATTTTCAATCCTTTCTCGAGTATAAATACATTAATTTACTAACGTTTGAACTAATGGAATACATCTTCATCTGCCTTAAATTATTCGCGATGATTTCGGATTGTTGTTGAGAGCCAAACCGGCCAATAGCTTGTTTAAGTTGATTTACAAGTTCTGCAGTATCTCCTTTTGGAAATAAATACCCCGTTTTGCCTTCTACAATTAAATCGATATTACCAATGCAGTCCGTAGCTAACACTAATACTTCGCTCAAGCCTGCCTCGATTATAGACGTGGGCAAACCTTCGGAAAGCGACGTGGACAAATATAAGTCAAAATTATGGACATAGTCGCCCGCACCTTCTATATCTCCCCACAAGTAGATACGGTCTTTACAAGATAAGCCCGCAATGATTTTATCAATCCTATCTTTATAAAACTGGTCTACGCTCAAATAGCCTCCCATTATATGGAGGGACACCTCGGTGTCATTCAACAACTCCAGCCCCTTGACCATGGTCTCAATATCTTTAACCTCAGCTATTCTAGACAAGGTTACGATATTGAGTTTATATTTATCGACCTCACACCGCATCTCTGGCGGTAATGGCCTAGGGCTAATTTCCACCCCATTTCCTATCACCTCAACCTTTTCAGCTTTGACCTGTGTCGTTTTTAAAAATAACTCTCTCTCAGAGTGGCTGACGGCAATGGCCTTTGTGTATATGTGAGAAAATAAACGCTCAAAATAAACATAAAATTTATGTTTAATACCCGCATATTTGATGTGAAAGCCCCTAAACGTATAAAAAACTCTTTTTCTGTAAAACACATATATTAAAAACGCATATACAGCCCCACCTTTACCATTGGCATGAACAATATCGGGATTTATCTTTTTAACAATGCGCAACAGCTCAATAAATGATTTCCACTTTAAGCTGGTTAAATCGACATCGAAGCTATCATCCGTATTTTCTAAATAGTCGGCAAACAATCGATTATCAACCTTTAATGCCGCGGCGTAGTTAATAATCTGATCGTTGCTGCCCTTGATGAATCGAAGCACGTTAACTGGAGCTCCCCCAATTTTATATGCAGGAAATAAGTGTAATACCTTTTTCATTGAAAAAATTCCAAATTTGCGTTATAGTATTTAAAGTTTTTGAGGGCCAACATTATGGCAGCAAGGAGGAAAAACACAATTCTAGTTCCTAGTTTACTATTCTTGAGCAAGTATGCCAATAGAACACCCTCTATTGCAATGAAGTAATAAGTAATTCTTATCATGTATGAAAAACTATTGAGAAAGAAATTCATTGCAACCCCAATAATGAATAAATTGAGCAAAAAGGAATAGGTCTGATTGTTAATTCGTTTTCTTTCAATAATAAAAACTACAGAAATAAAAACATACCATAATTGAATGGGGGAAAACCCTACCCTCTCCATTTTTGAAGCATAGTTCAATAACTTGGAAAAAATAAATTGGCCCCAAAAAAAAGCGTACTTAACACTAAATTGAAAAACATCTACGAGTGAAATGAACACAAATAAAAAGGATATCCCCAAAATCAGCAACAACCTTTTTCTTGAAATCTTGAAATCAAAGAGCCACCATGCCGGCAACAATATTATAGAAGAAACATGAAATGTTGCCGCTAAAATTATAGAAGAAAAAAACCATAGTCGTTTCCTTTTAATTATAAAGTGTAAAGAAAGAAGACCTACGCCTAACGCTAAGGCCTGTCTTATTTGATTTGCCTCCAAAGACAAAAAATAAGTGCCAAATAAAACAAAGGCACTAACAAGAGGCAAAGGAGAAAGTTTATCCATTGCCTTTAATTTCAGCCCCACCGACAATACAGCAATACAAAGAAAATAAAAAACCTCGCTGTTTTTAATCCATTTAATAAGTGTTGAAAGATATAGAAAACCAATATCTAATCCCTCATATCCTTCTTCCTTATACCCTATATCATTGAAAAAAGTTAGATAGTTTTCTGTATCTACGCCATCGCTACCCCTAAATGCCAACACGGCTATCAGAGCCAAAAACAGAGAGAACAACAATAAACTTATTCGCTTATTTAGTAATACCTGTAAAAGTGAGGTTGCTAATGAATAGAGGTAAAGAACGAGGTAATATGTCATTATTACAACTAGTTATATGTTGAGTATAAGCATTTCATACTTTTTGACAATTGCGGCTATTCCATACATTTGGTTTATTTCTTTACTCAAACAACCTTTAGGTAAATCTCTTGACAGAATCTCTTCACATGTACTTTCAAAAACATCACTCTTTTTCAAATCAATTATTTTACCCAAAATCGGTTTATTAAGGATTTCATCTATACCGCCTTTATACGAGTTAGCTATAACAGGTACATCGCATGTCAAAGCCTCTAAGACCACATTGGGAAAGCCTTCAAACCTTGAGCTGGATATGAATATCGACGACTGTGCAATATACTCGTAAGGATTGGGCTTAAACCCGATAAACGAAACATTTTTGTCTACATTCTCCTTTATTGCCAATTTGTTCAATTCATCTAAAAGTTTACCCCTTCCTAAAATAGTGATATGATATTTGTTCTTATTATGAAATCGGGCAAATGATTTTAAAAGAATATCGTATCCCTTTTGATGCGTCAAGCTTCCTACGGATATTAGGTTTATTTTATCTTTCGGAAGTAATGCATTCGCCGTATCTTTTGCTTTAACAATACTATCCAAATCCACAGGGTTATTAATCTTAACGATTTGATTTTCCTTGAAGTTTTTGACGACTTTTTTTAAATCGACCTCCATATCATTACTTTGTACGACAACTTTATCGAAGTTTTTATAAAAGTACCGATACAACAATAGTGTTATTTTATTGTGATTGCTCATACTTACGATATTCGACTCCCTTCCAATGAGTTTAACTTTCTTAGGTATAACAAATGAAATCGCCGACAATATGGCGTTTAAATGGCCTAAAGTAGATATCACCACATCTGGCTTAACCTTTCTAAGATATTTTACAATAGGTAAAATGGAATAACGCACTCTTGAAACCCCAAGGTCGTGAATCTGAAAGCTTGGATTGCTACCAATATGCGATAAAAACTCACCTTCTTTTTTAAGAAGACATAAGGTCACATCAAACTTATTTTTATCTAAATGCTTACATAGATTCAGAAACACCCTTTCAGACCCTCCTCCCCATAATGAAGGCAGTAAAAACACTACACTTCTTTTCATATAACTTTTAATTGGTCTATTTTTTTTTTGGCAATGTTACCAATTCACCAAGTTTATAATCCCATTCTTTCGGAACGATTGGTCTGAACCCAGAGTCATGATTAAATGTTAATTCACCAAAAAAAATTTTCTCATCATTCAAGGAATAAAAATCAACTCTTACATATGGAAACGGCTTACTTAGAATTTCTGCAAAACTCAACATTCTATCAAGTGTCAAAGGTTTTAGAACCATTTTTGAATTTGGCAAGGTTTCCTTTCCGCTTTTAAGCTTTGTTGACCAATGAAATTTGGCCCTATTCCAGTTTTTGTCATACCAATTTCTTGAATGACGGTCCGTTCCTCTATCAAAGTCTAATTGTATATACTCAGGCCTACCATGAAAACAATGTATTTTAACGTCTTCAGGAATCTTTCCCTCCTTCGTTTGCAATAGGCGTTCAACCAATATTTTTGGAGGTATATTCTTATACTGCCACTCTTTCGATTTATAATAAAAATTTGTTTTCAAACTCTTAGCGAAAAATTTCCTGAGTTCCTCCCAATCCTTGACCTTGTCTTTATCTTTTATTATTTTATAACTACCTGAATCGTGGTTAGTCTTAATTATAAAAGGGCCACTCGGTAGTTTGTCATACGCAATATCGTTAACATTTGTAGTTACCATTAACAGCGGAACCAAATATTCTTCACCAATTTCTTCCGACACATAATCCCTAACCTCTATTTTGTCGGCACAGGTTGTATGCAAGGGGGTTCTATTATATAACTTAAGCCACTGAATCTTTTCGTTTAAAGTTTGGGGATTCTTGAGGTTTAATTTTTCCCCCATTCTTCTCTTAAACCTACTCTTAGTGAATACAATCTCATTTACTAAGTAATGTCTATAGAGATCATACAAATAAACAAATGGTTTTATTAAAAAACTATATGGCCCGTTGCCATAATAATACTTGCCCAAATTTTTTCTAACATTCATAGATAAAAGATTATATTTTTCTGCCAAATAGTACCTGTATGCAAATTCAAAAACATAAACTATAAATACAACAAGAACAATATACTTAAAAGTTATATGACCAAGAAAAAACAGTACTAAAATTAGAACCACGTACAAAACCGATGACCATACCATAGAATTAAACAAGAGCTTAAATCTATCAAATACGATAAAACAATTTCTCGCCAAAAATACAGAAGCGGTTAGAAACAGAGAGCTAAACAAAAACAATCGAATGGCCCCTTCATTGATAATTTCATCAATATTCAAAAAATTAAAAATATCATATAAAAAGTACTGGGTGAGCAATACTGCAGCCAATACGAGCAAAATGCTGTATAACGCTACCTTCTTCACAAAAGACATATTCAATTCTTTTGCCACTTTTGGGTATATAGCTCCATTAATCGCGTCTATAGGCTGGGTCATGAGAGAAACCAATTTGATAGAAATGTCATATAGGGCAACTTCCGACATGCCTAAGAAGTACCCTACAATAAACACATTGAACCTATCTTTAACCGAAATAACCAAAGAGGATGCAAAAAGATAAAAACTATTTTTTATATAGTGATAATAGTAGCTTATCCCATAAATTTTAAAAGACACCTTCTTATGCCTCAGCATTATAGCAAGGCCTATAATCCCTCCCACAAAAGCCCCTATTCCAAAAAATAAAGGCACAAACAAATAGTCTGTGCTGCTCTTAATTGTCGTAAACATCAATGCGACGAAAAATATTTTTACAGAAACATTGATTATTACAATGTATTTCATTTTCTCGATACCTTGAAAAAACCATTTTGGAAACAGAATGAAGTTAAAATTCAAAGCGTAAAACAGAAGATATAGTGTTTCATCTCCCTTGAAGAACGGAACGTTAATAACAACTAGGGCATATAAAGCAAAAACAACAACACCCAAAACGATTCTTATAGGTACTATACAAGAAACAATTTCTGAGAGCTTATCAACATTGTCCCTGTAAATGGAAATCTCCTTGGTTGCGTATCGATCGAAGCCGAAATCAACAAATAATGAAAGATAGAGGGCCAAAGACTGCGCCAAAACTATTTTTCCCCAAAGTTCCAATCCAAATAAATCAATGAGGAAAGGATAGATTATAACTGGAAAGAAAACATTAAAAACCTGAAGTACAGTTAGGTATGAAAAATTCTGAACAATATTACTATATTTCCTTAAGAGGAATCTGAAATTTTTCATTAATTAAAAATCTATAATACTAATCAACACTAGGGGGCTATTCTTGATGAACAAATTTTATTCTTTAAAACTTTTACCCCAAAACACTGTTTGAAGGTCTTCTCGCACCCCCAAAGCTCTTCTTCTTATCAAGAACCCTAACCTCGCAATCGAGACCTTCGTTTCTAATTATTATTTTTGCAAAATCAAACCAAGTCATCGCCTCATTGTCCGTAAAATGTAGGATACCAAAGGGCGTAGTATTTTGATCAATCAAATTTAGGACATAAACAGCCAAATTACTCGCATTTGTTGGACAACCTTTTTGTGTATCGGTTACGCGAAGAATTTCACCTGCCTTTGCCTTTTCTATAATCCGTTTATAAAAGTTCTTTCCATAGCTTTTGTGATATAACCATGACGTGCGAACAATATAAAAACTATTTAATGTTTCTTGAATAATCAGTTCTCCCTTTAGCTTAGATTTACCATATACATTGATGGGGTTGGGTTTATCGCCAACGGTATAGGGTTGGGTTTTATCTCCATCAAAAACATAATCGGTAGATATATGCACCAATATCACCTTATTTTCCTTACAAGCCAAAGCCAAATTTTTAACACCTTTGGCATTTATCTTATCTGCTAATTCCGGGTTTATTTCAGCCTGATCCACATTGGTGTAAGCAGCGCAATTAATGCAGTAATCATATGTTGATGAACTAAACTCTTTGTTCACGTCCAACGGGTTACTGATATCTAATTGACTCTTATCCTTAAAGGTGAAATCCAAATCAGGATAATTAACGACAAAATCGGAAATACTTTTCCCCAACTGCCCCTTGGCCCCGGTAACAAGTACGGACTTCATTTAAAAAATTCTTTAAAGGTAGGAAGTAACTTATCTTTTTCGGAAATCATAGGCGACTCTACCGGGCTCTCCCAATCAATTTTTAGATCCTCGTCGTTATAGATTATACCACTTTCGGAAGCTACGTTGTAAAAAGCATCGCACTTATACATAAAGGTGGCCTCTTCGCTCAAGGTCAAAAAACCATGGGCCATACCTTTTGGTATAAAAATAGAAGTTCTATTTTCACTTGACAATATTTGCTTAAAATGCTGTCCGAAAGTAGGACTTTCAGGCCTTAAGTCAACTACCACATCCAATACTTCCCCATGGACTACCTGAACCAATTTGGCCTGGGCATGAAGCCCTGTCTGCAAATGAAGTCCTCTTAGTACCTCTTTTTTCGATACCGAGATATTATCTTGGACAAAGTGGACTTCTTTCCCGATAGCGCTTTCGAATTTTTTTTGTTGATACGATTCAAAAAAGAGACCTCTCTCATCTCTAAATAATCTCGGTTGTATGATAAAACAGCCTTTTAAACTGGTTTCCGTTATTTTCATATTGCGGTTTTCCGTCGATTATAACTCTAGCAAATAGATACCATAACCACTTTTTACCAGCGGTTTGGCCAATTTATGTAGTTGTTCCCGAGAAATATATCCCATCGTATAGGCCACCTCTTCAATGGCTCCCACCTTTAGTCCCTGACGCTCTTCAATAACCTCAACAAATTGCGAGGCCTGCATAAGGGAACTGAAGGTTCCGGTATCTAACCAGGCCGTACCGCGATCTAAGATACTCACTGTCAATTTCTCCTTAGCGAGATACTCTTTATTGATATCGGTAATTTCCAATTCGCCCCTAGGGCTGGGTTTAATGCGCTTTGCTATTTCCAACACCTCATTATCATAGAAGTAGATGCCTGGAACCGCATAATTAGATTTAGGGTTCTGGGGTTTTTCCTCTATGGAAATTGCCTTTCCGTCCTTATCAAACTCCACTACACCGTAGCGCTTCGGGTCTTGTACGTGATAGCCATAAATAATACCTCCATCAGGGTCGTTGTTCGCCTGGAGTAGCTTTGCAAGACCGGAGCCATAAAATATATTATCGCCTAAAATAAGGGCAACTTTATCGTTTCCTATAAAATCCGCTCCGATAATGAAAGCTTCTGCCAATCCGTTCGGGTTCTCTTGTTCGGCAAATTGAAAATTACAGCCCAATTGACTTCCGTCTCCCAATAATTTTTGAAAAAGGCCAATATCCTGTGGGGTCGTTATGATCAAAATTTCTTGAATACCAGCGGACAAAAGGGTGGCCAATGGGTAATATATCATCGGCTTGTCGTAAATGGGCATAAGCTGCTTGCTTACGGCCAATGTAAGGGGATGTAAACGCGTTCCTGATCCTCCTGCTAAAATGATACCCTTCATACGCTAAACCTTCTGATATTTGTTTATATACCACATAACCGTATCTCGTAATCCAGAATCAAAATCCGATTGGGGTTTCCAACCAAGTTCCGTCTTGATTTTGGTGGCATCAATGGCATACCTGAAGTCATGGCCCAAACGATCTTTTACAAAAGCTATTTGATTTATGAAACTTCCGTTCTTTTTAGGGAGAATGTCATTTAAAATACCACATATTTTTTGAGCCATGGAAATATTATTATACTCATTATTACCCCCAATAACATAGGTTTCTCCTGCACGTCCATTAGTAAATACATCATTTATTCCTGAACAATGGTCCTGTACATACAGCCAGTCCCTAATATTCTTTCCATCTCCATAAATAGGGATTTCCTCTCCGGCTAATGCCTTTCGTATAATGGTAGGAATCAATTTTTCATCATGCTGCTTAGGCCCGAAATTATTGGAGCAGTTACTCGTTACCACATTAAGTCCATACGTATGATAATAACTTCTTACTAAAAAATCAGATGAAGCTTTTGAGGCGCTATAAGGACTATTGGGAGCGTATGGCGTATTTTCATCAAAAAAACCAGATTCCCCTAAACTACCATATACCTCATCGGTAGAAATATGGTGAAAACGAGATGTTTCAAAGCCAGTCTTTGCTGCATTACCCTCATCTAACCAACTTTTTCGCGCCGCTTCTAGTAACGTAAAAGTTCCGTTAACATTAGTCTGTATAAAGGCTTCAGGGCCTGCTATAGAATTGTCTACGTGAGATTCCGCCGCAAAATGTATAACATCCGTAATTCGGTTTTCACTGAAAATCGACCTTACCAAACTGACATCACAAATATCACCCTTTATAAATGTATACCGTTCGTTATTTTCAACTTCGGCTAGATGATTTAAATTTCCAGCATAGGTGAGCTTATCTAGATTCACCACAGAAATTTCTTGATGCTCATCCAGAAAAAACGGAATGAAATTGCTTCCTATAAAACCTACACCACCTGTTACAAGAATAGTTCTACTGGACATTTTATATTTTTCTAAAGCTCCAATTGTTGTGCTTTATGATTCAAGAACCGAATAAAGGATATCACAAAAAACATAACTACTAAAGCCGTGGGAATTAAGAAGAATTTATTATTGAAAAAAGGCTTTTTAAAAACTTGAGGACTACCCATGTTAATTACACTTAGAATTTCGTTCTGTTCTGTTAGCTCAGATTTCTTTTCCTCAATTTCTTTTAAAAAACGGTTCTTAAGAGAAAGCAAACTAGAAATATTAAGCGCACTTTCATTCTCCATATATATAGAACCTTGGGGTCTCACCACAGTATCACCTAACAAAGTCTTCGTATAATTATCTATTAAGTTATCAATTTGAGCAATTAGCAATGTATTTTTGTTAATTCGCAGTTGAGCGTTTTCCCTATAGGTTTTTATTATCTTATTAAAATATGCATTGCCATTGATATAATTCAGTAATTTTTCAGCTATTACGTTCCCTTTTTTTGCTTCTATATACGTAAATGTAATGCGGTGTGCAATAACACTTTTCTTGGTTAACTCCGATCGGATAATATCAACTACAAAACTTTCTTCTTTAAAGTCTTGAAGTAACTTTAGATATTCCAATTCCTGTTCAGCCTCATCCTTTGATTCCGCTATATCCGAAATAGGTTGAATATCAACCCTAAACCCTTTTAAATCCTCTACAGAAATTCCTATTTTTTGAAAAAAAGCTGTATCCTGACTAAAAATGTTCGATTGAATTTCTACGATAACGTCGTATACATAATCCTTACTTTCAAAATTGGGTCTTACAATAGCCTCTGTTTTCAACTTTTTATTAATGAAAGAACTTAAAACAAAGCTAATGATTATACCTAGCGCAATGAGACCTATCAATATAAGTGCATTTTTCTTTAGATATAAGAACACGCGTAAAAAAGCGATGCCTATTCGGTTAAACCCATTGGCAATCATTTTAAACAACTGCCCCAAGTCAATCTCATCTGAGGTAGAAGCGCTATTTGGTTTGTCTGACATTAATTTATGAATTAAAAATTTGTTCCAATATTTTTTCAGTAATAAGATACGTAGGTTTGACCCCGGTTGTACCCAAACCTCCGGATGCCAAAGTACTACCAGTTTCCAAAGGGTTATCAGAAGCATAATACGCGTATCTGACCTTTATATCCTCTCGTACACTCTTTCGTATCTTGGAAGCCGACTGTACCGCTTTCTGGTAATGTACACCTTCCATCTCAAGACCAACAACATTCCAGGTAGATTGGTGGAAAAATTTTAGTATATCCTTGTTTTGTAACGATGTTCCCAATACAGTGACCATAGTTCCCTCAAATACTTTCAGCCCATGTCCTTTAAAGTCCTCTGCACATAACTCGTTCTTAAACGGATAGTTATCTGCAGTGCCTTCAAAAATATGTGCGGACGGAATCATTAAATCACCTTTGCCACCTTCTAAAATGCCTGCTTTTCCCATTATAGAAATTGATGCAACATCTAAAAACACAAGTTCTTCTCCGGTACCTTTATAAGGTTTTAACAATTCATCTATGGTTTCATAGGCCTGTTCGCCAAATGCATAATCCATTACAAAAATGACCGGCTTTTCTTCATCTGCCAAATCTTTTGGCAAATCATAACAACAAGCATCAGAACTCATTTTAGCCGTATCAAATAATTGTACGTCAATGTTTGTTCCCGAAAGATCATCAATGGCAATCATTCCGTTTTTAGCCGCAACCTTTGTTACTTTTGAACGCAATTCCTCGTTCAATGAAGAGCTTAACGCCTCGTATATCTTTAATGATTCCTTACCGGAAAATTCTTTAGTTAATGCATTCTTGGCAAAAAGAGAATTCATAACACTATGCATATTGGCACTAATGATATGGATTGGGCGGTTCAAAAGTCCGTTTTTCTTCAACACTTCTTTTATGGTATCTGCCCAACGCTCTCCATGTATATGGTGCCCCAAACGCTCCCGTAACAAAGCACTAAAGGTAATGGCCCTTTTATCTCCCGTAATCTCTTCTTCAATAGCTAGTTTACCTAACCAATAAACGATTTCTAAAAATCGGTCCGGTTGGTCATCAGTAGAAAATTGCTGATGTACAGCTATTATCTCAATAAAGGAACGTCCTAAAATATTGGCGGTATGAATAACGGCAACCTCTCTTTCCGCAAGGGTCAACTCTTCTTTTTTGACCGCTTCTTCTAATTTTACCCAGTCTCGAATAGTTCTATTGGAGTCCTCTATTAAAACCCTCTTACAAATTTTTTCGGACTCAATAAACAAGAACGTTAAATGTGTAAGAATATCATAGATATCGGAACGCCCCCGCGTAATTTCAATATTCATTTGCTCATCGTCTATCCGATAGCAGTTTCTACGACGTTTTGGAGGAACAATGGGGTCAAAATGTGATTTTCCATACCCCTCATCCGAGGTTAAATTAATGAAACGGCACTGTTCTATACCTTTTGGCAAACGTTCCAAAACATATATGAGCCCGCTCAGTTCTGCCTTTTCCTCTGCAATAGAGCCATAAATTTCAGGCCTTAGTTGAAGTAATGCATTTTTTAAAGCTTCTCCTGATACACCGGTAGGTTTATAAAACCCGCGGTTAAAAAGGTGCCTCATTGTAATATATAAGCGCTCAATAGCATTTGTAGACTCTTGAGCCCGTGTTGTGGTCATATTATTTCCCATAAACAAATTTCAATCAAAATTACGATAATTTTTTTGGTAGTAACGAATATGATTTCTCTACACTTAAATAGAATTTATTCTGTTCATAAAAAAGCATGAGCAAGCCACTAAAGGTTGCATATAAGTCCAAGTACACATTAAAACTATATGTTTAGCAGCCAAGAAACAAATAACTAAGTTTCTTTGATCAAATTAGGAAATAGAAATTTTACAAATCCGAAGGTAAGTGAAAAATAGCTGGGGGCTATTTTAAAAAATGTATAATTTTATCGACCATTTCAGAAGCACTTTTACCATGTCCGTATAAGGTTTTATCCCAACCTACTGGCACATTTTGAAGTTCTTTACCTAATCCAGATAAATCGTCAAATAGAAGAATGTTGGCACTGTTATTTAGCGTCTCTTTCCATTCTGTTTCTTTTCGAATAGTTACACACTTCTTTTTGAGCCAATAAGCCTCTTTTTGCATACCTCCGCTATCAGTAATAAGTCCGGCAGAACATTGTAAATAAGCTAAATTCGAAAAATAAGATTGTGGTTCGATAAACTTAATGTTGGTATAGTCTTCAAGATTCAGGTCATAGTTATGGGCTAAATTCCTAGTTCTTGGGTGCAACGAAAAAACTACTTTTTTGCGAAGCTGATTAAGAGCTTCCAAGATATACTTTAACCTCTCTTTACCATCAGTATTATAAGGTCTATGGATAGTTGTGTAGAAAAAATCGTTTTCATTTGGTCTATGACTTTTCAATAAATCGTTGGCAATAACATATTGAACAAGATCTTTCATAATATCTCCAACTTCACTAACACCAAGTTCAACCCCTTCATTTTTAAGGTTCTGTACACCAATAGCACTAGGCACGAAAAGTAAGTCTGAAATGTGGTCTGTAAGAATTCTATTTACCTCTTCTGGCATTTTTTTGTTAAAACTTCTTAGGCCAGCCTCAATATGAAACAGGGGTATATGTAATTTAGACGCCACTAATGCTCCGGCCAATGTTGAATTTGTATCACCATAAACCACAACTCCATCGGGAGTTATATCGTTCACGATTTTTTCTATTTCAATCATCATCTTTCCCGTTTGTGCTCCATGGGCACCACTACCTATATGCAACGTATAACTGGGCTGGGTCATTTTCAATTGATTGAAAAAAACATCACTCATATTAGTATCATAATGCTGACCTGTATGAATCGTCATTAGCTCAACCTTTCCCCTACATGCCAATTCAAAGGGAAAATGCTTAATGAACTGTGGTCTAGCACCAATTATTGCTACTATTTTCATACGGTAGTGTGTACTTATTTTAGTAAAGAGTGATACTCTCCTTTTAAACCGATTGGTTTTGAATTTCGAATGTCATGAACAATTTCAATAGCTGTTCTTGCAGCACCAACTCCATATCCCTTACCAGCTAAGATATCTTCATAGACCATAGTGTGTAAGTCTGTAAAGCCGCCACTAAACTCCAATTCTTCGCCGTTTACAGTTATAGACCTGTATGTTGTCTGTCCTTTATCCTTAAGTTCTTTTGGTAAATATTGTGAGTTTATGGAAAGGAACCATTTTACACGGGCATTTTCAAACTCTAGATAACCCGCAGCATGATCGTTTTCATGAACATGTACAATATTTTCTTGAATGTCACCAAAAATCCAAGAAAGCATATCGTAAAAATGAACCCCGATATTTGTGGCAATTCCTCCTGATTTTTCTATATCACCCTTCCAAGAAGTTTGGTACCAGTGACCTCTTGAAGTAAGGTACGTAAGATCTACTTCAAACTTTGTATCTTTTTTTGCGTTCTTAACTTTTTCACGCAGAGCTATGATACTTGGGTGAACTCTTAGCTGAAGAATACAGTATATATTTTTGCCGGTTTTTTCTTCAACGTACTGTAGCTTATCTACGTTCCAAGGGTTAAGAACCAAAGGTTTTTCGCAAATGGCATTGGCTCCACTACGAAGTGCGAACCTAATATGCGCATCATGCAAATAGTTTGGAGAGCAAATACTTACATAATCCAAGTAGGTATTCTTCTCGTATTTTAGTTTTTCTATATGACGATCAAAACGCTCAAATTCAACAAAAAAGTCTGCCTCAGGAAAATAAGAGTCTATAACCCCAACACTATCTCCTTTATCAAAGGCTGTAATTAGATTGTTATTAGTGGCTTTTATAGCCTTCATATGTCTTGGGGCTATGTAGCCGGCTGCACCTATTAGCGCAAAATTTTTCATCTGTAAATAGTTATGAGTTCGAAAGTATATATTATTTTACTTTGAAAGCCGGGTATATCGTCTACCTACGGGATAAATAGATAACCCGTGTTTAACGACAACATGTGGACTGTGGTGTTGGTAGAGTTCGTATATAGCTTAACTCACTATTCAAACCAATATATGCTAAGAGGATAATTTCTTGAATAAACCTAAACTTAAAAATTCTATTTTAAGCGCAACACTTTATTATTATCCAAACTATAAATTTGACCACTTTCTAGGCAGACGGCTTCGTTATTTTTATCAAACAACAGTCTGTGACCATATTCACTTACCCAGCCTATTTGTTTGCCAGGGTTTCCCACAATCAAGGCGTAGTTAGGGACCTCTCTTGTTACAACGGTACCTGCACCAATTAAACAGTATTCCCCGAGTGTATTTCCGCAGATAATGGTAGCATTCGCCCCAACGGAGGCTCCTTTTTTCACTAGTGTTTTTTGATAATTATCGCGACGAACAATTGCACTTCGGGGATTGATGATATTAGTAAAGACCATAGAGGGCCCTAGAAACACATCGTCTTCACAAATGACACCAGTGTAGATTGAAACATTATTTTGAACTTTTACATTATTGCCTAATTTCACTTTAGGTGATATGACTACATTTTGTCCAATATTACATTTTTCTCCAATTATAGATTCCGGCATCACATGACTAAAGTGCCATATTTTAGTGCCTTCGCCAATTTTACATCCATCATCTATTACGGCCGTACTATGAGCAAAAAAAAATTCAGAAGACATAATGAGTTTTTAAATATGTTGATTTTAAAATCAAGTAAAATATAAATTATTCAATTGTTTCATAGCGAGTTAAGACTAAAAAATCAAAATGAATATTACTTCTTAAAAGAGGACAACCCATCTGCAACTTTACGGTCGTTCGCTAAGCGCTGTACCTTGTTTTGACCACCAAGTTTGCCAATAGATTTCATATAGGCATTAAAGCCCCCTTCTTTTATACTCGTGATTTTCAGGGTCTGAAGCACCTTGCCAATAATCAAATCAAAATAATAACTATTCTGCTTTTGTAAAGAAGTATCCAGAATTTCTATAAATTTTTTCATATCCGCAGGTTCCTTTTCGAACTCGATCAGCCATTCATGATAAGGCAGTTCATTATCCTTTGGTGTAATCTGTGGCGCCACGGTAAACTCATTTATGCTAGCGCCGGTCTCACGAACAGCCAACTGCATAGCTTCTTCCACTTCTTTGGCAATTACATGTTCCCCAAAGGCAGAGATAAAATGTTTGATGCGTCCCGAAACGATTACTTTATAAGGCTTCAGCGAAATAAACTGAACGGTATCTCCCAAATTGTATGCCCAAAGTCCCGCGTCTGTGGAAATGATCATTACATAGTTTACCCCTATTTCAACGTCTTTGATTGTAATACGTTTAGGGTTCTCTTCAAAAAACTCATCGGCCTTAACAAATTCATAGAATATTCCCGAGTTCAACAACAAAAGCATTCCCTTGTCCTTCTGGGAATCCTGATAGGCAAAGAAACCTTCACTAGCGGGAAACAGTTCAATACTATCAACTTTTCTACCTATTAAACCTTCAAATTTTGCTCTGTAGGGTTCATAATTGACTCCCCCATAGATAAACAACTGAAAATTTTTGAACAAGTCACCTACCTTTTTTCCCGACTTGCTTTCCAGTTTTTCAAAATACATTTGTACCCAAGAAGGTATGCCGGCTATAACGGTCATGTCCTCGTTCATGGTCTCATCCACTATCGTATTTACCTTGGTTTCCCAATCTTCAATACAATTAGTTTCCCAACTGGGCAGGCGGTTTTTTTGCAAGTAATTAGGAACATAATGAGCAGATATACCTGAAAGACGACCTAGTTTAATTCCGTTTTTCTCGGTCAGCTCAGGGCTTCCCTGTAAAAAAATCATTCTTCCGGTTACAAAATCTGCATTACCGGTTTCATCAATATAATTTAAAATCGCATTTCTAGAGGCGTTTACTTGATGCTTTATAGATGTGTCCGTAATAGGTATGTACTTTGCCCCAGAAGTTGTTCCAGAAGTTTTCGCAAAATATACCGGCTTACCGGGCCAAAGAATATTCGGTTTTCCGGCAACTACTTCTTCAACATAAGGCTTAAGGGCTTCATAATCCCTAATAGGAACATTCTTTACAAAATCTTCATGCGATTCTATTTTTCCGAACCCATGATCCACACCAAATTTGGTAGTACTGGCCTTTTCTATTAATTGACGAAACACTTTCTCCTGGGCAGCAATGGGATTGTCCCGCCATTTTGCCGTTTGCTTGGCAATGCGTTTTGCAAATATCTTGGCTCCAAGTGATTTTATGGACATATAAAAATAAAATATCAGTTATAGAGAACGGTAAGTATTGTCCTTAAAAGTCAATGTAGTCTAAGGGGTTAACAGCGTTACCATTGCTCCAGAGTTCAAAATGAAGATGTGGCCCTGTCGTAAATTCCCCAGTATTCCCGACCGAGGCAATTACTTCGCCGGCCCTAACCACTTCTCCTTGTTTTTTGTTCAACGAGCCATTGTGTTTATACACACTTATCAACCCGTCTTTATGCTCAAGGATTATAACATAACCTGTATCTGCCGTCCACTCAGCAAAAATAACCGTACCATTGGCCACGGCTTTTATAGGAGTATCCTTGGGCGCAGTAACATCTACCGCATAATGACGTTTCTCAGGATCATAATCGTTTGATATTTCACCGCTCAACGGAGGAAAGAGCTCTATTTCCGCAGCAGTTGCGCTACGTTCAAAAAGATTGTATTTGTCTTCTAAAGCAACTTCGGCCCTAAGAAGTGAATCTTCTTTTATAGGTGTCAAATCTATACTGGATGGATCTATCTTGAATTGCTCACGCAGCGAATCCAAATTAATTTCTTGAGAAGCTACGTCTCCCCGGAGCACCATGCGAATACTTTCTAAATACTTATTGGTATTATTTAACGATGCAACTAGTGAATCGGTTTTATAGGTAAGATCCGTTGCCTGTTTTTTAAGCTTGGTGCTAGAATATCCCGGTATATATTCACGTAAAGGCGTAAAAGCAATTAATAGCGTAGTAAGGGCAATTAAGCCTATAATACATAAAGAGCCGGTAACGAAAACGTTTAGACGGCTTAATTTAAACGAGATTTTCTCTTCAAATGTAGATTCATTGAGAATAACCAAACGGTACTTATGCAGTAGTTTGCGTTTAATCTCTTTTCTCTTTTTGACTTTTTTGGCCATAGAGCAAATATAAAGGATGGAATCGGATTCTTATACGGTTGTTCTAAATTAATGATTCTTGCATATACCAGCGCATTGGTAATGCCACATTTAAGAAAACCTGCCAAAATCTGTTAAAATAATCTCCTTACTTCTACATTTAAGCGCAATCAAGTTACTTTTTTAGTATCTTTGAATCTGTTTTAAAAACGAAAATATGACAACTTTACAGATATTTTTAGCGATAGGGCCATGGCAAATAGGGATTGTCGTTTTAGTAGTTCTTTTATTGTTTGGAGGAAAAAAGATTCCAGAACTAATGCGTGGACTTGGTAGTGGCATAAAAGAATTTAAAGATGCTTCTAAAGAAGATGAATCCCTAGAAGAGAAAAAAGAATAGCGTCACCCGCAATTTTTAATATATACTAAACCTTTGATTTGCATCAAGGGTTTTTTGTTATTTAAACTAATACCAATTGGTATTTTTAGTTGGTCGAGGATATTCTACACCTCCTTGATTTTAATTTTCTTACACTCATCCTTCTTTTTCTTGCTAACATCATTATACAAGGCTTACACCTTATGAAACGGGCATTTCACAACAAAAAACGTTGTACACAAAACCTTCAACCGAAATTTGCGTTATCAAAAGAATACTATTAAGGTAAAACACCTTTGTGTTCTGCCTTGATAACAATAGAATTCTATTAAAAATACTAGCCAAATTTTAAAATCTCCGGATTTTTTTCAAACATCCCAAATCATGAAAAAACTAATAGCTGCCTTTATTTTTCTATTGTCTTATGGCTCTTACGCCCAAGACTTTGAAAATATTGATTCCGAAGAAATCGTAACTTCCAATGAAACGGAAAACATCAACTTTTCCCCAGTTGATTCAGAAACCTTTTCAATAACCGAAACTTTTGAGGAAGCCGCCGATCGAAATGAAATTCCACACCGGACATTCAGTGGTTTAACCGGTGTTGAAAATGGCTATTATATTATTTCAGGCGTTTTTAGCAATGGTAAAACATTGAACAAGACGTTAAAAAAACTTCATAAAAAGGGATTTGATTCTGCCGGATACATTCTTAATCCAGAAAACGAGCTTAACTATGTTTACTTGGCGTATTACCCATTTGGCCTTGAAGCCGTAGATGCTTGCGCTTCAAATCTAGATGATACGTATACTAATGATAAGTGGATATTAGAAATAGAGAATAGTGTTGCCATAGGAGGAGACGAGGTTGATTTAAACGAAGAAGCGGAGTCTATTGAAAACAGCATTGCTCCAGTTGAAACCATAGCAGCAACATCCGATTTTTCAGAACTAGAAAAAACAGAACTAGTTCAAGAAGCTCAAGAAAGTGAAATTACTGTTCCTGCTTTTTCCTCTGACGTAGCAACGGACATTTCTGAAGTAGAAACTCCGGCCTCTACACTTTCCGAAACAACAAGCAAGACCAAACTTCTACAACGTGCAGACCACTATTTTGACAAAATGTGGTATGCCGAAGCAGCAGAACTCTATGAGCAAGCCTTAGAAAAAGGAGACAAGAATCGGTCTAGGGAAGTAATTCAAAAAACAGCGGACGCCTACTATTTTAACACCAATATGGAGAAAGCATACCAGTGGTATAATGTACTGTACGAAAACTACGGTAAAGAAATGTCATCGGAAAATATTTTCAAATATGCACACTCCTTAAAAGGTACGGGCAAGTATGCACGATCAAAACGTCTTATGCGTTTGTACAGTAAAAAGATAAAGGATGAACCTACTACAGAATTGTCCGGAAATCTTAAAGCTAACGAAAGTGAGTTGGACAATATCCTCAATACTAAAAAGGATTTTGAAATAAAGAATCTTGCGGTAAATACAGAATATTCAGATTTTTCTCCAATGTTCTTAGATTCTAACCAAGTGGTTTTCTCTTCCGCAAAAGACTCTTCCTTTTTTAATACCAGAAGGTATAAATGGAATGATCAACCTTATCTGGATTTATATGTAGCCAAAATAAACGAAGAGTCCAATGACCTCAAAAACGCTCTAAAATTTTCTAAGAAAATAAACACCAAATATCATGAAGCTTCGGTAACCTTTTCTCCGGATAACAGTACCATGTACTTTACACGTAACAACTACGGAAAAAAACTTAAGCGAGATAATAACGGTGTAAACCACCTAAAAATTTACAAGTCTACAAAAGTAGGTACGGAATGGACCGAAGCCGTAGAGGTTTCTTTTAACAGCGATAATTATTCTACAGGACACCCAGCTTTAAGCCCTGATGGAAAACAGCTTTACTTTGTTTCAGATATGCCCGGAAGTTTAGGTAAGACAGATATTTTTGTTGTAGATGTCCAAGAAGACGGTAGTTTCTCCGAGCCTAGAAACTTGGGTCCTACTATTAATACGGAGCAACGCGAAATGTTCCCGTTCTTTAACGGAACTAAACTATATTTTTCTTCCGACGGGTTTACAGGTCTTGGCGGTCTAGATGTTTATGAAAGTGCTTTTGATGCCGAAGAAGGTTTTGCAGAAGTCAAAAACCTTGGTCAGCCAGTAAACAGTAATAAAGATGATTTCTCTTATATCGTAAACGAAGAGAATCAACAAGGATACTTCGCTTCCAACAGGGAAGGTGGAAAAGGAGACGATGATATTTATTCGTTTAAACGATTAATCATAGAAGAAGTTCCTGAAAACAATAATGTCATTGCCGGATTTGTAACTGAAATGGTAACAGGCGAGGTAATGCCACAGGCCTTAGTACAACTTTTAGATGAGAATGGAATAAAGCTTAAGGAAATGGAAACGGAAGATGACGGGAGCTTTATTTTTGAAGACTTGAACGACACTACAAAATACACTCTTAAAACTACTCAAGACAAGTTTGTTGATAATGAAAGGTTAGTAGAAACTACAGTAAACGATACGGTAAAAGTTGATATCGCCATGAAGCGACTAGAAGAAATGATCGCTGTTGAAGATGGTATTAAGAAGATCAAAACGGAAATGATTTACTTCAACTTTGACAAATCTTACATAAGACCGGATGCGGCCAAGGAACTTGATAAATTGGTTAGTGTAATGAAAGAATTCCCAACTATGGTCATTAAAATTGAATCACATACCGATTCACGCGGTAGCAAAGTATATAACGAATACCTATCTGATAAGAGGGCTAAATCTACAAGAGACTATATTATATCTCAAGGTATTGATGCCAGCCGTATAGAAAGCGCAATTGGTTACGGCGAAAACAGATTGCTTAATGATTGTGACGGATCATCACCATGTTCTGAAGCGGACCACCTGCTAAACAGAAGATCGGAATTTATAATACTAAACATGTAAAAACCATAAATCCTAAACCAAACCGCTGCCTTAAAAGGCAGCGGTTTTTTTGTACCTAACAATCTACCCTAACCCGTTCCAACGTTAACAATCTTCCATAATACTACCAATACACCTAATATGAGTCTAAGAAAAATCAATTTCCATTTTAGGTATAAAAACAACTTGAAAGGCAAAAAGCGTCGTATATCCATTAGACAGGCCATTTATCTATGATTTAAAACAAGGCCACAAGCCACCTTTGTTTATCACCAGTTCACTTATTTTATATGGTTAGCCTCTTCTTATGCCCCAACATTGTACCCAATCTCAAAATTGATGGTATGAGGAAATTGTCACTTTTTAAGGAAATTTACGTAGAGGCTTTTAGAGACTTGACTTTTAGAATGCTCACAAAGTATTTTAAGGCTTATTCGTGGTTTTGTTTTGCTTTATTGATACTCGTGTATACGCATTTATTTACAGCGTGTCTACGGGCTTTGTATTCGCCTGACCAAATAATACAATTAAGAATTAAAAATGCCCATCTCGGTTGAGATGGGCATTTTTTATATGGATTTTTGCCAAAGAACTCTATTTCTCAGTTCCGGCCGGTTGTAACTCTAACGTTTTTAAAATTGCCTCTAACTCAAAAAGATCGTTTCGTTTTTCGGTTGCAGGGGCAAATACAAAGCCTTCTAAGACCAACTTTCTATTGTTCTGTTTATCGTTCAAAATGTAGGTCAAGAACGGTCCGGCCATAGGGTAGTTTTTTATATCCCAAAGGCCTCTTACTTCCACTCCCTTTAAACCGCCAATTTCTGTGGGGTATATATAAGGCGCAAAAGCAGGTTCTGTACGCATGTGGGTAATTTTTCCGGTAACATCCGGTCCGGGAATGTACTTGGCGCCCATAGAATCGCGCATAGCCACTATATCCTTAACCAGAGTAGAATCGGTACTAAAGCTGCTCTCAGGCATCTCATAAACGATAATATTGGCCGTACCCTTCTGTATTTCACGGTCAATCCACACAAAGTTATCCTCTTGTTTCCCTACTTTATAGATAGACGGTATTTTTAGTGTAATACCAAACTTATCCTGTAATACGGTTTCTTTGTTCAATGACCGCTCAAAACGGTCTTGGGCAGCCTCGATTTCCATGTCCTTAAAAGCCGTAATAATTTCATCTGCCTTTGCATCTATGTTTTCAAGAACCTCCTGCTTGGTAGTTCCTTTAATGACACCCACACGCTGCGGTGTAGCATACATATCCTTTTTAATATGTGCCAGGTTCAAAGAATCTTCGGCCACATAAAGAATAGACCGCGTATTCCTAATGGAACCCGTAAAGAACTTGGGTGCAATTTGGTCTATGGTAAATAATGGCTCATCCATGGGCATTCCAACAACGGGAGCGGCAAAATGGCTCCTTATACTATCGCCCACACTGCCTTTCCATAGTTCGTTGTCAATAACCACCACCATAGAGTTTATGGCTCCTACGGAACTAGGAAGGTAATTTTGGTTCTTAGAGTCTTTACAGGATAAAAGTGCTAGGGAAAAGAGTAAAAATAGTGTTCCAGCTTGTTTCATTTTGGTATAGGTTTACGATGAACATTCGCACAATTTTAATTTTGTGCCCGGTTTTAGATTCTTACCACTAATACCGTTCCATTGTCGTAAATTTTCAACAGAAATTCCTGGATATTTTTTTGAGATGGTCCAAAGTGAGTCTCCACTTCGCACGGTGTGGGTCTTTGTCCCAGGAGGAAAACTTTTTGGAGCAGCAGTTGTTTTTGTAGAAGCCACTGCCGCACTCGGCATTCTTCTAGGAAAAATGGTAAGTCTTTGTCCTATTCTAAGGTTATTACTACGTAACCCGTTCCACTGCTTTATTTGGCTTACACCAACTCCGTAACGTTCTGCAATTTTACCTAGAAAATCTCCACTACGCACTTTATAACGAATTCTGTTCTGCTCTGCCTCCTTCACCATTTGTGGCAACGGGCTTTCTTTGCTTTCCATTTCCTTTTTAATGTGGGCATAGATAGCTTCCTCATTATGCACAAAACCGCCCATAGCGTACTTTGGCAATCGTAAAGCATGGTTTTTTCCTTCAACAAATGGAATTACATCTAATTTATAAGATGGATTCAAGACCTTTAATTCATCTTTTCCCACGCCGGTCAATTCAGAAATTTGATCAAACGTAATTATACTTTTTACATGAATGGTATCGGTCTCAAAATAGGCCCTTTCTATTTTCTGACCTTTTAATCCGTGTTCCTCTGCATATTCAAAAAGGTACATCGTAGCAAAAAATGCAGGAACATAACCTGCAGTTTCCCTAGGCAAATAACGACGAAGATTCCAATAGTTCTTTTGCCCACCAGATCTTCTAATGGCTTTGTTTACATTACCCGGACCGGAATTATAGGCCGCCAAGGCCAAATCCCAATCACCATAAATATCATACAGTTTTGAAAGAAATTGACAAGCTGCAGTAGTTGCCTTTATAGGATCGCTACGGTCATCTACATAACTTGAAACATCCAATTTGTACTGCTTACCAGTGCCGTACATGAACTGCCATAGACCCGTAGCACCCACACGCGAACGTGCTCTAGGGTTTAACGCAGACTCCACAATAGAAAGATATTTCATTTCTAGGGGAATGTTATGGTTGTCCAATTCTTGCTCGAACAGCGGAAAATAGAACTGACTTACCGTTAACATGCGCTCCATTAAATCCCTTTTTCTAAAAAGAAACGATTTGATTACGTTCTCCAAAGAAGGGTTGTAAGCGATGTTAAAAGGTGTTTTTTGATTTAGTTTTTCCAAACGGGCCTTAAGTGTATCCGTAGGAAGTGAAGTAGGGTAGGTCTTATCATAATCCAAATTTTCTACCTCACGAAACATCTCATCGGAAAGCGCTGCGTTTGCATAAAGCTCTTTCATCCAAAGACTATCATATTTAGCGGCTTCGGGCAAATCTTGAAGCCGAAAAGATAGGTCTAGACTATCTTTTTTGAGACTAATGGGGCTATCGTTAATAGTTGTACTATCAAGGGCCATTTCTTCCATTTGCTCAATACCTTTCATATCCATAGCCAACGTATCGCCAGCAACTTCATTTATTGGGTTTGGCGACTGGGCAACGGAATCCTGCTCTTGTTCTTGCGCCATAAGTGGCAATGCCAAAACAAGGCTTGATAGAACTATGAAAAAACGTCTTTTGTTTTTTATCATTTAAACTGCATATATAGCGGTGCCAATTGCTTTAGTTATTAAAAGGGTTACAGCGCACTGTAACCCTCCTAAAATCGTACTTTTTTCTGAAAAAATAAAATTTTTATACAATTTAACGTTGTACACCGTTTATCGATAACGCCTTTATTAACCGATTATTGCAGCGATACCTGGCAGGCTTTTACCCTCAAGGCTTTCCAACATTGCCCCACCACCGGTAGAAACATAACTTACCTTATCATCAAAACCAAACTGTTTAACAGCCGCAACGGAATCACCACCTCCAACAAGTGAAAAAGCACCTCCTCTAGTAGCCTCATCTATATAGTTACCCAAAGCAATGGTTCCTTTTGCAAAGCTTTCCATTTCAAAAACACCTATTGGTCCGTTCCATAGAATAGTCTTTGATTCTAGAATAACTTCTTTAAAGATTTCAAGTGTTTTTGGTCCGGCATCCAAACCTTGCCATCCGTCAGGAATTTTGGTTACGTCTACTATTTGTGTGTTGGCGTCATTAGAAAAATCATCTGCAGCAACAACATCTACAGGAATATGTACCTTAACATTCTTTTCTTTAGCTTGTTTCAAGATTTCCATGGCCAAGTCCATCTTGTCATCCTCACAAATAGAATCACCTACTTGACCGCCCTTTGCTTTCACAAAGGTATAGGTCATACCTCCACCAATGATCAAGTGGTCTACCTTGTCTAAAATATTTTCAATAATAGTAATCTTTGAAGATACTTTTGCTCCTCCTAAAATTGCCAAAACCGGTTTCTCTCCAGTTTGCATTACCTTGTCAATAGCTTCAATTTCTTTGGCCAATAAAAATCCAAAACACTTGGTATCCTTAAAGAACTTTGCCACTATTGTAGTTGATGCATGAGCTCTGTGCGCTGTACCAAAGGCATCGTTAATATAAATATCACCTAACTTTGATAGTTTTTCGGCAAAGCCTTCATCCCCTTTTTCTTCTTCGGCATGGAACCTAAGGTTTTCTAACAACAAGATTTCACCGGGTTGAAGTTCCGCAACCGCTTTTTCGGCAACATCCCCAACACAATCAGTAACAAACTTTACGGTTACACCAATAACATCAGAAACCTTGTTGGCAATATGTTGCAAAGATAAATCCGGATTCTTTTGTCCTTTTGGTCTTCCCAAATGGCTCATTAGAACAGCACTACCACCATCTTCAAGTACTTTTATAATAGTTGGTTTGGCCGCTTCTATACGGTTGGCGTCCGTTACGTTAAAGTTCTCGTCCAAAGGAACGTTGAAATCAACGCGAATGAGAGCTTTCTTATTTTCAAAATTAAAGTCGTTTACAGTTTTCATGTTATGCGGTTTTAGAGAGCCGCAAATGTAATAAAAAGGAAGTTAGACTGGTAGTCCAAAACCAATAGACTGTAGATATTAACCATATTTATGATGTTGGTACGGTTGGATCGTATCTATTAAATAAGTTATCTTTGGCCCCATGTTGTTCAAAGATATTTTAGGGCTATCGCACATTAAGAACCATTTGGCCACCAGTGCCAATGCAGGTAGAATTCCGCACGCACAACTATTTGTTGGTCCGGAAGGTTCAGGAACACTTCCCATGGCCATTGCTTATGCGCAATATATTATTTGTGGTAATAGTGATGGAGAAAATACCGGAACCAACCAAAGTTGCAACCTTAAGTTTGAAGGACTCTCACATCCGGATATGCACTTTGCCTTTCCCGTTTCCAATTCGGATAAAGTAAAAAGCCATGCTGTGAGCGATCACTACATGAAAGAATGGCGTCAGTTTGTTAAAGAACAACCTTACGGCAATTTGTTTGATTGGTACCGTTTGATCGGTATTGAAAAAAAACAAGGTCAAATCGGTGTGGATGAGGCGCAGGACGTGGTTAAAAAACTGGTGTTAAAATCATACGAAGGTGGATATAAAGTGATGCTAATCTGGATGGCCGAAAAAATGAACACGGCCGCCGCCAACAAGCTTTTAAAACTCATTGAAGAGCCGCCAAATAAAACCGTCTTTATTCTTATTACCGAAGACGAGGAACAGATCATACAGACTATTCGTTCTAGGTGTCAAGTATTACATTTTCCTCCACTTGCAGAAGAGGTTATAGCCAATGCCCTTGTACAAAAAGAAGCGGTACGCGAGGAAGCATTGAGAATTGCCCACGAGGCCAATGGCAATTTCAACAAGGCCTTGGATTTAATGAACGAAGATTCGGAAGATCTGATCTTTGAAAAATGGTTCGTACAATGGGTACGGAGCGCTTTTAAGGCCAAGGGCAACAAAAGTGCTATTCAGGACTTGATTATGTGGAGTGATGAAGTGGCAAAGACCGGCCGCGAAACCCAAAAGAAATTTCTACATTATTGCATTGCGGTAATGCGCCAGGCCATGCTTATTAATTTTAATACCAAGGACCTTGCTTTTATGCGCATACATGCAGATGGTTTTAGCTTGGATAAGTTTGCCCCTTTCGTTCACGAGAACAATATTCTAACTATTGTTGAGGAGTTGGAGGATGCCATATATCATATTGAAAGAAACGGAAATTCAAAGATTGTTCTTACGGATCTATCCATAAAACTAACACGCTTGTTGCATAGAAAAGCGGCGTGATCTGTGTCATAATGGGGTTTTTTTGCTAACTTAATAGCAACCAACCCTAAATCCGCAAGACATGGACACCTTTCTCAACTCGGCAACCGAAATCCTAATTCTAATTTTTTTAATCATTGTTTTTGTTCAGAGTAGCATTGATAAAGTGTTTGATTGGAAAGGAAATCTTACTTGGTTAACGGAGCATTTTACCGGTACGCCCTTGGCAAGTTTAGTGCCCGCTCTTTTACTTACATTAGTGTTAGTGGAAATGGCCGCCGGTATTTTATGTGCCGTAGGGCTTTATCAAATTTTGATTGTAGGAGAAAGCACTATTGCACTCTATGGCAGTATCGTTTCCTGCGCCTCCTTGCTCATGCTCATGTTTGGCCAGCGCATGGCCAAAGACTATGAAGGAGCTAAAACCATAGCCGTTTACTTCATGCCAGCCATCTTTCTAGTCTATATTTTACAAAAATAAAAAAGGCGTCCACAGACTTTATCTGTGGACGCCTTTTGACATAAGAACGTTGAGCAATTACTTCTTGTACTTATCGTTCAATAGTTTTACGATTTCGTCAGTTAAATCATTGGCATCCGATCCGTATAATACACTACCGCCATCTCCTCCGCCAAGGATGTAAGAATAACCATTTGCTTTACCATAAGCCTTAACCTCTTTTTTAACTTTGCTAATGATACTATCCATTTCTGTCTGGCCCAATAACTGAAGCTGCTGGTCTTCTTGTTGCAATTGCTGACCTATCATTTGTCCTTTTTGTTGCATAGCACCATATTCTTCCTGAGCTTTTGCTTGAGACATTTTTTGAGCCTTTGCCTGAAAAGCTTGAGCTTCCATTTGAAATGCTTGCGAAATACTATCCCTTTTTTTGGTAAGTGCGTCTGCCTTTACTTTAAAGCTTGCCTCCACATCTATTTTTTCTTGGTACTCCTCCATCAACTTTACGTTGTCTACAAACCCAATTTTTTCCTGTTGACAAGAAACTGCTACCAACATTAAAAATACCACTACTACATTTTTCATAATTCAGTTTATTTTAATCTGCTTTTTATTTTCGTTATCCTATGTTGAAAACTTTGACTGCGAAAATTATCGCAATCTATTTTTCAAGCTGCGCAAAAATAGAAAAGCTTTTCTAATTGTTGTTAACTAATTTCTAAATCTGAACGAAGTGGTAGGGATTCAAAAAAATAATGTTAAGGATTCCATGTATTTTAGTAAAATATGTCACATAGAAAATACTTATGCAAAGAATCTAATACAATAAGTGATAGTTATTAAAAATAGCCTCCACAAAAGGCGGCAATTGATAGATTTTTGAGAAAGAATACACAGATAAGGCATTAGCTCAGAAAAAGCCTTAAAACGGCTAAAAATTGATTTTAGAGCAAAAATGGTCTACTATGACTCCCTTTTTAGAATATATAATACTGAAGAGGGGCGTCCATTAAAAACTGCACGAAAATTGGACCACAAACCAACACAGAACGCTTTTATAAAATTTTGCGTACCTGTTTTATATTTTTCGGAAAGCATGGAAACATAAAAAGCATCAAACCACATAGGTTTTGTTTTTACGAGCGTCATGCCTTGTTTGGAAAACACCTTTTCAATAGCTCCTTTTGAAAAATGCCAAAGGTGTCTTGGCACATCATAAGCTGCCCAAAACTCTTTGTAATGTTCCGCGTCGTAAGATTTATAATTGGGTACCGCTATAATCAAGGTGCCCTCCCCTTCTAAATGATCCAATATAATTTTTATCTGTTCATCTAGATTTGGTAAATGTTCCAAAACGTGCCAAAGCGTAATTACCTGGAATTTTTTTTGGGGCAATGCTTCAATATTAGAATGCAGCTCCATTTTCTTTTCTCGGGATCGCATCCGGGCATCATGGTTTGGCTCTACCCCTTTAACAGACCATTTCCATTTTTCCGCTTCCAGCAAAAAATCTCCTGTTCCGGCCCCAAAATCCAATAAGGTTTTTTTGCCCTTTGCATATCTATTTATCAAAAGAACTTTCTGGACTAAACTAAACCTTTTGACCAATTGATACATTTTATCAATGGCAGATTTAGAGGAATCCGTATGTGAAATGTATGCATCACTTTCGTAGTATTTTTGAAGATCTTTGGGTTGCGGTTTGGTCACCAACATTTCCAACTCTTCATCCAAAAGTAATTCAAAGTCTTCGCCGGAAATCGAGAAGTCTTTAGTTTTTAAAAATGGTTTCATTATAGTTGTGCGTGGTCAGGTATTCTTTTTTGAGAGTTCGAAGATAATTTAAAACTGCATCTCTAGAAAACGAATCTTCATGAAGACAATCTTTTTCTTTATCACTATACACCTCAATGGCAATATACCAATTATCCGTTCTTAAAATATCCTCTCCTCCAACATCGTCTAAATCATCTTCACTATCTAATGCGGCATTCAAAGTTGCACTAAAAATAGCAGGTGCTAGATTCAAAATTTTGGTAGGTATATCAACCTCGTAAAAAGCAAAAAAGTAATATTCGTCATCAATTAAAAAAGGTACATCGTCATATACATTTTCATCGCCCAACTGAAACTTTGTATTTACATAATTGTAAAAATGGTTGGCATCTTTGGGGTCTTCAAAAATAAACATGGTGCGTTTAGAAAGACTTCTTTTAAACTTCTTTCCTTTCTTTAATTTATAGTCACGAATAGCAGGTGCAACTCGGATGGGAACACAAGATTGTATGATTAAGACCAAGCACAAAATTGAAAGAATATGTCTCATTTTCAAAGTCCGTTTAGATTGAAAAAATACCTCAACAAAAACTGAGCCCAAAAACAATATCATGAGATGCATACCGTTCTATATTGACATTAAAAAGAAAAAGGATTTCTTGCAAACCCCTATTCTCGTGACCGAGCAAGAAACCCTTGTTTTTTCAATATCGCTTTACAATCTAGTGCCTTACGCACTAGTGTAGGCACGGGAACCACGTTATTTTTACAACACAAATGGCGTGGAAATTCTATATGTTCCACGTGGAACCTTGCCTAAATTACCTTCCTAAATACACCAACAACACACTAATATCCGAAGGATTCACGCCACTAACCCTAGCGGCCTGAGCAATGGTTACTGGCTGTATATTGTTCAATTTTTCACGAGCTTCAAAGGATAAAGACTTCAGCTTTGAATAGTCAAAATTAGCTGGGATTTTCACATTCTCAAGCCGCAATAACTTATCCGCATTGTTCTTTTCCTTTTCAATATACCCCGAATATTTAACCTGGATTTCGGTCTGTTCCAACACCTCTCTATCCAAATTGTTTTCCTCCACAAAACCAGAAACCGTCTCCAATTGAAGCATGTGGTCCATGGTTACTTTTGGGCGGGAAAACACCTTAAACATCTTATCGGATTGCTTCACCAAGGATGAATTTACACTAGCCAAAATTGGATTTATCTCTTCCGGCTTTACACTAGTTTCCCTAAAGAAATTGACAAAAGAATCAGATTTTAACTCCTTCTCTTCCATCCTAATCAAGCGCTCTCTTTTAGCCAAACCTATGTCAAAACCTTTCGGCGTAAGTCTTAAATCCGCATTATCCTGACGCAATAAAGTTCTATATTCCGCTCTGGAGGTAAACATTCTATACGGCTCTTCCGTACCCTTTGTAATCAAATCATCTATCAATACACCAATGTATGCTTCGTCTCTTTGAAGTATAAATTCTTCCTTTTCCTTAATCTTTAGGTGTGCATTTATACCCGCCATTAAACCTTGAGATGCCGCTTCTTCATAGCCGGTTGTACCATTAATTTGACCTGCAAAATACAGGTTCTCCACAAGCTTGGTTTCTAGTGTATGCTTCAATTGTGTAGGCGGAAAATAATCATACTCTATGGCGTACCCAGGTCTAAAGAACTTTACATTTTCAAACCCCTTTACGGACCGTAGTCCTTTAAACTGGACATCCTCCGGAAGCGATGTTGAGAATCCATTTACGTAAACTTCTACCGTATTCCAACCTTCTGGTTCTACAAAAATCTGGTGGCTATTCTTATCCGCAAATCGATTAATCTTATCTTCTATAGAAGGACAATAACGCGGACCAACACTCTTTATCCTACCATTAAACATAGGAGAACGATCAAAACCTTCACGCAATACATCGTGAACCATTTCGCTGGTGTGCGTCATAAAACAGTCCCGTTGAGTTTTTAAAATTGGCGTCTGTAAATAAGAAAACTTCTCAGGAATTGCATCACCGGGTTGAGGAATCATAACAGAATAATCTAAAGAACGACCATCAACTCTTGGTGGTGTTCCCGTTTTCATACGACCGCTATCAAAGCCAAAATCAAACAATTGCTCGGTAATTCCTGTTGCCGCTTTCTCTCCTGCCCTACCTCCTCCAAACTGCTTTTCTCCAATATGAATAAGTCCATTTAGAAAAGTACCGTTCGTTAGAATTACGGATTTAGAACGAATATCTACCCCCAAAGAACTCTTTACACCCACAGCTTTTCCATTCTCCACGAGGAGACCGCTAACCATTTCTTGATAAAAATCTACATTCAGTATATTCTCCAAAGCCAAGCGCCATTCCTCTGCAAAACGCATACGATCGTTCTGCGCACGCGGACTCCACATTGCAGGACCTTTTGACTTATTCAACATTTTAAATTGAATGGCAGACTTATCCGTGATTATTCCGCTCATTCCACCAAGCGCATCAATCTCACGCACAATTTGTCCTTTTGCAATACCGCCCATAGCAGGATTGCAGGACATTTGCCCTATAGTTTGTAAATTCATGGTCACCAAAAGTGTTTTGGAACCCATATTTCCAGCAGCTGCAGCCGCTTCCGCACCCGCGTGACCACCACCTACAACTATAACATCATATTCCTCTGCAAACATCTCTTCTCTTAAATAAATGTGATTATTTGATAATTCTAACCGCCCAAATTGCGCAACAGCAATTTGAAACTTTTATTGTTCCACGTGGAACAATTCAATTTTTTCATTCTCTTTACTGCGCATTAAGAGCACCTCCTCCTTGGACTTGTCCTTATATCCGAACAAATGCAGCACACCATGCGCCATAACCCGTAGCATCTCTTCCTCAAACGAAATGGATAATTGCTCAGCATTATCTTTAACTCTATCTACAGAGATAAAAATATCCCCGGCAATAACCTTTCCCTCTGTATAATCAAACGTCAAAATATCCGTATACGTATCGTGATTTAGATATTTTTCGTTCATTTCCAAAACCTCATCATCAGAGCAAAAAACATAATCCACTTGGCTCAAAATGCCATCTTCAGATGAAATCACAGCTTTCAACCAATCGGCATATTTCTGTTCATTATCCAAAGAAAAATCGGTTTTATAATGAAATTCAATCATTGCTTTTAAAGTATTCTTTAACCCTGTTTTGGAAATTTTGGCGCAAAGGTAAGCTTTGTCGATTTAAAATCTCAATTTCATTACGATAATTCTCTAATAATGAGGGTTTAGTAGTAATTGGATTCCGAAACTGATTGGTATTTGTATTACTCTCACGTTCAGGTTTTTTACCCTGCTTTAAAGCGGCATTCTCAAGCTTGAGCATTTCATACTGAATGTTATTCATTCTAGACTTGCTACGCTGCGTAATACCATTTTCCAAAAGGTCATTCTCAAAATCTTCCATTTGCTTGATTAGCTTTTGAGCAAGCTTTTTATCGCCAGCATTCATCATATCCTTAAGCTGCTGTTCCAACTCTCCACGTAATCTTTGCTGCTCTTTATATATCTCATATATTTCCTGCAATTCAGATTCCGAAGGTTTACCGTTACCCTGACCAGATTCTGAGCCTTGCTTACCACCTTCTCCTTGCCCATCTTTACCATCACCCTTTTCACCTTTACCTGACTCGCCTTGACCAGGTTTTTTGCCCTGACCATCCTCACCCTGTTCTTTTCCTTGTTCGGAACCTTTACCTTCCTTCCCTTGGCCATCTACTTCACTAGGTTTGCCCTCACCAGGTTTCCCCATACCATCCATTTTCTCCTTCAACTCTTGCTGTCCTTTGATAATGTCCGGAAGTTGAAATCCTTCGCCTTCACCCTCACCTTTACCAGACATCATACTTTGCTCCATATTGTCCAAAATATTCGCCAAGAAATCTGCTAAACTGTTAGAGGCATTTAGCACATACTTCTGATAAGATACACCTTGGTATATTTGATTCTCAGCAATGCTTTCCAAGGTTTTATCAACATTGTAATATACCTCAGTAATTTGCTCATTAACAAATTCCGAAAGCTCAGCACGTCGTAAGGAAAGCGCAAAAAGACTATCGTCTACATGCTCAAAAAGTTCGCGCAACTCTTGCTGCTTATGAATTGCACTTGAGAACTGCGGGCTATCCGCATCCACATCTTCCAAATTATCATACAATACTTCTTGTTTGAACGAGAAAGTAATCAAATTATCAAGTATTTGCCGGAGCATTTCAGCATCCTCAGTTATGGTTGATTCTCCGCCACCACTGGCGGATGATGAACTCAATTGCTCACTCATTTCTTTCATTTTCTGAGCTGCTGACTTTTGTTTTTTAGACGCCTTTTCTGAAGATTCTTGCTTATCCTTCGCGTCAGAACCTTCCGATTTCTCCTCTTTAAGCTCTTCTAACGCCTCCTCTTGGTCTTTTTTAACCTCACCCTCCTTTTCCTTGTTGCGGTCCAAATCAAGCGGCTTTTTAAGCTTTTGGTTGTCCTTTTGCAATTCATCCAGCTCCTTTTGAAGCTCGTCAAAAGCTTTATTAAGTTCCTTTTGCTCCTCTTCCTTGTTCAACGCATCCAACTTTTCCGAAGCCTTTTCCTGTTCTTCGGCCAGTTTTTCCAAATCCCTCGCAAGTTGGTCAACCTTCTCCGTAACATAGTATCTCTTGGTAAGTTCCAATAACTGCTCAAGGTTACGTTCACTATTCTTTTGCTTCTTTCCTAACTCCTCCAAACGCTTTGAAAGCTCCTCCTTATTGATTTTATCCGCAACTTTATTAAGTTCCTCAAGCAGTTTCTCGTTCTTTTTTGCCTCTAACTCCTGACGCTCTAGCCGTTCTTGAAGCAGTTTATTCAACTTATCATCACTATCCAACTTATTCAAGTTTTCCTTAAGTTGCTTACTGAACTTCTCCATCTGGCTTTCCTGCTCTTGCTGACGTTTCAAAAAATCCTTGACTTGGTTCTGGTCCGTAAAGCTCAATTGATTTTTTTCCTTTTGACCTTCATTGATTTCCTTTAAATCTTCCTTTTGTTCCTTGAACTTCTCCAAAGACCTATCCAGATTATTGATTAAAGATTGCTGGGATTCCAACTCCTTATTTCGCAATTGGTTTTCATCCAACAAAGCCAATGAATAGACCTGACTCTTCGTAGCTTTACCGTTGTGAATAGCATCATTATCAACCGCTTCAAAGTAGAAGCTATATTTTTTATCGGCCTGTATATCTAGGCCGGAAGGAAAAGTATAATAGAACTGGTCAAAATTGCTCTGAGGTGTACTTAACGGTATAATTTGTTTGTTTTCAGGGTTATCATCCGCATAACAAATCAATTTTATACTACTCAGTTTATAGTCATCCGAAGCTTCTCCGGCATAATAGGCAACGTTAGGATTTAACGAATCAAGGACCTGCTTTACTTTAATCGCTGGAAAAGCATCTCTTATAACCTTAAACTCATAACTTAATTTTTCATAATCGGTTACGTTTTTATTAGAAGTCGAAACTTCATACTCCAAATCCCTATAAACACGTCTATTTAGAGAAAACAAACCTTTGCTACTAGAAAAATTCTGAACGGTATCCTTGGTGATTAAACGTATAACCTCCGTATTCTCCCCATCTATGGACCAAGTTACCTTAGTTCCTTCAGGAAATACCGCATTTCCGGTACTTTTTAACGTTTCCGACGCTCTGCCCGTATAATTGGGATAATCCAATTTCATCTCAAAATCCTGAATAACGGGTGTCCTGAGCACATTTAACGTATACGTCCTTGAACGCACCTCATTTGCCAGAAAGTGAAAATCAACACTAGCTAAAGGAGGTGTAAACGTATAACGGTACCGACCGTTATCTTCCTGTAAAATAGATTGTTTTCCATCAATAACAATTGAAACGGATTCTGGTTTTACCTCACCTTCCGTACGGACTTCGATGGTAAATTCTTCTGAATCTAAAACCTCTAAATTAGTAGTGTTTAAAAGAAATGAGAACGGAGCCGGTGGTTCATATGCAAGCCTATAATTAACTACACGATCAGCAGAGCCAAAGAAAGGCTTAAGGTTTCCCGAAACCCAAATAACCAAAACAATCACAGCAGGAATTGCCAAATAATTTACATATTTCAGGTTTTCCCGAAAATCAACCGCATTCGTAAACGGAACAACGCTCATATTCCTGCTACGTTGTTCAATACTCGCTAATAATAATTCCGATTGGTCTTTATCCTCACCAAGGTCTATCAAATTGTACAACTTATCTCCTACTTCAGGAAAATGCTTGCCGATCAATAAAGAGGCTTGCCTATTGTTCATGCCCTGTTTCAACCTAAAAAGATAAAATAAGGGCGTGAGAATGTATTTGAACAACAACCACAGCTCAATACATACGAAACTTAACAAAAGTACTAAACGGCCCGTAGAATTGAGCCACAGGAGGTATTCCACACCAAGTACTGCAAAAAAGAACAGCAACCCAAACGCCAAAAAAAGCATAATACCTTTAATGAGCATTTTGGTGTAGTACTTTTTAACGAAACTATTAAGCTTCCGGAGTATGATCTGGTAACCTTCCATAGAATGTAAAGATAAGGAAAAAACGACCCGAGCACTCAGATGCCGATCCTCAGGAAGATATGAGCGGTTTGGTCAGTATACCTTGGGGAGCTAGGGTGCTTTTTATACCTTTGCCGGATAAATATTTTAGCCATGAGCCAAAGAGTACGCGTACGTTTTGCACCTAGCCCTACAGGGCCATTGCACATTGGTGGTGTTCGCACTGCCCTATTCAACTATCTATTCGCCAAAAAACACGGCGGTGATTTTATTTTAAGGATAGAAGATACTGATCAAAACCGTTATGTAGAAGGCGCTGAACAGTATATTATTGATGCACTTAACTGGTGCGGACTTACTTTTGACGAAGGTCCAGGTATAAAAGGAGATTTTGGCCCATACAGACAAAGCGAGCGCAAGCATTTATACAAGCAATATGCTGAAGAGCTTATAACTAAAGGAAAGGCTTATTACGCTTTTGACACAGCAGAAAAGCTTGATGCTCACCGTAAAGACCATGAAGCAAAAGGAAAAACATTCATTTATAATTGGCATAATCGCCTAAAACTGGACAATTCACTCTCGTTAATGCCCGAAGAAGTTCAAAAGCGCTTGGACGCCGGTGAAGATTATGTAGTCCGGTTTTTAACCCCACCTGATGAAAAATTGCAGCTAAAAGACAGGGTTCGTGGTACTATTGAAATAGATACTAATGTACTGGATGACAAAGTTCTGTATAAAAGTGATGGTATGCCTACCTACCACCTTGCAAATATTGTAGATGACCATTTAATGGAAATTACCCATGTTATACGTGGTGAGGAATGGTTGCCTTCATTGGCCTTGCACCAACAATTGTACGATGCTTTTGAATGGCAAGCTCCTGAATTTGCTCACTTACCGCTGATTATGAAACCAGTAGGAAAAGGTAAACTCAGCAAGCGGGATGGTGAAAAAATGGGCTTTCCTGTATTTCCACTTACTTGGAACGAATCCGTAGGATATAAACAAGCTGGCTACTTCTCTGATGCCGTAGTTAACTTTTTAGCTTTATTAGGATGGAACCCTGGTACGGAACAAGAAATTTTTAGTCTTGAAGAACTTGTTGACACCTTTAGTTTAGAGCGTGTAAACAAGTCCGGAGCACGCTTTGACCCAGATAAGACCAAATGGTACAATCAGCAGTATTTACAGACTAAGACTAATAAAGAATTGGCAGGACTATATGCCGAAATACTAGAATCGAAATCGGTATCCGTAGGTGATAAATCCGAAGACTATCTGGAAAAGGTCGTTGGTTTAATCAAGGAAAGAGCCGTATTCGTTTCCGATTTTTGGGATTTGTCAGACTATTTCTTCCAAGCCCCTACTACCTATGCTGAAAAGGCTGTTAAAAAACAATGGAAAGAAGATACACCGGAAATTTTAAACAGATTGGTATCCGTGCTAGAAGGTATATCTAACTTTTCCTCGGAAGCTGTGGAAACTACTGTAAAATCGTGGATTGACGAACAGGAATTATCTTTTGGAAAGGTAATGCCCCCATTACGTTTGGTCATTGTTGGAGATATGAAAGGACCACATTTATTTGATATTATGGCTATGATCGGTAAAGAAGATAGTATTCACCGTATTCAAAAAGCAATTTCCAGTTTAGCTTAAAAGCTATTCATTAACATAGTAAAAGGAGCAGTAATTGGGTAACCCCAATCTCTGCTCCTTTTTTTGGTATGTAACAAACACAAGAAAATTACTACATATCTATAAAGTGTTTTGTAAATTCATTCCATTAATTAAAAAATCAAAATCATGGGCAGTTTTATTTGGATACCAATTCTATTCTTTGTCATCGCCACTATTCTATCGGGCGTTTTTATCGTAAAGCAACAAACCGCTGTTCTTATCGAAACTTTTGGGAAGTTCACCAGTGTACGACAATCGGGAATTCAGTTCAAAATCCCCTATGTACAGCGTATTGCGGCAAGAATTAGCCTTAAAATTCAGCAATTAGATGTAATTATCGAAACCAAAACCTTAGACGATGTATTCGTAAAGCTAAAAGTATCCGTGCAATACGTGGTGATTAGGGAAAAAGTGTACGATGCTTTTTATAAACTTGAGTATCCTCATGAGCAGATCACTTCCTATGTATTTGATGTTGTACGTGCAGAAGTTCCAAAAATGAAATTAGATGATGTCTTTGTTAAGAAAGATGATATTGCTATTGCAGTTAAGTCCGAATTGCAAGATGCCATGTTGGACTATGGTTATGATATTATAAAAACTTTGGTAACGGATATTGACCCGGATGCCCAGGTAAAAGAGGCCATGAACCGTATTAATGCTTCAGAAAGAGAAAAAATAGCTGCCCAGTTTGAGGGTGATGCAGCACGTATTCTTATTGTAGAAAAGGCCAAGGCCGAAGCAGAGAGCAAGCGTTTACAAGGACAAGGTATTGCAGACCAAAGAAGGGAAATAGCTCGTGGATTGGAAGAATCCGTTGAAGTGCTGAACAAAGTAGGCATCAATTCCCAAGAGGCCTCTGCCCTTATCGTGGTTACACAGCATTATGATACGCTACAGTCTATTGGCGAAGAAACCAATACCAACCTTATTCTCTTACCAAATTCCCCACAGGCAGGTAGTGATATGCTGAACAATATGGTAGCATCCTTTACCGCAAGCAATATGATCGGGGAATCTATGAAGAAGACGCAGAAAGAAAAAAAGAACGAGTAAATACCAAAAACATATTTACACAAAATGAGCCTCCGGAACCGTGTTCCGGAGGCTCATTTCATATATTTTATGCTCTAATTAAACTTTTTAAGCAGCTTCTTGGCAACCATAGAAAGCGTCAATTTCTGTAAAATACCACTAAAGCCACCCAATAAATGTGTTGGGTACAGACTATTCTTGGTAATCTGAACCTGCATTTTAAGATTCTCTCGCTCTATATCCTGTTGTAGCTTCAAAATCTTTAGGTCTTGGTCTATCTGTTCGAACGATGTATATTTTTTCGGTATCATATCTCTTCAAAATAAAGTTCGGAAAAACGCGCCATTAAAGGCTTGACCAACGAACGGCGGAAAACAAACACTAAAATACCCACCAGGATATAAAAGCCCCCTACGATTAAAAATCCTAAGGCTGTATTTTCAAGTTCCGCTCCTATAAAAAAGCCAGCAGAAACAGACAAAAACAAAAGCGCAAGTACAACTGCAATAGCTATAAACGCTGCCTGAGCAAAGCCTGTAATACCTTTCATAAGCATTTTAAAAGCCTTTAGCTTATAAAACTCCCTACTACTCTCTATATAGGACTTAGCGCTAGCTTCGGCCTCTGAAATGCTTTCTTTTAGTTCGTCAAAAGCCATATGCTATTTTTGTAATTGGGCATTTTTCTTTTTCAATTCGGCCAATTTGTTCTCCAAGCTCATGATAATATCATCGGCTTTATAGCTCATATTGGAAATGGTATCTTCAAGCTTCTGCTCAAAGTCTACTTTTTTCTCCTCGGCCGTTTTGGTTAGCTCTTCTGTAGCTTGGGAAATTCTATGCGTTATATCATCTTTGGTCTTCAACGCATTTTTCTTAATCTTCTTTCTTGTTTTTTCACCTTTATCAGGTGCGTACAATATGCCAGCCCCTACTCCAATAATTGCTCCGGTAAGAACGGCCAACAAAACATTTCCACTATCATTTGACATAATCTCTATTTTTTAAATTAATACTTGACTAAAATTATAATGAGAAGTCATTACTTATTTTAAGTTAAAAACAACTCTTCTGTCTATATCATGCAAGTTAGGCCAAGTCTTTAAGTGACATTACCTCAATAAAATCAAAAATTGACGTTTAAATCAATTTATGAGCCATTTAGCGATTTTAAGAGCGTTTGAGGGATGAAGTCGGCCAGAGTGGATATGTTTATCGGCGGAAAACTAATTTAACAGGAAAAACGACCTAAGAAAGTCGATTTTAATATATCAAATCTATACTACAAATAATTTCGATAAATAAAATTTATACCTAATAATCTGAGAAAAAACAATAAAAAAACTCCTCTATAACTTGATGCTATAAAGGAGCTCTGAATTATAAGAAAAGTAAAATCTATTTACTCTGAAGTTTTGCCCAAGTATCTCTTAAGCCAACCGTTTTATTAAAAACTAATTTATCGGAAGTTGAATCTGGGTCCACACAGAAATAACCCAAACGTTGAAACTGAACACGGTCTCCAGATTTAGCGTCCACTAAACTAGGCTCCAAAAATCCTGTGATCACTTTTAACGAATCTGGATTAATGAATTCCATAAAATCCTTATCCTTATGTGTATCCGGACTTTCGTCCGTAAACAAACGGTCATACAACCGCACTTCTGCCTTTAGCGCATGGTTTACAGATACCCAGTGCAAGGTTCCCTTTACCTTACGCAAGCTTTCCTCGGTGCCACTACCACTCTTACTCTTAGGATCATAGGTGCACTGAATCTCAGTAATATTCCCATCAGTATCTTTTGTGCAGCTCTCTGCTTTAATGATATAACCGGATTTCAGCCTGACCTCTCCTCCTAATTTTAAACGGAAAAATTTACGATTGGCTTCCTCCTTAAAGTCATCTCTTTCTATATATATTTCCCTAGAAAATGGAATCTGACGTGTACCCGCCGATGCATCCTCGGGATTATTCTCTGTCTCCAACCACTCTACTTCTCCTTCAGGATAATTTGTTATCACTACTTTAACCGGGTCAAGCACTCCCATAACACGTGGGGCGATCTTATTAAGATGTTCCCGAACATGAAACTCAAGAAGAGAAACATCAATAAGGTTATCCCTTTTTGCAATACCAATTGTATCGGCAAAGTTTCGAATAGATTCTGGGGTATAACCGCGTCTTCGCAACCCTGATAAGGTACTCATCCTAGGGTCATCCCACCCAGTTACTACATTCTGCTCAACCAACTGCAACAGCTTACGCTTACTAACAACCGTATGGCTCAAATTACGACGGGCGAACTCACGTTGCTTAGGCCGTAATTTTTTAGGGTCTATCACTTGGTCCAGAAACCAGTCATACAATTCCCTGTGCATAGCAAATTCCAATGTACAGAAAGAATGCGATACTTGTTCTATATAATCACTTTCACCATGGGTCCAGTCGTACATCGGATAAATACACCAATCGGTATTTGTTCTATGATGCGCTTTATGTAACACTCGGTACATTATTGGGTCCCTCATTAACATATTAGAAGAAGACATATCAATCTTAGCCCTAAGTACATGTGTACCCTCTTCAAATTCACCATCTTTCATTTTCTGAAAAATAGCTAGATTCTCTTCTATGCTCCGATCTCTAAACGGACTATTGGTTCCTGGCTGTGTTGGCGTACCTTTTTGTTCCGCCATAGCCTCAGAAGACTGCTCGTCTACATACGCTTTCCCCTGTTTTATCAATTTAACGGCCCAATCATACAATTGCTGGAAATAATCAGAAGCATACCTTTCGGTATCCCATTTAAATCCTAACCATTCCACATCTCGTTTAATAGCATCTACATACTCCTGTTCTTCCTTGGCCGGATTGGTATCATCAAACCTCAAATTTACAGGCGCATTGTACCGTAATCCCAACCCAAAATTCAAGCAAATAGAACTTGCATGGCCAATATGCAAATAGCCGTTTGGCTCCGGTGGAAAACGAAAACGCAAATCTTGCGTTGAATAGCCGTTTTTCAGGTCTTCTTCAACAATATGTTCAATGAAATTCAACGCTTCTACTGCCTCGCTCATAGAGTTCTTTTTTAGAGCCACAAAGGTACATAAAATGCCGTAATCAGGCATCTTTCTATTTCCATTCATACAAATACCTGCGTTTCACAACAATTATATCCCTTGCTACAACATTAAATTCCCCACGCGTGTATTATATGCCATATTTGTTATTGTATTCTCTATGTCAAAACCCAAATCTGACATTGAAACCTGTAGTAAACCCAAAACTACGCCTACTTATGAGACAGAAAAGAATTAACATTCCGCAAACAATTTTGGCCGCATTTCTAATGCTGCTCACCACACAGATTTCTGCACAAATTGCATTGGAAGCCCCGGTTCCCGCAGATAACCCAAATTTATCAGGGACCAACACATGGCCAAGAGCTTGTGCCGATAGTGGTTTTAACGAGTTTTTTGTTACCATAGAATGGGCCGGTGCAGCAAATTCTGATAATCAGTTCATTCTTGAATTATCTAATGCAAGCGGTTCTTTCGCTACTCCGTTAGAACTATCTACTGTAACCGATCAAAATAGCAATACAGAATTTACAACCAGCTTTAGCCTTCCTACAGATACTAGGGGAGCTAACTACAAGATGCGTATACGGAGTACAAGCCCAGCATCAACAAGTCCAGAATCAGCTGGGTATTCCATGTACTATTTAGGGTTTGATACCAACTTGCACATGAGTCCCAATGGAGATGGAACAACCCCAGGAAGTGTACAGGCTTGTGGTGGCACGCAAATTACGCTTAGCGTAGACAACGTGCCGGCTGGAGAATTAAATACCTATCAGTATTCTTGGTATAGAAGTGGGACATTACTTTCCGAAACCGGACCCACTATCCTAACAGATGGAGCCGGAGAATATTTTGTATTTATAGATTACGGAGATTGTACAGGTTCTGCCAATACAGAATCTAACCATATTATTGTTAACTCCGGTACCAGTACCGGTATTGCTATTAACCCACCGGCAACTACATCTGTATGTGCCGGAGATACCGTTGCTCCATTAGAAGCAAATGTTCAAGATGGTAGTTACATATATACATGGTATAAAGATGGTACCGAAGTACAGGCATCTCAAGCAGGTGGTTTTACCTATACTATAGATACCAATGACCCTTCGTTTACGGGAGACTATACTGTTGAAGTTAGAGGAACAGGTATTTGTACAGAAACTTCTGCAGCTGTTGCTATGAATAACGCCGGTGCATTTACGGTTACAAGAAATAACAATGCCAATCTTGTAGTGCTTCCATCGCAAACCCAAACCTTGAATGTTACAACAGATGCCAATGCTCCAACTTATGAATGGTTCAGAAATGGTACGCCAATACCAAGTTCCAATAACGCTTCCTTAACCGTTAGCCAAGCAGGAACTTACCATGCAGCCATTACCCAAACGGGAGGCACATGCTCGTCAACAACCATAAATTCAGAAAACACAGAAGTTGTTGCTCCTACGGCTTTTAGAACCGAAATAGCCTATGCCACATCCTATGAGTCATGTAGCAGTACTAGCATAGCTTTGACAACGGATAAAATTTATGCCGTCCTAGCTGATGGTTCAGAAGTAGATGTAACCGCAGACGTAGCTTCATCATTTACCTATCAATGGCAAAAAGATGGTATTGATATAGCATCTGAAACATCACAATCCATAAGCTTAACGGACAGTAACGAAAACGGAAACTACACTGTAGAAACTGACTTGGGAGGTATGAACGCGACATCAAATACCTTAGGGGTTCAACTTGCCAGTGAAGCCTTAACTATTAGTAGTACGAGCACCGTATATTGTAGTTCTTCAGATGTTATTACCCTATCTACTACAACAGATTTATCTTCTGAAACTTTTGATTGGGAACGCAACGGTGAAGCCATAAACTCATCAGATGCGTCATTGTCCATTACTCAAGAAGGAACTTACCGATTGGTAGTTAGAAAAGGCAGCTGTTCACAAATATCTAATGAGATTAACATTACACCATTAGATCCGGACCTAATCACTTTGGATATAGATGGCGATGTGATATTTCCAGAAGGAAGCTCTAAAACGGTAAACGCAAGTGGAGGTACCGCCTACAGATGGTTAGATGCCAACAATATTGAAATAAGCGGCTCTTCATCCGCCACTTTTACCACAGAGGGTAACTACTTGTTAATAGCAAATATTGACAATTGTGAAATTAGTAAACCTATAACAGTAACCTATTTAGATCTATTTAATATACCTAACGTTATAACGCCTAATGGTGATGGGGCCAATGATCAGTGGATCATCCCTAACTCGTACTCAAACAAGTCTGATGTACGTGTCATTATATATAACGCAAAAGGTGTAGAAGTCCTCAATTCAACTAATTACCAAAACAACTGGCCCGAGTCTTCAATGAGTTTCGCCAAGCAAAACATGGTATTCTACTATGTAATTAAAAATGCTAGTGAGACATTGAAACAAGGTACCGTAACTGTTATCAGATAACCAACCTACCATGAAATTTGTAAAATACTTAGCGCTTACTCTAATGGCTGCACTGACGTTTGCAAACGTTCAGGCACAGGAGGATGACCCCGTACTTTTGTATAGTCCGGCGCCACAGAATTTATTGAAATTCAATAGATTTTTAATCAATCCTACCTTCTCTACCGTACAGGAAGACAAGTCTTATATTAACCTTTTACACAGAAACCAATCGGTACAGTTTAAGGATAATGACCAGACTTACTTTTTGAGTTACAGTGGTAGAATAGGTGATAGAAGTGGTTTGGGTCTAAGTCTTTATACCCAGAGTGTAGGGCCTGTTTCCAATATTGGAGTACTGGCCAACTATGCCTACGGTATAAAGTTAAGCGACAAGAGCAATTTTACCTTTGGTGGAAACTTGGCCTATTATAGTACAGGTCTTGATCAGAACAATATTGACGTTATAGATACGAACGATTACCGACTTAATGGAACGGAAGACAGTAATGTGCTTTCCTTTCAGCCTGGTTTTAACTTATCCTATGGGAATATAGATTTTGGTGTTTTTGCCGAAAACCTATTTGATTATAATCTAAAAACCAGCGAGTCTTTAACAGCCTTTAGTGATAAGACCTACTCTAGCCACCTTCAATATACTCATCGGTTTAAAAAAGATGATGGCATAATGGAAGGCAGCCGTTTAATGCCGATAGCAAGAGTACGCATCAACGGTCAAAACCGTTTGTCTGCTTCAGAAAATGAGACCCAAGACTTATCCTATGGTGGTGGTGCAATTCTTGATCTGCCAAAATTAGGATGGTTACAAGCTGGTTATGATAGTTTTTATGGTGCCTCTGCAGGTGCCGGTTTCAACATTAACAAAAGACTATCCCTAGGGTATACCATGGAAAAAGGTTTTGGTACCGATTTCAACAATTTTGGGGTTACCCATGAAATCTCGTTCGCCTATTCCTTTACACCAAACTTAACGGAAGACCGTGTTATGCTAGAGGATGATTATGAAGATTCTTTAGTTGAAAACGAAGAAGTTGACAAAAATGACCTTGTAGATAATGAGGAAATAGAGGAACTAAAACGTAAGCTTGCGGAGAACGATGCCATTATTCAAGAATTAATGTTCCGTCAAGATTCATTGGAAAACGATCGCCAAAAAGATTTGGAGCGTCGGTTTAACATGGTAATGAGCATGGTACGTAATGAAACCAACGGCAAAAGACCAGATTTAGAAGACCGTGCCGAGAGACTATTCATGGGAACCAATGATCGTCCGTCAGTAACAAATACTGTTAGCAACCAAGATTCTAATAACGGTATTATACCAAACAGTACATCATCTAAAACTAGTAAAACTACGGCCTTGGCAAACAATACTTCTAAGCAATCAAGACCAACCGTTGCCAGAGATAAGGTACAACAAACCACATCTAATACATCTACATCTGAAACAACTTCAACAGTTGCGGACAGAAGCAACGTAAAGAGTAGAAAATTCAAAAACCTCGAGGGCGTTAAGGACGGATATTATGTAGTAGCCAACGTTTACAAAGGTGGCCAGTACATGGATAAATTCATGAACAAACTTAATGGTGAAGGGTTTTCTTCGGATTATATAGCAAATCCGGATAACGGTCTAAAATACGTGTATTTACAACGTTACGATACATGGGACGAAGCTGTAGCCGCCCATAATAGTAGTATGAACGGTACTTATGACGGTGCCCTTTGGATTATGGATGTTGATAACCGTTACACGAACGAAGCCTATGCTTCTAACGTAAACAAATTAAAAGAAAAATCTGCCAAGTACGATACTGACGTTCTACAAACAAATACCGTAGTAAAAGACCAAGTGGTATCTAACGAATTAACTTCTAAAACTCACAAAATAGACGGTATTGGTTCCGGTTATTATATCATAGCCAATGTATTTGCAAACCCTAAGAATGCAAATCGTTTTGTGAAGCTATTAAATTCTTACGGGCTTAGTGCCAGTTATTTTATAAACCCCGAAAACAACTGGAGGTATGTATACCTAAAAAGACACCAATCTTGGAACAATGCCCTCCTATCCTACTATACCAACCTAAATGATGCGTACAACGACAAAATGTGGATTATGCGCGTCAGACCAAATCTACTGGCATAAATGATACCAAAATCCTTAAAAAAAATACTTGCGGGCGCTCTGTTTTTATATGCATTAGCAGGATTTTCCCAAGAATACAACTCCTTTGAAGTTCGTTATCAGAACAACATTAAAGGAGACTTGACCTTTATTTCAAACAGTATTGTTAATAGAGATGGGGGCACATCTGCCACAGAACCTGAAGACCCCTATAACAACCTTAACAACAATGGTAACTATTGGCCATCCAGTAATCGAGACCCTGAAACAGGAGGATACTACAATTCGAACGATTACAAAAATATGCAGTATATAGATGTAGATTCTGATGCTACTACATTTAGTTCTAGTACGGCAACATTTACTTTTCCGAATGCCGACTGTAATCTTATTAGATATGCTGGTCTTTACTGGTCGGCTACCTATCCTAGGGATGATACTGCAGACCCGGTTGGCACACCAAGAGATCATGAAATTGATGAAATCAAATTTAAAGTACCAGGAGGTACCTATGTAGATATTACCGCAGACGAAATACTGTATGACGGTTTAACCAACACACAGTTAAGCGCAAACGCACCATACGCCTGTTACGCAGATGTAACCGGCTTAATAACTCCCTTGACAAATCCTGAGGGAGATTATACCATTGCCAACATACCAAGTGCACAGGGCTATGGGATTACACCAAGTGGGAGAGGCAGAATGACCGGTGGAGCAGCTGGTGGTTGGACTTTAGTTATTGTTTATGAAAACCCCAACCTTACTGGTAAACTCATTACCACTTTTGATGGTTTCGCACGTGTAACGGGAAGTTCAAGTGTAAATATTAACTATTCTGGATTTAATACCATTCCTGTTGGCCCAGTAACAGCGAACATTGGAGCTGGAGCACTTGAAGGTGATTATGGAATAGTAAGAGATTATCTAAGAATAAGAGCGGCTAGCAACGGTGGGTTTACCACACTAAGCAATGGAACCAATCCATCAAATAACTTTTTTAATAGTAATATTACCCTTAACGGTGTTCATGCGGCCAATAGAAATCCTTTTAGTCGCAATACACTAGGCTATGACAGTGATCTATTCAACCTAAACAATCCTACAAATTCGGTTATCCCCAATAACGAAACGGCCGCCACATTCAGATTTCAAACCAATGGTGACCAATACTATCCATTTTTCAACTCTTTCAACATTGAAATCATTGAACCGGATATTATTCTCGAGAAAAAAGTAGAGGATATTGCAGGTAATGATATTACCGGGCAAGGTGTAAACTTAGGTCAAATCTTAGATTACGTTCTAACCTTTCAAAATACCGGAAATGATGATGCTATAAATTATACCATTCGTGATATTTTACCCATAAATGTTACGTTGGACGAGGCAAACCTAGACATGCCAACGGGAACAACGTATACCTATGACCCAGTAACACGGGAAGTGGATTTCTTTATCCCCAACAGATTTGTTGAAGTAGGAGATACTCCCGGACAAATACGTATGCGTGTTCAGGTTGCAGAAAATTGTTTCGATTTTATAGATGCCTGTACAGATTTAATTCAAAATTTAGCCTATTCTACCTATCAGGGGAGAATAAATGATAACCAAATTACTGATGACCCTAGTGTATCTGATTTTGATAACTGTGGATTTGTAACTCCAGGTGCTACCAACTTCTTGTTAGATGACCTTTCGGACTGTAATTTTACAAGAACGGTGCAACTTTGTGGTTTAAACGCCCTGTTAGATGCTGGTGATAATTTTGATAGTTATATCTGGGTTCGCGATGAAAACGGAAATGGAGAAATTGATGCATCCGATCCTGTTTTAAACGATGGAGATCCAGATAGCGACCAAAGTACATTAGAAGTAACCCAGGTAGGCACTTACATTGTAGACAAAATTGTTGCCGACCCTTGTAAAGGTTTTAAAGAAATTATTGTTGTTGAACGATATGGTACAACGCAAACCAATCCGTTAGTTGAATATTTCAATGATATAAACAGTGATGCAGACCCTACTAACGATATTCAAGGCGAAATTGTTGAATGTAGTATTGATGGTGATTTATTGCCCAAATTCTTCCTTTGTGGCTCCGCGGATGTTCAGCCTATTCAATTGAATATACTAGATGCTCAAAGTATTTCTTGGGAAAGATTGGATGAAGGTAGTTGTCTTGCAGCTCCTGACGATTGTGCCAACAAAAACCTTACCTGTACATGGAATCAAGTAGAAACAGGAAGCGATTACAATGCGGACACAGCAGGAAAATACCGTTTGGTTATAAATTATACCAATGGGTGTTTTAGCAGATTTTATTTTGATGTTTTCCAGAATAATCTGAACATTCTTTACAATGATAGAGACATTATTTGTTCTACGGATGGTAACATCACTATAACCAATTTAGGAAGCAATTATGGTTACCAGTTAGTAGACGTAGCCAATAATGCTATTGTAGTTCCTTTTAGTGCCAACAACGGTCCTAGCTTTGATATTTCTACTAATGGAGCCTATAGAGTAGACGTTACCCAATTGGACACTTCAGGAAATCCTATTCCAGATGCTTGTATTTTTAGCACTCCGGACATTGGAATCCTTGATAGGGATTTTCAAGTAGACGTAACTACAACCCCATCTAATTGTAATGCTCAGGGTATTATCAAAATTGATGTACTTAATGTTGAGCCCAATTATAACTACGTTCTAAGAAGAAGCGATGGAACCCTAATTGACGATGAAACCGCTCAGCCGGACAATACGCATTCTTTTAATGTAAACCCAGGGGATTATACCATTGAAGTTTCTACTCAAGACGGGTGTACGTATTCCGAAGATGTAACGGTAACCCGTACACCAGACCCAACAGTTACAGCGGTTACCACAAGAGATATTGGTTGTACAGCCGGTACCATTCAACTTACAGGAAGCGGAGGACTTCCCAATCCTGATTATTCCTATGCTATTTGGAGCAAAAACGGAACGAATTTATATGCCGATGTAGCTTCAATTCCGGGTGATGCGTATGATACCAATCCTATATTTTCTTTCGGATGGAGAGATACCGATGCCGATGATATTGATGAATATTTCCCCGGAGAAGACGGTGATTATGTTTTTGTAATCGTAGATTCTAACAACTGTTTCGCCTTTTCCAATGAAGTAACTATAAACGATAATGGGGCAATGACCCTAGATTCCATTACCGAAACTTCGCCTTCATGTAGTGGAGATTCGGACGGAGCGATAACTATAAATACAACAGGTGGTGTAGCCCCATACGAGTTCAGTATAGATGGCGGAACTACTACTCAAGGAACACCAAACTTTGTTAACCTTATTGCAGGTACTTATGAAGTATTTGTAACGGATTCATCAGGTTGTAGTTTTTCTCAAACTGTAAACCTAACCGAACCTTTTCCTCTTAGTGCTTCTGCGGGTGTTTCCAGAGATGCAACCTGTGATCCCAACGGCGCAGAAGTAAGAGTAACTAATGTTACGGGAGGTACAGCTCCATATGAATACAGTTTTGATGGTGGTGCAAGCTACGGTGCATCAAGTACGGCCACACTTCCTCCGGGAGATTATACGGTTATTGTTAGAGATGCTTCATGTGAATTTCCTATGAACGTTACCGTTGAGGACGTTCCTGATGAGCCAGAAGTAACCCTTACTCCAGAAGTAAGTTATGATTGTGACGGTTTGGCAACTGTAACGGCAACACCAAACATTACAACGTACAACTATACCTATGCCTTAGATGGTGTTCCAAATTCACCGGACCCTACGAGCAATGTGTTCCTTAATGTAGGACCAGGAACCTATACAGTAAGTACAAACTATAGCTCACAGACGCCGCCAACGCCAAGTTTGTTATTACAAGAAGATTTTGGAATTGGCAACGGTGCCATAAGAAGCCCCAATACCAATGGATACGCATTTGAGCCTCAAATAGATGATGGTATAGCAAGTGGCTCTGTACATGATAATGGACCACAAATAAACGATCTTGAATATGCTGTTACAAACCGTATTTCACCAAAATTCAGTTCATGGATCAGCCCTGACGACCATACAACCAACGGCACAAATCCTGAAGGCAGGTATTTAGTCGTCAATATTGGTGATCCACCTTTAGGGTCTGCTATATATAAGAAAGCAATAAATGACATTTATCCAAATCAACCTCTTACGGTTTCTCTATATGGAATAAATTTAATTACTTCTGGGGGAAGAATACCACCAGACTTAACCATTCAATTACGACTACCTGGTACTGAAACCATAATCGCCCAGGCCGACACAGGCCCAATGCCGGAGGATGGTAATTGGAACGAATATTCTATTTCCCTTAACCCCGGCACACACTCTAGTCTTGATTTTGTTATAATAACAAACGAAATTAGAACAAGTGGTAACGATGTTGCCATAGATGATATTACCGTTTTTCAAGTACCCGAGGTTTGTGAACAAACTGTTGAAACTGCGGTTACCGTTGTTGCTGGCAATGTATTTACCGCAAATATTACTGGCTCTACAGACGCAAGTTGTAACGGACTAAGCGATGGATCAATAACATTTGAAGTTGAAAACTTTAACGTAGCCGGATTTGAATATTCTATAGACGGTGGTGCTTTTATAGCCTCAACAACTTCACCGGTTACTTCTGCCTCAACCCTTGGTGCTGGTTCTCATACCTTGGTGGTTAGAAAAGCAGATGAAACAACATGTTCAAGAACGCTTACACAGACTATTAACGCACCAGATGCACTGGAAGCATTTGCTTCAATTACAACCGAATTAAGCTGTACCAATGGTGGAGCTACCATAACAGCTGGTGTTACCGGAGGTACTGCTGCTTACGAATACCAATTGGAAGATAATCTGGGTGCGATAGTTGGGACTAATGACTTTGCTACTAATGGTTCTAACACCGTCTTTTCCGGTTTAGCTGCAGGTGATTATATTGTTCGCGTACGGGATGCCAATTCATGTGAAGATGCCATTGATGCTGCTTTGACGGTGACCGCGGCAAATCCTATTACTTTTAACGTTACGCCAACGGCTTGTTATCCTGGAGGAAATACAGCTACCATTCAGGTTGATGTTACTGATGGGAATGGAGATTATACCTTCAGCATAAACGGAAACCCTTGGGTAAGCCCAACTCCAGCAAACAGTACAACACACACTTTTAGCGGTCTTTCAAACGGTACGTATACCATTAATGTTCAAGACGGACTAGGGTGTACCGGTGTATTACAGAATATTACCATTGACCCTCAATTAACGGTTAGCGCATCAGCACCTACTATTACGGCCTGCGCGACCGATACAGATATAACTATTTCTGCTTCTGGTGGGGACAATAACTATGTATTCGCTGTTGTAACTAATGGAACTGCAGTAACGAATAGTGATTTCAGCACTGATAATCCAGTTACAGTTTCGGCTGCAGGAGATTATGATGTGTATGTACGTGATAATAGTGGGGGAGCAGATTACTGTTCGGCCATGTATACGATTACCGTAAACCAAGACGCTCCTATAGGAATTACCCCAACACCAACCGCTGTAACTTGTTTTGGCGAATCAAACGGTGCAATCTCAATAGTTGTAGATTCTGGTGGAAACGCACCGTTCATGTACAGTATTGATAACGGGGTTACCTATGTAACCGAAAATAGTTTCCCTAACCTTAGCGCGGGAACCTATCCTGTGCGCGTTAGAGATTCCAATAATTGTGAAACTACGCCTCAGGATGTAGTTGTTACGGAACCATCTCAATTGGTAGCAGAAGCGAGTATTACACAAAATTATACCTGCCTTGTTGATGGTGAAATTACTGTTGGAGACGTTACGCCAACAACAGGTGGGTCTGGAGATTATCAGTATAGCATAAATGGTGGAGCTTGGACAGCTGCTTCTTCAACAGGAGTGCATGCTTTCTCTGGTTTAACCGATGGTACCTACAGCATTAGGGTTAGGGATACCAATGCTACTTCATGTGAGCTTACTTTGGCCGATGTTATAATTGCTCCATTACCAACAGAACCAACACTTTCTACCTCAGTAACCTACAACTGTGATGGAACAGGAAACATAACCGTTCTACCTAACGATGCTTCGTATACGTATAGCATAGATGGAGGAACGGCTCAACCAACAAATGTTTTTAACGATATAGCTTTAGGAAGCCATACCATTACCGTAAACTATGGTAGCGATTGTACAGTTGATAGAACAGTAATCGTTGAGGACGGACATGCCTTTGAAGCTTCGATTACTGTCTTTGAAAACCTTGATTGTAATGGCGATAATTCAGGAACTATTACCATTGATGCCGATAACTATGGTACAGGCGGATATGAATATAGCTTGAACGGAGCTGCATTTGTTGGTCCGTTTACAGCTGCAGAACAAATTACAGGCCTTGCCGCACAAGCACATTCTATAGAAGTGCGTGATGTTGATAATGCTGCTGCAAGTTTGCCTGATTGTACTGTAACATTGACTCAAACATTGACCGAACCTAATGCTCTTGTCGCTTCAGCAAGTATTACTTCAGAATTTACGTGTAATAATACAGGTGCTACCATTACAGCCAGTGCTACAGGTGGAACTCCAACTTACGAGTATCAATTAGAAGACAATGTAGGTGGAATACTGACAGGTTATCAAACCAACACGGAATTTACCGGTGTGCCTGCAGGTGATTATATCGTAAGGGTAAGGGATACAAACTTATGTACAGACCCTATAAATACGGCAATTACCGTAATTGCTCCTGTTGTACCAACTTTTGACGCCATACCTACAGCTTGTTATTCCGGTACCAATGATGGTTCCATAGCTGTAAATGTTACTGCTGGTAATGGAGGTTACAGCTTTAGTATTGATGGAGGTCCGTTCGTAGCGGCAACTCCAGTTACGGGAACGACACACACTTTTGATAATTTAGCCAATGGTACGTATACCATAGATGTTAGAGATGCTTATGGATGTACGGCTGTTCAACAAACCATTACAATAGACCCACAGTTAGTAGTATCCGTAGAGGTTGTTGATATCAGTGCGTGTAATGACGGTTCCATTACCGTTAATGCCACAGGTGGAAACGGAACCCTGGTTTACGCCATTGTACCGGCAAATACCGACCCTTCTGGTCTTTATTCAACAACTAACTTCTTAAACGTTACTAGCGCTATGGCTACTGCCAACCCGGCTGGTTATGATGTGTATGTTTTAGATAATAATGGTGCTTCACCATCATGTTCATTCGTTCAAGAAGATATTATCCTGACTCCTGTTGCCACGTTAACCGCAAGCGGAACAGCAACCGACCCTGAGTGTTTTGATGGACTAGGTTCAATTGATGCTACGCTAGGTGGAGGAACAGGTCCGTTTACGTATCAATTAGTAGATTTGACTCCTGCCGACGGTATAGATTACGGAATAACAAATACTAATATTTCTACCACAACATTGACTTTCAATGGTATTGGAGTAGGTGATTATGAAATTACGGTTACCGATACGAACAGTTGTACCGTTACTTCATCAACCATTACCATCAACAATGCTACAGAAATAACTGCGGATATTGATCCTATTTTACCAGCGGCATGTAATGACCCTGATCCCAATGAATACGGCTTCCGTTTTGATAATGTAACCGCTCCTTCCGGTGGTACCATAGAATATAGTAATGACGGTGGTACTACATGGCAACTTTCAAATGAACTAAGAGGTACTGTTTCAGGTACGGAGGTATTCCCTTCTATTAGAGTAACATTACCTAGCGGCACTATTTGTCAGAGAGACTTTGATAGATACATTATTCCTTATCCTTTGGATAATTTGGACATTAGTATAAGCGCGATAGTTGTAGACTGTTTTGATTTGCAAGTACGTGTTCAAGGAACCGCAGGTGTAGCTCCTTATGAATATGCATTTTCGGAAGACCCTGCTAATTTTGACCCAGCTACCACAACCTGGCAACCAGGTGGAACAGTAAATTCCAGCGGTGCTACGGTTCCAGCGGGTGAAGGTTCCTATACTTGGACCGGACTTACACCGGGTAGAACCTACATTTTCTATGTTAGGGATAATACGGGTTGTGTACGCCAGAGTTTAATCAATGTTAATGATCTAATTAACGAACCTATTGAAATAACTACGGATATTACTCCTACGTGTTTTGGTTCATCAACGGGTGAAATAGAATATACTTTGAATCCTAGTACACCAAGTTCACACATGCGTTGGGAATTTTTTGAAGTAGGAAATCCTATTGCTCTTCAGACTAGTGGTGGAGACATTCTTTATAACAATACTATAACCGTTAGCGGTTTGCCTGAAGGCGAATATTATATTGATATTGTTCAATCTGATGGAACTACAGATGCCTGTAGAGGTGGTAGCGAAAATACCTATTTACAAGAGTTACGTGCTTTAAGTGCAACACCAAACGTTACCAGGGATATTTCGTGTAACCTACCGGGACTAATTTCAATTGATGGAATTATCGGTGGCGGCGGAGCACCATACACTTTTGATGTAACAGGACCTGCTGGTTTTACAGCATTGACCGGTACAACGGACAACCCTGTACAGATTCCTGTGAATTCCCCAGCGGGTAATTATACAGTAACTATAAATGATCAATATGGTTGTTCATTTACCATGGCCCCTGTTGCATTGACTTTATCGCCAAACCCTACTATTGATTCTATCACACAGGATAATTGTAGCGCTCCAATAGACCTTACCGTTGTTGGAAACTCAGCGGCAGGAAATATCCGTTATGCTATTGCACCGGCCGGTGACCCAGCACCAAGCACTTACCTAGATAATGGTGGCGTATTCAACGATATTGCTGCAGGTTCCTATGATGTTTATATTATTGATGGAAATGGTTGTATGGCCTCACAGACAGCGTTTGTGGTTCATCCAGTACTTTCCGTTCAAGCTAGGCTTACTAAGCTTATAGATTGTACGGCATCACCTGAGGCAACAATTAATATTGAAGCTACATCAGGGTCGGGAAGTTATGAATATTCCATTACCAACGATGCTGGTGCCCCTGCGGTAGCTCAAACAGCGCTCCCAGGAAATCCTTTTGATTATAGAGCGCCTTTAGCGGGTAACTATACCATTACCATTTATGATACTAACACGCCTAACAATGCAGGTTGTAACAGAGAATTCACAATTCGTGTTCCAGACCGGCCAGAGCCGATAATCGATACAGTTACTTCTACGGATGTAACATGTAATGGAGATAGCGATGGAACAATTACAATATCAGCTGTAGATAACGGTATCGGTCCGTTTACCTTTGAGATTACTTCTTTGGATAGTGGTGCCGTAAGCATTGCTCCAACAAGCTTTACCAATACTTCTGCTACGTTCACAGGTCTTGCACCTACAACTACGGCCGCAGGTTATATCGTAACGGTTAGAAGTAATCCTACTACCAACAATTGTACAACGGATAGTGCTTCTATACTTATTGCAGAACCAGCTACTATTGCTGTAACTATGGATGCAGTAGTTGAGTTTGGCTGTACTACGGCCAATAATCAGAATGACGCAAGTATCTCCGTGGCAAGTGTAACAGGAGGTTCTAACGCATTCGTACGTTATGAATTCATTAAAAATGATAATCCTAATACAGTTCCTGTAGAAGCTGATATTGTGGTTCAAAATGGTTCTAACGATACCTATATTGAAACCGATCTATTAGGTGGAGCTTATACGATTAATGTCTATGACGATAAGGGTTGTGTGGGCACGACCAACGCCACAATTGCTCCTTTTGTTGAAATCAGTAATCCTACGGTTACCACTGATACGGATGTAAGCTGTAACCCTGGTAATGATGCCGAAGTTACTATAGGTGTAACCCTAACGCCTCCATCGGGAACTCCAACTCTCGAATATTCAGTTGTTGGAACGGACAATGCGTATAGTGTATTAAATCAAACTAATGATTCATTTACCGGAATAGGGGTAGGAAACTATGAAGTGACCGTTACCAATACAGATACCGGATGTTTTGTACAAACTACTTTTGAAATTGAAGACCCAAATACATTTGAAATCGATGCTACCACTGTTGATGTAGTATGTAATGGAGACGATGGTTCTGTTAGCTTTACCATAAGCGATAGTACCAATCCATATACTGGAGGTTTCACATGGCAAATATATAATTCGCAAGGTACGACTACCACAGGTGATGATACTATCATTGCAGGTGCTACCGGAGCTTCGGCCAATGTAGGTCCCACAACACCATTTAACATTGGCGCGGGCGAGTACCGCGTTGAGGTTACCCAAGATAGTAATCCTTCTTGTGTTGCTTCTGAGTTATTTACCATTGCTGGTCCTAGTGACCCAATTAGCGCAAACAGGATATTTACCGATATCACTTGCGTACCAGGTAACAACGGTACCATTACCATTACCGATGTTACCGGTGGATGGGGCGGTTATTCGTATCTGATTTTTGATGCGGCAGGTCCTGTTATTGACACTAACGATTCTGCGAACTATACTTCAAACCAGAAAGAAGAAAACCTTACTGCGGCTACCTATGAAGTTTGGGTTATGGATTCTAGAGGATGTGCTGAGCAATTGGCAGATGTTATTCTTGTTGATCCAACACCGATTACTGCAGATTTGAGGATCAATCAGCCTAACTGTACCAACTTAGAAGGTGAAATTGAAGTTATTAACGTAATGAACGGTCAGGGTAGCAACTACAGTTACCAATTACAGCTATTCAACACTGGTACTTCTGCTTTTGAAGATATGAGACCTATACAAACCTCAGCTATATTTAGTGGCTTAGGTGCAGGCGAATATCAAGTAGTCGTTAGTGACCAATGGGGCTGTGTAGGTACCACAAGTACAAGCATTGACTTACACGAACCTATTTCACCATTGGCATCCGTAGTTAAAACGATTGATTGTTCTACTACAGATCCTGGTGGACAGATTACCATTTCACAAACAGGTGGTTCTGGAAGCTTCAGATATGATGTACAATATCCACTGTCTGCTCCAGCTACGGTAGATGATACTAACAATACGGGTATTTTTACAAATCTTACACAAGTAGGAGATTATGTATTTACCATTACCGATTTAGACCCGAACCACGGTTGTAGTACAACTATAACACAACGTTTGGAAACAGCGGTAATTCCTGTGCTGAACGTAGATTCTTCTACCAACGTAACTTGTAATGGCTTAGATGATGGAACAATTTCCGTAAGTGTTACCGATAATGGAGTAGGACCATATACCTTCCGTATTATCACGGGTCCAGGTAGTTCGGCTACTTTCCCAATAGCGGCAACATCATCTACTACAACATCTGCTTTCTTTGATGGACTTGAAGGTTCTATTGCCGGAATAACTTATACTATTGAAGCAAGAGGGGCTAACAACTGTGCTATAACAACAGATGTTACTATTACGGAATTAGATGTTATTACCGTAGATCCTATTAACATTGTTCAGTATGGTTGTACTGTTGGAAACAATGGAAATAACGCTAGTGTGTCATTTACAAATGCATCAGGTGGAACGGGTACTTTCAATAGATATGTATTTATCCGAGATGGAAGTGTAGTTCAAGATGGTTCGAACACCACATATTTTGAAACTGATGGTCTGGGTGGTATCTATGAAATTAGAGTATATGATAATGCAGGATGTTCTGCTCTATCAGTCACAGACACTGTTTTACCTTTTGTAGAAATTAGTGATGCAACGGTTACAACTACCCAAGAAGCTGCTTGTTCTCCATTAAACAATGGCCAAATAGAAGTTGGGGTAACGGTTAGCCCAACTACCGCAACTCCTAACTTGGAATATGTTGTAACGGGAATAAACGTTACCTACGCACAGACCATTACTTCTACCAATAATCCTGAAACATTTACAGGTTTGGAAGTTGGAAATTACAGTGTAAGAATTACCAATCTAGATACAGGTTGTGTAATAGAAACTGTTCATAGAATTGAAGACCCGGATGTTATAGAGGTTACAGCCACGAAACTTTCCGACGAACAATGTTTGAACGATGGTGTAGATGATGGTAGTTTTAGTGTAACTATTGATAACTACACAGGGCCTTACAGCTATCAAGTATATGATATAAACGATAATCCTGTAGCCGGATTCAGTGGAACTGGAGATACCAGTACACCTTTGACGATTTCAAATCTTGTTGGAGGAAGTTATTACATACGCATTACAGAAACTACAGCACCTTTGTGTGATGATGATTCTAATGTGATAACCGTATTGGCTCCAAGTGCTCCAATTACCGCTATTGTTAGAGAAGAAGCCAATGTATCATGTAGCAATGATCAAGGTGAAATATTTGTAGATCCAATTGGTGGTGAAGGACCATATACCATCCGTTTGGAAAACACTACTACATCTACGGTATATACCGAAACAAATGTAGAGGCGTTTATTTTCAGAAACTTAGCGGCCGGTGATTTCCATGTGACTGTTACAGATGCATTCTCTTGTGTATTATCGGATAACATCACATTGATCAGACCGGATGATATTGTAGCTAATATTACGGCAACTACCTTATCGTGTTTTAATGCAAATACGGCAAGCATATCAACAACCGTAGGTGCAAGAAATATTACACCAACGTACCAATATCAGTTGAATGTTTATGATGATATTTCCGGAAGTAACTTATTAACTACTTCTGTTGGTCAGAGTACAGGCGACTTCAATAATTTGGCTGCTGGATTCTATAGTGTAACGGTAAGTGATGAGGTTGGATGTTCAGAAGAGACCGCTATTCTTGAAATAGTAAATCCTACGGAAGTAGAAGCTTCATTGATCAGGACAAGTCCGTTGACTTGTACCACCGGTGTAGAATTTGAATTAAGTGCCACTGGAGGAAGCGGAACGTACGAATTTAGTGCAGACAATATAACATGGACAGCAATGCCAGGAAACAGCGTTAATTTGCCTTTAAGCGGCATGTTGAGTGCAGGTGTTTACCGCTACTATGTTAGGGATGCTGCAAATTTATGTACAGCTGTTCAATCTAATTCTATTGAAGAAGACCCTATTGATCCATTAATATTAACAGTAGATGATACTGCTGCAGTAATTAACTGTAATGGAGATAATACCGCTACTATCTATGCTACGGCAGATGGTGGTTTAGGAAACTATCAATATTCGCTTTACACAGATGCTTCATTAAGTGCGGCTTCTCGTATAGCGGGTCCACAAAGCAATGGTACCTTCAGTACTTTGCCAGCCGGAACCTATTACGTAGATGTAATCAGTCAGGATTGTAGATTAACTACTCCTGAACAAGTAGTTATCTCTGAGCCTTCAGCTTTGGAATACACAGATGAAATTATAGATGTTTCTTGTAACGGTGAAGAAGATGGAAGTATAACCGTTACCTTGTCCGGTGGTTCAGGAGGCTATCAATATGCTATATCTCCAAACCTTAATCAGTTTGATGATGAAAATACATTTGAAGACCTTGCCCCTGGAGATTACAGGGTAATTGCACAGGATCAAAATGGCTGCTTTATAGAGTTGGAATATACCATTAACGAGCCTGCCATTGTTGAAATATCGGCCATCTCAACACCAGAAATATGTATAGGTGAAGAAAATGGTACAATTGAATTGACCATTACCGGAGGAACTGCAGGTTATAGCACCCGAATGCATACAGAAACCGATTTTGTTCAGGACAGAACAACTTTTACCGGTCTGGCAGAAGGAAACTACATCATATTTGTACGTGATGCCCAAGGTTGTGAAGAAAATATAACCGTTGCCGTAGAACCAGGCGTAAATTTAAATGCTACTGTAGAACCCGTATATGGTTGTAATGGAAATATTCCTAACAACTATATAAATATTACCCTAGAAGACGAAACTATTGCAGATCAGGTTCTTTATGGTGTAGATACCATGAATCCAACAGAAATGCAGTTGAACCCATTCTTTAGAGACCTTACACCGGGTACGCATTACATAGCTATATCCCATGCCAACGGTTGTATCGTAACATACGATATAGAGATTGAAGATTTCCAACCTTTAACTCTTGTTCTAGAGCAAACCAACATCAACCAGATAACAGCAAACGTTACTGGTGGAAGAGGTGAATACAATATTACTTTTGGTGATAAGGATAATGGTACGGACAATACGTTCTACATTAACCGTACTGATACTTATGTAGTTACCGTAACCGATGAAAACGGTTGTGAAGCTGTAGCAAGCATATATATGGAGTTTATAGATCTTGATATTCCAAACTTCTTTACCCCAAATGGAGATGCGGAAAATCAGACATGGAAACCTAAAAATGATGAAGGCTTCCCAGAGATACTAACCATCATATTTGATCGTTATGGTAGAGAGGTGTACCGAATGGGTGTTGGTGATCCAGGATGGGACGGTCTTTACTTAAGCAAAGAGCTTCCTACCGGAGATTACTGGTACGTTATTAAACTCAACGGAGAGAATGATGACAGGGAATTCGTTGGACACTTTACCCTATATCGCTAAATAAAAATACTTAACCTACAACCTACAGTACCATGCGCAAATTCATATGGACCATGCTGCTCTTATCGGGCATCATAACCGCAAGAGGGCAGGAGCTTAATTCGCCCCAGCTTACTCAATACTTGGCAGATAACCCGTTTGTTCTATCACCGGTTTATGCGGGTATAGGAGACCATGTAAAAATTAGGCTTAACGGTCTTACACAATGGGTAGGAATCAAAGACGCGCCACAAACACAGTCTCTGGCAGCAGATATGCGTTTAGGTGAAAAATCCGGTATAGGTCTATTTTTATATAATGATAAAAACGGATATACCAAACAACAGGGTGCCAGGGTATCATTTGCTCATCACTTAACTCTAGACAGATATGATGATGAATTCTTATCCTTTGGTCTTTCTTACAACTTTAACCAGTTTAGAATAGACATTGATAAATTTGTGGATGCCAATCTTGATCCGGGAGTTATTAACAACCGCCAAACTAGCAATCATAACTTTGATGTTGGGGTACTGTACAGATATGGTAAATTCTACATAAGTGGTAATGCATCCAACCTTTTAGGCAAGGATCCTAGCAGTTTTACCTTTGATGCAGATGAACCTAATGAACTAAGAAACTATTACGTATATACCGGATACCGATACAGAAAAAATAAAAACAGTGATTTAGAAATAGAGCCATCTTTACTCTTTAAAATGTTTGAAAGTGATGGACGTTCAGAAACCGATTTAAACCTAAAATTTAGATGGTACAATTTTGAAGACTATTTCTATGCCGGTGTTAACTACCGTTTTTTGAACGATCAAATAGGTAGTCCACTTTTTATAGCACCTTTTGCAGGTCTAAAAAAGAACAATTTCTACTTTGGGTATTCCTATCAAATAATTCTAAATGAATTACTTACTTATAGTACAGGTACCCATGTAGTAACTATTGGTGTAGACTTGTTTCAAGGACTTAGTAATTGTCGTTGTACGTATTAAGCGGCAAAGTTGTTCAAAATACCTGTCCGATTATGAAAATTACAGCCTAGCTTTCTATTCTAATCTCGGCCGTTTCAATTAAGTTTGCAAAAATAAATTTGATTTTGGACAAGGTTAAAGTTAATAATATAAGGGTCTATGCCCACCACGGTTGTTTAGAGGAAGAAACTGCCATAGGTAGCGAATATTTGGTGAATGTGTCTGTAGATGCCAATTTAACCAAAGCATCAATTTCCGATAGATTATCCGATACGGTTGATTATGTTCATATTAACCATATCGTGAAAGAGGAAATGAAAGTGCCTTCTAAACTTTTGGAACATATTGGTAAACGAATCATAGATCGTATTTTTGACGAAATTCAAATTGTTCAAAAAGCAGAAGTTGAGGTTTCAAAAATAAACCCTCCTATAGGCGGTGATGTTGAAAAAGTGACCATAGTTTTAAAGGAAAAGCGAAAAAAATAACGTACCCAATACACTAAATCATCATTCTAAATAACTGCAAATCTTTATACTTAGCTCTTTTCATGTACGATGTAAATAGCCATTGTGAAAAAAAAGTAAAGTAAAAATAACATTTCCATCAAAAAAACTATCTTTGCACCTGCAAATGGCATCGTGGCCGAGTGGCTAGGCAGAGCTCTGCAAAAGCTTGTACAGCAGTTCGAATCTGCTCGATGCCTCAATAAAAAACCTTCGTGTACAACGAAGGTTTTTTTGTTTTAAATACGAAACATCCAGAGCAAGTATATCATTACAATACTCCCTATTATTTAGCTAAAGCTTTTCTATACGTTCAATACCGTTTTCTATATTAAACTGGTCTTTTGGTAAAAAACCTTTGATTATTAGCACTATACCACATATAATCAAAATAATACCAAGTCCTTTTTTAATGAAAAATATTCTGTTTACCGTTAGTTTCTTCTTTAACTGTTTCGCCAGAAGAATCTTAAATATATCCGTTACAAAATAAGCCCCCACCATTGCAGAAAAGAACACTACAATACGGTTAGGGTCATTATCCAAACTAGGTCCTACCACAATGATAATACCCAACCAAAATACCAAAACCCCAATATTTATAAAATTCAGCAGAAAACCTTTTACGAACAGACCTAAATAATCGCTTTTCTTAACTTTTATATTAGTTTCTACCTGTTTGGGAGGTTTTTTAAATATGGTAACAATACCATACACCAGAAGTATTGCACCTCCAAAAACATACAGACCGGGCTGGTTGCTTAAATTTTCAAGAAGTTGAAAACTACTAAAATAAGCAAGAACAAGAAAAACACCATCTGCAAGAATAACCCCAAAATCAAAAATAAGGGCCGCCCTAAATCCTTTAATGGCACTTGTTTCCAAAAGAACAAAGAAAACAGGCCCAATCATAAAGCTTAAAAAAAAGCCTAATGGAACTGCTGCCTGAATGTCTTCCCACATGCGTTATTCTTGGTATTCTTTACTATTAATTTTAAAGCAAAATGTAGTTTTATCCTTTCCTGATAAGAAATTGGAAAGGCTACACCACAAAGCTAAGGGATTAAAAACTGGAATAAAAACCGATTACATTCGTGTTACCGTACCACCAAACACAGTTTTTTCATCCATTTTTTTAGGATTGCCGTACACCAAAACCTCTCCGCCGGCCTTTACAGTGGCCTTTACATAATCCGATGCGTAAATCTCTGCACGAGATCCGGCATTCACATTTATAGTAGAAAACTTAGTTATGAATTCTTTACCCTCATAAACACCACCGGTATTTATGACAATATCCTGTAAATTAGAGGAGCCACTGGTTGATATCATTCCACCGGTAACTGTCTTTACCAACATCTGTTCAACTTCGGCATTAATTTCCAGTTCGCCACCTTCTTGGGCCTTAAGCTCAATAACTTCTTGTTTTATAGATTCATCCGAAACTATTCTAGCATCTTCGTTAACGTCTATAACAATAAGTTTTTCGGTATAGTACAGATCAACAAAAGTTCTGTACCCACTAAAAATTTTACCTATTTGCATTCTTATTTTAAGAACACCATCATTATTAACAATAGCTACCTTATCCATATTCTCACCGGATATAACGGCCTTATTCTCATTTGCCTTGATAAGCTTAATGGAAAGACCATCAAAAGCCTTAACCTCTGAGAATTTAGTTAAGTCTTGAGTCATAGTAGCATCTTGGGCAAAAGTAACTTGAAGCCCAAGAATACAAATGACAAGCAAAACGAACTTTTTCATAATGTACCTTTTTAGGTTATTTTGATAGTTCAAAGACAAAATCCGTTCCAAAAGAACCGATTACGACTCATGCTTTCCCAAAAGAGAGAAATCTAAATGACGTTTTACCAAATCTGAGTTTTTGACCATGACTACTACTTCATCACCCAATTGGTAAGTTTTCTTTGTCCTTTCTCCTACAATTGCGTACTCCTTTTCGTCAAAGGTATAATAATCATCTTTTATATCGCTGATTCTCACCATGCCTTCGCACTTGTTCTCTATAATTTCAACATAAATACCCCATTCGGTAACTCCACTAATAACACCAACAAACTCTTGGTCTTGGTGGTCTTGCATAAACTTGATCTGCATGTATTTAATGGAATCTCTTTCTGCACTGGAAGCTAAGTACTCCATATCTGAAGAATGTTTACATTTCTGTTCATAAACCTCCTCTTTTACAGATGCACCACCATCTAAATAATGTTGCAATAAACGATGTACCATTACATCCGGGTATCTTCTAATTGGCGAGGTAAAATGCGTATAGTAATCGAACGCTAAACCGTAATGCCCAATATTATCCGTTGTATAAATAGCCTTGCTCATACTACGTATAGCAAGTGTATCTACCAAATTTTGTTCTTTCTTGCCTTTAACATCGCTCAAAAGCTGATTTAGAGACGCGCTAATGGATTTTTTATCCTTAAAGTCTAACTTGTGCCCAAACCTGGAAACAATACCGTTAAGCGCTATTAATTTATCTTCATTGGGATCATCGTGAATACGATATACAAACGTCTTTTTAGGTTTTTGTTTACCTATGAACTCGGCCACTTTTCTATTGGCCAGCAGCATAAATTCCTCAACTAACTTATTGGCATCCTTAGATTCCTTAAAGAATACTCCAACGGGCTCACTTTCTTCGTTCAGGTTAAAACGTACTTCTACCTTATCAAAAGAAAGAGCACCTTCTTGCATACGTCTGCCCCTCATAATTTTGGCCATCCTATCCATTTCCAAAGTAGCGTTTACTACATCTTCAGGAACGGTATAGGTATCTTCACGAATAGAAATTTCTTTTGGAATACTACCTTCCTTGGTTTCTATAATATGTTGGGCCTCTTCATAAGCAAAACGCTCATTGGAATTTATAGCCGTTCTACCAAACCACTGGTTCTTGATATTGGCATCCTTATCCATTTCAAAAATTGCGGAGAAGGTATATTTTTCTTCATTGGGCCGTAACGAACAAGCGTTATTGGACAATACTTCTGGAAGCATGGGAACCACACGATCCACAAGATAAACGGAAGTAGCTCTTTCATAAGCCTCATCATCCAAAATGGTATCCGGTACCAAGTAATGAGAAACATCTGCAATGTGAATACCTATTTCATAATTACCATTTTCCAGTACTTCAAAAGAAAGTGCATCATCAAAATCTTTGGCATCCTTAGGATCTATGGTGAAGGTTAAAACCTCTCTCATATCCCTTCTTTTGGCAATTTCCTCTTCTTTTATAGAAGTATCAAGTGTATCTGCAAAACGCTCAACCTCAGTAGGAAATTCATACGGGAGTCCGTATTCTGCTAAAATGGCATGTATTTCTGTGTTATGCTCTCCTGGTTTTCCCAAGACCTCAATAATTGTCCCGGTGGGTGAATCGTCTTTGTCTTCCCAACCATCCAATCTAACAATAACCTTATCGCCATCATTAGCTCCTTTTATACTATCTTTTGGAACAAAGAAATCCGTGTACATTCTAAAATCCGTGGGACGTACAAAAGCAAACGTCTTTTGTAAATCTACAATACCTACAAACTCCGTTTTCTTACGTTCCAGGATATTGGTAATCTCACCTTCTAATTTCTTGCCATTTCTCCTTGGAAAGATATACACCTCTACAGTATCTCCATGAAAGGCCTTTTTAACTTTATTGGCAGGAATGAAAACATCATCCTCCATATCTTCTATGACAATATAAGCATTGCCCCTGCCGGTAAGATCAACGGTACCTGTGTGGTATTTTTTGGAAGAAGCCAAGGCCATATAATTACCTCTGCCTTCTTCTTGTATTCTTTTCTTTTCTTTGAGTTGGCCTAACCTTTTTACTAATTTGTTACGGTCCTGAGTATTGTTAAGGCCTAGTTTGGCCGCTATTTGTTTATAATTGAAACTCTTTTTAGGTTCTTTCTCCAATACGGTAAAGATTCCTTTTGTTATCTCGTTGTTTCTATGATTACGAGCTTTCTTTTTGTTCTTTGACATTAACTATCTTTAATTTATACGGTAAATTACGAATTATAATCCATTACATCCGTTATTGAACATCCTTGATCTCAAAACAAGGTTATCAACAACTATATTATAATCTGTTTTTCTTTTTTAAAATTTAAAATAAAATTGGTGGTTATTATAGAGTGTTAATAAGGCTTATAAAAATTTGAAGAAATAGTTGTTCCATGTTACTTAAAGAAGTTGTTGACAATTTGTACCGATCTAATATAACACAGAATCAGGGTGATAACTACATTATCAATATTCGTTGATAAGCGATATCAACATAAATTATTTAATAAGTAAACGTAAATTTAATGTTAATTACCTCCAATAACATTTTGATAGCGTATTACAAAATGGGTAAAAATAATTTTCTCAATTAGAGATTAGTTTTGTAGAGTACTATTCAGGTGAGAAATCAAAATTTAAGATCTACTTTCTTTTGCAAGGTTATTAACAATATAAACACCTTTTAACAATAACAAATTAACAATGAACAAGTGTTTACAGAAAACTAATGTTGTGAACTCTATCCATGTTGTGGTAAAGCACTAGTATTTGTACCTTTGAGAGCTATAAAAGGGTTTTATACACTTATAAAACCGTACAAATTTAAGCTTCTAACGAGATTACGCATAATGAAAATAGCTATTGGAAACGATCACGCGGGTACAGATTATAAATTGGCCATCGTTGGTTTATTGAAATCTATGAATATAGAGGTTAGCAATTACGGAACTGACGGAGCTGATAGTGTTGATTATGCAGATTTTGTACATCCTGTTGCCTCAGATGTTGATAACGGTAATGTTGATTTTGGAATTATTATTTGTGGTAGCGGTAACGGTGCCTCAATGACTGCCAACAAACACCAAAAAGTACGTTGTGCTTTGTGTTGGACAAAAGAAATTGTTCAATTAAGTAGAGAACATAATGACGCTAATATATTAAGTCTGCCGGCTAGATTTATTTCATTACCACAGGCATTGGAAATGGTAAAGACCTTTTTGAATACCAATTTTGAGGGAGGTAGACATGAAAGGAGAATAGAAAAAATTCCTTGTAAGTAAGCTTCCAAAGTTTTACTTTTAAAAAGGAAAGTTTCTTTATAGTCACTTTCTTATCCAACCATCTTGCTAAGTTACCAGATGTTTATAACTGGAGCAATCTTGTTATGAAGGTTATGAGGTATCCAAATATGTTCAATACAATGTGAATCCATTTTAATATGGGTAGTGTATTGTTGATGTAATCAAGTTCCCAAACTATTGTTTTTGCTTAAAAGTTGGTTTTAGAACAGTTACCGCAATAAAAACATCAAGGTTAAGGAGTTTTACAACATTCTTAAGACATAAAAGACATCGTGTATCACAAATTAGGTTTTCAGAACGTTACTATTCAACTTAAATACCAAAATGTAAAAACACGTAAATAATTGTACAAGATTGATAGTATGATGGAAATAAATGTAAAATCATTTGAAGCGCTTACCAAATTGGAACTTTATCATATTCTTAGGTTACGAAGTGAAGTTTTTGTTGTTGAACAGGATTGTGTTTACCAAGATATAGATGATAAGGATCAAAAAGCGTTACATGTTTTAGCCACTAAAAATAATGAAATAGTTGCTTATACTAGAATATTTAAACCGGGAGATTATTTTGATGAAGCAAGTATTGGTAGGGTAGTGGTTAAATATTCCGAAAGAAAATACGGTTATGGAAAAGATATTATGAAAGCATCTATTGCGGCGGTAGAGGAACACTTTAATACGCCGGTCATGAAAGTATCCGCTCAACTATATCTAGAACGTTTTTATCATACTTTAGGTTTTGACCAAGTAGGAGATGGCTATCTTGAAGATGGCATACCACATATAGGTATGGTTAGAAAATAAAAAAGGTCCGTTACATACGGACCTTTTTGTTTCTTATGATTGTAATGTTATATACGAATAGGTTCTTTATTGGATAGGTTAATATCTTCCAACATATTGTCAGTAAACTTGTAATGCCCCTTGGTGGTTATAATTCTAAATCTATTGGAATTCATTCTGCTTAAGGTATCCAAGAAAAGCCACTTTGTTTTTAGTAGTCTGGGTTTAGATGATTTCAGGCTTATTTCAAAGTAATATTTTCTACCGTTTTTAAGCGCTACTATGTCTGGGGTAATTTTGGAATCCGTACCTTTTCTAACATAGGATTTGGGAGTATCGTACCCCTCAATATCCGCTTTAATATCTTCGAAACCTGTGGCTTCAAGATGATTGATCGACTTCTCTAAAAACTCCTGATTTTCTGACTTTTCTGTTCTTACCATAAAGGATAAGATATAAAAAATAACCGCAATTGCAAATTTTTAGTGTTGATTAACAGCATTTTAAGAGCGTTGAGTCCTTCAATTTGTACATTGTATTCAATTTTACAGAACCGACTGACCGGTCTAATTGGATACAATTCGGAAATAAAAATCAACTATTTTCATCGTTTAAAAACATGTTGATAACGCTGTAATTAAATCAAAACCAAAGCTTAAAGCTATAATAAAACTTTACAGACTGATCAGTCTAAAATATCTGTTAAGCCAATCTTTTGGCAACACCGGTTTCTTCTAAAAAATCGAGCTTTAAAATAAGGTTCAATGGTTTTTCGGCCTTGTTTTTTGTGGATGCGTACAGGTATCCTTCGTTCCTATGGTTCAACTCACTAATCTTAATTTTACCATGAAGCTCTTTATCAGGCACAATGTATTTTTTTAAGTTTGATGAGGTAATAGATCGGACCGTTAAAAGGTCTATTAGTTTTTGTCTATTTACCAAGGTAATTTTGCACGAAGTAAATTCTTTAGGTGCATCCGCATAAATTGAAGTTATCAATGCGTAGAAATCCGTTTTTTTTGAAGTGTCAAACAACCAACCTTCTTTTAATATACCGTTCTTCTGGTAACTTAGTTCAAAGGCAAAAGTGGGTAAATTTTCATTTAGGTAATCTAGTTGGGCCTTTTCGTCAATTGAATAAGTTCTACCACAGGTTTTACGGGTGAAAATTAAATCTATACCCGCCATTTGCTGTTTCATATTGGACACCCGCTCAAAAGAGTATTGCTTTAGATATTGGCGGTAATAGCGATCTAATAAAATGCACAGCTTCTGCTCCCTTTCCAAATCTGACTTGAAATTACTTTGAAGCGGCATAGTACAGTTGTTAATATTACGCAGAAGAACTAAACCTGAATTTTAGCGGCCAAGGCGTCTGCAATTTTTTCTACCACGCCTACCACAAGGGCATTTCCCATAAAAAAGGCGCGTTTGGTATCACTTATACCTTCTAATAACGTATGATTATCCGGAAACATATTTAAACGTTCTAATTCTACCGGTGTCAATCGTCGCAATCCTTTTGATGTCTGCACTACATGTTTAAAACGTGAAGGCGATTTTCCACCTTCACCGGTAATAATAGTCCTTGACGAGTTGTCCAGGGCATCGGGAAAAATCATCCCGCCTTCACTATAATTATAGGTAAAACCGGTTTTGGCCGTTCGCACCTCTTTTTTGGCCCCTTTTAAATATTCCCATTTAGGAAAATCCTCTTCGGGAATAAAAAATTCAGGCGTTACTTCACCGTTTTGGAGCACATCCCCTAAAACGGTACGTTTACCATCATAACTGGCTTGCGTCTTTACCGTAAATACTTTACCGTTTATGAACACACCCGTATTTTGAAAGGGGGAAAGCTTTTCACCCAAATTAAAATTGTTTGAAATATGGACCAAATCACCCTCAATTTCAAAGGAAATCGGTTTTTGAGTGGTTTGTTGAACAGGAAAAGCAGAAGCTATAGTACCTTCCGAAAGTACCCAATCCGTTGAAACGGACTTTTTAAGTTTTTTGTAAAGCGAAGTTGATTTGTGATACCCTAAGAAAAATATGCGTCTGCGCCGTTGTGGCATTCCATAGTCCGCGGCATTAATAACCCGCCATTCTACGGCATAACCCAGGTCATCCAAACTTTTCAACATAATGGCAAAATCACGCCCACGTTGGGCAGAAGGTGATTTTAATAAACGGTCTACATTTTCAAGAAATAAGTATTTTGGCGGATTCTTTTTTTCCGAAAGTATTTTATGAATACTCCACCACAGCACGCCTTTTTTACCTATAAGACCTTTGGAGTTCTGTAATGTAGTAGCTACGGAGTAATCTTGACAGGGAAATCCGCCTACCAGAAGGTCTGCATCGGGTATGGTTTGCGTTTCAACTTCCGCAATATCTTGATTACTGTGGTTCTCTTTGCCAAAATTGGCCTCATACACCAAAGAAGCGTGTTGCGCTTTGGTTGAAGGTTCCCATTGGTTACTCCAGACTACCTCATATTGTCCGGTTTTTTCCAGGCCTAGGCGAAATCCACCTACTCCTGCAAAAAGTTCTATTGCCTTGAGTTTGCTCATTTGCGATAAAATTACATAATTTCACTAAGGCAAAGTAAACATGATAATAGATTTAAAAATGAAGCGATATAAGTTAGGGGTTTTAGTTACCGGTATTTTTGTGCTTTTTCTGGTTTCGTGCACCAAACAGAGTGAGAGAGAAGCAAAACTATTACAGACCATTACAGATGTAAAAAAACAATACGCTCCGGATAAACGAACGGCGCTTTTTGATGTTCACACCTTTATAGATACTGAAAAGTATATTTTAATGGGCGAAAGTAACATCCCTGAAGCGGTAGAACTTTTGAAAACCACCTTAGATGCTGAAAATATTACCTATGAAAGTAGAATTGAAATTTTACCTTCTAAAAATTTAGAGGGGAAAACTAATGCGGTAATCAATATTTCGGTGGCCAATCTTAGGAGTAATCCCAAACACTCTGCTGAGCTGGCAACACAGGCAACATTAGGTACACCGGTAAAAGTCTTTAAGAAAGAAGGCGATTGGTTCTATATTCAAACCCCGGATAAATATCTGTCATGGGTAGATGCAGGCGGAATTGTTTTGATGGATGATAACCAAGCTCAAAAGTGGAAAGGCACTTCAAAGCTGATTTACACCCAAACCGCGGGATATTCATATGAAAATGAACAAGTTGGGCAACGCGTATCCGATTTGGTTGCCGGGGATATTCTAGAATTAAAAGGGGAGAACGGGCAATTTTTTGAAGTGCAGTACCCAGATGGTAGAAAGGCTTTTGTGAGTAAAGAAGAAGCAGATCCGTATGAAACTTGGTTGGAAAAATTGGATCCAAGTCAAGAGAGCCTTATAGCGACTTCAAAAACACTCATGGGTGTTCCCTATTTATGGGGAGGAACCTCAACAAAGGGTATGGACTGTAGCGGGTTTACCAAGACCATCTTTTTTCTTAACGGAATGGTTATTCCTAGAGACGCTTCGCAGCAGGTACATACGGGTAAAGCCATTGATTCTGTTATGAATTTTGATAAGCTGCAAAAAGGCGATTTGCTGTTCTTTGGAAGAAAAGCCACGGACTCAACCGCAGAAAAAGTGGTACATGTGGGTATGTGGATTGGGAACAATGAATTCATTCATGCCTCAGAGATGGTACGTATAAGCAGTATGGACAAAAATGCGGATAATTATGATGAGCATAACCATAACCGTTATTTGCGCTCAAAACGCATCTTAAAGGAAAATGATGATGCCTTGATTAGCTTGGTTAAAAATCCTGTTTTTAAGGATTAGAATTAATAGGTTTTGCGAGATTGAAAGCATTAGCGTTATGCCTTTGCTGGTAATACACAGGATACACTTGTCAAAATTGAGGGTTAATCATCCAGTTCTTGATTAATGCGCTTTAATAAGTCATTAATCTTAACTTCTGTTTCTTGATACAAGGGAAGCATACTTGATCTTATAACTCTCAGTCTCCAAATATGACTTAACATAAGTTTTTGTGTTTTTTTAGGTAGAGAAATAGGTTGATCTAAACCGTTAATATTACCATCTAATCCATAATTTAGATAATTAGATATTACATTGTTTATTGGTGTATAAGAGTACTCAAAGATTTGTGATGAAGGAATTTCTTCTGTAAATTTTTTTAAATTCTGATAATCTAAATTATAAAGCTCAATAATTTTTAGTCTAATAGAATCGTTTTTTATTATTTCCAATCCTCTAGATCTTAATGATTCATAGCCTATGGTATTCATAGTGGAAGTATTTTCTACCATGGTTAGAAAAGGGTAATGAATTTTCACTGAATCTTGAGGAATAGTTTCGCCTTTAAATATCTTCTCGAATGAGTTACAAGCTCGAAGACCCCTTAAATGCCCTTCTCGATTTTCATTTAAATCTTTCAAATCTAAATACAGTCCATTTCTTATCTCGGTTAGAATTTTTTCTTCTGCAAGATTGTCTTTTCGATTTTCGTTCCAATTATCTAGTGCAAAGGCAGCTATGACTGCGAAAAATACTGATACGAAATCCAAAAAAAAATTTCCCAAGTTTTATTTTTTTGATTTTCATAATTAATATTGTGGCATTAGTTTAAGAAACGGAGCATATAAATGTAAGTAAAAACTTAAAAATACCGCTGCAATATTTCCGAAACCGAAGCCTTGTAACAATTACCAAAAAGGTTTAAATGCACTAAGAGGTAGTAAAGTTGGTAAAGATCTGTTCGTTCGTTTTCATTACCAATTGGTGCAAAATGTTCTTGATAGGCATTATAGAAAGAAGCACCAAAACCTCCAAAGAGCCGGGTCATGGCCAAATCTACTTCATGATGGCCAAAATACACCGCTGGGTCTATTAAATAAGGGGTGCCGTTTTTTGATATAAGGTAATTTCCGCTCCATAAATCGCCATGCAATAAAGATGGTTTAGTGTTGGGAAATAGATTTTTACAATTTGTTAAAAGTTGGTCTTCGGAAGGAACTTCGTCTTCATTCAGCCTACCTGTATCTTTTGCCAGTTGCAATTGGGGAACAAGTCGTTCTTGAACATAGAACTCCGCCCAATCCAGATGATTGGAATTGGACTGCTCAAGATTGCCAATATAATTGTCCGTGGAAAACCCAAATTCGTCTTGGGTCGTATAGTGGTGTAGGGCTGCCAGTTGATGACCCAAAAGTTCAAAGTCGGTTTCTGAAGGGCGTTTGGCTTCAATATAATCCATCACCAAAAAACCGCCCTTTTCTAAGGATTCGCAGAGTAAAATATTGGGTACGCTTATCGTTTTGGATTGGGCAATGGCTTGCAAACCTAATTTTTCGGCCTTAAACAACTCATAACCATTGTCTCTTCGGTTGATTTTACAAAAGAAACGTTCCGTTTCGGTTTCCAGCAAGTAGGCTTCGGAAATATCACCCCCAGAAACGGATTGGATACGTTCAATATTCACACAGAGCAAATAGGCAATATGTTCCTTTAGACGTTTATCCACGCTGCTAAGTGTATGACATTAACAATGATTTTTTCAATCTAAGGCAAAGGCAATAATGGTATTCCCCTTTTTGGTTCCTAATTTTTCACCACCACAGGCTAGAGCAATAAATTGTTTTCCGTTTACTTCATATAGGGCTGGTGTTGCAAAGGCCGGGGCAGGTAATTTATATTCCCACAGTTTTACTCCGGTATGTTTGTCGAAAACCCTAAAATAACCATCGCGGGTAGCAGCTATAAACAGGAGTCCGTTTTCCGTAATTACGGGGCCTCCGTAGTTTTCTGTTCCTGTTCCGGTGATGCCTTTTTCCAAGAGTTCTGGAGATTCGCCCAAAACAATAGACCAAATATACTCTCCGGTATTTAAATTAATGGCATGCATTGTTCCCCATGGCGGGTCTATGGCCGGCAGCCCGTGGTTATCCAAAAATTTATGGTAGCCCAAGTGTTTGTAGGGTGTTCGATATCCTTTTTCAGAATTGGTGTTTTCCGAAACGTTATGTTTAATTTCCTGATTGAACAGAAAACGGATGAGTGCATCTTTTTCCTTCTGTTTCAATTGTGGAAAACCCGTCATCATCCCTTTCCCGTTTGCAATAATAGAAGAGATTTCATCTTTAGATTTACGGAGTTCAATATCTACCAATGAAGGGAATCCGCTTGCGGCCAGTCCTTTTCTATCCGCTTGATGACAGCTTACACAATATTGACTATAGGTAGCCTCGCCCAAGGGTAAGGTTTCTAATTTGGTGTCGTTTACGCCCATTTGCATAATCCAAGGCATCTCGTTAGAATTCACATAAATAATCCCTTCTTCGGGGTCGGCCGCCGTACCGCCCCATTCTGCGGCCCCATCGTAACCGGGTAAAAGTAAGGTAGGCTCTAAGCTTGGTGGGGCATAGATACGCTTGTCCAATTTCCTCAAAATGGCTTTAAGGGAATCCGGATTTTCCGCATACGGACTCACATTATTTTCTGTGATGTCTGTGGATTGCCGTGCAAAAGGCTTCGGTTTTATGGGAATTGGCTGGGTTGGCCAAGTCTCCTCACCGTTCAAAGTAGATGACGGTACAGGAATTTCTTTGATATCAAAAAGGGGTTCGCCCGTTTTTCGGTCAAAAACATACACATAACCTTGTTTGGTAACCTGAGCCACGGCTGCAACTTTTTTACCTTCTCGCTCTACCATTAAAAGATTGGGTGGGGCGGGGGGGTCGCGATCCCATAGATCATGATGCGTAAATTGAAAATGCCATAGCCTTTGGCCCGTATTTGCATCCAAAGCCAACAGGCAGTCAGAATAAAGGTTACTTCCTTTTCGTGCTCCCCCGTAAAAATCAGGTGCAGCGGAACCTATAGGGGCATAAATGATTTCCAGTTCTTCGTCTACCGCCATACCGGCCCAATTGTTGGCCGCGCCTACCTCATCACTTAGATAGGCATTTTCTTCCCACGTATCATAACCTTCCTCCTCAGGATGCGGAATGGTATGAAAAACCCATTCCACGGCACCTGTAATGACGTTGAATGCTATAAGATTTCCCGGAGCGGCACCAGAACCTTCGGAGAGCCGAAGGGGCATTACAATTAGATTTTGGAAAATGGTTCCTGGCGTATTGGATATTACGAACTTTTCCCGCGCACTTTCGGGCATTCCTGAGCGCAGGTCTATTTTACCGTTATCGCCAAAAGTGGATATAGGTTTTCCCGTTAGGGCATCCAAAGCAAAAAGATGAGGTCCGCGTGTACAGAGGATTCGTTTGTCTTCACCCTCTTCCCAGTACGACACACCCCTGCTGGTAGAATGCCAAACTTGTATGGAATCGCCAAACTGCCAAATTTCCTTACCCGTTTTGGCATTTAAAGCTACCACTCTGAGCGCTGCGGTAACCCCGTACAGTATACTATCCACCACCAAGGGGTTCATCTGCATCTGGCCCCAATCTGCCGCTTCATACGTCCAGGCCACTTTTAGGTCTTTTACGTTTTCTTTGGTAAACTCGGAAAGGGTGGAGTAGTGACTACGGCCCGGGTCTCCCAAATAGGAAGACCATGTGGTATAGGCCTTATTTGCTGGTTCTTGTTTTGTATCTGATTGACAACTAAAAAACAGAATACCCAGAGCAGTGCACAACAGGGGTAAAATTATTTTTTTTGAAAACATATAGGAGAAAGTATAGCTTTCCTAAATGTAGGCAAAAACTGAAAACTAGGGTGCAATGAAATTTCTACCAATCAAATTCTACTGTTTCATTGGGTTTTAAAGTCACTTTCTTCTGTTTGTTTCCGTGTTTTAAAACGGTGGTTCCTCCAGTAACGGAATGTATTTTTACTTGGGTGGGTACTTTGTTGTTCCAAGTAATGGCAATTTCAAAGTTTCCACGGGCCTTTAGACCTGCTACTGAACCATTGGCCCACACATCTGGTAATGCAGGCAAAAGCGTAATCTCTTTCAAAGAGGACTGTACCAACATTTCTACAACTGCAGCGGCTCCGCCAAAGTTCCCATCAATTTGGAAGGGTGGGTGTGCATCAAACAGGTTGGGATACGTTCCACCTCCTTTTTCATAGGAAGCACGCACACCATCTGGGGCAACATAACGCAACAGTTCACGATATTGTTTGTACGCTCGGTTTCCGTCTAACAAGCGGGCCCAAAGATTAATACGCCATCCTTTTGACCATCCTGTAGTTTCATCTCCCTTAATGTTTAAAGTGGTCCTTGTAGCATCTGCCAATTCCGGTGTTTTTTCCGGACTGATATGATGCCCAGGATATAAGCCGTACAAATGCGATTGGTGACGGTGTTTGGGATCTACGTCTTCCCAGTCATGGTACCATTCCTGTAAATTTCCTTTTTTTCCTACTTGGTAGGGATAGAGTTTGGCAAGCGCCTTTTCTAGTTGGGTTCTAAAGGCTGCATCTGTTTGTAAAGTTTCCGATGCTGCTATGGTCTGTTGAAAACATTCCCTGATCATGGCAAGGTCGGATGTTGAACCGTACGAGGTGGAACCTTCATATCCGTCTGGAGTAATAAACTTGTTTTCTGGTGATGTTCCAGGGGAAGTCACCAAATTTCCTTTTTCATCTTCTACGAGCCATTCCAAACAAAACTCTGCCGCTCCTTTCAGTAGGGGGTAGGCTTTATCCTGTAGAAAATCCAAATCCTGAGAAAACGTATAGTGTTCCCATAAATGCGAGCTTAACCAAGTTCCGCCCATATTCCAATTGGCCCAATTGATTCCTCCTTCACCAAAGTCGCCCACAGGGTTGCTCATCGCCCAAATATCAGAATTATGGCATGCGGCCCATCCACCGGCACCGTAAAAGGTCTTTGCAGTTGTTTTTCCCGTTTGTGCTATATTTTCTATAAAGCCCAACATGGGTTGGTGCATTTCGGAAAGGTTGGCGTTCTCTGCTAACCAATAGTTTTCTTCCGCATTAATGTTTAAAGTATAATTACTGCTCCATGGCGGTCTTATGTAGGGGTTCCAAATTCCTTGTAAATTGGCAGGTACATTTGGGGTTCTAGAACTGGAAATCAGCAAATACCGCCCATATTGAAAATAAAGTATTTCCAGATTTTTATCTTCTTTGCCTTTGGCATAGCGTTTTAAACGTTCATCTGTGGGCAGGTCTTCGGCTGTAGTTTCTCCAAGGTCTAGATGCACTCGGCTAAAATATTTCTGATGGTCCTTCAGATGGGCATCCAATATGGATTCAAAAGATTTTGAGCTTGCTTTTGAAAGTTGTGAGGCTGCAATGGCTTTATGGTCTGCCCCTTCAGTAGCTGGGTTTTTATCAAATCCATTGAAACTCGTGGCCATTGAAATATAGATAACCGCTTCCGTAGCATTTTTCAGGGAGATGGATTTGTCTGTGCTGACTAATTCCCCATCCGAATGCTTTATTTTGAAAAGTGATGTAAAACGTGTTCCTCTATTCGAGTCAAACTGTACCGGATTCGGAATTTTTCCACGATAACTGGGTTCTACATGATAAGGGGCATAACCGCTTACTTCTAGAGTAGATTCGTTACTCGTAACCTCATATTTAAGCAAACTGTTAAATCCAATATTAAAATTAAGCGCTCCTTTTTTACTGCTCTTTAGCCTAATGACCATGGCCTGTTCATCATGGGAAATAAGATACTCACGGGTAAAAGCGGTGCCATCTACCTCATAGGTTACGGTAGAAAGCGCTTTTTCTAATTCAAGCTTACGTAGATAGGATATGGGTTTGTTCTTGTGCTCAAAATTAAGGTAAAGTGTACCCAAAGGCATATACGATTGGGAAAAGCTTCCCTGTAGTTTGGTTTGTAAAGAATCTGCTAGTTTATAATTTTCTTTTTTTAGCGCTTCGCGGATTTCCGGAACGTTTTTATACGCTTCTGGACTCATACTAGGGTCTACGGGTTCACCGCTCCAAAGGGTGGCATCGTTCAGATAGATAGAATCCGTAGCAACACCGCCAAAGATTGATGCTCCAGCTTTTCCATTCCCTAGAACCAAGGTTTGCTCAAAATGTTCGGCTGGCCGATCAAACCAAAGTGTATTTGCAGATTGTGACGAAACATAGTTTACTGTAACCAGCGAAAATAATATAGATAGTACGGTGGCCGTTTTTAGCCAACTAATGAACAGTGTTAACATGAAAATGAAGGTATGTAGAATTAAACGGTAGCAAGATAGCTGCAATTCATAAACCACAATGGTATTATTTTTTCTAAATTAGGGCAAATTTCAACCCAAACGGCCCTATTTTTTGCATTAATCAAAAAAATCCGCAACGGCTGAAATTCTAACCCTATCCAACCAACATATGTCTCAACTAGCCGAAAATGTATCAAAACGTCTTTTTTCCTTAGACGTTTTTAGAGGTCTTACCATGTTTTTATTGATTGCCGAAGCAGCAGGTTTTCACCATAATTTTTCTGAACTGGCCGAGGGTACAGCTTTTTCAGGATTGGCGCACCAATTGCATCATCACCCATGGAACGGACTCTGGTTTTGGGATCTAATTCAACCTTTTTTCATGTTTATTGTTGGGGTGGCCATGCCTTTTTCTTTAAGAAAACGACTAGCCTCAGGAGATAAAAAAGGGGTTACCAAACACATCGTACGCAGATGTTTTTTGTTGTTCACTTTTGGTGTTTTACTGCATTGTGTTTACAGTCACGCTCTGGTCTGGGAACTATGGAATGTACTGGTACAATTGGCCTTTACTATTTTAATTGCATACGCGATAATGCAACTTCCAAATAAAATACAGATTGGTATATCCTTAGGGTTGTTGGTGTTGACCGAGATTTTGTATCGTGCATATAACCCGGCCGCACCATATGCACAGGGACACGAAAGTTTTGGTTCGTATTTAGACATGTTGGTTATGGGGCAAGTAAATGATGGGTATTGGGTGTTCGTAAACTTTATACCTACTGCTGCACATACCATTTGGGGTGTTGTTTGCGGAAAAATGCTGTTGTCACATATGCCTTCAGCAGAAAAAATAAAACCCTTTTTAATTTGGGGAACCGTTTTGGTCATTGTAGGATTTGCGATGGATTTTGCCGGTATTACGCCAATAGTTAAGCGTATTGCTACGAGTTCCTTTACCTTGGCATCTGGAGGTATCGCTATTTTAACGCTAACCCTTTTTTACTGGCTTATTGATATAAAGGGATATCAAAAAAATTGGTTGAAAATTTTCTCGGTGGTAGGTACAAACTCTATTTTTATCTATCTCTTTGCTGAAACTGTGGGTGTGCAGTGGTTTAGGGGGTTTGGTCAAATATGGACGGAAGGTTTGCTAGCTCCTATTGGCATTTCGGAAAATGTCATAATGGTTATTAATGCGCTGTTTGTACTGTATATTTTTTGGTACATTACCTACTTTTTGGACAAGCATAAGATTTACTTTAAAGTATAAACTCATATCTCAAATATAAATTTACTCAATACGCATACTATGAACTGCACTAAAATTGCCCTTTTTGTTTCCTCAATAGCCCTAATGGCGTGTAACGCAACTAAAACAACGGTTGCAGATGCGGGTTGGGAAGATATGTTCAATGGTAAGAATTTGGACGGATGGACCACAAAAATCCATCATTATGAAACTGGAGATAATTTTGGTGATACCTTTCGTGCCGAAGACGGTATGATCAAAGTTCGTTATGACCAATATGAGGGTGATTTTAACGACAGGTTCGGCCATTTATATTTTGATAAGCCCTACTCTAGTTTTCACCTGAGCATGGAATATAGATTTGTGGGGGATTTACACCCTGGAGCGCCCGTTTTTACCGAAATGAACAGTGGGGTTATGTACCACTCCCAAGACCCTAGGACCATGTTGAAAGAACAGAATTGGCCCATTTCCGTAGAAATGCAATTTTTAGGAGGTATAAAAGAGGGCGAAGCTAGGCCAACCGGAAATATGTGTTCTCCGGGAACGGAGATTGAGTATGAGGGTAAAATATATCCTAGCCATTGTTTAAGATCGTCTTCTGACACTTATTATGGAGACCAATGGGTAAAGGCGGAATTGATAGTGAGGGGCGATTCCTTGGTTACACAGATTATAAACGGAAAGGTTGTTCTAGAATACACCAAGCCCCAAGTTGGTGGGGGTACCGTGGTAGGTTATGACCCAAAGATGAAACAGGACGGGAAACTATTAAAAGAAGGTATGATTGCCTTACAGAGCGAAGGCCAGCCCATAGATTTCAGAAACATAAAAATCAAGAATTTAAAGCCTTGATTAAAAGTTATTTCTCGTAGAGTTCTAGAGGAAGATTATCCGGGTCTGCAAAGAAGGTAAATTTGCGGCCCGTAAATTCATCCGTTCTTATGGGTTCTACGTTTACACCTTTTTCCATGAGTTTTTGCCGCTCTATGCTCACATCTTCTACTTCAAAAGCCAAATGACGTAAACCTAATGCTTCCGGTCTTGAAGGACGTTTGGGTGGGTTGGGAAATGAGAATAGTTCAATTATATAATTTCCGTTAAGGGCAAGGTCCAGTTTGTAGGATTGCCGTTCTTCCCTATATACTTCGTTTAGAATTTCCAGACCTAGCACTTCAACATAAAAATGTTTGGACTTTTGATAGTCGGAACAAATAATGGCAATGTGGTGTACTTTATTGAAAGCCATAGTTATGGTAAAAAGCGCTTATTTAAGAATGCTCCAGTATTTGTTTTCGTTACCTAAAAGCTCGGTAGCCGCTAAAATGGCGTCATCATTTTTTAAATAGTAATCATATAGCCCTTCACGGTAGGCGTAGCGTTTAACTATTTCGTCTTGAAGCTTGCTTTCTATCTCACGCTGATAATCGTCCAAAGCAACAATTTTACTTTTTTCGATGTCCAGCAATAACGTTCTAAAATCGTTTTCTATGGCATCATTAAAAATTACCTCTTCGCGGTCCGTCATTGCGGCTTTTAAGGTTTTCTCGGTTTTGGTTTCATAGGAGAAGTCGCTTTTGGATACAAACGTCTTAAAGTCCTTATAATCGCTTTCTGAGAATTTAAAGCTGGATACATCTTTTAATTGATGCTTGTAGAAATAGTTCGTGGCGTAATCAAAAATTACATTATTGTTCATAAGTGCCGTAGTAAGCTCGTTGGCTTTGGTAGAAGCCACCTCAATATCGGGCAACACGCCGCCACCATCTTGTACCTTGCGACCATTGCGCGTAGTAAAATCTTTAAAAGCGGTCTTTTGCACGGCATTACCGTCTTCATCCCGGTTCCAATAGTCCAAAGACTGTATACAGCGCCCAGAGGGCGTATAATAACGGCTTATGGTAACTTTTAGCTGTGTACCGTAAGTTAGCTTTAACGGGCGCTGTACAAGGCCTTTTCCAAAGCTGCGTGCCCCCATGATTACGGCACGGTCCAAATCTTGAAGTCCGCCCGATACAATCTCACTAGCGGAAGCACTACTACCATTAACCAAGACCACCAACGGAATATCCATATCCACAGGCTTGTTACGGGTCTTGTATTCAGTATTGAATTTTTTAACTTTTGATTTTGTTGTTACGATCAGCTCGCCTTTGTCAACAAACAAGTTGGTAACATTTATAGCTTCGGATAAAAGTCCGCCTGGGTTATCCCTTATATCCAGTATAATTTTTTCTGCACCTTTTCCTTTAAGGTCCAAAAGGGCCTCTTTGGTCTGTGCCGATGCTTTTGCGTTAAACCTAGATAGTACAATGTAGCCTGTTTTATCATCTGCCATTTTGTAAAAGGGTACGGCATCTACTTCTACGGCAGCCCGCGTTATGGTAGCAGTTTTAGTTTCCCCTTGCCTTTTATAAGTGACTTCCACAGCCGTATTATTGGCGCCTTTAAGGAGTTCACTGGCATTATCGTCAAAATCTGAAACGTTAATGGCACCGATCTTAATAATTTCATCACCTGCTTTAAGTCCGGCCTTGTCCGCAGGGTAACCTTTGTACGGTTCTACAATTAATAAGCGGTCTTTAAAGGAACGGACTAAAGCACCAATTCCCGAGTATTCTCCAGCATTGTTAATGCGATACGTCTCTACATCTTGTTCATTTAGAAATTTGGTGTAGGGATCAAGGTCATCTAGCATGTTCTTGATGGCGGTATCCATAAGTTCTGCCGGATTGGTTTCATCTACATAGTTCATGTTCAATTCCTTGAACAGGGTGGTAAAGATTTCGATCTGCTTGGCAATTTCAAAGAAATCACTTTTTACGAAACTACTCCCTGCTACCAAAATGACTATTGCAAAGGCTGGAATAAGGATTTTTTTGCCTAGCATTTTTTTCATCGCTTTCTATAATTTGATGGGTATTTGGTCTTAAACCTTCCCTAAATTTCTATTCTGGTTGTCTGTTTTCTGGTGTATGCTTGCTCAAAAAACGCTTCATGACCTCTTTCATGGTTTTGGTTACATTGCTTTGAGAAGGCATCTCTCTACCAAGGTATAAAAATAGAAACGCAAAAGAACCCTCACTATTGTTAAAAACGTGTTGTTTGTTAAGTCTGTAACTTTCTCGCATAAGACGCTTTACACGATTACGTTTTACGGCACTCTTAAAATTCTTTTTTGGAACGGCAACACCAGCTTTTACACGGGTATCTTCGGTGAATTCTGTGGGGAGATAAATTAGTTTTATAGGAAATGCAGAAACGGACTTCCCTTGGGCAAATAGCTGCTCTATAAGCTTTTTACTTTTCAGCTTTTCTTTTTTTGGGAAAGTGAATTCTGGCATAGAGGTATTTTATAAAATTGCCCCCGCTAAACGGGGGCAATTGCAAATTTAATCATTGAATAAAAGATAACGGTTTTTTCGTTAGCAATTACTTCATATTCTGCCAAACATTGTCCTCTTGGTTTACATCGGCCATTAATTGAGACGGGTCTATGACCACAGCCTTAATGCTTGCCAAAGGTTTATCTATGGTAAAATTGTAGCTGGATTGTGCCCAAGGCCAATCTTCTAATACCGTTCGGTTTATTTGTGGGTAAGGGTTTTCTTTTTCGCCGCGCATCATACGTAATGGAGCGTAAAAAGTCTCTTTGGTATCATCTTCATAAATCACTAAAATATCCAAAGGCATTGGCATTGCACCTGTACGTACCATGGAAACTTTGGTCTTACCATCATTCTCTTTTACCTCTTTTATGCCGTAGTCTATAGTGTTGGTGGTCTGTGTCCAATCCGTTAGGTACCAATCTAGCTCCATACCCGAAACCTTTTCGGCCGTACGCTTAATATCATTGGGTACAGGATGTTTGAATTTGAAATCTTCATAGTATTTGCGAATGGTTTCCATTAGTTTGTCCTGACCTATGATATAACCCAGCTGAGACAAGAATATAGAACCTTTGCTATAAGCGGCAATACCATAGGCAAAATTAAGATCGTAACGGTCTGCATGCGTGGTTTGCGGCTGTTCCTTTCCGGAATTCACCAAATTGTAATAGCCTTTGTAGGTGCCTTCAAAAGGATTCTCCTTGTTCTCTTGCATGACTTCGTTCATGGCCAATGTAGAGATAAAGGTGGTAAAGCCTTCGTCCATCCATTCATGTTTGGATTCGTTGGTGGCCAATATATGCTGAAACCAAGAATGTGCCAATTCATGTGCCGTGACACCGGCCAGACTTCCAAATTTTCGTTTACCTGTGATCAAAGTAGACATGGCATATTCCATACCACCATCTCCCCCTTGAATTACAGAGTATTGCTCGTACGGGTATTTTCCAATATTCTTGCTGAAGAACTCCATGAACTCCGCAGTTTTTGGCTGAAGCTTCTTCCAATTTTCAATAATTTCCTTATCGTCCTTGTACAAAAAATGAAGGGTTGGCCCGTTTTCCATGGGTAATGTATCATGAATGTACTCAGGATCTGCGGCCCACATAAAGTCATGTACCATAGGCGCCTTAAAGTGCCAGGTAAGGGTCTTTCCTTTCTGTTTTTTCACCTTTGTGCCTGAAGCTTCGTATCCGTGACCAATTTCTTGTGGGTTTTGTAGATAACCTGTTCCCCCCACAACATAGTCCTTGTCTATGGTTAGCTTTACATCAAAATCGCCCCAAACACCTTGAAACTCACGGGCAATGTACGGATCGGCATGCCAGCCTTCAAAATCATACTCGGCTAATTTTGGGTACCACTGGCTCATAGAAAGCGCAACACCTTCTGCACTGTTTCTTCCTGAACGGCGTATTTGGACGGGAACTTGACCTTTAAATTCCATGTCAAAAGTAGTTTTGCCACCAGGTGGAATTGGTTTTGCCAGTTCAACGACCAATATGGTTTCTTCTTCAACAAAATTGACCTTAACACCATCCTGCGTAAGCGATGTGGCATGTAAATAACCTATTTCATTGTCCTTCAAGACAGCAATTCGGCTATTTTTCTGTTCATCGGTCATTCTTCCATCCGGGTCGGGAATGCTTTGTAGGCGCATGTCCATTTCACTCCCAGGTTGAAAAGCATTGAAAAACAGATGATAATATACACGGGTAAGTTCATCCGGAGAATTGTTGGTATAGACCAATTTTTGAGTACCGGTATACTGAAAATTTTCAACGTTCATATCAACCTGCATGCTGTAATCTACATGCTGTTGCCAATATGATTCGTTTTGTGCAACTACCATCTGGCCCATTATGAGCATTATGGCAGCAATCCCTTTAAAAAAATACTTCATGGTATATTATAATTTTATCTTTCCTGTGGATACGTTATCCGCCATAATCAAGGCGTTGTAAGCATTTACTATTTTTCCGGAAGTAGAAATCTCGTCCAACGTAGAAGTTTTGGAGGTATCTCCACCCAAAATAACCTTCGCCCTTGGAGCAAGGCCAGATTCCATAATGATATGTTTTACTTGGGAAGCGGTCAATTTAGGATAGTAAGAACGAATCAAAGCAGCAACACCTGCCACGGCAGGAGCCGCCATTGATGTTCCTCCTTGAAATTCATATTCGTTGCCTGGCATGGTAGAATAGATTTCGTCACCTGGGGCAAAAACATCAACATTTACATTACCGTAGTTAGAGAACACAGCAACCATTTCCGAACCGTACTTAGAAGCTAGCGCACCTACGGTAAGGACATTATCGGAAATTTCAGGTCCGTTGTTTACTTGGTCATTTGGAAAATTAGGGTTTGCCGGGCTGTCTAAATCAGCACCATCGTTACCTGCTGCATGCACAAAAAGTACATCGTTGTCCGCTGCATATTTTATGGCATCGTACACCCATTGAGCATTTGGGGAGAAAGCTTTTCCAAAACTACCGTTAATGACCTTGGCACCATTATCTACCGCATAACGAATACCCAAGGCAATATCCTTATCGTACTCATCTCCGTTAGGTACGGCACGCACACTCATGATTTTTACGTTGTTGGCAACGCCGTTAACCCCTTTTCCGTTATTGCGCTCTGCACCAATGATACCGGCAACATGCGTACCGTGGCTTTCGTCTTCTTCAAGATTTTGAGGATTTCCATTACCGTAACCTAAGTCGGTAATATCATAAGGGTTGTCTCCAACCTCTTTTCTACCGTTAAAATCTACGTTGTAGTTGTAGTTAAGCTGATCGCTAAAATATTTTAGACCTTCTTCAACTTGCTCCAAAACTTTGTCTATGGAATCTTCGTAGGATAGCATTTGTGTTAAGATGCCCACATTCTGTTGCATGGCCTCATCCTTTGGCTCTATGCCGGCAAGGTCTTTTTTTGTGTAGGTATCTTTTCCTAGTTCTTTTTTAACGGCCTCATCCGCATTCTTTACGGTCTGAAAGATTTGCTCGTATTGCTGTTTTTGTTGTGATGCTTTAGCGTATTCTGTTTCTACCTTGGTTTTTGCCTTGGCCTGAAGCGCTGCATCGCCCAATTTTAATCTAACGATACGGGTTGCTTCCAGTTGTTCGTTATAGGATTTGCCTAAAAAGTTATATCCGTGGATATCATCTACATAACCGTTCTTATCATTGTCAATACCATCACCTGGTTTTTCGCCCTTATTGGTCCAAAGCACATTCTTAAGGTCCTCATGGTCTAAATCCATACCGGAATCCAGGACGGTAACAATAACGGTTTCTCCTTTTTTGTTTTTTATAATTTCGGCGTACGCCTTATCTACACTCATTCCTGGAATGGTGTCCGCTACAAGGTCTAAATGACCCCAATTCTTTTTCTCGGTGTCAGAAAGGTCGGATATTTTTAATGGGGTAGTATCAATGTTCTCTATTGGAGTAGATACTAAAGCCGTAGAGCCGCAGCCCATAAGTACAAGTCCTGCAGATAAGCCTATTAAAGGTCTTGAAAAAAATGATGTCATATAGTTGAATTGAGTTTAGTGTTTCTTTTTAGAGGTTTAATTTAGAAGAATAAAAGGTTCGTTTAAGGTTAAATTAACCGTTGAACCGACTCGGAAATTTAACGTAATTGGCTGCAAAGGTAAGATTTGGCACAATTTTTTAACCAAATCATAATGCTTTTATGATTTTTTTATTGAAAAACGAGTCGCTGGTATCTAAGGTTTAAGTAAGATGCCCAGCTATTTATAGATAAATAACGATGTGGATATAACGGTTAGTCATTTTAGTAAAAACATTTATGATAGAGAGATTAAAATTTGTTCAATACCATAAATAGTTGATAAAATTTATGTTTCGTATACGATTATTTAAATGGATTTCTGGGGTTAGAACCAATTGGTCTTAATTAAAAAGTTGGTCAAAAGTAAAGAGTTCGTTTAACCGTACTCCTTTTTCCGTTTCTTTAAGCGTACAGATCTGGTTATATGCATCATGTTCAAAAAACAGATGGTATCCTTTTGAGGTAGCTTCGTTCAAAAACAAATCTTTTTCTTTAAGAGTGAGCAAAGGTCTAGTATCATACCCCATTACATACGGCAATGGAATATGCCCTACTGTAGGAAGCAAATCTGCCATAAATACCAACTGTTTTTCTTTGTATGAAATATGTGGCAGCATTTGTTTATCCGTATGACCGTCTACAAAATGAATTCCGAAACCTAATTCCGATTCGCTTTGAAACTTGTCCGATGTTCTTTCAATAAATTTGAGTTGCCCGCTTTCTTGCATGGGCAAAAGGTTTTCCTTCAGAAAAGAGGCTTTTTCGCGAGCATTGGGTTTTGTAGCCCACTTCCAATGGTCTTCATTGGTCCAGAAAGTAGCGTTTTTGAATGCTGGCTCATAACCGGTACGCTCTTCGTTCCACTGAATGCATCCGCCACAATGGTCAAAATGTAAATGAGTTAAGAATACATCCGTAATATCATCAGGATGAAAACCTAGCTTCTTAAGAGAACTATCTATTGAATAATTTCCCCAACGATTGTAATATCCAAAGAACTTATCGGACTGCTTGTTGCCCATTCCTGTATCAATTAATACCAATTGGTTTTCTTCTTCAATAAGAAGACTTCTCGCCGCAATATCAATTTGATTATTGTTATCCGCTGGATTGGTGTGTTGCCATATAGCCTTTGGCACCACACCGAACATAGCACCACCATCTAACTTAAAATTTCCTGTTTCTACGGGGTATAGTTTCATATTGGTGTTTTTAGAGTACGCGCAAATTAGTAAATTGAACAGGCAATAGATTGGCCTTTGGTATTTTTTAACAGAAGCTCCAATTTTTTGCAAACTACTATAAACCAACTATTAAAGAGATTTTTCAAGAGTTCTGGGTATCTTTCTGTTTATTGGTTGGGCAAATAACTGTGGAAAACGGTTTTTCTAGACGAAATACTGATATTAAAATCACTATTTTTGGTTCAAACCTAAATCATATGGTAGAACTTGCCGGTATCGTTATATTGGGAATTATTGCGCAGTGGGTGGCATGGCGCTTTAAGCTACCCGCTATACTTCCGTTAATTTTGATAGGTCTTTTGGTAGGCCCTGTTGCTAGTCTTTATACAGAGGATGGTCAGAAATTGATTGAGCCTATTTGGAACAGTACCAAAGGTCTTTTTCCTGGGGAAAGCCTGTACTACTTTGTTTCATTGGCCATAAGTATAATTCTTTTTGAAGGAGGGCTTACCCTTAAACGTTCCGAAATTAGGAATGTGGGGCCGGTTATCACAAAACTGATTACCGTTGGAAGCCTTGTTACCTTCTTTGCCGCTGCTATGGCGGCCCACTTTATTTTTGATTTAAGTTGGCAAGTTTCTTTTTTGTTCTCTGCCTTGATTATTGTTACCGGACCCACCGTAATAACACCTATTCTTAGGAACATTCCTTTAAAGAACGATATCTCCGCAGTATTAAAATGGGAAGGGATTCTAATTGATCCAATTGGTGCTTTGGCAGCGGTATTGGTATTTGAGTTTATTAGTGTAGGAGAGGGACAGGCCTATACTCTTACGGCCCTTATTGAGTTCGGAAAAATTTTATTGTTCGGTTTTACGTTTGGTTTCACCTTTGCACATGCTTTGACCTTCGTTATTAAAAAGAACTTTATTCCGCATTATTTGTTGAACGTAGTATCGCTTTCAGCGGTGTTGTTGGTGTTTGTAATGTCCGATGTATTTGCTCACGAATCCGGTCTATTGGCCGTTGTGGTCATGGGTATGGTCATGGGTAATACAGATTTGCCCAACATAAAGGAGCTGCTCTATTTTAAGGAATCCTTGAGCGTTCTATTGATTTCGATTCTGTTCATTCTTTTATCGGCAAACATAAATATAGCAGACCTCCAATTAATTTATAATTGGAATACCGTAGCTCTATTTGCTATTATAGTTTTTGTTATTAGACCACTTGGTGTTTTTCTAAGTTCTATGGGGTCTAATCTAAAATTTAATGAAAAGCTGTTTATTGGTTGGGTAGGACCTAGAGGTATTGTTGCAGCGGGTATTGCTTCTCTTTTTGGCTCTAAACTCTTGGCTAAAGGAGAGCCTGGTGCGGAATTCATAACCCCATTGGTGTTTATGATCGTACTAGGAACGGTACTCTTAAATGCTACTACGGCACGTATGTTCGCTAAAGCGGTAGGGGTCTTTTTAACCAAATCTGAGGGAATATTGATTATAGGTGCCTCAAAAGCGTCTCGTCTTATTGCAGATTATTTGAACAAGAACGATCGCCATGTAGTTTTAATAGATAATAACCAGACTAATATTAGTAAAGCCAAGGCTTTGGGGCTTGAAGCATTTACCGCTAATATTTATTCGGACTCGTTAACGGATAATATAGAGCTTAATGATGTAGGATATCTTATGGCGTTGACCGGTAACTCTGATATTAACAAATATGCGGTTAGTAACTTTGGCAAGCAATTTGGAGCTAACGGTTCATACAGACTGGTAAATGCTGATGAAATGAGCAACCCTGAAAACAACCCGAAAGAAGGACTGTTCTCGCATACGGACGACTTTATTAAACTAACGGAAACGGCACGTAAGTATCCTGCTGTGCATGAAATAGAGCTAAAGGATAAAGAGCACTATGAGGCGCTAATAGAGATTACTAAGGCAGATGAGAATATAGTACCCATCTTCTTGAAAACACCTCAGGGCGACTTACAAATTATTTCTAGTTTTAGCACGGATTTTGAGGACATTACAAATAAGTACCGATTGGTTTATCTTGGTAAAATATTTGATGTTGATGAAACCGAGGACGAGGTTGAAGTTGAACAGGAAGATGAGGATTGAACCAATTTCGTTTAGCCCGAAAAAGGCATTGTTTTTATAACCTTAATAGTAATATTGTCCTGTTTTACTTCTGTGTTCGAATCTGCCACCAGAGCGTAGAAGTGCAGCGCAGACTCTCTTTTAATCTTATCTTCTAGAAGTTTAATATCTACTTCACCACTCTCTTGCTGCCATGTGAATATAGAGTTCTGTTCTGTTGGAATCTGTTCATGCTTTGCGATAAAATGGGCTATATACGTGGTCATCTTTGGGCGAAATAGTTTTACATCTTTTAAACAGCAAGTAAAGTTAAAAATTGTTCAAACAATAAAATATTTGTAAGAAAAAAAACAATATAACAGTAAGAATTAATAAGCGACGTTTTCATCCTTGATGTTATGCTTCAAGGGGAAAGTAAAACTGGTTTTGCGTTAATATATTGTGGCAATATAATAAGATTCGGGTCGTTTTATCCCTACTTAAAGTTTAATTTATTCAACCCAAATCTATTATGAAAAAACTATTTTTATTTTTCGCTTTAGCGAGTACAGTTGCCTTTACAAGTTGTTCAAAAGATGAGGATGATACCGATGCCATTGTAGGTACTTGGGTCTCAGAATCTAGTATTACCGTTAATGAATCTACCACTAATTACCGTGAAGAATGGGTATTTAGAAATGATGCAACCGGTAATTATAAAGATGCTACAAATGGTGACGTTCTTGAAGAAAGTGCATTTAGTTGGTCCAAGACAGAGGAAGGATATTTAGTAAACTACGCCTTAGAGGACATGTCCGATGAAACTTTTACCATAGGCGACCTTCTAGGAGAAAAAACTCTTGAAGAAGACGGTTATATGATAGCTGTAAAAGAATAATAAAAATTATCTCAGAAAAAAACCCTTGCTCTTAAAAGCAAGGGTTTTTTTAATCGTTTAATTTAAGAACGGCCATGAAGGCTTGTTGCGGTATCTCTACGTTACCAACTTGGCGCATACGTTTTTTACCTTTCTTCTGTTTTTCCAATAATTTTCTCTTACGAGATATATCACCACCATAACATTTAGCAGTTACATCTTTACGCAAGGCTTTTATGGTTTCCCTAGATATGATCTTGGCCCCGATTGCGGCTTGTATAGGAATATCAAACTGTTGTCTTGGAATAAGCTCCTTTAATTTTTCACACATCTTTTTACCAATGCTCTGGGCATTATCGGCATGTATAAGGGCCGATAGGGCATCAACAGGTTGTGCGTTCAATAGAATGTCTACACGTACCAATTTGGAGGTACGCATACCTATTGGAGCATAATCAAATGAAGCATACCCTTTGGAAACGGTTTTCAATCGATCATAAAAATCAAAAACAATTTCTGCCAAAGGCATATCAAAAGTGAGCTCGACACGCTCTGTGGTCAAATATGTCTGATTGGTAATAATTCCTCTTTTTTCAATACAGAGAGACATTACGTTACCCACAAAATCGGCTTTAGTAATAATAGTGGCCTTAATATACGGTTCCTCAACGCGATCTACCGTAGAAGGGTCAGGTAGGTCCGTAGGGTTATTTACGATTAACGGTTTATCCGGATCTTTTCTGGTAAATGCATGATAACTAACGTTAGGAACGGTAGTAATTACGGTCATATCAAACTCGCGTTCCAATCGTTCTTGAATAATCTCCATATGAAGCATGCCCAAGAACCCGCAACGAAAACCAAAACCTAAGGCAGCACTACTTTCCGGCGCAAAAACCAGTGAGGCATCGTTTAGCTGAAGTTTTTCCATAGAAGAACGGAGCTCTTCAAAGTCTTCGGTATCCACAGGGTAGATTCCGGCAAAAACCATTGGTTTTACATCCTCAAAACCGGCAATGGCGTTTATGGTAGGATTGGCGGAATCCGTAATGGTATCACCAACTTTTACCTCACGGGCATCCTTAATACCTGTAATCAAATAGCCTACATCTCCTGCCTTTATAGTTTGCTTAGGGTGTTGGGTTAATTTTAAGGTACCCACCTCATCGGCAAAGTAGCTTTTATCCGTAGCTACGAATTTTATCTTTTGTCCTTTTTTAATTTCTCCGTTAATGACTCTAAAATAAGTCTCTACACCTCTAAAAGGATTATAAACCGAATCAAAAACCAATGCCTGAAGGGCTTCATCGGGGTTTCCTTTTGGTGCTGGTACACGTTCTATGATGGCAGCAAGAATTTCCTCAATACCAATACCGGTCTTGGCACTGGCCGGGATTACATCTTCTGCGTCACAACCTAATAAATCCACAATATCGTCCGTTACTTCTTCCGGATTGGCACTTGGTAAATCTACTTTGTTCAGAACCGGAATAATCTCTAAATCGTTCTCTAGAGCCAGATATAGATTGGATATGGTTTGTGCCTGAATGCTCTGCGCGGCATCTACCACTAATAGGGCACCTTCACAGGCAGCAATGGAACGGGATACCTCGTATGAAAAATCTACGTGGCCCGGGGTATCTATGAGATTAAGAATATATTGTTCACCCTTATAGGTGTAATCCATTTGTATGGCGTGGCTTTTAATGGTAATCCCACGTTCTCGCTCCAAATCCATGCTGTCTAGCAACTGCTCTTTTTTCTCACGGGCGGTTACGGAGCCAGTAAAGTCCAACAAACGGTCTGCCAAGGTACTTTTACCGTGGTCAATATGGGCGATAATACAAAAGTTTCTAATGTTCTTCATTGATGGTGAGCTTATTTCGGCAAGCAAATCGTTTTACATTAAGTTGGCAAAGATACGTTATTTTAATCCTGTTTCATCAAAGAGCATACGGGCAAAGCACTTTATAGGGTATTTGTGTCGTTGGATGACCCAAAATGATTGGAACAATATTGTACGGGTGTGCAATCATGGGCTTTTTTAAAAGCTCTGTAAAACGCATTTTTAGAGTTGAAACCACAAGTAATGGAAAGGGCTTCTACAGAATAGGTATGAAGGTAATTGTCCTCAATTTTAACCGCTGCATAACTAATGCGCATTTGGTTGATGTAATCATTAAAATTATCGTAGTTAGACTCACTAATAGTATGGGTTAATTTTCTTGTAGGTATGTTGGTGGCCCTGGATAGGGTATCTATTTTTAGGTTAGGGTCAAGAAAGGCCCTGGTTTGCTTAAGGTGGTTATCAAGCTCGGTCAAGACATCTTCTACATTTTCTGCTGTAGGGGGTATGTCCGCATCAGGATTTTTAATGTACAAGTTGGGTAGACCTATCAAAAGGTTGGGGTTCCACAGCAGATAACAGGAAACCAACAGAAAACTGCAGCAAACCAGAAGGCCAAGAACAATATGTACAAATTGGAACATGGGTATAAAGCCAATGGCGATTAATGCATTAACAATGTAGAGGATTACCAGAGAGAGGCTGTGTATGGTCTGAATAATAGTAAGATCGTATACCCATTTTTTCACCAGAGCAAATTGCTTGGAAAATACGTGTTGCCGCTTTCTGAAAAACGAATTGATCAAACGCCATTGAAATAATAAATATATAACCGATGAGGAGGCCCTACAAGCAATGTTTACCCACTCAGGTAGCAATCCGTCTTGACCGGTATAAGTTTTTGAAAAGTCCTGCGTAATCTCAAATACCATTTTAGACTTTTCATCCAAGTCCATGATGTAAAACGGAAAGTAATTGACCGCGAAAAATAGAAATGGTATTAAATGTAGGGCATCTATCTTTTTAAAGGACTTTTCACCGTTCAAAACAGCTCGCACGTAGAGATAGGATAATGGAAAAATTAAGTAGGTAATAGGGGCGGGAATTTTATATAGGTACGGAAAATAGTTAATAACACCATACACAATAAAGAGGTAAAAGCTATTGCAAAGTGCGATCAGAACCAGTAGCACAGCTAACAAATGCCCAGAAAACGAATTCTCCTTATTTAGCCTAAATCGTATAAGGAATGCTGTAAAAAGACAAAAGAGGACTCCAACGAACTGAAGAATGTCTATTAGCATAAAAATAAGTTTTGGTTAGAGGTCGGGGTTGTTACAATTTCGGAAATCGTAACAGTTGTGATGGCCTAGGCTATTAAATTTAAGGCTATTTTGAAAAGCAAACAAGCATTTTTTATGTTATCACCAGACAATAGCACAGATAGGTTTTTGTATAAAGTAAAGAAGTGGGGGGAAGTCAACCAAGATATTTGTTTGCTTTTATACACAGATCACACAAAAGAGGAAGCATATATATGTCCTTATTGTTTTTCAATATTTGTAGTAGTACAAGAATATTTAGATTTCACTAAGAAATTGTATTGGTTGGAATTTTTCGGGAAAACTCAAGTTTACAAGGTAACCCTTACAGATGAGGGTACGATTATAGAGGTAGACTATGAAAATAAGTTGAAGGTTAAATTTGTCATTGTAGCCTCTGGCGGAAAACAATCTTCCGATATGTGCGAAGGTCTAGGAGTACTAATGAACAAAAGGCATAATAGAAAAAGCTCTGATTAGTAATTTAAGATTTAATTGCTATGCTTGCATAATAATACATCGTTTCGTGTAGGATTTTACATAAAATATATTAGATTTGGTAACAGAATTTAATATTGAGTGAAGAAATTTATTTGCCCCTTATTTTACCTACTGCTCTCCAATTGCCTACTTTATTCCCAAGATTTTGTTCTTACGGGTACGGTAACAAGCAATGAGGATACAAGTATTGCCTTTGCAAATGTTCAGTTAATGAGCGCAATAGATTCCACCTTAATAACGGGAACTTCTACTGATGAATCCGGTACTTACCAGATGAATAAAATTTCCCAAGGGGAATATTTAATAAAGGCCAGTTACATAGGCAACGAAAGTCCACTCAGACGCATTACTGTTAACGGAGACCTTGAACTAGAGCCATTAGTTATAAATGAGAATGGCCAAAACCTTGATGAAGTAGTGGTTATCTCCCAGAAACCTAGGTTGGAAAGAAAAGTAGACCGATTGGTTTTTAATGTAGAGAACACCCCATATTCAGATGGTGATGTTTGGGATGTGCTAAAGATTACTCCCAGCATTATGATCATGAATGATAAGATAAGCGTTAAGGGCACTAATGCGGTAGGCGTATTGATCAATGGGCGAAAAATAAACATTCCTTACAATGATATTGTAAACCTGTTATCGGGAACCTCTGCATCCAATGTTCAAAGTATTGAGGTCATAACTAACCCTCCTGCAAAATATAGCGCAGAGGAAAGTGTGCTCATTAATATTGTAATGAAGAAAAATATTGTTGCGGGCTATAATGGGGCTATCTATAATAAATACGTTCAAGGTGTACTTCCCAAACACACCGTAGGAACGGATCACTTTTTTAAGGGGAAGAAAACACAACTTTCGCTCAATTATAACTTTCGCCATGATAGGGATGTTATATACTATACGGACATTACTAACTTTTCTCAAGACGATGGGTCTATTTCAACTTGGTCTGCGGAACAGGAGTATTTGAACAATAATAAACAGCACAACCTATCTACATTTTTCGACTACGATATTAGCGATAAAAGTAAAATCAGTTTTACGACCATTACCCTTTGGGAACCTGATAAGTCCAGAGTTTACGATACAGACACTGATTTGGTAGGGGATAGCCGCTGGTCTAGTTTTGAGACCCTTAACAATGCAACAAGAGAAAAGATCAATACCTCTTACTACTTAGATTACATTCAAGATTTGAATACAGAGGGAGCACAACTATCCTTTAATGCGCATTTTACGTTTTATGAAGAGTCGGATTCACAATTGTTGAACACTACTTTTTTTGATACGGACAGAGAACTCGCGGGGGAAAACCAATTTACAACGGAAACCTATCAAAAACTGAACCTATATAGCTTACAAGGAGATTACCTAACGCCTTTAGGCGATGCAAGTACCCTTGAAACCGGACTTAGATTTGCAGGAATTGCCTCTAATAGTAGCATTCTTCAGCAAGGTTTTGATCGCGACCAGCCCGGTATAGACCCATCGGCATCCGGTATTTTTGACTATGACGAATCTATTTATGCGGCCTACACACAGTATTCGGGTAAATGGGAGCATTGGAAGCTTAAGCTAGGGCTTCGTGCGGAATATGCCGAGACAGAAGGAGAATGGGATATGGAAAGACAGAGTAGTGAACGTAATAATTTTCAGCTATTCCCTTCCGGCTCTATACAGTATACACCAAATGATAAGCACGATTTTAACCTGTATTACTTTAGAAAGATTACAAGGCCAAGATACAGTAGCATCAACCCTTTTCAAACTTTCCAAAGTACGTTTTCTACCATTGAGGGAAACCCGGAACTTTTACCGGCAACCAGATATTATTTGGCGGGCGGTTATACTTTTGATGATACTTATACAGTTGAGGTTTTCTACAAAAACAAAAAAAACGGACTAGGCGAGTTAATTTTTCAGAATAATGATAGTAACTTATTACGCTTTATTTCTTCCAACTTAGACCAAGAAACGGCGTACGGAATAGACTTTTCGCTCAATAAGAATTTTACCAATTTTTATAATAGTTACGTTCTTATCAGTTTCTATGACGAAACCTTTAAGTTCAATAACCTAAGTACCAGCAATCAGGTATCTTTGGATCAGTTTAGTTGGTTTATACGCAGTAGCAACAATTTTTCGCTTTTAAAAGACCGATCTCTTACTGCAGACCTTAATTTTGTCTATACCTCTGCCCTGCTTTCGGGGAATTCTAGATTTGACCCTTTTGGAGCAATAAATTTAATGTTGCGTAAAACGTTTTACGATAAGAAGCTTAGTGTGTCTATGGGGCTTGAGGATATATTTAACCAAGGCAACCAGCTAAACACCAGAAATTACCAAGATCAAAACGGAACATCCTTTAAAAGAGGAGAGAACAGATTGTTTGTTCTGGGTTTACGTTATAGGTTTGGTAATTCTAAAATGCGAGACAATAAGAAGTCTAAAAGGGTTGATGAGCGCAACCGAATCTAAATCTGCGGGTTACTTCGTATCCAAGCTAAAATTACTCAGCATAATTCCGCAAGTACCAAAGCTTATGAGTAGATAAACACCGGTTAGAATAAAGAAAATCTTAGCCGTTTTTTTGTTTTTTCTCGCCAAACCTACAATGGCCAAAATCAAGAAAATTATAGGAGGTCCTATCATTAGAAATACAAGCGTAATCATACCGTTTCGTTTTGTAATTCCTTTAATCGTTCTATTTTATCATCTCTGTAAAATAAGTTCATAGTTTCAAAAGGAATGATTTTATAATCTTTGTTTACAATGTGCACACAAGATTTTTTAATGGCGCGTACATCAAAATTATGGGCATCTATAAACTGCATGATAATGATACGAAATAGATTGTCATACCCAAGTTCTGGAGCGTCAATTTCAGGTAGGCAGCACATTATACTCTTCAAGTTTTCCGATGCTTTTTCAACGGAATTGCCTGTACTAAAAAGCTCGATCATTTTACCGTGCAGTTGTTCATCTTGCTCGTAAATAATGGTGTTTTTACCTTCGTTTAATAAGTCATCTGGGTTGATGAACCTAGTTAGCGGGTTTACCTCATCTTCCAATTTTAGAGCATATGCCATTACCAAGGCATCGGGATTACAGGGTACCGGTATTAAATCGTCCGGTTCAAAAATGGGCGATTGCTCTAAAATTTTTCTTCGTACTTCAGTTAATGTAATACGGTTTTCATCTACTTCAAAATTTTCTAATCTACCAGCAATTTGGGTGGGCTGAAAAGTTACGCCACGCACACATTTTTGTTTTAGGGCAAAGTCTATGGTGCTTCCCATTTCATGGTCGTTCAGCCCCTTTTGTAATGTGACTACCAATGTTGTAGAAAGGTTCAATTGATTTAAGTGATCTAACGCTTGTAGACGAATATCTGCCAGATCTGCCCCTCTTAAGGTTTGCAGTACATGGTTATCCAAAGAATCAAACTGTAAATACACTTCAAAATCTGGTGCGTAAGTTGCCAATCGTATCGCAAAATCAAAATCTTTTGCAATTTTAATTCCGTTGGTATTCAACATTAAATGCCGAATAGGGAGGGTTTTTGCGTAATCAAGAATTTCAAAAAAGTTAGGATGTATGGTAGGCTCACCACCACTAAGTTGAACTACATCTGGTTCGCCCTCGTTCTTAACGATAACATCTAACATTTTTTTGATTTCCTCTAATGTTCGGTGTCTACCATAAGTAGGCGAAGAACCAGCATAGCAGGTAGGGCAGGTAAGGTTACAGCGGTCGGTCAGTTCAATGACCGTAAGACAAGAATGTTGCTCGTGATCTGGACAAAGTCCGCAATCATAAGGGCATCCATAATGGGTTTTTGTATTGAACGTTTTTGGGTATTCAGAAGCCTTATTATAGTTTCTTATGTTCTTATAGTACTCAATATCGTCTGCAATAAGCACTTTAGACCTACCATGCTCTCTACAGTTTTTAAGCATATACACCTTCTCGTTCTCAAAAACGATTTTGGCATCTACCCTACGTAAACATTCTGGGCATAGGCTTAGTGTAAAATCATAATAGGTATAGTTTTTTTCTGACATATGTTAATCCCCGTTGGATGAATTTTTGGTAGTACATTAAACAAATTAGACATAATATTTGAATACTGCTTAGCCCTAAGAAATAAAAAGGGTTGGGTTTTAGAAATTCGATACCGAACCGAAGGGAGAAATAGGTAACCATAAAGAGCTTAAAAAGATCCCCGTTTTTAAAAGTAAGATTCAACTTTTGTAACCTTTTGATGATGACGAAAAGCACGGATAAAAACAGCACTTCATATAGTGCAATGGGATGCCTTAAAACACCATCACCTAAGTCCATACCGGTAAATAAGGAAGTTTCTTTTCCGTAGGTAAACTCTTTAACACCTGCTAAAAAGCAACCAATTCTGCCTATGATAATGCCTAAGATGATAGGCAGTGTAAACAAGTCTCCAGACGAATGTTTTTCGCCAATAATCTTCTTCGCAAGCTCCACACCCAGCAAGCCACCAAAGAGTCCGCCCATTATGGTTTTGTTGTTTAGGTTGTAAAGCAAACCTTGATCTAAGTGGGCTATAGGGTTTTCAAAAAATGCCACTAATCTTGATAAGAACAGCGCCCCAAAAACCGCACCTATGATAATGGAGAGTCGGTTATTGGAAGAAATGACATCAGCGCTCTTTTTCCGTAGAAAAATATAGTATCTAAACCCTACAAAAAACGCTAGGTATTCAAGAATAAGGTGCATGTTTAATTTTACACCAAATACAATAGTCTCAAAAGGTATCGAGACAATAAGTAGCGTTTGGGTCATGAAGTTATTGTCAAAGCTTTATTTAAAATTTGAAATATATTTAGATGCGTATATGAATACTTCATTGGGACACTAATTTACGTCGTTTCTACAAACAAGTGTTTTAACAAGTGATAATAGCCTGTAAAACCATAGAATTTATCAAAAAGCTTAAGTAATGCGCTTCCCGTATTTTTATATAACTTTGCAACCCAAAATTAGACAGCAGTGCCCAAGATAGGAGACATACAACTACCTGATTTTCCGTTGCTTTTAGCGCCAATGGAAGATGTAAGCGACCCACCATTTAGAGCCCTTTGTAAAGAGCAAGGAGCCGATGTGGTGTATACAGAATTTATTTCTTCGGAAGGATTGATTCGTGATGCCGCAAAAAGCGTTATGAAGCTGGATATTTATGAAAAGGAGCGCCCAGTAGGTATTCAAATTTTTGGTGCCAATTTAGACAGTATGTTACAATCTGTAGAGATTGTAGAAAAGTCAAAGCCCGATATCATTGATATTAATTTTGGTTGCCCGGTAAAAAAGGTGGTGAGCAAAGGTGCCGGTGCAGGTATACTAAAGGATATAGATCTAATGGTATCGCTTACTAAAGCCATGGTAGAACACACCAAACTACCAATAACCGTAAAAACGCGGTTGGGGTGGGACAGTGATTCCATTAAAATAGTTGAGGTGGCCGAACGTCTGCAGGATGTGGGTTGTAAGGCCATTGCCATTCATGGTAGGACCAGGGTACAGATGTATAAGGGTGAGGCCGATTGGAAACCTATTGCCCAAGTAAAGAATAATCAGCGCATGCATATTCCCGTTTTTGGTAACGGAGATGTAGATTCTCCCGAAGCCGCAATGAAGATGCGTGATGAGTATGGGTTGGACGGAGCCATGATCGGTCGTGCCAGTATTGGTTATCCATGGTTTTTTAATGAAGTAAAGCATTACTTTGAAACCGGAACACACAAAGCACCGCCTACCATGCCCGAGCGCGTAGAAGCGGCTAGAAGGCATTTGCAAATGGCCATTGATTGGAAAGGCGAAAAGTTAGGTGTTTTTGAGACCAGAAGGCATTATACCAATTACTTTAAAGGCATTCCCAACTTTAAGGAATACCGAATGAAAATGGTAACCAGTGATGATTCCGTTGATGTTTTTCAAGCGTTTGACGAGGTGCTAGAGAAGTTTGGCGACTATCAGTTTACTTCCTAAACACAGAAGAATTAAATAGATATCATTTTTTTGGTAATTCTGCTACTAGCTATCTTAGAGGCAATTATCCCCAAAATAAATATAGTCCCAAAAACGATCAGAACATTTACAAACTGATATTCTACCGGGTAGGCTAGTGATGGCGTAATTTTTAGCCATCCAAAGGCAATCTGGGACCATATTAACAGGGATGCCGTTACCACACCAATAAGTCCACCTAAGCCGGTTACCAGCACGCCCTGTACAAAATAGATACGGCGCAGTTCTTTCAGCGTGGTGCCCAAACTGTACAGCGTTTTTAGGTTTTGCAGTTTATCCAGGATCATCATGATAATGGCGCCCACTACATTAAAAAGGGCAATGCCCAAAACTAGGGTGAAAATGAGGTAAGTTGCCAAGTTTTCGGTGTTGAGCATTCGGTGCAAGGTACTATTAAGCTCCTGTCGGTCTTTTAAAATTGCTTTATCGCCAAATATACCTGCAATTTTAGTCCTAATACTGGCCAATTGTGATACATCCTTCACCTTAAAATTTATTCCGGAAACTTCATTGGGTTTTTTTTCCAATAGCTGTTGCACCTCAGCCAATTGGGCGAAAACGTATTTTTTATCCAAATTTTCTTCTACGGAATAGACTCCGCTAAGTACAAGCGATTTAGTTTTTAAGGATTTTTGAGTGAGTGAGCCCTTACCGGGTTTTAGAGCCAGCACCACCAGAGGGTTACGGTATTGATTAATGGTTACTCCTAGAATATTGGTTACCCCAATTCCGGCTACCGCTTCTTGGCTATTGATGCGCCAAGTGCCGTACAATAAAGTACTATCTATACCCGTAACATGAGTGTAATTGGTATCTATACCTTTTATAAAAGCAATATGCCCTTTCTCGCGGTGTTTTAGGTATACTTTTTCCTCCAGTTCTTTGGAATAAAAAGCAAGGCCATCTATTTGGGAGAGCTGCTCTTCTTGTTCCGGAGTAATGGAAAAGAATTTGCCCGTTGCGGGCAAAGCTTTTAGATCTGGGTCAAAAGTATTACTAAAGGATAAACTAAAGGTTTTAAGTCCGGCAAATCCGGAAAGTACTACAAACAGGGCTGCAGAGCCTATTACCGTTACCAAAAAAGTGATAAAGTTAATGACGTTTACGGCATTTTGACTGCTTTTGGAACGAACATAGCGCTTGGCGATGTAGAACGGAAAATTCAACCTTACATCTTTTTTCTTTTGTCCAAAAGGTCCCTGTTCTCAATTGGGTTCTCTTCGCCTTTTAATGACTTTTCAATATTTTCAATATAATCAAGGGAATCATCCAAAAAGAACAATAGTTCGGGAACCCGTCTTAATTGATTTTTGGTACGCTGTGCCAATTCATGTTTAATTAATGGCTGATTGGATTTTATACCCTCCATGAGCTCCTTGGCATCTTTGTTGGGAAAAATACTAATATAAACTTTGGCAATAGAGAGATCCGTAGTTACCGAAACTTTCGAAACCGAAATCAACGTACCCTTCAAACCTCCGTCAATGGCGGCACGTTGTAGAATATCTACGATATCTTCCTGTATGACCCCCGCAATCTTTTTCTGTCGTTGTGTTTCCATACTGCAAAAATACGGAGAAATAGCGTAATTTAGGGGGATAAACACCGATACGGACAAAATTTGCATTTCAATTGGAAAAAATAGAGCATATAGGCATAGCGGTACACGACTTAGATGCGGCCAACGAACGCTTTGAAAAGCTCTTAGGACAACCTCATTATAAAGTTGAAGAAGTGCCCAGTGAAGGTGTGCGTACGTCTTTTTTTAGAACAGGGGAAAGTAAGATAGAACTTTTGGAATCTATAGAACCCACGGGCCCTATTGCTAAATTCTTAAGTAAAAATGGAGAAGGAATGCACCATATAGCTTTTGCCGTAGACGATATTGAAAAAGAAATGGAAAGATTAAAGGCGGAAGGCTTTACTTTGATCAATGAAAAACCTAAAAAAGGTGCTGACAATAAGCTAGTTGCTTTTCTCCACCCCAAGAGCAGTAATGGGGTGTTGATAGAATTATGTCAAGAAATAATGTAGTAGCTTATAAAATAGCTTGCACCACCAAAAAATAAGTAGTAATATTGCAGTCCAATTTTTGGTCCTATAGCTCAGTTGGTTAGAGCACCTGACTCATAATCAGGTGGTCCCTGGTTCGAGCCCAGGTGGGACCACAGAAAACCCCTTTAGATCATTGATTTTTAGGGGTTTTTATTTTGCTCTGAAGACGGATAAAGCTGCGATTTCTCCTTTTTTTCTATTTGTTTTTAGTAAAGGGCTTTAAACACGAACATCTGATATTTTGACTTAGCTTAAATATTAGTTGGAGTTATTTTTTTAGACCAATCGTCTAGCATATATTTAAATTTTTCAGTTCCTAATGGAACTCTTGCGGCCATACTTGGTGATACAAGCGGGGTAATATTTTTTATTTTCCCTACTTCGTCAGTCCAATTTGTTAATTTAGGGCCCGATCCCCAAGTAGAATAAATAGTTATGTTTTTATTTTGACTAATAGTATTTAGAATGTTCTGAGTATTGTAGTCTCTTTGAATAGAATTATTTATTAGTTTACTGTCGGAGTATCCTTTACCGTTTATTGAGGAGATTTTTTCTTCTGGAACATTTGCGGATTTAATTATATCCATACATGCAATTTTGTGTTTTTTTAATTTATCCAAAAAAATTTCCAATTCTTCAGGATTGAAATCCTCATTAAATATTTCACTTAAGAGTTTCCATGTTTTATTTTTGCTTCGGCCATAAAAGTAATTTACATTATCGCCACCTTCAGGGTTAAAAGTTCCTAAAAATAAATGTGAAATTTCCCAGTCAGGTGTATAGAATGGCATGTTTAAAAACTGATGGTTTATTTTGTGCATTATTTTTTATTTAATTATTAGACTCTCTAAAACCTCCTGAAATTGTCCACTCCAAAAGAACTGTTCGCCATCTTCTTCTCTGTAAAGGGAAAAACCAATCAAAAGGTGTTTTTTGTAATATAATTTGGTAACCTTGAAATCTTTCATGGCCACTATTGTATTCCATTTTTTAGAATATTTATTTTTAATCTGTTTGAAATATGTTGTGTTACAGATGTGATATAACCGTAGTTTAGATAATTCAGAGCTATCTAAACAATAGATATTTTTCATAAAAGGGATAATCTCCTCTGAACTGGATTTTTGCAAAATTTCAAGGTCCTCGGGGGCTATAAAGGAGTCTTTATCTTTTATAATCCTATTGACAATAATACTTAAAGTCTTTTTTATACTTAAGCAGTCAATTTCAATAGGTGACACAGTCCGTATTAATTCCGAATAAAACGTTTCTATTTCTAGTTTTAGTATTTGATTTCCATGTAAATGCCCAATAACTTTCTTTTCATAAAGAATGACATAAGTGTTTGTTTTATTTTTACTATTTTTTTCTTCATTTGGATTACTGTAGGTACTGTCTTTATTTTGGTAGTTATGGCTATTGAAATCTTTGACTTCAAATTCTAGTATAGAATGGTATAGGAGCTTCCACATTTTTTAGAATATTATTTTTTTAAATTTTTAATTGTATAAATTAGAATGATTGGCCAAAGCAAGATGAAGATAATCCTATCCGTATTGGTCATAATATTCTTTGAATGATTCTCTATATCCATTTTATCAATTTCCGATGCAATGATGGAGAATGTGAGTCCAAAAATGAGGTAATAAAAGTATAAGGGCATAAGTAGTTTTTTATGAGGGTTCAACTAAAAATATTTGGGATACCAAATTGAATATATTGGAAGCTTTTGGATAAATCAATACATTTATTAAAACTATGAGGCAAAAAATATTCTTTGTTAAAAGTTTAGGTAACTTATCGATTGTCAATCGACGAACGTCAATTGTATAACTTTTATAAATATATCCAATGAGGATAAAAAGCATATAATATTGACAAACAGCTAGTAGCAATGAACCCAAAAGTAGATGAATTCTTGAACGGCCTAGACCAATGGCAAGAAGAGCTAAAAAGACTTCATGAGTTAATTTTGGATTGTGGGCTAGCAGAAGACTTTAAGTGGAATCAGCCCTGTTACACTTATAAGGGCAAAAATATTGTGCTTATTCACGGGTTCAAGAACTACTGCGCTTTACTTTTCAATAAAGGGGCACTACTACAGGACGCTGCGCAAATTTTGATTCATCAAACGGAGCATACCCGATCTGCCCGGCAAATACGTTTTAGCAACGTGGCTGAAATAGAAAGTCAAAAAACCATCATCAAACAATATATCTTAGAGGCGGTTGAGGTAGAGAAATTGGGACTGAAACTAAAGGTAAAAAAGGTAACGGATTTTGAAACCCCAGATGAGTTGATTGAGAAATTCAAGGAGAATCCAGAATTTGAAAAGGCGTTTAAAAAACTAACCCCAGGTAGACAAAAGGGGTATTTGCTCCATTTTTCAAAGGCAAAACAGGCTACTACACGAATAGCTAGAATTGAAAAAAACACAGACCGTATTTTTGAGGGTTACGGACTAAATGATTGCACCTGCGGCCGTTCCAAACGAATGCCCAATTGTGATGGGTCGCATAAGGATTAGATTAAGAATCTTATGTTAAGTTAGGTAAACTTTATTGATTCTTTATAAATCCTCAATGTGCTTAATTCTTTTGAACACTGATAATATTTTGAATCTCAGAGGAATATTAATAGTTATGACATCTTTATAGGTCAAATTTGATAATTGTTTTTCAGATAAGCTATCTTGAAAAGTGTAGCTCATATCGCTAAATATAATTAAGTATAATTTGTATTTGTAGTGGATTGAATCTACAATCTCATCTTTAAAGGTCTTTGTTATAAAATTCGCTTTATCAACACTTCCGTAATTGCCACTATTGAAAATGTTTTCTTTTAGAAGTTTTAGGTTATCTATGGAAATACCTATATTTCTTAGTTCTTCAATAATATTTAGCCATATTAAATCAAAGCCATTAAACTTTCTCCATTCTTTTTGAGATTCCCTCTTATCTTCGATTAAACCCATTTTATCATAATGATTTATTAATCGATAAGATATATTTATGTCTTTCTTTCTAAAAGTTTTCTCTTCTAGTTTTAAATGAATGCTCAATCGAGAATTGTAAACCTTTTTAATCATTTTCTAAAAATCATACATGAATGTATAATTTTAATTGAAATTATACATTATTTTTGTTGAAAATATCTAATCCAGATTTCAATGAGTAGTACAAATTATGAGTATTACGATAACTCTCCAATAATCGTTTCAATTCTTCAATACAGGTATAAAAAGATTGAAGAGTTTGATTCAGCAGCAATAAGGAAAGTTGGGAAGAAATTTGAAAAATCATATCCAAAAGTAAAGGAGCAGTTTACACAACAAATTAAAATTAATGAATTAGAAACAAATGTCAGTCTTGGTGAAAGAAATATAAATGGTGTTCAGTTTTTTTCTGAAGATGAGAAGAGAAGGTTTACAATAACTGATGAGAAGTTTACCTTTGAAGTATTTGAGAAATATAGTGGGTGGGAAAACTTTGTTAATGATGTTTTCGAATTATGGGAGTCGTATAAAGATATTTTGAACGTTGCTTCATTAACAGGTATATCTATTCGGTTTGTAAATCGGATTAATTTACCCCTAGACACTTCTGAACTAACAGAATACTTCACAACATACATTAATTCTAATACCGGAACACATGCAATAAGCAATTTTCAGCTTAAATATACGGCTCGTGATGATAAAGAGTCTATGCATTGGAACATTGCCCATTCTTTAGAGAAGCCACTAGGAGACAAACTACCTTATTTATTTGATATTGATGTTCTTATAAATGCCACTATACCAAATGAAAATTCCGAGTTGATTCAAAAATTTAATTTAATCAGAGAAAAGAAAAACTTTCTTTTTAATGACGGTATTACAGAAAAAACAAAATCCTTAATAAAATAATATGCCATTTGTAATCGATTTACCGCCGCAGTCAACCGAATTACCCAAAACTAGGGTTGAGCTTTTTAATAGAGACAAAGAATCACGTAATATAAATGATTTTCAATTGAGTGACGATTTGGTTCATCTAGATGATGACTTGGTCAGAAATGTTTTCCTAATGGATAGGTTTGAGTCTCTTGTACATTCTTGGGAGAAAAACACTATTTTTAGTTCGTCAATGACTGGGATAATTGAGGATCATAATTTTCAGGAAATCTTAAAGATGGGGAAAGATGCAATACCTTTAATCATAAATGAGATTAATAAAAAACCAAGTCAGCTTGTTTGGGCATTAAATATAATTACGGATAGTAGCCTAAAAACAAGGCAACGCTTAACCTTAACAGAAGCTTGCAAAAGGTGGGTTAAGTTATTTAATTCTGGTAAAATCCCTTTAAACTAAAAAAGTTAATTGCTAAATTCTCCAGAAAATAGAAATCGCATAATTACGGGCTTTCCGAATCTTAAAACTGATTCACACTTCAAAATTGTAGGTAAACCAAATCCAAATTTTAATTGTATTGCTTGGGCTGGAAATAGAAGTGACGTTTGGTGGGAAGCTTTACCATTCGATAAACGCCCCTCATACACTTTAGAAGGCGTTAAACTTGATTGGCCATTTGATATTAAAAGTGAATTTTCTATTAGTGCTTTAATTGATTTGTTTAGTCACTTGAAATATGTTGATTGTATAGATTCATTATATGAAGAAGGCTTTAGGAAGGTTGCATTTTATGAATTGAATGGAGTCGCAACCCATGCTGCACGACAACTAACAGCAAGTCCGGAAACTGGTATTTGGACAAGCAAGTTAGGAGGGTCCTATACTATAACTCATGGAACTCCTTTTACTATTGAATCTTCAATTTATGGTAAGGCCTGTCACTTTATGAAAACAAAGATGAGTTAAAATATCTTTTTTATAGTAAATGATACTTAATTGTTTTAAGAAGTTTTTTTAAAGAAATGGTATTGTAATTATCTAACTTCGTTAGACTTATATTTTACTTTTCGATTATCATTGTCCCGACCAACCATAAAACAAAATCTACCTTGTAAAAACGATGAGTGAAACATTCTACATTAAAAATATGGTCTGTAACCGCTGTATAGCTTCGGTTTTGGAAATTTTCACTTCGGAGGGCTATACCGTAGAATCCGTTGAATTGGGAAAAGTAGTTGCTGCCGAAGGCCCCGAAAGTGATAAGAAAAAACTATCCCATACTCTTGTCCAGACCGGATTTGAACTCATCATAAACGAAACGGATACGCTTCTAGAACAGATAAAAGTGAAGCTGATTCATAAAATTGAAGCCGGAGAAACCGAAAATCTCTTTCAATCCCTGGCCGAGGAATTCGGTAAGACGGAAACGGCACTTAGCAAGCTATTCAGCAAGTCCGAAGGTATGACCTTGGAAAAATACACCATCAACCTAAAAATTGAAAAAGTAAAGGAATACATTCAGCTGGGCCAGCTCAATTTTTCTGAAATAGCATACAGCCTAAATTATAAGACCAGTAGCCATTTGGCAAGGCAGTTTAAAACCGTAACGGGAATGTCTATGACCGACTACAAAAGTTTAAAAAATTGGGATAGAAAAACCTTGGACAAAATTGTATAAATAAGAATCGTAATTGTGTAAAAGATTCGCTTGGCCTCTTAGTAATTTTACATTCTAAAATTAAGAGGAAATGACACATACCTATCATATACACGGAATGACCTGCAACGGGTGTCGCGGTCATGTAGAGCAGACGCTTTCTAAAGTAGCAGGTGTAACCCATGCTTCGGTAAATCTAGAGAAAGCGGAAGCAGTAATCCAAATGGAGTCCCATATTCCTTTAAAAATATTTCAAAAGGCATTGTTAGATGACGGTGGTTCGTACAGCATCCATAATTTAGGGGAACACGGGCATGAAGTAAAGAAAAAAGAAAGTCCTAAAGGTAAGGGCACAGGTACTTTTTACTGCCCCATGCACTGCGAGGGTGATAAAACCTATGATCAGGCAGGTGATTGTCCTGTATGTGGAATGGACCTGGTTGAGGAGCAAAACCTAAGTGCTAACGCTTCCGAACAATGGACGTGCCCTATGCACCCGGAAGTGGTTCGCGATGAGCCGGGAAGTTGCCCTATTTGCGGTATGGATTTGGTACCTATGCAACCGGATCTCTCCGCTGAGGAGAAAACGTACAAGAAGCTTATAAAGAAGTTTTGGATCGCATTGGGCTTTACCCTACCAGTGTTTGTGATTGCTATGAGCGAGATGGTTCCAAACAATCCCCTTTACGATATAATGGGGCAAAAGTGGTGGAACTGGATCCAGTTTGGACTTTCCCTTCCTGTAGTTTTTTACGCCACGTGGATGTTCTTTGAGCGTGCTTACCGAAGTATCAAAACATGGAACTTAAATATGTTCACTCTAATAGGTATTGGTGCGGGAGTGGCATGGGTTTTTAGTGTCTTTGGAATGTTGTTCCCAGATTTCTTTCCACCACAGTTCAAGACGGATTCAGGTGCGGTGCATGTCTATTTTGAGGCGGCTACCGTAATTCTCACCTTGGTTCTTATGGGGCAGGTATTAGAGGCGCGCGCGCATAGTAAAACCAATTCTGCAGTAAAGGAATTATTGAAACTGGCACCTAATAAAGCTATCCGAGTAGTAGATGGAAAGGAAGAAGAGGTTGCCATAGATAAAATTCAAAAAGGGGATACGTTAAAGGTAAAACCTGGAGATAAAATTCCAGTAGACGGTATTATAATTGAAGGCGAGACCAGTGTAGATGAATCCATGATTTCAGGAGAACCGCTACCTGTTAATAAAGTAACGGAGGACAAGGTCAATAGTGGAACCATAAACGGAAATAGGTCTTTCTTAATGAAGGCGGAAAAAGTAGGGAATGAAACCTTATTGTCGCAGATCATACAAATGGTGAATGACGCTAGCCGTAGTCGGGCGCCTATTCAGAAGTTGGCGGATAAGGTCTCAAGTTATTTTGTGCCTATCGTGGTAGTAATTTCTGTAATTACTTTTGCTGTTTGGGCCATTTGGGGTCCTGAACCTGCTTATGTTTTTGCGTTGGTAAATGCTATAGCCGTGCTAATTATTGCCTGTCCTTGTGCTTTGGGGTTGGCAACGCCAATGTCCATTATGGTAGGTGTGGGCAAAGGTGCACAGAACGGGGTGTTAATCAAGAATGCCGAAGCTTTGGAAAAAATGGATAAGGTAGATACGTTAATAGTAGATAAAACGGGAACTATTACCGAAGGAAAACCAACAGTGGAAACGATTGGTGTGTTAAAGGGCAAATATTCTGAACATGAGGTGTTACAGTTTATAGCTTCCTTAAACAACTCCAGTGAACACCCTCTTGCCGAAGCCACGGTAAAGTATGGAAAGGAGCAGGGTGTTGAAATTTTAAGGACAGAGGATTTTGAGGCTATTACCGGAAAAGGGGTGGAAGGGAAAATAAATGGTCAAAAAATGGCTTTAGGGAACCTTAAGATGATGGAGTATGTTAATGCCGCCTTAAATTCAAACTTAAAATATGAGGCCAATGAACACCAAAAAAAGGGTAAAACGGTATCGTACCTGTCCGTTAATGAGCAAGCAATAGGGTATGTTGTAATTGGCGATAAAATAAAGAAAACGAGCGCAAAGGCCATTAAGGTACTTCAAGAGAAGGGAATAGCCGTTGTTATGCTTACGGGAGATAATCATGATACCGCACAAGCCGTAGCTACAGAGTTAAATCTAGCTGATTTTAAAGCGGGAATGCTTCCCGAGGATAAATTGGCCGAGGTACAAAAATTACAGGAAAAAGGACATGTCGTTTCTATGGCCGGCGATGGAATCAATGATGCACCTGCATTGGCCAAAAGTGATGTTGGAATTGCTATGGGAACGGGAACAGACGTAGCCATTGAAAGTGCTATGATAACTTTGGTAAAAGGAGATTTGCACGGTATTGTAAAAGCCCGAAACCTTAGTGATTCCGTAATGCGTAACATTAAGCAGAACCTATTCTTTGCTCTAATCTACAATACAATAGGTATTCCTATTGCAGCGGGAGTGTTATACCCTGTTTTTGGGCTTTTGTTATCGCCAATGATTGCGGCTCTTGCTATGAGTTTTAGCTCGGTATCTGTAATTGCGAACGCGTTAAGGTTAAGAGCGGCTAAAATCAATTAATAAATAGCATTTCATGGGTTTTGAAAACTAGAAATTAAGCAGCGGTTACATTTTTATAGATTGAAATTTAAACTAAGCCATTCAAGGTTTGGGTAACGACCAGATAATTTAAGTTATCTTTGTTGTTCTCATTATTAGTGATTTGGATAAAAAACAAACGACTTTAAAGGATATTGCCGCAGAGCTTAATGTTTCTATTTCTACTGTTTCAAGAGCATTACAGGGCAATACACGTATAAGTGCGCAGACCAGGGAAAAAGTACTGGAGTTGGCGCAGGAGTATAATTATTTTCAGACAAAGCATATAAACCCTTATGCTAAAAAGAAGATTAAGGCCGTTGGCGTAATTGTACCCAGTATAAAATATCATTTGTACGCTATGGCCATTTCGGGCATAGAGCAAATCTTGGAGAAACATCAGATGCAAATAATCATTTGTCAATCTAATGAGTCGTACGAGAGGGAAAAAATACTGGTAAAAGAACTTATGGATATTGGCGTGGCGGGAATTATAGTTTCGTTGGCCAGTGAAAGCAAGGATTTTGACCATTTTTTAGAGGCTAAAAAAAGAAAGGTTCCCTTAGTGTTCTTTAATCGCCTTTGTGATGAGGTAGAATCGGATAAGGTGATTATTGATAACTTCAAGGCAGCTTACGATGCTACCCAGCATTTAATATCCGTGGGCTGTAAGCGGATTGCATATATTGGAGGTCCAAGAATTTTACAAATAAGCTCAACCCGACTTTTAGGCTACAAGAAGGCTTTACTGGATGCTAATATATTGGTGGAGGAAAAGTTTATTGAAAATTCCGATTTTACTAGGGAAGGGAACCTTAGTACCGCAAGAAAATTACTGTATTCTCCGGAGCATCCGGACGGCGTTTTGGCCTTTAGTGATCAGGTGGCCATTGGTGTTATGTTAGCAGCGAAAGAACGAGGTCTAAAAATGGCAGAGGATATAGCCATCATCGGTTTTAATAATGAGCCTATAGACGAACTTCTGGAGCCTTCGCTTACTAGTATTGACCAACCTAGCTATCAGATGGGAGTAGAATCTGCAAAACTGATTATAGATCGAATTGAAGATTATGATAAAGAGGTGTCTCGAGTGGTCTTAAAATCAGAATTGGTGATCCGTAATTCTACCAACAAGAACAAGTTGTAGAAAAACAAATCACCAAAACCGATAGTCTTATATAATTAATTCTTCTTTTGAACCAATATTACCCAATCTTTGTCCTGGTCCTTGGGTGGGTTGCCCAGCGCCACTACACCTTTTGCATCAACCGAAGTTACGGAACCGTCCAATAGGTCTCCTCCGTTTCTAGGGTCGTACCACTTCACTGAAAACGTATTACCCGAATCTCCCAAATTAAGAGAAGTCGTTTCCTTTCCGGGATGTAGATAAACTACATAAACCTCATCAGCTTTAGAAAAGCAGAATGAATCTGGATCTGTGGTTAAATCATCGGAGGGCCGCATTTCCCAAAAAGGAAGGTAGTTTTCAAAAAAGAGTTTGGCATGTAGGTTTTGGTTCCAAAAAAGGTCCCTGCTCCTATAATCCTGACAGGTAAGGTCAGAATGCGGACTGGCATAACCAAAATACCATTCAACACCGTAGCCTCCTGCAAGTAAAGTTCCCCATAGGGCGTTGCCACGTGCATCATTATGTTCCATGTCTTCTGCGTCCGGTAAAAGGGCTATTTTGGCCTTTCCGGGCTCATCAACTGCAATGGCCCATTTTTTACCCGCATCATCGGCGTTTTTCATCCATTTAAGAACCCGTGGGTGCACATCTTTAAAATCGGCCTCACTTAGTTGAAGAGATGCTCCCGTAAGCGAAGATTGGTCACCTACCAGTTCTGCATAACGGTAATCTTGGTCAGGAAACGTATGTAATACCCGGTGTGTATTGTAAGGGTCCAATTTTGCCACATAATCCGTTACTTCCCTAACATTTTCTATGGGTTGGTTGTTCTCTTCACCTATATTCCAGTTCATGGCCAAATGATGCCCAAAACGGGCAATAAGTTCACGATAGTACAATTTGCCCTCAACACCAAAGACACCGTTATCCATTAGATGGTCGGTTTCGGTTTCATGGGTCTTGAAGTGCAGGAACATTCCTTTTCGCTCCCCATAGTCAAAAATACGTTCCCATTGCTCCAACTTTGAAATATCCAAGCGGGTTTTATGGAACATGGTCTGCCATGCTTTTTTGTTTTTCTTGTCACTGGCATATTTGGTGTACTCTTCTTCGGATACCTTTAAGCGATATGGAAAAACATTACGGTCATCACCATCAACGTTAAAAGTCAAAAATGAAAATACGTTAAGACCCTCTGAAGCTAAATAGTTAATGGCGCCTAGTAGGTTTTTACCTTTTTCCCCTTGCCATAATAGATCCTTGGCATCTTCGTTAAAATCTTTCCTGTGGGGCTCCCATGTCTTTAGTAAGTCTAACGCGTTGGTAGTGGCGTCAAAATCACTGTATGCCAAAATATTCTCTGGGGCGTCTACACCTACTTTAATGAAATATTTGCCTGTTTCCTTAAATTTAAGATAGTGTTCACCTACATATTCCAACTTGCCTTTAGCCCTGTTGTCTATACCTGTTTTGTCAGATTCGGACACGGTAAAACTTCCCGTAACACCATCCATATATTCTCCACTGGTGGCGCTGTTACTGGTATCTGCAACGGCAATATTGGTTCCTTTTTTAAAGGATGCCTTAAAATTCCAATTTCCTGTAGTATTGGGAGCAAAACGTACAATCCATTTGTTTCCATTTTCCGCTCCTGTTTCTGCAGCATTACCATCGGCCGCGTAAAATCCGGGAACTACAAAGGTTTGGTCGTTGTTGGTAAACGTAACGTCTAGACGGTAATCCAAAAAAGGGTTTACTTCGTTCATTTCATCCGTAGATGGGCCGTTAAAGACCAGTTCGATCTTATGCCATTTTTTTAGCTCGCCCTGAACGGTATATTCCGGTTCGGATTCGCATCCTGAAACCAAGGAAGTCATAAAGAGCAAAGCGCTCAGGAAAAATGATGTTTTCATGTAAAGTCTGTTCATGTTTTCAGTTTTGAGTATGAGTTAATAGGTTGATGAAGTTACTTTGATTTATTTTTTTAAAGTTGAATTCGTATATGAAATAATGATGGCAAGAAAAAGCGGTTTGCTTTATAGATTAATAAGAAAAAACTAAGCAGGAACATTTTGTATCGATCCTGTTTATTTCGGTTCGTTTTGAATATGCATAAATACAAAATTTTGCACAAATCACACATCCTAATCTATATTTTTTGGGTAAGTTATAGATTAATTTATATATATTTGCTCAAAATTCAACACAATTATCAATATAAATGACATTTTGCGCAATATTTGCGCAAAAGCATTTGAACTACAATTAGAAAAGATTAGAAATGGGAAAAACGTACAAAATCGCCGTAGTTAATGGCGACGGAATAGGGGCCGAAATCGTTCCTGCCGGTGTTTCCGTGCTGGATGCGGTAGCCACTAAATATGGCTTTGAACTAGATAAAGAGGAATTTCCTTTTGGAGCAGGATATTTTAAGGAGCATGGCAAGTTCATGTCAGATGACGCTCTTGAAACCTTAAAAAAATTCGATGCCATATTTTTTGGAGCAGTAGGTCTGCCAGAGGTAGACGATACGTTGCCAGCTAGAGATTACACCTTTCGAGTAAGAACTTCTTTTGAACAATACGTAAACTATAGACCAGTAAAATTGTTTCCGGGTGTAGAAAGTCCGCTTCGCTATAAAACCGAAAAAGATATAGACTTTGTAGTCGTTCGCGAAAATAATGAAGGCGAGTTCGTGCAGAGTGGAAAAATAATGCATGGGGATAAGCCCGGCGGTATGGCTATGGATACCAGTATTTTTACTAGATTCGGTATTGAGCGTATCGCACATTATTCATTTAAATTGGCGCGTAAGAGAAGAAGCAAGGTTACCAATGTTACCAAATCAAATACATTGATCAATAGCTTGGCCTATTGGGATAGGGTAATTGCAGAGGTTGCAGAGGAGTATCCGGATGTAGAATATAACAAAATGTACATAGACAATGCTTCGGCAAGTTTTGTATTGCGCCCAGAGATTTTTGACGTTATTTTGACTACAAACCTCTTTGGTGATATTTTATCCGATCTTGGTGGTGCCGTTATGGGAAGTTTAGGTCTTGGAGGTAGTGGAAATATTAACCCGGAGAAAGATTTTCCTTCTATGTTCGAGCCTATTCACGGTTCAGCACCGGATATTGCAGGGCAGAATATTGCTAATCCAATTGGTCAAATATGGTCCGCCGCTATTATGTTGGATCATTTAGGAGAGACCGAGGCGGCAAAGGAAATTATGGCCGGTATAGAGGCTACGACCGCAAAAGGTAATCTAACCAAAGATCTTCGTGGTACGGCTACTACGTCAGAAGTTGCAGAAAGCGTAGTTCAGTTTATAAACGCAACAAAATTGTCAACTATATAAATTAGAATGATAGATAGGAAAATCATTGACCTCACTTTACCCATTGTATCCGGTGTAAAGGGCGTTTCTATAGACCAGGCCAAAACATTGGACAAAGACGGTTGGAACGCAACAACCTTACATTTGTATTCGCATAGCGGTACCCATATGGACGCTCCGGTACATTTTGAGGTCAATGATCAGACTATAGATCAATTGCCGGTCGCTCGTTTTATTTCTGAAGCTTGGGTGGTTAACCTTACGCATATCAAACCTAAAGAATCTATTACCGTAGCACATTTGGGCACTATTGCGGAAAAAGTAGAGGAAGGACAAAGTTTGCTCTTACATACGGGTTGGAGCAAAAAGTTGGGCACGGACGAGTACCGTGATGCATTACCTAGAATCAGCACCGAGCTTGCCCATTGGTTGGGTGAAAAAAAGGTAAATATACTTGGGGTGGAACCTCCTTCCGTAGCAGATGTCAACAATATCAAGGAGGTTACGGAGGTGCATACCATCTTAATGAAAAACGATATTATTATAGTTGAAGGACTTACTAATTTAGAAGCACTTTCTCAACCAAAAGTGACCCTTGTGGCACTACCGTTAAAGGTTGAAAATGGCGATGGTGCTCCCGCGCGTATCATTGCAATAGAAAATTGAACTTCATGTCGCATCCAGCACTTTTAAAATCTATTGAAGAAGGGGTTACGCTTTTGGGCCATGAGAAGGATATTCGGTCAGAGCTTGCTCAAAACCCCAAATCCATTGTGGTTTTAGATGATGACCCAACAGGCACCCAAACCGTGTACGATGTTCCCGTTATTACTGAATGGACCGAAGAGATTTTGGAAAACGAACTCTTGACGAGTCCTATTTTTTTTATTCTTACCAACTCCAGAAGTCTTCAAGTTGATAAAGCCGATGCCCTGGGAGAGCTCATAGGCTCACGGCTACAGAAATTGGCCAAGAAGCACCAAAAGAAACTTCTTATCATTAGCAGAAGCGATTCTACTTTAAGGGGGCATTACCCCAATGAAGTTGATGCCTTGGTAAAAGGAATGGGCCTAAGCAAAATAAAACATATTTTGGCCCCTGCTTTTTTTGAAGGCGGACGCTATACGTATGACGATGTTCATTATGTAAAGGAAGGAAATGAGTTTGTTCCTGCCGCAAAAACCCCTTTTGCAGCAGACAATACTTTTGGTTATTCAGCATCCAATTTAAAGGATTGGATTGTAGAAAAATCCGAAGGAAGGGTCAACAAATCACAGATTGCAAGTGTGTCTGTTCAAACGCTTAGAAATACCACTTCCGAAGAAATAAAATCAATAATAGAACAGCCAAAAACGACCCATATCATAGCGAACGCAACGTGTTATGCCGATTTGCAGGCCTTGGCGCTGGCCATTTTAAAAAGTAAGGACGCATTGGTTTTCAGGACGGCGGCTTCTTTTGTTAACGCCATTTCGGGTATTGCCCTAAAACCATGTCTGACAAAAAATGAAATCTTAAAGGATACGTCCTCCAATGGGGCATTGGTCGTAATTGGTTCCTATGTGCCAAAAACCACTGCACAGTTGGCGTATTTAAAGGAGAGAAGTAATGCTTTTTTCCTAGAATTGGATGTTTCCCATATTTCCAATATTGAAGTTTTTTGCAACGAGCTGGTTCAACTGGTCCAAAAAGCAAACGATTACCTCAAGACCGGAGAGGATGTGGTGGTGTTTACAAGTAGAAAAGTGATAAAAGGAGCTACAAAAAAGGAAAGCCTTGAAATTGTAAATCGGGTTTCCAATGCACTTATTTCTATTGTAAAAAAGGTAAGGGTACGCCCAAAATATATTCTTGCCAAGGGAGGAATTACCTCTAGTGATGTAGCTACAAAAGGGCTTAATGTGCGCCGAGCGAATGTCATGGGGCAAGTGCTAAAAGGGGTGCCTGTTTGGCAACTGGGTAACGAGGCAAAATTTCCTGACATACCTTACATCGTATTTCCTGGTAATGTTGGTGACGAGACAGCTTTACACGAACTGATTTCCTTATTGAAATAAAAAATATGAAGACACAAGGCTATTTTCCTAAAAGGTATTTTATGGTGGCAGGTACATTTCTGCTGGCCTTGCTTCTTTATGTAGATCGTGTCTGTATTTCTGTGGCCAAGGAGCCCATTTCTGCAATGTTGGACTTGAGTGATAAACAAATGGGTTGGGTCCTAGCGGCTTTTTCTCTAGGGTATGCCCTTTTTCAAACTCCGGCCGGTATGCTGTCAGATTCTTTGGGACCGCGTAAAGTACTTTCTGCAATTGTAGCTATATGGTCCGTTTTTACGGCTTTAACGGGAGCAGCGTTTAACTTTATATCACTTCTGATTGTCCGCTTTCTTTTTGGGGCGGGAGAGGCCGGTGCCTTTCCAGGTATGTCTCGAGCTATTTATACGTGGATTCCTCTACAGGAAAGAGGTCTTGTAACCGGCATTAATTTTTCGGGTTCTAGGTTAGGCGCGGCATTTGCACTTCCCGTAGTAGCTTGGATGATAGATGATTTTGGATGGAGGGTCTCCTTTGTTATTTTAGGTGTTATAGGGGTACTTTGGGCCGTTGCTTGGTATGTGCTTTTTAGGGATATGCCGGAAGAACATCCCCATGTTTCGGATAAAGAAAAGGAATTTATCCTATCAACAAGACAACAACAAAATACTAAAGTAAAGGCCGAAAAAATTAACATGGGAGACCTGTTAAAATCCAAAAATATATGGTTGGCCATGGGGCAATACTTTTGCAGCAATTTCACCTTTTTCTTTGCCCTTACATGGCTGTTTCCTCATGTTAAGAGTGAGTACGGCCTAAATACTATGGAAGCTGGCATATACACAGCAATACCTTTGGTTTTTGGTGCTTTTGGAAATTGGACTTCCGGGGCCCTAAGTGATCGTATTTATAAAAAGGGGAACTGGGACATGTCTCGTATTGTTCCGGCATCAATTGGGTTCTTTCTAGCCGCTGTAGGACTTATTGGAAGTATTTATATGGATACTGTTGAAGGCGCAATCCTATTTTTAAGTCTGGCTATTTTTGGTGCCGATATGACATTGCCGTCTTCTTGGGCCTTTTGTGTAGATATTGGAAAAGAACATTCCGGTGCCGTATCCGGTACAATGAACATGGCCGGAAATATTGGAGCATTTTTGACCGCATTGGCGTTTCCATACCTGCAGTCTTGGACAGAATCTACCACGCCGTTCTTTGTAGTGGGCGCAGTATTGAATACTATTGCAATTGTAATGTGGTTCAATATGAAGCCTCAAAGGCATTTTAGTACGTATTAAATAGGGAGCATGGCAAAATTAAAGGGAGTTTGTATAGGTGCTGGCTATTTTAGCCAGTTTCATTTTGAAGCTTGGAAAAGAATTGATGCGGTTGATATTGTTGGTGTTTGCGATTCGGTGAAAGAACGAGCGGAGGATATAGTTGACACCTATGGTTTTAAGCAGGCCTATTCTAGCGTTGAGGAAATGTTCCGGAATGAAAAGCCGGACTTTGTAGATATTATTACACCTCCCGAAAGTCATTTAGAGCTTTGTAAATTAGCGGCGGCACATAACATTCATATCATTTGTCAAAAACCTTTGGCACCTACTTTAGAAGAAGTCCAAGAGATTGAAGCGCTTATTGCAGGTTCGGAGGTTAGGATGATGGTACACGAAAATTTCCGGTTTCAGCCTTGGCACCGGGAACTCAAAAAGCTTTTGGACGTAGGAACAATTGGTTCCAAATTACACACCATAAATTTGCGAATGCGAATGGGAGACGGTTGGCAGACCGATGCCTATATGAATAGACAGCCCTATTTTAGGGAAATGGAGCGTTTGCTCATCTACGAAACAGGAATTCACTTTATAGACGTGTTCAGATACTTGGCAGGAGAAATCACACAGGTATACGCTAAACTCAGAACGCTTAACAACAACATTAAAGGCGAAGATTTTGCTTGGGTAAATTTTGATTTTGCGAACGGAAGCTTGGGCTTTTTGGATGCCAATAGGTACAATGAAAACACTTCCGAAGATCCAAGGTTAACTTTTGGTGCCGTACTTATTGAAGGGGACAAAGGTAGTTTACGACTTTATGATGACGGTAAGATTACGGTTCAACTTTTAGGCGAGAAAGAACGTCCGCATCAGTATACCTTGAAGAAACAGAACTTTGCAGGCGATTGTGTCTTTGCTACCCAACAACACTTTATTGCAAACCTCCAATCTGGAGCGCCTTTTGAAACGGATGTTTCTAATTATATTCCTAATATTTCGGTTTTGGAGAAAATCTACGAATCCAGCCGAAAGGGTCTTCCGCTTCAGGTTTAAATTTATTTTTTTGGGTTAATTTTTGGTTGGGATTTACAACGGCCATACTGTTATTTACGCCGTAAGTTTATCACCTTTGTATCGACTTATATGTTCTTCTTACAGCTAACTTTTTGCAAACCTCTAGACTACATTGGTTTGAAGTTTTATAGTCTGGCGTTTGTAGGTTTTAAGAGGGGTTTATTTCACAATTTTGAACGTATATCGTAATGAAGATGACAGATAAGAAGATACCATATTCCATATTAGAATTGGCAACCGTTGGAGCCGGTTTTAAGCCAAAGGAAGTTTTTGATAATAGTCTTGAATTGGCACAAAAGGCCGAGGAGTTTGGATACAACCGTTTTTGGTTGGCCGAACACCATAACATGTTAAGCATTGCCAGTTCTGCAACTACAGTACTTATCGGGCATATTGCCGGAGGAACCAAAAAAATACGTGTTGGTTCCGGGGGTATTATGTTGCCCAACCATTCATCTCTGCTCATAGCGGAGCAGTTTGGTACCTTGGCGTCATTATATCCTGATCGGATAGATTTAGGGTTGGGTAGAGCTCCTGGTACGGATCAGGTAACGGCAAATGCCATTCGTCCGGATAGAATGCAGGCCGTGTATCGTTTTCCTGAAGAAATGCATAACATTCAGCAGTATTTTTCAAAAGAGAACCAAAATGCCAAAGTTAGGGTTCCCATTGCCGAAGGCGTAGAGGTGCCCATCTATATTTTGGGTTCCAGTACGGATAGTGCCCATTTAGCGGCAAAAGAAGGGCTTCCGTATGTGTTCGCAAGTCACTTTGCTCCTAGTCAGCTCCAAGAGGCCCTGCACATTTATTATAATAATTTTCAGCCTTCAAAATACCTGAACGAGCCGTATACCATGGCGGGTGTAAATGTTGTAGCAGCAGAAACCGATGAGGAGGCAGATACCATTTCTACTTCTATGTTGCGCTTAATGTTGGGCGTGATGACAGGAAAGATAGATTATATGCAACCGCCGGTGAAAATGACGGCAGAGCTTAAACAGATTTCCGTAGACCCTGCTTTTCAGCGAATGTTGAAGTATGCTTTTGTGGGAAGTAAAGCTACGGTAAAAGAGAAAACAGCGGAATTTATAAAACAGACGGGCGTAAACGAGATTATTGCGGTCTCACATATTTATAATCAGCAAGATAGAATAAATTCATTCCGACTTTTTTCCGAGGTTATGCAGGAATTATAGGGAAACCGAGGTGTTAAAAAGATAGATACCTGCTCCGCATATTCGATTGCGAAAGATTTTTGTTTATTTGAATTAACTAATTTTGAATTGATTACCTTTCTTTGGATACTTTAAACCTACCCAAATGGAGTTGTCAAAAATTCTTTTAGCAGGGCTTGTTGGTACTACTTTGATGACTGCTTTCAGTTATTTGGTGGGGCAATTATGCGATGCTGAACTTGGCGAGCCCAAACTTCTTAATAAATTCTTGGATCGTTCCAAACGCTTAGACATTGAAGTTGCAGAGGATAGCATTTGGGGCTGGATATTCCACTATCTAACGGGCTTTCTTTTTGCAGGGGCCATGGCCGCCTATTTCTGTTCAACGGAAAACCACCCTACGTGGTGGTTGGCCATTGTTCTTGGATGTATATTGGGGTTATTTGGTGTGCTGGGTTGGTTGACCATGATACGGTTTCATAGCGCTCCGCCCAAAATAGAATTGCAACTGTTTCTAATTCAGCTAGTGGGTGCCCATATCATTTTTGGCCTTGGGGCAACCTTTGTTTTTAGGCTTTGGGCAACGTGGTACACTTTGTAATCGTGTATAGGCTTAGTTAGGGTCCTTGTCTTTTTTGCTTACCAAACCTTTGGTAAACTCGTTTAATGTTTCTACTTTTTCTTCAAAGTCGCCTTTAATTGTTTTTCTAAATTCGTTGAGGTTCTTCACCAGGTCGTCTATATTTTCAGGAATGACATCCTCAAAAAACTGACGCAAACGTTTAGCTGTGGTGGGCGATTTTCCGTTAGTAGAAATAGCCACTTTTACGTTTCCTTTGGTAACGATTCCGCCCATATAAAAATCACAGAAAGGAGGGTTATCCGCTACGTTTACCAAGATGCTCTCCACCCTACAATCATGGTATACTTGTTCGTTTACTTTTACCTTATCGGTAGTAGCAACGACCATGTGTTTGCTTTTTAAGAAAGATTTATTGTAGTCGCTTAAATGCATAACAATGCCAAATTTGGTCGCGAGAGCAATAGTTTCTTCCCTATAGAAAGGGGATACCATTTCCACTTGAGCACTAGGACTTGACTTTAATAGGAAAGTCAATTTTTCCAAGGCTACGTTTCCGCCGCCCACGATTAAAATATTTAGATTGGATACTTTAAGAAATACGGGGTACAGTTCATTCCGCTCCATGTTCTTCTTCTTTTTCTGTTTTATAATTTATAGTGACACGAGTGCCTTCGCCGGGAATAGAATTTATAAATAGCCTACCGTTAATATAGTCTATGCGCTCTTTCATAAAAAAGAGTCCCATTCCGCCTTCACTATTGTTTTTAGGTACTTGACCCAAAATAGAATCGTCAAAACCTTTGCCGTCATCGTCAATAACAACACTTAAGATATCATCTTTATAATTAATGGTCACCAAAATATAATTGGCTTCGGCATATTTTATGGCATTGTTTACCGCCTCTTGTACTACTCTATAGACATTGGTTTCGGCCAAGGAGTCAAACCTAATGTGTTCATCGGTACGGTTATCAAAAAGAATAGTTTTACCCGTGAGTTTAGAAAGCTCGGCAGTCATTTTTTGAAGTGCCGGAAAAATACCGTGATCGCTCAGTTCCGGTGGTGTTAGGTTAAAAGTTGCCGTGCGCACACCCTTTATCAAATCTGAAGTCAAAGTTTTTAAATAGGCAATCTTTTCAATGGTCTTAGCCTTGTTTTCAGGGTCAATAGATTCTATATTGAATTTTAGGGCGGTCAACATTTGGCCAATACCATCATGAATGTCCTTTGCAATCCGTTTTCTCTCTTCTTCCTGGCCCTCAACAATTTGGCTTGCCTGTACTTTTTTCTGTAACATGCGGGCTTCAAAGTTCTGTTGGGTAAGCTGCTCTACTTTTATGCTGTTTTCTTTCCGTTCCGTAATATCCGAACAAAGAATTAGAATACTCTGTTGTCTACTGGATTGATGCATGGGTACTATGGACATATCCAGCCAAAAGTGTTTTCCTTTTAGGGTAGTTATTTTAATCTCTTCTGTACGGATTACGTTTTTTCTATTGTTCTTTAGAACCTCCCTAAGGTATTCTTGCTGGCCTTGATCGGCGGTTAAAATTTCGGAAAGAGGCTTGTTCAGTTGCTTTTCGGTTATCCCTAATAGCTCTAGGAATTTTTTACTTATAAAAACGATGCTCCCATCTTTTCTGGTACTGGCAAACAATGCGGCATTGTCTATTACAAAGTTAAGCTCCTGTAGTTCCTGAAGGGATTTTTCCTTTTCCGAATAAAGCTGCTGAACCTCTTTTGCCCGTGCTTCCGAGTTTACTTGGTTTTGCATTAAATCGCCAATGGTCTTTCTAATTTGTAAAGAAAGAGGACGAAAAATGAACAATATTTCTAGCAATAATATGAGCAATGAAATGCCAAGTAGAACATATTCTTTTCGCTTAAGGATTTTTAACTGTTCCTTGCTCCGTTGGTCATATTGGTTTACGATATCGTCCATCAATTGAAGAAAACTATTCTCATTTTGGAGAACTACAGCAACATTTTCTTCTAAATTAGCCTTGTCTAGACTTTTATCATGGTAGGATTGGATTATCTTTTCTGCGGCTCCTACCATCGCCGCATGATGGGGTTCTAGCTTCTGGAATAACTCTAGTATTTCAACATGGGTCTCTTTAGGAATTCCTATTTCCGCATCTCCGTTCTGTAATGCCAAATGGGAGTGTTTCCAAATTGAAATGGTTTTAGAGAGGGCCGTTACATTTTTGGTAATGGAATTATTTGGAAACGCATCTTTTATGAGCAATAATTCTTTGGTCAATTTTTGACTATAGGCCCGTTGGAAACCCGCCACGTTAATGACTCGCGAATCACTCAGCTGCGAATTAAGGTGCAACTGAATAAGAATTTGAGAGACTATAATGGTAATTGCAATACCGGCCAAAGCCCATAGGTACCACTTTCTTATACTTAGAAAGGTTTCAGAGTCAAGCGGTAATTGGCTTTTTTCTTTTGACATGGTACATGGGTACTATTGCTATTCCTTAAATTAACCTGCAATGGCTTTTGAAACCAACTCCAGTGAATTCTTGGAAAGGGGCAGTTTTAATGCGGCTTCATGCCCTTCTTCGGACATTTTTCGCCATGTTTTTTGAAGAATGTCAATTACCTTGGCCTCATCGTGCTGAGACGCAAAGGGCTCAAAATAATGCTCAAGGAACACCAAGCAAATAACATCTTCTAAGGTTTGTGTGTCCTCATTTTTCTTTAATTGTTTCTTCTCCAATAAAAAAGCGACCTTCTCAATGGTTTCTTGATCGTAACCCACTTCTTCAAGAATAGCAGAAGCTTTTTGGGCATGGAATTTTTTTAGGTCCTGGCGCCATTTAAGATACCCCGTACGGTTCATTTCATAAGATTCCCGTGGAATTTCCCATCTGCATATATGTTGACATCTTGCCGTTAATTGCAAGGCTTCTGATGCTTTGGGGGCAAAGTCGTTCAGTTTTTCCGTCATACGAAGTGCATAAAGCAATTCTTTGGGATATGTTTTCCCTGAAGGGGTTATTTCTGTATGGGGATCTTGCTCGTTTGCCTTATCGAACAAAGAAAAGGCTTGCTGTAATTTATCGGAAATGGCCATAAGTTTAATTTTGGTCTAAGATACAAATACCTTGAGACCTGTAGAGAATCTATTGCATGGCTATAACGTCTTTCTAAAGATTTGCCGAAAAAATCACTTATTCCGAAAAGCCAACGAACACAAATTCCCCTTCTACCTTAACCGGGTAGGTGGCAATGGCATCCAAGCTCCCGTTTAGGTTTTCTCCTGTTTTTAGCGAAAACGTATTCTTATGAAGCGGACATGCTACTTTTGGTTGCATATCTTCCTCTCCGATCATTCCACGGGAAAGGACCATTTCCATTTTATGCGGGCAAAGATTCTGGCACGCGTACCAAGTGGCTTGGCGTGTAAAATTGAAAATGGCAATTTGTTTGTCCTTATATTTTATACATGCCCCGCCATTTTTTGGGAATTTACTGGCGGGTCCTGCTTTAAACCAGACTTTTACGTTATCTGGCTGTACGGTTTCATATGTACTTAGATTTGCGATCATAATGTTGTTTTTAGTTTGGGATTACTCTGTTTGTCACTTTTTTTCGTGATTTTCAAGTTCTATTAAGCCCATTCTTTAGGCATCTTTTGATCACGAAGCGATACGAATTCTATATTATCATCCGGTTCGTCCGAGTTAATGAAGTGGGTATACCGTTCCCTTATTTCTGGAGTTTCTACGGCTTCTTTCCACTCACATTTATAGGTATCAACAAATTTTTGCATATCGGCATCCAATTCTTCCACAATACCTAGTGAGTCATTGATAACTACGTTTTTAAGATAGGTAATACCGCCTTCCAGTTTGTCTAGCCAAGCCGCGGTTCTTGTAAGTGGCGGAGCTGTTTTTATATAGAACATCATAAAACGGTCTACATATGTAATGGCAGTTTCCTTGTCCACTTTTTCGGCCAGTAGCTCGGCATGTTTTGGATTGGCCCCACCGTTTCCGCCTACGTAAACATTCCACCCGCCTTCAACGGCAATGAATCCAAAATCTTTGCCTCGGGCTTCGGCACATTCGCGGATGCATCCAGATACCCCGCCTTTAAATTTATGGGGAGAGCGTATACCCTTGTACCTGTTTTCAATTTCAATGGCAAAACTTACGCTTTCGTCCATTCCGTATCGGCACCATGTAGAACCAACACAACTCTTTACCGTACGTAGCGATTTTCCATAAGCCTGACCGGTTTCAAAACCTTCGGCAATAAGTTCTTCCCAAATAAGGGGCAGCTCGTGCAATTTAGCACCGAACATATCAATACGTTGTCCTCCCGTTATTTTTGTGTACAAGTCGTACTTCTTGGCAATCCTACCCATGGCCATTAACTGCTTGGGCGAAATTTCACCTCCAGCTACCCTAGGAACAACTGAGTAGGTTCCGTTACGCTGTATATTGGCCAAATAACGATCGTTGCTATCCTGTATGGTTTCTTGACGGTTGGCCGTTTCATTGTATATACTGGCAAAAATTGAAGCGGCCAAGGGTTTGCAGACCTCACAGCCATGTCCTTTTCCTACTTCGTCCAGCAATTGGTCATAATCTTTAATATCCTTGAGCTTAACAATATCAAAAAGTTCTTGTCTGGAGTAGTCAAAATGCTCGCAGATGCTTTCTTTAACCGTTTTTCCTAAGCTTTTTAGGCTTTCTTTTACCAGATCGGCAACCATGGGCTTACATCCTCCACAGCCTGTTGTGGCTTTGGTAGCTTTGGCTACGTCCTTTACGGTTTCATTGCCATCGTCTATTACGGAACAGCAAACGGCTCCTTTGGTAACAGCTTCACAGGAACAGATTACGGCCGTGTCCGGTAAATCCATGGCGCTGCCAAATGCGGAACCTCCTTCGCCACGGGCACCAACAATGAGCTCTTCGGCATTATCGGGCAAAGGAATATTGTTAAGGTACATTTGGTGTAGAATGCTATAATCCTCTGCATCGCCTACCATAATTCCTCCTAATAGGGTTTTGCCATCGTGACTTACGTTTATACGTTTGTACAACCCTTTGGTCTTGTTCTCATAAATAATAGAAAGGCCCTTGTCCGCAGGCATATAAGGTATTCCAAAACTAGCCACGTCAACACCGATCAGTTTTAGTTTTGTGGACATATCAATTTCTGAACGCATAACCACTTCGGAGCTCTCTATAATTTGGTTTACGGCCACTTCGGCCATTTCATAACCTGGGGCTACGAGTCCGTAAATCATTTGGTTGTACAATGCCACTTCGCCAATAGCGAATATATTAGGGTCTGAGGTCTGCATTCTGTCATTTACAACAATGCCACCGCGAACTCCCATTTCTAGATTACAAGTTTTTCCGAGTTCATCACGAGGTCTAATACCTGCTGAAATTACGAGCATGTCTACTTCTAAGGTATCATCTTCGCCAAAGTCCATTCCTGTAATGGCCCCGTTTCCTAGAATACGGTTTGTAGCTTTTCCGGAATGTATGTTAATGCCCATATTCTCTAAGGTAAGTTGAAGGACATTGCTACTTCGGGAATCCAGTTGTCTTGGCATAAGTTTAGGGGCATACTCTACAACATGGGGTTCAAGACCCATGTCCATCACGGCTTTACCTGCTTCTAATCCCAAAAGACCACCGCCTAATATTGCCGCACGACCATTAGATTTTTTTGCTTTAATCTTTTCCGCATAGTTGAGCATGGCTTCCAGGTCCTCTATGGTGCGGTATACGAAGACACCTTCTTTCTCTACTCCGTTTATAGGAGGTACAAAAGGACTTGAGCCTGTGGCCAGTACTAAGTAGTCGTATGCATATTCTTTATCGCTTCCTGTGGTTATCGTTTTTGTTTTACGGTGAATGTCCGTAACACGTTCATTAACGATCAGTTCTATCTTATTTTCTGTATACCAGCTCATAGGGGCAAGTTCCAAGGCTTTGGCATCCCTATTTCCAAAGAACTCGCTTAAGTGTACACGATCGTATGCCGCTCTTGGTTCCTCACCGAAAACGATAATCTTAAAATTTTCAGATTCTTCTCGGGCTGCGATTTTCTCACAGAACTTATATCCGACCATGCCGTTTCCGACAACAATAATGGTTTTCATAGGCTTCGATTTTAAACTACTTAGCAATATTACGTATAAATACGTATAAAACATCTGTTTTTATCGAAATAATTACGTAGTTTTGTTGAGGAATTACTAAAACAATCCTTTAAAACTGCTAGTTATGAAAACAGTAAAAGAGCCAAAAGTTACATTGATAGGAGCGGGTCCGGGAAGCGCAGACCTTATTACCATAAGGGGTTTAAAGGCTTTAAGGTCGGCCAATGTGGTTTTGTACGACGCATTAATAGATGAAGAATTATTAAAACAGATTGATGCCGGTATTCCAAAAATATACGTAGGTAAACGATGTGGGATGCATTCGTTCAATCAAGATGATATTAATATCCTAATAGTAGAAAAAGCATTTGAGAGTGGTCATGTAGTTCGCTTAAAAGGGGGCGACCCATTTGTTTTTGGTAGGGCCCATGAAGAGATAGCCTATGTGGAATCTTTTGGTATTCCTGTAACCGTGGTACCTGGAGTTTCCAGTACTATAGCTGTTCCGTCTAGTCAAGGAATACCTATGACGCAGAGAGGTGTTAGTAGTAGTTTTTGGGTAATGACGGCAACAAAAAGAGATGGTTCGTTCTCAGAAGATTTAAAGTTCGCTTCGCAGTCTTCCGCAACTATGGTTATACTAATGGGAGTGAGAAAATTATCGGAAATAATTAGAGAGGTCAATAAATATAGGGGGTCTTTAACTCCAATGGCTGTAATTCAAAATGGCACGATGCCAAATGAATCCTGTATTGTGGGTACATTGGGTAGTATGGCTTCAGGGAAATCTAGTATTGATCGCTCTAAACCCGGTATTATAGTAATAGGTGATGTAGTGGCCGAGCATCCCGGTTTTTTTGAGGAAGAAGTGCAGCGTGTACTTCATTCTAGCTTCTAAAATCTAAATAGGTTACGTACGTATATTTTGTACTGAAGCCTCTGCTAAAAGCTCTGTATGGTGTCTGTGTAAGGCATATTGCAGAGCTCTTTTTTTGGCGGGAATATGATATTGTCATTTTATACAGCACTTTTTTTTAGATATCTGTTTTTTGGTTCAATATATTTTTTGGTTTCGTAAAAATACTTAGAAATGTGACATATTTTAAAAACATACGTAGTAATACGTATAAATATACGTAGTTTTGAATATTGTTTAACCTAAAACATTTGTATTATGGAAACACAATCTAAAAAAGCGACCAGCTTAAAACTCGGAAATATTAAAAGTATGCCCATTCGTACGTTTTGGATAACTTCGGTAGCATTCTTTATCTGTTTTTTCGCATGGTTTGGTATTGTACCGTTCATGCCGGATGTTGTAAAGGACTTAGGGCTTACTCCTGAGCAGAAATGGAACTCTATTATATTGGCGGTAACCGGAACGGTGTTCGCACGCCTTCTCATTGGGAAATTATGTGATAAATATGGTCCCAGATTATGTTATACGTATTTACTTCTTATAGGAGCTATACCTGTTATATTACTTGGATTCGTTCAAACACCTGCTCAATTTTTAATTTGCCGTTTGTTCATTGGCTTTATTGGGGCATCGTTTGTAATTACCCAGTTTCATACTTCTATAATGTTCGCTCCTAATATTGTGGGTACGGCCAATGCTACATCTGCAGGTTGGGGAAATTTAGGAGGTGGCGCCAACCGTTTGGGAATGCCCTTAATTGCGGCTGCCGTGGTGAGTTTTGGCGTTGCGGATGAGGTAGCATGGCGTTATTCTATGGTAATTGCCGGTGTAATTGCAATGCTAATGGGAGTGGTTTATTACTTTTTTACACAGGACACTCCGGAAGGTAATTTTGCTCAGCTTAAGAAAGAGGGTAAGATGCCCAAACTTAAGAAAGATGAAGAAAGCTTTGTAAGTGTTTTAAAGGATTATCGGGTGTGGATACTATTTGTAGTATATGCTGCCTCTTTTGGAATGGAGCTTACCGTATATGGAACAATGGATGATTATTTGCAAAATACGTTTGGCCTAATGCGCTCTACGGCGGGTAATCTGGTTTTATCGTTTGCCTTAATGAATATTTTTGCAAGAACCTTGGGAGGTTTCTTTGGAGATAGATTCGGGAAAATGAAAGGATTGCGAGGTAGAGTTGTGTTCTTGGGGATAATTTTAGCTATAGAAGGTTGTATGCTTACCATATTTTCAACTACTACAAGTATTGCCTTTGGTATCTTATTTTTGATAGCGTTTAGTCTATCCGTTCAGATGGCTGAAGGAGCTACTTTTTCCGTTGTGCCGTTCATTAATAAAAAAGCAATTGGTTCTATTTCGGGAATTGTAGGAGCTGGCGGAAACGTTGGGGCCTTTGTTGCGGCAATGTTTCTCAAATCACAATCCGCTTTGGCCGAAACCCAAGCGATAGCCGCAAATACAAACTTGGGAGAAGAGGCGGTTAGGGCAGCGCAATCCGCGGCAGCTTCTACAGCAGTATCAGGTGGGTACTTTATTATAGGAATTTGTGTTGTTGTTGCAGCTGGTCTATCGCTAGCAATAAAATTTTCCACAGAAGACGAGAAGGCTACGGCTTTAGAAATGAACAAGGCCAATACGCCTAAGTTTGCTGTAGCGAATAAGTAAAAAGTCAATATGATTTCTACACAGGCAAATACGAATACGGCTCGAACCAAGAAAAAATTGGCCCACACTTCTTGTGAGGACTGTACAAATAGTGGTTGTCTTATTAAAAGAAACTTAAGACTTAGTGCATTGGTATCGGAATTTGTTGAGGAAAAGAGGGAGTTCACTTGTAAAAAGAGCCAGCAATTTATTATGGAAGGAGCTCCCGTAAACGGCTTGTTCTTTATTCAATCTGGAAAAGTTAAGGTTTTTAGAACCGGTATTAACGGAAGGGAGCAAATCGTTCGCTTTGCCAACTTTGGTGAAATAATTGGGCATAGGGGGTTTGGAACCCACGAATACTATAGTATTGGTGCTATGGCCCTAGAGGATACCAACCTTTGTTACTTCTCAAAAGAAAACCTGCAAAAAGTACTATTAACAGCTCCCAATTTTACATATGATCTCATGTTATTTTATGCCAATGAGCTCAATAGAAGTGAGGCTAAAGTAAAATCAATTTCACAGATGACTGTGCGTGAGCGTGTCATAGATACCCTGATTTATATAGAGCGTAAATTTGGTAGAAAAAATAATTTTATCAATGTCGCTTTAAGTAGAAGGGAGTATGCAAATTATGCCGGAACTACGGAAGAGCAAGTTATACGAGTATTCTCTGCACTAAAGAAGGATAATTTGATTAACACAAAAGGCAAGCGTGTTGAAATTATTGATAGCTCGCTTCTCAAACGGGAAATATCCGAGCATAACTTTTATTTGGACAGTTAAGTAAACCGTACACTTTCCCTACAATTACTCAATATTTATTAATCCGTACCACTACGTATCTATACTCAAATAGGTAGATGTGTCTAACATGTTGGAATTCAGCATTAAATAACATAAACCTGTGTTTTGGCAGGTTTGAAGCTGGTGTAAAAAGAGGGTTTAACCTATGATATACCATATGTAGATCAAACAATTACGTATACATTTGTCAAGAATAAGTATTAATACGTAGTTTAATTAAAACCAATTGAATATGAAAACCATTTTTACAAAAGCATCATTGTTTGCGAGTTTGGCTGCAGTTGTGATGGCTTGTGGAGGAAAAGAAGCAAAAAAGACCGAAGCTTCTACGGAAGAAGCGGTGGCATCAAAAACAAAGATGTTGGATATTGAGAAACCGCAATTGACTTTCGGTTTTATAAAGTTAACAGATATGGCTCCTTTGGCCATAGCCAAGGAAAAGGGCTTCTTTGAAGATGAAGGACTGTTTGTTTCCGTAGAAGCACAATCTAACTGGAAAAACGTTTTAGATCGAGTTATAGATGGTCAATTAGACGGTTCTCATATGTTGGCGGGACAACCGATTGCAGCTGGAGCCGGTTTTGGTAGACAAGCCAAATTGGTAACTCCTTTTTCAATGGATTTAAATGGTAATGGAATCACGGTGTCCAATGACGTTTGGTCTAAAATGAAGCCAAATGTACCGGCAGATTCAGAGGGGAAACCTATACACCCGATTAAGGCAGACGCTCTTAAACCAGTTATTACCGAGTATAAGAATAGTGGTAAACCGTTCAAAATGGGAATGGTGTTCCCTGTATCTACACATAACTATGAAATTCGCTATTGGTTGGCAGCAGCGGGTATTCACCCAGGTATGTATACTGCGGATAACGTACAGGGCCAGATAGATGCTGAAGTGTTGTTGTCCGTAACACCACCGCCACAGATGCCAGCTACATTGGAGTCAGGAACTATATATGGTTACTGTGTAGGAGAGCCATGGAACCAACAAGCGGTATTTAAAGGTATTGGTGTACCTGTAACTACTAATTACGATATCTGGAAGAACAACCCGGAGAAAGTGTTTGTTATGACGGAGAAATTTGTAAATGAAAATCCAAATACGGCCATAGCTGTTACAAAGGCCTTGATACGAGCAGGAAAATGGTTAGATGAGCCATCTAACAGGGCCGAAGCCGTAAAAATACTTTCAATGTCTCAGTATGTTGGTGCACCTGAAGAGGTTTTGGCAAACTCCATGACCGGTACGTTTGAATTTGAAAAAGGAGATAAGCGTGAGATGCCTGATTTTAATGTTTTCTACAAGTACAATGCTACATATCCTTTTTACTCGGACGGTATTTGGTTCTTAACTCAAATGCGTAGATGGGGACAGATTCCAGAAACAAAATCAGCTGAGTGGTATGGTGAAACGATCAAGGATATCTATCGTCCTGACATCTGGAAAAAAGCTGCGGAACTTTTAGTGGCGGAAGGTCAAATTCCATCCAGTGATGTTCCTGATACGGACGGATACAAACCAGCAACTACAGACTTTATAGACGGAACTTCGTTTGATGCAAAAAATCCGATAGGATATATCAATAGTTTCTCCATAGGAAACAAGGATTAAGATACAGAGTAAGTAAATCGAAGCAAAATTAATGTATTATGGAACAAGATATAACACTTAAAAAGGAAGGTCAAGGACTTGCATTCTTAAAGCCGGTGGTAGCTAAGCTTACCCCTAAATTTCAAAAGGGAGATATTTTTTCATCCTTGAAGAAAACAGGTATTACCGTATTGTCCGTTCTATTGTTCTTGGGATTATGGCACTTAGGGTCAAAAGCACTATACAACAAGGAAGCAGCCTATAAAATTGAAAAGGCGCTAACGGAGCGTGGGCAGGAAGCTGCGGATGCAGAGCGTGCATGTATCGCATCCGGAGAAAGTAGTTGCCAACCTAATACGCTGCCTTCTCCTTCTCAAGTATGGAGTTCGCTTCAATCTCTAATTGCAGATCACAAAGTTATAACTGCGGATAAGGCGGCCTTTGAGGAAAAGATGGCTGCAACCAATGCTAAGTTGGTAGCACAAGGCAAGGATGCTATTGTTTACACAGGCCGAGCTTCTTTTGTGGATATCGTTCTTACAAGTATAAAAACAGTTTTTGCGGGATTCTTATTAGCACTTTTAATTGCTGTACCAATCGGTATTATCATAGGGTTGAGCCCATCTCTGCGCAGCGCATTCAACTGGTTCATTCAAATCTTCAAACCAGTATCCCCCGTGGTTTGGTATTTGTTGGTCTTTATGATCGTAAAGACCCTTTACATAGGAGACAGTTCGGATAACGCATTTGTAATATCCTTTATAAGTGTAGGTCTCTGTGCCATGTGGGCCACCTTGGTAAATACTGCTATGGGTGTATCCTCGGTAGACAAAGACTATATCAACGTTGCCAAAGTTTTAAAATTGGGCACTTTTCAAAAAGTCTTTAAGGTGATTTTACCATCTTCCCTCCCATTGATATTTACCGGTCTGCGTATTACGCTTTCCGTAGCGTGGATGGTACTTATAGCAATTGAGCTATTGGCACAAAGTCAAGGGTTGGGACTTTTTGTTTGGGAAGAGTTTCAGAACGGGGCCAATGACTCCAACGCAAAAATCATCGTTGCGATGTTCGTAATCGGTATCATCGGATTCCTTTTGGACAGGATAATGCTCTCCGTGCAGAACTTGGTTTCTTTCAACAAAAATGAAATGGCATAACCCTTAAAATCATAACAAATGGCATATTTAGAATTAAACAATGTATACAAGAGTTATGGTACGGATGAGAACGTTACAAACGTATTATCCGACATCAACCTAACGATAGAAGAAGGGGAATTTGTTGCCATCGTAGGCTTTACCGGAAGTGGAAAAACTACATTGGTAAACCTTATCAACGGATTATTAAAGCCTACAAGTGGAGAAGTTCTCTTTAAAGGAAGTCCGGTTGTAGATACCAGTCATGAAAGAGGCGTTATTTTCCAAAACTATTCTTTGCTACCGTGGCTAACCGTTGGGCAAAATGTGTATATGGCGGTCAAAGAAGCTTTTCCAAAGTTGAGCAAAGCAGAGTTGAAGAAACGCGTTAGCGATTATGTGGAAATGGTAAGTCTAAGCCCTGCTATAAATAAAAGACCTAAAGAACTATCAGGAGGAATGAGGCAACGTGTATCGGTTGCCAGGGCATTGGCCATGAATCCTGAAATGATAATCATGGATGAGCCTTTAGGTGCTCTGGATGCTTTAACGCGTGGCAACCTTCAAGATGAAATCCTAAATATCTGGAGCAAGGATAAACGTACGGCATTGTTGATAACCAATGATGTAGATGAGGGTATCTACATGGCAGATAGGATTATTCCTTTAAAACCGGGTCCAAATGCTACGCTAGGACCAGAGTTTAAAATAGATATTGAACGGCCTAGGGATAAGACGGCCATGAACGATAATCCAAATTACAAGAAAACAAGGAATGCCATTATCGAGTATTTGATGGATATCGGAGACCAAAGAAAATCGGTTTCACAACAGGATTACATCCTTCCAGAAATAGCACCTAAAAGTTTTGTAGCCTAAACCTAGAACTATGTCCGAAACAATAGAAAAAACAGAGTTGGGAACAACGGAGAACGGTATTTTTTATCCGTCTCAGGTAATGTTAGATCTAAACGATCTTAAGAAAGTATACCCCACACCAAAAGGAGATTATGTGGTACTGGAACATTTGAACCTTCAGATAATGAAAGAGGAATTTGTCACCATAATCGGCCATTCCGGATGTGGTAAGACCACTATGCTTTCAATGATAGCCGGCCTTAACCCTATTTCAGGTGGAAATATATCCGTTTTGGGCAATCCGGTTAAAGGACCTGGGCCGGATAGGGGCGTTATCTTTCAATCACCAAGTCTTATGCCCTGGATGACAGCGCTTGAAAATGTGCTGCTAGGCGTGAATCAAGTTTTTCCACATGCTACAAAGGCACAGCGTCAAGATATAGCTAAATACTACCTTCATAAAGTGGGTCTGGACGGTGCTTTTGGCAAGAAAGCATCTGAACTTTCCCAAGGTATGCAACAAAGGGTTGGTATCGCTAGGGCTTTTGCCATTAAACCTAAGGTATTACTTCTAGATGAACCATTTGGTATGCTAGACTCGCTTACCCGTGGTGAATTACAGGATATTCTGATTGAAATCTGGAACAAAGAAAAAATTACGGCGGTAATGATCACCCATGATGTGGATGAAGCGATTTTCTTGGCGGACCGTGTGGTAATGATGACCAGCGGGCCAAGGGCTAAAATAGGCGACATCCTAGATATTGAATTTGAAAGGCCTAGAACCAGAAAATCCGTATTGGAACATGATGATTACTATACATACCGAAAACACTTAATAGACTTCTTAGAACATTAAACCATAACTAAACACTAATACAATCACACATTAAGACCTATATTATGAAAAAACAGTACACCCTATTATTTGTATTGATGCTTACGATTCAATTTGCATCTGCGCAATTTGTTCTCGATGGCGAATTTAAGCCCCGTACAGAATACCGTAATGGTTTTGGTAGCATTATCCCCGATGCCCTAGACCCTGGCTTTGCTATTGCAACACGTTTACGACTAAACGCCGGTTATCAAACCGAAGCTTTTAAATTTTACATGAGCTTGCAAGATGTTATGGTCTGGGGAGAGAACAGGCAACTAAAACCTGAGGATAGCAACAATTCGTTTTCTGTCTTTCAAGCATGGGCAGATATTAAATTAGCGGAAGGTTTTTCCACTAAAATAGGTCGCCAAATGCTTGTTTACGATGATCAAAGAATCCTAGGTGGTGTTGATTGGGCTATGCAGGCACGTAACCATGATGCAGCTTTGTTGCAATACAAAAAAGGTAAATTTATGATGGACCTGGGTCTTGCCTTTAATCAGGACTTTACGGCAACTACTGGAAATCCGGGAGGGTTTCAATCAGTTGGTACGGCCTATAATACTACTGGGTTTTTCTCGTACAAAAGCATGCAATACCTCTATTTGAGACATAAAGGAGAAGCATTTTCCGCAAGCGGATTGATAATGAACAATGGTTTTCAAAATTTTACAGGAGATGCAGATGCTCAAGTTGCAGATGGTGTAAGCAATTTGGTTACGCTGGGTACACATTTAAACTATAAAAAAGGAAGTTTTGGAGCAGCGCTTAACGCCTATTTGCAGACTGGTGAACGTCAAAATAGTATAGATGTCAGCGGAGCATATCTTTTAGGATTGGACTTGACCTACAAGGTGTCTAAAGGTGTTTCCTTGGGGTTAGGGGCCGAAATCATTAGTGGAAATGACACCAGTACTACGGATAAGACCGAAGCTTTCTTTCCGCTTTACGGAACCAACCATAAATTTAATGGGTTTATGGATTACTTCTACGTAGGCAACCATGCTAATTCCGTTGGGCTAACGGATATTCATGCCAGTGCTAAGTTCGCTTTGGGCGAGACCTCTAGTTTAATGGTAAAGGTTTTGAACTTTAGTGGCGAGCAGGAGTTGCCAAGTGGCGAGAAGTCCCTAGGTACGGAAGTTGATTTGGTTTTTGCAAAGACCTTTAAAGGATACGGGTTGGCCATAGGCTATTCCCAAATGTTTGCTAGTGATGGCATGTATGAATTAAAAGGAGTAACAGAAGCAGACGCCTCTAGCGCACAAAATTGGGCTTGGGTGCAGTTAACTATGAAGCCTAAATTTTTAAATACGGCCAAGCAATAAAATTATTTTAAGATGCTTCGATAGGGCCGTTACAACCTTTTTGTTGTGGCGGTTCTTTTGTTTTAAACAGATTTTAAATCGGTATAGTAGCTTGTGTAACTCCCTTTATAAAAATCGATTATATTTGTACGTATAATTACGCATATTTTGGATCAAACAACAAGTATTATTTTAGCGGATGACCATTCTTTGGTTCGTGATGGTATCAGGTCTTTATTGGAGAGTGAATCTGATTTAAAAGTTATTGCCGAAGCTTCCGACGGTATCGAGGCCATTGAAATGGTGAATAAGAACTCGCCCGATCTATTGATTATAGATATTAGAATGCCACGCATGACAGGAATAGAGGCTGTTGAAAAACTGAGCGCTCAAAACTCGCCTGTAAAATGTATCATCCTTTCTATGCACGATTCGGAGGAGTATATTCTTAAGTCTGTTAAGGCCGGTGCACTAGGCTATTTGTTAAAAGACACAGGGAAAACAGAATTTCTTAAAGCCATTCATGCCGTGCGGGAAGGGGGCAAATACTATAGTGGCGATATTTCAAATGTTTTGGTCAATAGTTTATTGAGCTCCACTACTAATACTGTTGAAAGTCCTAAAAAAGCTACACCTACAAATATTCCTTTTGATTTGACCAATAAAGAACTCCAAGTATTAAAATTGGTTTTGTCCGGTTTGACCAATAAGCAGATTTCCGAAAAATTGCAGAACAGTAAACGTACAGTGGAGACACATAGGTTTAACCTTATGCGTAAGATGGAAGTCAAAAACCTAATCGACCTTTCAAAAAAAGCGCAACAGTTTAATTTGGTGTAGCACTGCTGTTCTAAATTTATTCGGTACCCATTTGCACATATGGACCACGCCATTTTTTATCATATCTATCCCTTGGGTCTTCTGGGCGCGGATAAAACCAACGATTTGGTTTCGGTCAGCATTAATAGACTTTCGGTGCTCAACGTTTGGTTGTCGCATATAAAGGAGCTGGGTTGCAACGCGCTTTATATTGGTCCTGTTTTTGAATCATCTAGCCATGGGTATGATACCGTGGATTATTATAAAGTAGACCGAAGGTTAGGTGATGACGCTGCCTTGATTGCTTTGGTAAAAGATGCACATGAGCTGGGTATTAGTGTAGTTTTAGATGGTGTTTTCAACCACGTAGGAAGAGATTTCTTTGCATTTAAAGACCTTAAGAAGTTAGGAAAGAATTCAACATATATCAATTGGTTTTCTAATGTAGATTTTGGGAAGCGTAGCCTGTTAGAAGACCCGTTTACCTATGACACTTGGGCCGGCTATTATCAATTGGTAAAACTCAATCTTAAAAATAAGGAGGTTCGGGATTATCTTTTAGGTGCCGTTGCCAAATGGATGGACATCTATAAAATTGATGGCCTACGCTTAGATACCGCAGATGTGTTGGATTTTGACTTTATGAAAGAACTTGCGCGCTTTTGTAAAAAACGAAACCCTCATTTTTGGTTAATGGGTGAGGTGGTTCATGGCAATTATAACCGGTGGGCCAATGATAGAATGTTAGATTCCGTTACCAATTACGATTACCACACGCCTATTTATGAAAGTTTTAATTTAAAGGACTTCAGTAAAATTTCCGAAACTGTTGAACGGGATTTTGGTCCTAAGGGAATTTATAAAGATTTGGCGCTCTATTCTTTTGTAGACAACCATGACGTTAACCGTGCCGCCAGTACTTTAAAGAAACCCGAACATTTATTCCCTCTATACTTATTACTATTTATGCTTCCGGGAATACCTGCCATTTACTACGGGAGTGAGTGGGGTTTTGAAGGGAAAAAGTCCGCACATAGTGATGATTTGCTGCGCCCAAGTGTAGAGCTGAAAAACCTAAAAAAACAAGCAAAACACCCAAAGTTATTAGATGCTATACAGCAATTTATTGGCGCACGTAAAAAATGTAAGGCGCTTTCTACGGGTAAGTATGAAACTTTGCTGGTTAAAAAAGAACAATATGCCTTTTCTAGAAAAGAAAAGGATGGAACAGTGGTCGTTATTGTAAATATGTCTAACCAACCTGTTAAGGTAAACATTCCCGTAAAAGGTCTGCTTGCCAAGGGTTTTACGGATTTTCTTAACCCAGAATATTGTCTAATACCCAACAAAACAGGTCTTTCTGTGGAGGTTCCACCATGTTGGGGCCGTATCCTGTATCATTGATCGAAAAGTAGCTAGAGGGCACTTTTTTTATTGATGTGCGATTAAAACATCAAACTATTACGAAAAAAACACTACGTATATATACGTAATTTTATAACTTGCTGTATCTAATTTTGGTGTTTACATCAAAAAGGAAAAGCAATGTTAAAAAAGAAAACACATAAAACCGTTTGTTCCTACTGTGGTGTAGGTTGCGGTATATTGGTAGATGTTGATAATAAAGGGAAAATTGAGGTAGACGGAGACCCTGATTACCCTTCCAACAAGGGTATGTTATGCTCTAAAGGAAGAAACTTGAATTATGTTGCCCAAGATACCAGCGACCGGATTATGCATCCGCAAATGCGATGGAGTAGGAATCACCCGTTGCAAAAAGTAGCTTGGGACACCGCTTTTGAGCGTGCCGCAGCCGTTTTTAAGAGCATTATTGCCAAACATGGGCCGGATAGTGTCGGTTTCTACGTATCCGGACAATGTCTTACTGAGGAATATTATTTGGTGAACAAGATTACCAAGGGCTTTATTGGAACCAATAATGTAGATACCAACAGTAGGCTTTGTATGAGCTCTGCCGTGGTAGGCTATAAAAAAACTTTGGGCGAGGATTCTGTTCCTATTTCGTATGAAGACATTGAACTGGCAGACTGTTTTTTGATTGCTGGAGCCAACCCTGCTTGGTGCCATCCTATTCTCTATAGACGTTTGGAACAGCACAAAGAAGCAAATCCCAACGTAAAAATAATTGTTGTAGACCCGCGAAAAACGCAGACATGTGCTTCGGCAGATATACATTTACAAATCCTTCCGGGAACAGATGTTATCCTTTTTAATGCCATGGCAAGATGGCTCATCGAAAAGAAAAAAATAGATAAGAATTTTATTAAAAAACACACCTCAAATTTTGAGGCTTGCAAGGAAAGTGCTTTTACCCTTACCCTTAGGCAGGCGTCCGAAAAATGTGGCGTTCCCGTTTCGGATATCCGGAAGGCGGCACAATATATTGGAGACGCCAATAAGTTCATTAGTATGTGGACGATGGGGCTTAACCAAAGTGTAATAGGAGTTTCTAAAAATGTGTCTTTGTTGAATCTTTCTTTGTTAACAGGGCAAATAGGAAAACCGGGTTGTGGGCCATTTTCATTAACGGGGCAGCCCAACGCTATGGGTGGCCGTGAAGTAGGTGGTATGGCCAGTCTTTTGGCCGCGCATAAAGACTTGGGCAATCCGCAGCACCGGAAAGAGGTTTCGGATTTTTGGGGAGGAAAGGAAATCAATTCGGAACCGGGTTATACTGCAACAGAAATGTTTGATGCGCTAGAAAGTGGAAAACTAAAGGCAATTTGGATTATTTGTACAAATCCGGCTGTGAGTATGCCCAACGTAAAGAAAGTTGAAAAGGCCCTTAAAAATGCGGCTTTTGTAGTAGTTCAGGATATTAGCCATAATTCGGAAACCACAAAATTTGCCGATCTTTTATTGCCTGCGGCCGGCTGGTTGGAGAAAGAAGGTACGATGACCAATTCGGAAAGACGGATCAGTTATTTACCAAAGGTTATTGATGCACCGGGAGAAGCATTGCCAGATGCCGAAATTCTTTGGCGTTTTGCCCAGGCCATGGGTTATGAAGGTTTTGATTACGCCAATGCAAGCGAAGTTTATGATGAGCACTGCCTTTTGACCAAAGGTACCAATATTGATATTACAGGTCTGTCTTATGAAAGATTAAAAAACGAAGGTAGCTTTCAATGGCCGGTTCCCCACAAGACCCATCCGGGAACACCGCGTTTGTTTACAGATTTTAACTTCCATACAAATGATAAAAAGGCACATTTTAATGCGCCACAGAGTCTATATAATAAATCTGAGGAAACAGATATTGATTTCCCTTTAGTGTTAAATACAGGAAGGGTAAGAGATCAGTGGCATACCCGAACCAAAACCGGAAAAGTAAAACGTTTATTGACCCATATTCCGCAGCCCTATTTAGAAATGAACAAGGTAGATGCCTATCTGCGCAAGTTAAAAGAGGGGGATATTGCGGTTATTAAAAGTAGAAGGGGCGAAGTTCAGGTAAAAGTGAAAATCAATTTTGATATTCGCGAACGTGTTGTTTTTCTTCCTATGCACTGGGGGAAAGTCCTGAATAATGATTTTGGCAGGGCCAATAACCTTACCAATGATATTGTTGACCCAGTTTCTAAAGAGCCCGATTTTAAATACTGTGCAGTTCAGGTAGAGAAGTTCGTAAAACCGGTTCAAAAAATAATTGTTATCGGGGCAGGTGCGGCTGCATACAGGTTTATTCAATCCTATCGGGAGAAAAATAAAAAAGACGAATTGCATGTGTTTTCCAAAGAAAAGGACCCCTTTTATAACAGGGTACTATTGCCGGAATATGTAAGCGATGAGCTTTCTTGGGAAGCATTGGAGAAGTTAAAATCTGGAGAATTACAAAAGCTGAACGTCAACTTGCACTCGGGAATTGGGATTAGTGACGTAAATGCAACGATGAAGCAGGTTACCGATAGTGATGGATTGATACATTCGTACGATTTGCTGGTCATGGCCACAGGTAGCCGTGCTTTTGTACCAAGTGAGGTACAAATAGACCTCCCGGGGCGGTTTACCATGCGCGAAAGGGGAGATGCGGACAAACTGAAACAATACCTCCAAAAAACAGGATTGCCGGCAACAGAACAACATGTAGTAATTGTTGGTGGAGGTCTGTTAGGACTGGAATTGGCCGCGGCACTTAAAAAGATAGACATCAATATAAGTATTGTACAAAGGGCACCGCGTTTAATGGAGCGTCAGCTGGATCGGGTGGCAAGTAGACTTCTAGCGGAAGATGTCACCGAAAGGAACATCAACCTGTATTTTGATAATGAAGTCAGTACGGTGTTTGAGGAAAAAGAGAATCCGTTTAGGTTGTTGGTAAACCTTAAAACAGGTCGTACCATTCAGTGTAATGCCATTGTTTACGCTATAGGAACAAGGCCGAATATTGAATTGGCAAAAAAGGCCGATTTAATAACAAGAAGGGGTGTTCTGGTAAATTCATATTTGCAGACCAATAACCCATCTATTTTTGCCTTGGGCGAAATAGCGGAGTTCAATAATTCGCTTTTTGGAATAACATCGGCCGCAGAACAACAGGCAGATATTGCCGCTAACTATATTTTAGGCGATTATAGCAGTATCTATAATGGCTCAGTTCTTATGAATATCCTGAAGTTCGAAAATCTTGACCTGTGTAGTATTGGTATGGTAAATGCACCATCGGACGACAGTAGTTACGAAGAGATTATTTTGATGGATGTGAGCAAGCGCTTCTACAAAAAGTGCATTGTAAAGGACGATACGTTGAAAGGCGCGATTTTAATGGGCGATAAAAATGAGTTTGCCGAGTTTAAACGTCTGATAGAAGAAGAAATAGAACTGTCCGAAAAACGAAACGAATTGCTTAGAGGGGCAACTACTTCCGTTCCTCTAAAGGGAAAATTGGTATGTTCTTGCAGTCAGGTCGGAGAGGGAAATGTTATTGACGCCATTGCCGGTGGTTGCTCAGAGTTTAACATGTTATGCTCGGAAACGGGAGCAGGTTTAGGATGTGGCAGTTGCAAACCGGAAGTGAAGGCCATATTGGACAAACAACTACAATTAGCAAATTAAAAAAACGGGATTATGAACGATGATCTGCACCGCATATTAATAAAAGGAGGAGTTACCTCACCGGGGGAACTCAAGGATATTATAGGTCTTCTGGAAGCTGCAGGCCTAAATGAAGTCTATTTTGGTTCTCGGCAGGATTTACTCTTCCCGTTAAAAGGCGTAGAAGAAGGTCAACTTGAGCGTATATCAAAGTTCAACACCAATATTATTACTGATAGAACGTATCAGAATATTGTAAGTTCATACGTTTCTGCAGATATTTTTGATATGACCCATTGGCTTAAAGGTTCTACTTATCTCTATATTTTGGAGGGCTTTGATTTTTTGCCAAAATTAAAAATCAACATCACAGACCCTAAACAAAGATTGGTGCCCCTTTTTAGTGGTAACCTTAATTTTATAGCTTCGGAAAATGAAGATTATTGGTATTTAAACGTAAAGCTGCCGCAATGGGAAAAAGCGGCGTATTACCCTGTTTTAATTTACAGTTGGGATATTACCACCATATGCAAGGCCATTGAGGATATTTATGAAGACATTCAAGATGTAGAGGAACTGTTTTTTGTCTTGAACAAGAATCTGGATACGAATAACAAGACCATAGAAAAGGAACTAAAAGTACCCTATCTTACCTTCCCGTATTATGAGGGAATGAACCGTATGGGGCTAGATCAATATTGGCTGGGCCTGTATTGGCGAAACAACCGGTATGATCTATCGTTTCTTAAGGAATTCTGCGGTTTTTGTTTAGACAATAGCATAGGTAAAATCTGTATTACCCCATGGAAATCCTTCGTGGTAAAAGGTATTCAAAAGCAGAGTAGACCCGCCTTGGAACGCTTTTTAGGGCAATGGGGTATTAATGTAAGACACTCACAGCTAGAAATGAACTGGCATTTGCCGGTAGATGATAACCAAGCATTGGAACTAAAAAAATTCTTGGTCCGTAGCTTTGATCAGAATGATATTAGTACCTACGGGCTTACATTTGGTATAAGCAATGATGTGGGTAAGCGGTCCCATTTTGCTTCGGTAATTATCGAAAAAAATAGTTCGCCCACCATTGTTAAGGATTTTGATGTGAGGCCTACCTATAATGTGCTTCATTTTGTAAATTTTGACCCCAATACCCAAAAATATCTGGCCTACGCCCAAGATGTAGATAAGATTGAACTTCCCGGTCTATTAATGGAACTCAGTAAAAAATACTTTAATCAACTGGGCAGGGAGGTTGAAGTAAATAAAACGCCTAAAAAAGTTGAGGAACAGGAAACCAAGACCATTCACCAATGTCAATCCTGTTTTACGGTCTATGACCCGTTGTATGGAGATGTTACGAACAATATTCCAAAAGGAACCACATTTAAAGAGTTGCCCGATAGCTATACCTGTTCGGTATGTGAAGCACCAAAATCCCAATTTGAAAAAACGGAACTGAATTTTTCGAGCTGATTTTGTTACATTTGGATAGTACCTAAAACACCTTCCAAATGAACAAAAAATTTCTTGGCCTATTAAGCGGTATTCTACTATTCACGGCATGTAAGGACAATCCGGACAAAAAAGCGGATGTTGAAAAACCGGTAGATGAGATAACCGTTCAAAAACCTACGATGGCTTGGGAACTGGTAGCTTCGGCAGATGGCAGCAAACCCGTAGCCCGCCATGAAGCGGCCTTTGTTCGCGTAGATGATAAATTTTATTTGTTAGGGGGAAGAGGTATTCGCCCTGTAAGTATCTATGACACCAACACCCAAAGCTGGTCAGAAGGCAGTAAACCTCCTATTGAAATGCACCACTTTCAGCCTGTGGTCTATCAGCATAAAATATACCTTATTTCGGCACTAACGGGTAAATATCCGGCAGAAACCCCAACAGAGCATATTTATATCTATGACCCTGCTACGGATGAATGGTCTAAGGGAGATGAAATTCCAGAGGAAAGAAGACGTGGTTCTACAGGAAACGTACTGTATGAAGGCAAGATTTATATTGCCTGCGGAATAAAGAACGGTCATATAGGTGATTATAAAAATTGGATGGACAGTTACGACCCAAGTACTGGCGAGTGGGAGGTTCTGGCGGACGCACCTCGCGCAAGAGACCATTTTCAGGCGGTTTTAGCAGATGGAAAGATTTACGCCCCGGCAGGTAGAAATTCCGGTATTGATCCTGATTCCGTTTTTGGGGGAACCATAGCCGAGGTTGATGTGTATGATATAAAAAGTGATACTTGGGAGACATTACCGGAAAATATTCCGACGCCAAGAGCAGGTAATGCCGCTGCACTATTTCATGATGAATTGATAGTTGTTGGGGGTGAATCTACAACACAGGAAAAAGCACATGCTGATGTTGAGGTTTTGGATTTAAACACCCATAAATGGCACACCTTGCCCAGTATGGTAGAAGGTAGGCACGGTAGTGGTCTTGTGCTTTTTGAAGACGGTGTATATATTGCTTCGGGATGTGGGAACAGAGGCGGTTCGCCAGAACTGACCACTATGGAAAAATTTAGCGTAGAAGATTGATTTTCAGCCGAATAATTTTAAAATTATTTTTTACATCGTGACTAAAAACATATTACATTTGATAGGGAATTCCCCAATATCAAATTATAAAAATGGATTTACGAGACGGTGTGAAAACCGCAGAGAACAAGGTGTCTTCCGAGACCAAAAAACTAAGCGAATTTGTTAGGGACAAAAGTAAGTCCTTGGTAGATCGTTTAGAGTCGTATGAAGATATCATAAATCTTGAAGTAGGAGATACAGGCTTGCACCGCGCAAAAACTCTGGAGCGGGAATTTGATATTCGTCAGCTGTACATTAAGTACGAAGGCGATAACCCCACGGGAACACAAAAAGACCGTATTGCCTTTGCACAAATCTATGATGCCCTCCGTAGGGAATTTGAAGTGGTGTCTTTGGCTACTTGTGGTAACTATGGTGTTGCTGTAGCCTTAGCCGCCAACTTGGCCGGTATTGCTTGTAGAATTTATATTCCGGAAACTTTTCATACCGATCGTGTTGTAGAAATGCAATTGCTGGGTGCAGAAATTGTTCGTAGGCCCGGGAGCTATGAAGATGTCGTAAAAGAAAGTAGCGAACTCGCAAAAAATAACGGTTGGTATGATGGTAATCCAGGAGGAGCCAATACCCCTTTGCAGATCAGTGCTTATTCGCAGATTGCCCTAGAAATTTTTGAAGATTTGGGAGATGCACCAAAGTACTGTGCGGTACCTGTTTCCAACGGTACACTTTTCGCTGGAATTTATCGGGGGTTCGTTAGCCTTTATAAAAGGGGCAAGACTTCTAGGGTACCCAAAATGGTAGCGGCTTCATCATCAAGAAAAAATCCGATTATTCAATCGTTTTTACTGGGACTGGACTATTGCAAGGATTTGGATCCCAAAGCTATTAAGGAGACCAAGTACAATGAGCCGCTTATTAACTGGCATAGTTTTGACGGAGAAGAAGCGTTGTATGCCTTGAGGGAATCCGATGGTGAGGCGTATAATATCAGCGATAAAAAATTAAAGGATATGACGGCCCTACTGGCCAAAAAGGAAGGCTTTCGCATTTTGCCTGCCTCCACAGCTGGACTAATAGCCCTACTGGAACTTGACGAAAAAATGAATTTTGAACCAGACCGTTTTGTAGCGGTTCTGACGGCAAAAAATTAATATTTAAGAAAATGAAGAAATCAATTGATGGAAAGGCCCTTATCTATTGCGAAGGGGCTTTTAATACTCCTAACGGAAAAACTGCGCATGGTTTGGTTCGTTTTACCGAACGTTATGAGGTAGTTGGCGTATTGGATACAAATTATGCTTCTAGGGACGCTGGTGAGGTACTTGATGGGAAACCCAGCGGAATCCCGGTTTTTGCAACCATAGAGGATGCAGTAGAAACTTTGGGTGCTTCTGGCAATACACCGGAATCTCTTGTTATTGGTTTGGCACCCGATGGGGGGCGATTACCAAAAGAAGCAAAGACTACCATTTCAAAAGCTCTGGAAATGGGTTGGAACGTAGATAGTGGTTTACACGACTTTTTGACCAATGATGCTTCGTTAATGGAAATTGCCACTAAAAATAACTGTCGGGTCCGCGATGTTCGTAAAACACCGGATCGGGACAAACTTCATTTTTTTACTGGGGAAATTGAAAAAGTAGATTGTTTAAAATTGGCTGTTTTGGGCACGGATTCCGCATTGGGAAAGCGTACCACTGCTTGGTTGTTGGTTCACGGGTTTAGAGATGCCGGTCAAAAGGCCCAAATGATTGGTACCGGACAGACTGCTTGGATGCAAGGTGCAAAGTACAGTATGGTAATGGACAGTTGTATTAACGATTTTGTTTCGGGGGAGATTGAACATGCCGTGGTAAGTGCCTATAAAAATGAAAAGCCTGATGTTATTGTTATTGAAGGGCAAGGTAGTTTAATGAATCCTGCTTACCCAGGTGGTTTTGAAATTTTAGCAGCAGGAAGACCTGATTACGTAATATTGCAACATGCTCCAAAACGACTGGAATATGATGGGTTTCCAGGCTATAAAATGCATTCGTTAACAGAACAGATCAATGCTATTGAAGTTATTTCTGGTAAAAAGGTAATTGCCATTACCGTTAACCATGAAGAAATGGAGGAAGATGAGATTCTGGAGGCATGCAAGCAGATTACTCTTGAAACAAAGTTGCCTGCTTTTGATGTGCTAAAGTATGGTGCTAAAAAACTGGTAGCATTACTAAAGGAAAAGATTAAATGAGAATAACCAACGTGTCTTATGAGCGGCTAGACCTTAAACTGTCCGAACCCTATACTATTGCTTACGAAACGATAGATGATACGGTAAATTTCATTCTTAAAATTGAAACGGATAGTGCTATAGTCGGTTATGGATGTTCCGCTCCGGATAAAATAGTTACGGGAGAACATCCTAAGGAAGTAGAAACAGCTCTAAAAGAGGTTATCATTCCTTTTTTAAAAGGCAAGGACCCTTTTATGTACGCTTATGTTTTAAAGGAATTAAAGAAGTTATTGGGCCGGAAATCGTCTTCATTGGCTATGGTAGACATGGCGCTTTTTGATATCATTTCAAAAAAAGCAGATGTGCCATTGTATAAGTTTCTAGGCGGTTACAGACAAAGCATTCCAACAAGTATAACGATTGGTATTTTATCTTTAGAGGAAACCATGGCTCAGGCCAAGGAATTCGTTAGGCAGGGGTTTTCAATTTTAAAGGTAAAGGGCGGGCACAACCTTGCCGAGGACATTGAAAAAATGACCTTGCTGCACGAGAAATTTCCAGAAGTTACTTTCCGCTTTGATGGAAACCAAGGATATTCCGTGGTAGATTCCGTAGCATTTGTAAAAGCCACCAGCCAGATAGGTATTGAGATTTTTGAACAGCCTACCAAACAGGAGCGGGAAGAGCGCTTGGGTGAAGTTATGGACCAGATAGATATTCCTTTAATGGCCGATGAAAGCTTAAAAACCTTAACCGATGTATTCCGGCTTGCCCAGAACGAAAGGGTGGATATGGTAAACATTAAGTTGATGAAGGTGGGAGGTATTTTTGAAGGAATGCATATTAATTCCGTAGCTAAATCGGCAGGGATTGAAACTATGGTGGGTTGTAATGATGAGTGTGCGTTGGGTATTTCTGCGGGACTTCATTTTGCACTTTCCAGACCCAACATTTGTTATGCCGATCTAGATGGGCATTTAGATGTGGTAGACGACCCTTTTAAAGGCTTGTTCAAACTAGAAAAAGGGGTGCTGTACCCATCGGACGCTCCAGGTTTAGGAATAATACATCTATAGCCAATTAATTCTCCTCACTTTCCTGAATAGAAATATCTCTACGGAAAGGAATAAATAGCGGATCTACATCTTTGGTCTCACCAATAACTGATTCAATTTCCCTTTTAAGATAATTTAAATGGGCAATGGTCAGTCTATCGGTCATCACGGGAATGGTCCGCTTAATTTTTCCCTGTAAATTCAAAAGGTTATCAAGGGCCAATGAGCGCACATCCGTATTAGAGGTGTAACCTTCGGAAAGTTTAGCCAAGATACCTTCTACCAAACCTTCTGCTTCGTCCGGTTTGTAAAGCGTAATCAGGTTGGCAACATAAGATTTCTGTAATTTTCTACGATAGGCATTCGTTTGGTAGAAAACATTCATATCGCCCCAAACCAACTGGTTCAAATCATCCATATAATCTTGGGGAAGGTAGGGATCTTCATCTTCGTATCGCTCTGCAATAAAAGTCATTCTACTTAACCTACTGCCACCTAAAAGATTAAGCATAACGCTCTCCATGGTCTTGGTTACGGATTCTTTTGATTGCGGTGATTGTATGGCGTTCAAAATTTCGTTTCGCAATAACCACTTGGGTTCTTTAAAAATATAATTGTTTAAAAATACCAATGCCTGCTTTTGCTTTTGTTTATCCACGGGGCGGTATACTTCACCTTCTTCACCCATGGTTTTTGGTGTTACATAAATTCCGCCAATGTTCTTGGTAACGTGAAAAATATAGTCACTGTACTGCCCGACCAAATCCTTGTAGATCTGGTCTAAATTGGCATAATCGTCGCTGCTTTTTTCTTGCGTCCATTTTTTAAGGTAGGGAGCAATACGCTGTAAGTTTAGAATACCGTACATGCTGGCTTGCATGGCGTCGTCACCCAAGTCTTCGGTCTGTGATCTAGGGTCAAAATCGCGCCCTTCCCCGCCAAACCATAATCTTGGGTTGGCAGATACACTATCTACCACCATTTGGCTCAAGAGTTCTTTTTCGTCCCTTGCGGATAAATCATCGACAAACCGGGAGTAACCCCATTGTATGGCCCATTTATCATAATCGCCTATTCGTGGCATTAAATCTTCCGTAGGAATACTATCTTCCGGTTGTGCAACATAGTTAAAACGGGCATAATCCATAATTGAACTGGTATGGCCATTTTTTCTTAAAAACTTAGCATCCCGCAATTTTTCAACGGGAGTAGCATAGCTGGCGCCCATATTATGTCTAAGCCCTAGCGTATGACCTACCTCGTGCGAAGCCACAAAACGGATGAGATTACCCATAAGTTCCGTGTCATATTCCATTTTTCTTGCACGCTCGTCAACAGCACCGGCTTGAACCATGTACCAACTGTGCAGCAGGCTCATGAGGTTGTGGTACCAGCCAATGTGGCTCTCCAATATTTCGCCGCTTCTAGGGTCTACAATATTAGGGCCGTATGCATTTTTGGAGGGTGAGGCAAAATAACGAAGTACCGAAAAACGGGAATCTTCTAGGCTCATACTTTTGTCGTTCTCCGGCCATGGTTTACCAACAATTGCGTTTTTAAACCCGGCTTGCTCAAAGGCAACTTGCCAATCATTAATTCCTTGAATAAGAAAAGGCCTCCACTTTTTAGGGGTGGCAGGATCTATATAATAAACAATAGGTTTCTTGGGCTCTACCAACTCACCTCGTTGCCATTTTAAGGAATCTTCAGGTTTGGGCTCTAATCGCCATCTGTGTATGTAAGTGTTCCGATCTACTTGTTGCTGGTCGTCTCCAAATTCCAAATACGAACTTGCAAAATACCCCACACGGGCATCGTACAGTCTTTTTTTCATGGGAACTTTTGGAAGCAGGATAAAAGAGTTGTTGATTTCCAATGTAACCACTCCGGCAAGAATTGCTGCGGGAAGCTCTTTTCTCTTATCAACGCTAGACCTTGCCTTATAGGTTTTGACCGTTTTGATTTCCGTATTAACGGGAAACGAATTTATTTCCTTTATATAGGATTTGTCCTTTTCAAGAGAGGTGAGTTTGTAATCGTCCTTTTGATCACCACTAAGTGCCAAGAGCGGGTTTTCGCCATTTATAAAATCAGTTACTTCAATAACATGGGATTGCTTGTCTTCATTGGTAGCTTTTATGGCAAAAGCTTCAAGAATGGGGGTAATGTTAGAATTATTTACCGCTTTGGAAATAGCATCATCTTCACTAGCAGAGCTTACCAAAGTAGAAATACGAAGAAAAATGTTGTTTGAAGGTCCTTTTTCAAAAGTGATGGTGTTTTCGGAAATTTTCTCACCACCATAATTACCGGCTCCCGAAGGAGTTTTTATAAACCGGGTTACTACAAGCATCTCTCGATTAAAAAGGCTATCAGGAATTTCAAAATAGTATTTGTCCCCTACTTTGTGAACATCAAAAAGACCGTTGCTGGTAATAGCTTCACTGGAGATTAAACGATCGTAAGCCTTGGCACTGGTTGATGCTACGCTTTCTGTTTTACCCTTTTTATTGCCTTTATTGGCTATGCCTATGGTACTGCAGGATGCAGCCACAAAGAGCAACGTTATGTATATAAAAAATTGTTTCATTGATATAAATATTAACCGCTCCTACAATTTGGGATTGTAGGTGATAGTCGGTGTTCGCCCCTTAAATATGCCCGTGATGGGTCTTCGTATAAGTAGCGAACGTGTCAGTTCTTACTTTAGTATGGCGCTGGCTGAGTCTTACTCGCTTTTAACAGAAATTGTATCGGTTATTAATAGCGTACGCCTGCAGCCCTAATATATACGGCAACCCGTATTAAATAGTTGAGTTGAATATACAATTCTGAAAGTTGTATGTCAATCTATTAAGAAAAAAATAGGAAATAGAAGGTGTTTTGTAAGAAGCCACAAACACCAAGTAACAGCATTTACTACCTAATCAAGATCATGATGGCTCCTAGTGCGGTCAAGACCAAAATCATTTTTCTGTAGAAATCCTCTTTTATGATTTTTACCAGACGTATACCCAAGAAAACACCTAAGATAATTCCAGGAACCAGTTTTAGGTCAAACAGAAGAGTCTCTATGGTTATGGTTTCCCAAACGAAAATGTGCAACGGTAATTTTAAAACGTTGATGATAAGAAATAACCAGGCTGCGGTACCAATGAATTCGTTCTTGGGAACGCGCATGGCCAAAAAGTAAATATTGCTGAACGCACCACCTAAATTGCCTATCATGGTAGTAATACCGGCAATGGTTCCTACAAGGCCTGCAAATAGCCAATGTGTGGGAACTGATTTGGACTTTCGCCTATCCCACCAGTACATCATAAGCACGCTCACCAAAATGATGATGGCCATAGCAATTTTGAACAGCCCTTCATCCAGATCGTTGCCAATCAATACTCCACAAGCTATCCCAACGAGAATCCACGGCAAGAATTTTATGATATGTGCCCAATTGGCGTGTCTGTTGTAATAGATAACGGCAAAAATATCGCCCATCACCAAGAGGGGAACTACTATGCCGGTAGATGCTTTTGCAGTAAAGGCAAGTGCCATTAACGTAACATTTACAATTGCAATTCCTTTAATGCCAGCCTTTGAGAGTCCAATAACGGTTGCAGCTGTAAATGCAAGGGCCCAAGCAGTAAGTGTAATGTCAAAAGAAGTAGTTAAAAGCACAGGAAGAGGTTTGTATGAAAAAGGCAAAAGTATCCTAAAAAATAATATCTTTAAAGACTAATCCCAAAACCAACCCTCTTTAATGGAACTATCCACTCTAGATTATAGTTTTATCATTGTTTTTTTCTCAATTGTCCTAGGTATTGGATTTTACGTTTCTAAAAAATCGGGTAAGAACTCATCCGAGTTTTTTCTGTCCGGCAGAACTATGCCCTGGTGGTTATTGGGTCTTTCAATGGTGGCTACTACCTTTTCTACCGACACACCTAATTTGGTAACGGACATTGTTAGGACCAATGGGGTTTCTGGGAACTGGGTTTGGTGGGCTTTTTTGATTACCGGTCTTTTAACTGTTTTTGTATATGCCAAACTTTGGCGTAAGTCCAATGTAAACACAGATTTAGAATTTTATGAAATGCGTTACGGGGGTGCTCCGGCAAGCTTTTTAAGAAAGTTCAGGGCCGTATATCTAGGTGCACTTTTCAATATTATTACAATGGCATCCGTAACCTTGGCCGCTATTAAGATCGGTGGTATTATGTTAGGTCTAGAACCATGGGAAACCGTAGTTGGCGCGGGATTAATTACCGTTACCTTTAGTGCTTTGGGAGGTTTTAAAGGAGTGGTCTATACTGATTTTCTTTTGTTCTTTGTAGCCATGTCCGGAGCTATAGGCGCCGCATATTATTTGGTAAATATACCCGAGGTTGGTGGTATTGAGGCGTTAATAGCGCATGAAAATGTAATGGGGAAACTTGATATTGTTCCTGATTTCAGTAATAAAAAGGCATTGATTACCCTTTTTATTATTCCGTTGGCCGTACAGTGGTGGAGTTCTTGGTACCCGGGTGCTGAACCAGGTGGTGGAGGTTATATTGCGCAACGTATGTTGGCCGCAAAAGACGAAAATCATGCTATTGGCGCCACATTCTTTTTCAATATCATGCACTATGCCTTAAGGCCTTGGCCATGGATATTGGTGGCATTGGCATCATTGGTGGTTTACCCGGATATTGCAAGTATTCATGAGGCTTTTCCTAATATTGCGGAAGACAAACTAGGACAGGATTTGGCCTACTCCGCCATGTTGACCAAGCTCCCAAGCGGACTTTTAGGTGTGGTCTTGGCTTCTTTGATCGCAGCTTATATGAGTACTATTTCTACACAGTTAAACTGGGGTTCATCTTATATTGTATTTGATTTTTACAAGCAACAGATAAACCCTAATGCTACTGAAAAGCAAATGGTGGCCGTGGGTAGAATTTCTACTGTTGTACTTATGATCCTGAGTGCAGGTTTGGCTTTGGCACTTGAGAATGCGCTTCAGATTTTTGACATTCTATTGACCTTTGGTGCGGGCACCGGACTCATTTTTATCTTAAGATGGTTTTGGTGGCGTATTAATGCATGGAGTGAAATTACGGCTATGTTTGCTTCAGGGGTAATTTCAATTGTATTGAAAACTACTTCTTTGGGGGCAGTTCTTTTTGCTGAAACAACAGGAGTTTTTCCGGATTGGGCCGAGTATCCTTTTGTAGTGGTGGTTACTTCTGCTATTTGGTTAACGGCAACGTTTATGACACAACCTGAATCTAAAGAAACGCTTCGGTCATTTTATAAGCGTATTCAGCCGGGGGGACCAGGTTGGTCTAAAGTGGTTGATGATGCCAAGGCCGATGGAGAAAAAATTAAGAACAATAATGAAAAGTGGAGCGTGCCCCAAGGTATTACCGCAATGGTTCTTGGGTGTGTTCTTATCTACACAATTATGTTCGCAACCGGATATTGGATTTACGGTAGAACCGAAGCCGCATTATTGCTTACAGGAATTGCCGTAGTCTCGGGCTTCCTGCTTATACGGGCTTGGAACAAAATGAAAGAAAATATACTTTAAATGAGATAAAAAGATGAGGTGGTACGGTTGTTACTCTACACTCTCCAAAATAATTTGTAGTACCTCATCCTGATTTATTTCTATTATTGAAGTAGATTTTATCTCTCTTCTATTACCATCTTCATCGTAGGTGTAGGATTTAAAGGAAACCTCTTCCTCATTGTCAAACACTTGCATTTGGTAAATAGTAATAGACCCTTGCTCTAGTGATGTTAGGCTATAGTTGCTCAAACTTTGTCCATATTCCTTTTCTGCTCCAGTACCTTTTCTGAGTTTGAAAGTCACGTAATCTGCGGAAAATCCGGTTGAGTTGGCGAAAGAAATTCCAGTGTCGTTTGAGATTTTGGCCTCTCCGCTTACTAGACTTGGTTCTTCTTCATCTTTAGAACAGCTTGCGGTCAACACCAATACAACACTGCAAAGTAGGTATACAATGCGCTTTTTCATAAGTAGGTTTTTAAAGGAGGATTGGGAGCCTCCAGGTTTGCTTAGGTGCTATTGGCTAACACCTTTAGAATCAACGCCTGTTAGGTGAGCTTATTGTATAAAATCGTTGTTCGGTCTTTAATTGTAGAAATGGGTAGTTCTGAATTCCATGTTGGTTTTTTCAGGATTGTAGCTAAGCATACCATTTAAAGAAAACTTGCGTTATAATTTATCCAAACTTTAACCAAACCTACCTACGTATGAGATTTTATCGTCTTCTTCTAGTGGCTTTTGTCTTTTCTGCAACTTGTTCCCAAGCTCAAGAAACCAAAAAAATAGATGCTTATTGGCAGCTTCTTTTAAAGAATCAGAGAGAGGAGGCTAAAGTTAAGTTTCAGAAAAAGAACAAGGGTAGTTTGCCAGATTTGTTAACCAATGAACTTATAGCCAATGAGAATGGTACATTTACTTCTGCCGATGGCTTTATTACAAACGTAGTTGCCCAGCCGGATTTTGAATATTACCTCTACGCATTGTGGAACCATAATTTCTTTTTCGATTCCTATTTAACAACAGGATTCAACAGAAAAAATGTGGCTAACATAAATGGCGTACCATTAGAAAGAATTAAAAATACAACTGTTAAGGAGTCGCTTAGGTACCTCAAATCTGCCGTAGCTCAACATTCCGATGATTGGGCAGCGTACGACCAATTGAATTATGAAATACCAGCTATTAAGGCTTGGCAGTTTTGTGGTAGTTTTGAGAATTTGAACGGTAGTGGTTTGGCTACGGAATATGCTCCGGAAAAGAATACTACTTCCAAAACGGATTTTAACGCCAATAGCAACGGATTTATCAATTGGTATACACAAAGGGGGCGTGAGAAAGATGCGTATCAATATTACTCTAACCACGCAGAATATGGTGGTGGCGTAAATTATGCACAAAGTTTTATAAGCAATCCATCAGCAAAAAAAGCAGTAGTACGTTTAGGTAGTTCATCTTTTGCAAGAGTTTGGCTAAATGATGTACTCATCTATGAAAACACCAATGATGGCATTACCGATTTGGATGCCTATAATGTGCTCGTAAACCTTCCTGCCGGAAACAACCGATTATTAGTAAAGAGCGCGGACCAAAGCGGAATAGCCTATTTTATTGTTAGAATTACAGATGAAGAAGGACACGCTTTTACCGATTTGGAATACAGTGCAACCCCAGTTGCCTATCAAAAAAGTTCATTGGAGCGTATTGCTCCCAAAGTATTGACACATGACGTAGAAGCCTTTTTTCAAAATAAATTAAAGAAAGACCCAAACAATTTTTTCAACACGATATGCTTGGTAAGTGCGTATTTGAGAAATTCAAAATTCAATGAGGCCAAGGCAACTTTACAACCATGGATAGAAGCCTATCCGGAAAGCTCGTTTCTTAGAAAATATCATATTGAGTGTTATACAAAGGAAAAGGATTATGCTTCTGCAAAGGAGTTGCAAAAAAATATCCAAAGCGATGATGAAAACTACTATCTGTCGTACATCTATCGTTTTGAGGAATCTCGGGAACTTTTTAAACTGCCCTTACAGGAGTTTGAGGCATTTGTAGCGGACTTTTCGGCTTCTACGGATATGGATATTTTAAAACAATCGGCTAAATTGTTATTGAATATTAGGCAAGAAAATAAATCTGCCGTAAAGGAAACGTTACAGACCATTACCGATAATTATAAGGATCAGTTGAGTATCCTAAAAGTCTACCTCAATATATATTCCGCCTATTTGAATGAAGACGATAAGGCCATACAGATTTTAGAAGATATAGATGACACCTATTTTGATTACAGCGCATTAAAATCTCTCGTTGCTTTTTATAACAAGCAAGACCGAAAGGAAGAGGCCTTGGCCCTTTTTGAAAAGCGATATAATTTGGTGGATCACGATAATATCTACTTGTCCGATTATATTGCCTACCAACATGAATATAAGAAGTATGAAGCGTCTTTACCTTATATAGATCAAATGTTGGAGAATTTCCCGTATTCATTTGTGGCCATGGAATTAAAAGGTACGGCTCTAGAGCAATCCGGACGTAAAAAGGAAGCTCTGGTTTGGTATAAAAAATCACTTGGACATAATGGCGCAAATACCTCCTTACGCAAGAAAATAGACGATTTGTCCAACGCCAAGGATTATCTAGAAGAACTAGCTACACCCAATATATATGAATTTATGGCCCAGACCCGTAATAAGGGAGTTAAGGGCAACTATGGGTATAATTATTTGTTGGATGAAAGTCTGTTGCAACTGTATCCGGAAGGTGGCGGTAAGTCTCAGACGCGTTATGTGGTTGAGATTACCAGCGATAGTGGTATAGAATCTTTAAAAGAGGTAAACCTTGGTTTAAGTGGCAATTATCACATTACAAAATCCGAAATAGTAAAACCTAATAAAAAAATTGTTCCCGCGTCTAGAAGCGGTTCCAGTATTGTTTTTAACAATCTTGAAATTGGCGATATCATCTACGTAGATTATGAAAGTAGTTATGCCAATAGCGGTAGGTTTTATAAAGACCATGTAGACTATTTTCAGTTTGATTCTTTTCACCCTATTCATAAGAACACCTTAAAAATATTAGTGCCTAAGGGCAAGGACTTCAATACTAAAACACTTAATGGGGATGTCAGCTATAAAAAGCGAACAATAGATGATTATGTATACCATGAGTGGGAGACCATTGATCAGAAAGAACTTTCGCCAGAGGAGAACTTTATGCCTAGCCTTAGTGATGTAGCTAGCTATGTACACGTAAGCACAATAGGTTCTTGGGATGAGATAGCCAATTGGTATTCAGATTTGGTACGCCCACAAATCGTTATCAACTCAGATGTTAAAGAAGCCTATAAAACAATTTTCCCATCCGGAAGCGATTCTTTTTCGGAAGACGAAAAGGCCTCTAAGATCTACTATTATATTATGGAGAACTTTAGCTATAGCCATGTAGGTTTTAGACAAAGTGGATATGTTCCGCAGCGGCCCTCAAAAACTATAAAATCTAAGCTAGGCGATTGCAAGGACTTTTCAACGCTGTATGTCACCTTGGCCCAAATGGCCGGTCTAAAGTCGCATTTAGTTTTGGTGCTTACCTCAGATTATGGCGAAAGCACCATGGTATTGCCAAGTCAAGATTTTAATCACTGTATAGCCAAGGTATTTATAGATGGTAAACCCCAGTATTTGGAACTTACGGACAACAATATGCCCTATAAGTCTATACCTACCAGTTTAGAAAGTGCTACTGCTTTGGATATCCCCAATAAATGGATGGAAGATGTAAAGAAGGGCATTTACAAGTTAAGAAATGTTGACCATACTACCACGGTGCTGGAAAGTAACATGGAGTATGTAATTGGAGAAGGTTCTCATAAATTAAGAATAGAATCTGTTTTAAAGGGAAGCATAAACGCTCATTATGCAGCTATTTTTAAGGAGAACAATTATGAGGTAGTAAAGAAGAGTATTACGGACGATTTTAAAAGTAGGATTTCAGAAGATTTTTCCATGGATAGTATTCATGACATACATTATGAACTACGTTCGCCTGTTTTAAAGTACACGTCAGACCTGACGGTTAACGAAAAATTGGATGAAATTGGCAGTATGAGGGTGTTTCGTATTCCAGCGGTGAACAACGCTTATAACACGTCCATAATCCAAGATGACGAGCGTACTTTTCCAATTGATTATCTGTTGTATGAAAATGCAGACGTTTACAAGTCTAGTTATGTTATTAAACTGAAAGAAGACGAGCGTTTTGTTGAAATTCCGGAAAGTGCGGATTATAGTTTTAAAAAGCATCAGTTTAAAATAAACTATGACTTGGCTAAAGAGAATGAACTGCATGTTTCCATAGAGGCTAAAACTTCAAAAGAACGTATTCCGGCAAGTGATTACAAAGACTTCAAGGCCTACGTAAAAGCGGCCTTAGATGCCAAGCAGCAACTAATAGGGTTTAAGAAAAGTAAGAAGGAAACCAAAGTAAGCTTTTCAGGTAAAAAATAGTTTACCCGTTGTTCTGGTAAGACATAAGCTTGGCTACATATTTGCCAATAACGTCAAACTCTAAGTTTACCGTTGTACCTATTTGGTATGATTTAAAACGGGTGTGTTCGTAGGTATAGGGAATAATGGCCACACTAAAGCTGTTCTTTTCGGAATTTACCACTGTAAGGCTGGTACCGTCTATGGTTATAGAACCCTTTTCTATAGTAGGGTTTCCCGTAGCGGCATCGTATTCAAAAGTAAAGAACCAACTACCGTCTTTCTCCGCAATGGCGGTACACGTGCCGGTTTGGTCTACATGGCCTTGAACAATATGGCCGTCTAGGCGAGAACCAAGAATCATGGCGCGCTCAAGGTTTACTTTATCACCTACCTTTAGGTCGTCTAAATTGGTTTTCTGTAAAGTTTCATCAATAGCTGTTACGGTATAGCTGTTTTCATCCAAAGAAACTACCGTTAAACAAACCCCGTTATGAGATACGCTCTGGTCTATTTTAAGTTCTGGCGTTAATGAAGATTTAACCGTAATATGAAGGTTACTGCCCTCTTGTTCCAATTGCTGTATTTCGCCCAAAGTTTCGATAATGCCCGTAAACATGTTCCGTTAAATTTAAGTAGTTTTGTACCCTAGATTATTAGGCAAAGGTAAAGAATAAGATGCAGGAAGAAGGAAAAATTAAACTGGGTATTTCTATAGGCGATTTAAACGGAATAGGTTGTGAGGTAGTACTCAAGACCTTTGAAGATGCACGCATGCTGGATTTTTGTACACCCGTCATATTTGCATCCAACAAAACCATTTCTTTTCAGAAAAAAGAATTGGGCCTGAATATTAATTATCATGGCATTACAGATGCTTCTAAAGCGGTAGACGGTAAGATAAATGTAGTTAATGTATGGAAAGAAGTTCCTAAAATTAAGTTTGGAGAAGCTACCGAAGAAGGAGGTAAATATGCTATTAAGTCTTTACGGGCGGCAGTTGATGCTTTAAAGAATGATACTATAGATGCTCTGGTTACGGCCCCGATCAATAAAAATAACATTCAGGCAGACGATTTCAAATTTCCCGGCCATACTGATTTCTTGGCCCAAGAATTGGAAGGGGAGAGCTTAATGTTCATGGTTACGGATGACCTTAAAGTTGGTTTGCTTACCGATCATGTTGCCGTAAAGGACGCTCCGGCAGCCATAAATCCTATATTAATAAGAAATAAGGTGCGCACCATAGAGAAATCTTTGCAAATGGATTTTGGAATTCGCGCTCCCAAGGTAGCCATGTTGGGCATTAATCCGCATAGCGGAGATAACGGTATAATAGGTAAAGAAGACGATGAGGTCATGAAACCGGTCATAAAGGAAATGTCAGAATCGGGCCATTTGGTTTTTGGACCATATTCTGCGGACAGTTTTTTTGGGTCGGACGGCTACAAAAATTTTGATGCCATTCTAGCGGCCTATCACGATCAAGGGCTTATTCCTTTTAAGACGCTTTCATTTGGTAAAGGGGTTAATTATACAGCAGGCCTTTCTAAGGTAAGAACCTCTCCGGACCACGGTACGGCGTATGAGATTGCAGGTAAAGGCAAGGCGGATCATAGCTCGTTTAAGGAAGCGGTCTTTACTGCTTTACATATTTTTAAAAATAGAAAAGAATATCAAGAACTTACTGAAAACCCTTTGCAAAAGCAGCGTATAAGGAGATAAAAGCTTGTTTTTGGGCCAATGTTTCGCTTTAATTTCAAGAAATGGTCTAAAAGATAGGCGAACTTATTGAATTCCAATTAAAAAAGGGTTGTAAGTTTATTAAATAATAGTATCTTTGCACCCGCCTTTAATCTGGCGGTGTATAAAAATCAGTGTTGAAATGATGAAGCAAAAGGAGTTTAACATTCCTTTCTCTGGATTAGGACAAGGAAAACACGAATTTGAGTATACGATTAATAACCCGTTCTTTGAATCTTTTGGGTATGAAGAGTTCAACGCGGCAGACATTAAGTTGGATGTTGTTTTGAACAAGATGAGCACAATGCTTGAGTTAGAGATGAAAGCCCAGGGCACGGTTAATGTAAATTGCGACCTGACCAACGAGCCTTTTGATCAGCCCATAGAGGCAGATTTGGAACTCGTGGTCAAATTTGGGGAAGAATATAATGATGAAGATGATGAAATTCTAATCATTCCCCACGGAGAACATCAGGTCAATATTGCACAATACGTATACGAAATGTTAGTGTTGGCCGTACCGCAAAAAAGAATTCACCCAGGGGTATTAGATGGTACGTTGCAATCGGAAGCCTTAAAAAAGCTTGAGGAACTGCAGCCAAAGAAAGAGAAAAAAGAGAGTGATCCCAGATGGGACGAATTAAAGAAACTGTTAACGGATAAATAAGTTTTAAATGGCACATCCTAAGAGAAAAATATCGAGAACCAGAAGGGACAAAAGAAGAACCCATTATAAAGCAGTAGCACCAACTTTGGCTACTGATCCAACTACTGGCGAAATGCACTTGTTCCACAGAGCGCATTGGCATGAAGGTAAATTATACTACAAAGGTCAAGTTTTGATCGATAAGACTGAAGAGGCTGAAGCATAAATGTATCGGTTATCTTAATAATGAATTCACGACTCCCGTATTTAATGACGGGAGTTTTTTATTTCTACTACTGAAATCTCAAAAACGCATAGTTTTACAGGACGAATTGATAAAAATTGATTAATTTTCACCAATTTTGAGGCATTTTTGAAGGTTTCTGATATCAAATCAACTTTAAGATGAGTAAAATAACAGCAGCAATTACAGCTGTAGGAGGGTATGTTCCGGAATTTGTTCTTACCAACAACATGCTGGAAGATATGGTAGAGACAAATGATGAATGGATTGTCTCCAGAACGGGAATAAAAGAAAGAAGGGTGTTAAAACCCGAAGAGGGAGAAGGTACTTCGTATTTGGCTATTAAAGCTGCGCAAGACCTGATCCAAAGAAAAAATATTGATCCAAAAGAAATTGATCTAATAATGATAGCCACTGCTACACCAGATAGTATGGTGGCATCTACAGCGGCTTTTGTAGCGTCCGAAATTGGGGCTGTAAACGCATTTGCCTATGATCTTTTGGCGGCTTGTTCCAGTTTTTTATTCGGCATGTCAACCGCGGCCAGTTACATAGAGTCCGGTAGGTACAAAAAGGTAATGCTGATTGGGGCAGATAAAATGTCTTCAATAATAGATTATACAGATCGTACCACATGTATTATTTTTGGTGATGGTGCGGGTGCGGCTTTGTTCGAACCTAACGAAGAAGGTCTAGGATTACAAGATGAATATTTAAGGGCAGACGGTTCCGGAAGACAATTTTTGGGAATGGATGCAGGAGGCTCTTTAATGCCCGCTACCATAGAAACGGTTAAGAATAGAAAGCACTTTATCTACCAAGATGGTAGAACGGTGTTCAAATTTGCGGTTTCCAATATGGCAGATGTAGCGGAGAGAATTATGAAACGCAACAACTTGGAACATACAGATGTTTCTTGGTTGGTGCCACACCAAGCTAATAAGAGAATTATAGATGCTACGGCCAATAGAATGGGTCTGGACAGTTCTAAAGTTCTTATGAATATAGAAAGATACGGTAACACCACATCGGCAACCTTACCGTTACTGTTGGCTGATTTTGAGGGCCAGTTGAAAAAAGGCGATAACCTTGTTTTTGCCGCTTTTGGCGGAGGTTTCACCTGGGGTTCCATTTACCTAAAATGGGCTTATTAAATTAAATACCGATCATTTAAATAAATAACATCCATGGATATTAAAGAAATTCAAAGCCTGATCAAGTTTGTAGCAAAATCAGGGGCCAGTGAAGTAAAGTTGGAAATGGAGGATTTAAAAATCACCATTAAAACGGGTACTTCGGATTCTGGAAACGAAACAACCTATGTGCAACAGATTCCTATGCCACAAGCTCAGATGATGTCTGCGCAAGCTCCGGCACAAACTGTTGAGGTTGCTGCGGCCGATACGGCCAAAACAGAGAAAAAAGATGATGAGTCTAAGTATATCACTATTAAATCGCCAATAATCGGTACTTTTTATAGAAAGCCATCACCGGATAAGAGTGCGTTTGTAGAAGTGGGTACTTCTATCGGAAAAGGAGATGTGCTTTGTGTTATTGAGGCAATGAAACTTTTTAACGATATTGAATCTGAGGTTTCTGGTAAAATCGTTAAGATTTTAGTTGAGGATTCTTCTCCTGTAGAATTTGATCAACCATTGTTCTTGGTAGATCCGTCATAATTATAAATTCTGAATCCCAAATAAGGTTCCCTTTAGGGGAATGGATTGTTGGTACTTAGATTTTGGAATTTAAATTAAAAAAGTATGTTCAAAAAAATATTAATTGCAAATAGGGGAGAGATTGCGTTACGTGTTATACGTACCTGTAAGGAAATGGGTATAAAGACCGTAGCCGTCTATTCTAAGGCAGATGAAGAGAGTTTGCATGTTCGTTTTGCTGATGAGGCCGTCTGTATTGGTCCTGCTCCAAGTAGCGAATCGTACCTGAAAATACCAAATATTATCGCGGCAGCGGAAATTACAAATGCCGATGCCATTCACCCAGGTTACGGGTTTCTTTCGGAAAATTCTAAATTCTCCAAAATATGTGCAGAGCACGATATTAAATTTATTGGAGCTTCCGGTGAGCACATAGACCGTATGGGAGATAAGGCTTCTGCCAAGAAAACCATGAAAGAGGCCGGCGTTCCTACAGTTCCTGGTTCGGACGGTTTATTAAAAGATGTTGTAGATGCCATAAAAACTGCCAAGAAAATGGGGTATCCCGTTATGATCAAGGCAACTGCCGGTGGTGGTGGTAAGGGTATGCGCGCCGTTTGGAAGGAAGAGGAAATGGAAGACCTTTTTGAGAGTGCCGTACAGGAAGCTACCGCAGCATTCGGCAACGGCGGTATGTACATGGAAAAGCTGATAGAGGAGCCAAGACATATTGAAATTCAGATTGTTGGAGACCAATACGGTAAGGCATGTCATTTATCGGAAAGAGATTGCTCAGTACAGCGAAGACACCAAAAGCTTACAGAAGAAACCCCATCACCCTTTATGACGGATAAACTTCGTGAAGAGATGGGAGCGGCAGCCGTTAAAGCTGCGGAGTACATAAAATACGAAGGAGCGGGAACCATAGAATTTTTGGTAGATAAGCACAGAAATTTCTATTTCATGGAAATGAATACCCGTATTCAGGTAGAGCACCCTATTACGGAACAGGTTATTGATTACGATTTAATTCGTGAGCAGATACTTGTAGCTGGAGGCGTGCCTATTTCTGGTAAAAATTATTTACCTAAACTTCATTCTATTGAATGTAGAATCAACGCTGAAGATCCTTACAATAACTTTAGGCCTTCACCGGGTAGGATTACTACCTTACATACTCCAGGAGGTCATGGTGTTCGTATGGATACGCACGTTTACAGTGGCTATAGCATACCACCAAATTACGATTCTATGATTGCAAAATTGATAACCACTGCGCAAACACGTGAAGAGGCTATCAATAAAATGAAAAGGGCTTTAGATGAGTTCGTAATTGAAGGCATTAAAACAACTATACCGTTCCACAGGCAATTAATGGATCACCCAGATTATTTAGCAGGTAATTATACTACCGCATTTATGGAAGATTTCAAAATGGATCCGCCACCAGCGGAATAAGATTTAAAACCCCGATATTTATCGGGGTTTTTTTATACAGTAAAATGGAGCTAAGTTATTGGGAGTATAAAACGTGGTTAACGAATGTTGATTTCACTATTGTGGGTAGTGGTATCGTGGGGCTTAACTGTGCTTTGCGTCTTCGTGAGCGATTTCCAAAAGCGAAAATCCTTATTTTGGAAAAGGGTTTTTTGCCTCAAGGAGCGAGCACCAAAAATGCTGGATTTGCATGCTTTGGGAGTATTTCCGAAATTTTGGCGGACTTGGATATACATAGCGAACAAGAAGTGATCGAACTGGTCGCACAGCGCTGGAAAGGAATACAAAAACTCCGTAAAAACCTGGGCGATAAAGCAATGGATTTTCAGGTAAACGGTGGCCATGAATTGTTTCTTGATGCGGCGCAGGAGCTATATCAGAAGTGTGTGCAAAACCAATCTGAAATTAACGCACTGTTGCACCCGATCTTTAAAGCAGATGCATTTCACGGGTCTCCTAATACCTTTGGTTTTAAAGGGATAAAGGAAAATTATATTACCCATAGGTTTGAAGGGCAGTTGGATACTGGAAAAATGATGAACGGACTGTTAAAATTGGTACAGCAGGCAGGAATTACTATACTTAATTCCATTACCGTAGAGCATTTTTCCGCAGACCGCTCCAGCGTCAAAATAAAAACAAATAGGTTTGAATTTTCATCTAAAAAAATGCTCATCGCTACCAATGGTTTCGCTCCGCAATTAATTGGTGAGGATGTTAAGCCCGCAAGGGCGCAAGTATTGATTACCAAACCCATTGAAAATTTGCCTCTAAAGGGAACCTTTCATTTTGATGAGGGCTATTATTATTTTAGGAATATAGATAATCGGGTTTTGTTTGGAGGTGGTAGAAATCTTGATTTTAAAGGAGAGGAAACAGATCGGTTTGGTAATTCACAATTGATTCAGGTACATCTAGACAAATTATTGAAGGAAGTAATTCTGCCCGAGACTCCATTTACCATTGATCACAGGTGGAGCGGAATTATGGGAACGGGTATGCAAAAGAAACCTATAGTCAAGCAGCTTTCGGAAAATGTGTATTGTGGTGTTAGGTTAGGAGGCATGGGCATAGCTATTGGGAGTACAATAGGTCATAACTTAGCAGACTTAATTGCATAGTTTATTTGGTTTCCCCTAAGCGTAGCCTTGATAATACCATAGTTTTGCAGGCTGGCCTAGATTCATTACTTTAACTACTTTGAACGAACCTCTCCTAATTTATATGAAAGATAAGAAGCACCTGCGTAGTAGTGAATGGTTTGGTGGTAAGGATAAAATGGGCTTCGTGCACCGTTCTTGGCTCCGAAACCAAGGGTATCCAGATGATTATTTCACGGGCAAACCCGTTATTGGAATCTGCAACACATGGTCAGAACTTACACCTTGTAATGGGCATTTACGAGATTTTGCGGAAGTGGTTAAAAGAGGAATTCTTGAAGCTGGTGGTTTTCCTATGGAGTTTCCGGTAATGTCTTTAGGGGAGACTATTATGAGGCCAACATCTATGCTTTTTAGGAATTTGGCGAGTATGGATACGGAAGAATCCATACGGGCTAATCCTCTTGACGGAATTGTTTTGTTGACTGGCTGCGATAAGACTACGCCCAGCACCGTAATGGGCGCTTGTAGTGTAGATTTACCCACTATTGTAGTTCCTGGTGGCCCAATGTTAAGCGGTAGGTTTAGGGGAGAAAAAATGGGTTCCGGTTCTATGAATTGGATGATCAAGGAAAAACGAAGCGTACATGGTTTTAGTGATGCCGATTTTACCGAGGCCGAAGTTTGTGTTGCCCGGAGTATTGGGCATTGCAATACTATGGGAACAGCTTCAACTATGGCAACAATGGTAGAAGCGTTAGGACTTACTTTACCTGGTTTTTCATCAATTCCCGCGGCGGATTCCCGTAAGAAATTGTTCGCGCAGCTCTCGGGAAGGCGTATTGTAGAAATGGTTAAGGAGGATTTAAAATTGTCAAAAATATTGACTAGGGAAGCTTTTGAGAACGCTATAGTTACTAACGCTGCGGTTGGGGGGTCTACCAACCTCATTATTCATCTTACGGCAATTGCGGGTAGAATAGGTGTAGATTTAAATTTGGAAGATTTTGATGTCTTGGGGAGCAAGGTGCCTCTATTGGTAAACTTGAAGCCTTCCGGAAAGCATTTAATGGAAGATTTCTTTTATGCTGGCGGAATTTCCGTGGTCATGAAAGAGTTAAGGTCCAAGCTACATGATACGGCCCTTACCGTAAACGGAAAACACATTACGGAGAACTATAATGAGGCGGTTTGTTATGATACTGATGTTATAGCATCAGTGGAAAAACCCGTCCAACAAAATGCGGGCATTGCGGTGCTTAAAGGTAATTTGTGTAAGAACGGGGCAGTAATAAAGCCTTCGGCCGCATCAAAGGAATTAATGAAGCATACCGGAAAAGCGGTTGTTTTTGAAAGCATGGAAGACTATCATGCTAGAATTGATGATCCTAATTTAGATATAGATAAGAACAGTGTAATTGTTTTAAAGGGAGTGGGCCCCAAAGGTTACCCAGGTATGCCGGAAGTGGGCAACGTAGATCTTCCTAAAAAACTTTTGATGCAAGGAGTTACGGATATGGTTCGAATATCGGACGGTCGTATGAGTGGCACCGCTGCTGGAACCGTAATTTTACACGTTTCCCCGGAATCAACGGTGGGCGGAACATTGGCCTTGGTACAAAATGGAGATTTAATCCAGTTAGATGTGGAGAACAGAAGTCTTGATCTATTGGTTGCCGAAAGTGAACTGGAACAACGTAAGGCGGTATGGAAAGCGCCTAAACCTTTGGCGGATAGAGGATATGTAAAAATGTATATAGACCATGTAGAACAGGCGCATAAGGGTGCCGATCTGGATTTTTTGGTAGGAGGTTCCGGAGCTAAGGTAGATAGGGATTTACATTAAAGGTACATGATAAAGAAAGAGCAGCTACATCAGTTCTGTACCACGTTCGTTATTGAACGTGTAGCCAGGATTCAGAAAAATATAGAGGACATACAAACCTCATTGTTATCAGAAACAAAAAGTAGTGCGGGAGACAAGCATGAAACCGGTAGGGCAATGTTACAGCTTGAACGCGAGAAACTGGGGCAACTGTTAGCGGAGGCCGAAAAAATGAAGCAAACACTATCTAAAGTACCTAAGGAAGCCTCAAAGACCGTTGTGGGTCTTGGGAGCTGGGTGGTTACTTCAAAAGCGGATTATTATTTAGCAATTTCTGCAGGCGAATTCAAATCCGAAGGGAAAAGTGTTTATTGTATATCTGCTGCAACCCCAATAGCCCAACTACTCTTTGGAAAAGAACAGGGCGCCAGCACCACCTTTAACGGTCAAGAAATTAAGATTATTGAAATTAGATAGTTGTCAAGAAAAAGAAAGTGTTACCCAATACCTTTCATTGATGCCAAAGTGGCAGACCAAACAATAACCGAGGAAAAGAATATTCCTATAGTATTGGCCCAAAAGGCTTTGGTTTTTTCAATTTTAAAAAGATAGGATGCAATACTACCAGCGTACACCCCTGTGCCGGGCACCGGAAGCATTACAAAAAAGATGAGTCCCCAGAATCCGTAACGTTTTATTTTATCGCCTGAACCGGTTTTAGCCCGCCGCGCCACGAAAATAGCCGACTTCTTATAAAATCCCCAGCGTAAAAAATAGCGGTTTACTTTCTCCAGAAAGAAGAGCATTAGCGGAAAAACAAGTACGTTGGCGGCAAAACAAAGCAAGAATACCAGATAGATATTAAGGCCATTGAGTAACCCATAGGGTATACCCACCTTTGCTTCCCCAAAAGGAGAAAGGCTCCATAACATGGCAATAATGAAATCTATAATCACAACATTTTTTTTTGGAAGCGCTAAACTACTAATCCATGGGGTTTGAGCACCATTGGAACTCATAAATAATTCCAAAAATTGTGCCGCTCAAAAATAGAAGGTTCTTTTTAACAGATTTTAACTTTTCGATAAGAGGTACAATATTATCTATCTATCTGAGTTTTAGAATGCAGATAGTATTAACCAAAACTTAAACCTATGAAATCTTTATTTGCAAAATTATTTTTACTGGCCTTTGTTTCAATGACTGCCTTTTCGTGCAGTGTAAAATCTGAATTGGAAGATATTGCAGATGAGCTAGAGGAAGAGAACAACAACGATGCTAGAACTGAAGTCATCAAACTTGAGGACAATAAATAGTTCTGAGCACTACAAATAACAAAAAGGGAACCTTAATAGGTTCCCTTTTTTTATGGTCTCATGTTTCTAGAAGATAGTCTACCGTTGTTACTGAACAAGAATACTATTGTCAGTAGCAGTTGGGTTCATGGGGCAAAAATATACATATTCCCCTTTTTCCAATACCGTAGGTTTAGATGACTGTGTTTTTCCAGTAGCAACCACCTCTGTTACATAGGCAGTCTGAATGTGGTTTTCAGGCTTGCTAATATCCTCTCCTTTTTTTACTAGAACAAAACCAACATCATGACCAACTCCATTGTTGGCAATTTCAAAAACATACGTACCCGGTGTTACGGTAAGTTGTTTTTTAGTAAACTCGCCCGGAGTTTGTTCCAAGGCAATTGTTTTTACTTTTTTGCTCATTTTGTCCTGAGCATTTGCTGAAAATGCCACGGTGAAAACTAATGCTAATGCTGCGATAATATTTTTCATAATTTTTTGAATTTTGTCTTTTTTAAAAAGACGGGTTTTTAATATTTATTTAAATTTAAAAGGACTTTAATTGCCCAGCGCTATAAAGGTTGCGCTAGATTTATGTTAAGCTTCAACAGATTGTAATGGTGCTGCAACTGGAAAATCTACAGGAACATCTGTGGTCTTGTGTAAGTAGTTAGAAATGGTTTTGTCTCCTACCAATACAATAGTATCTACTAAGTTCTCTTTAGTCCATCCTGCATTAAGGAATTTCTCAACTATAGCCTCATCGGCTGCTCCACGGTTTTCAGTAACGTTTTTTGCAAACCCGGCAAGGGCATCCAATTTAGCATCAAAAGATGCTTTCCCAGCTCTAAGCTCAAGAATTTCAGCATCGCTAAATCCATTCATTTTTCCAATAGCCGTATGCGCAGAAAGGCAATAGGTACATTGGTTAACTTCGCTCACTGCTAAGTTCACTACCTCTTTTTGTTTGGCGCTCAAAGATGTTTTTGCGTTGCTTAAGGCTAAATAATTAGCTAGCGCATTTTCAGAATAGGCATACGTAGCGTAAAGGTTGGGTACAAAGCCAACAGCTTTTTCCAAATTATCAAAAATGGCTTGATTGCCTGTGCTTACTTCTTCTCTTTTGGGTACATTAAAATTGCTCATAATTTTAGATATTTTGTCAGTTTAATGAAGCATATATCTAGTGCTCCGTTTCTATGACGATTATTAACTTGTTTTTGTTCTAAAGTTCTACATGCGGTTTTTCAGCATCACAATAAAAATCATGATGATGTTTTTGCTCACAATGCACATTTGCATTTATAGTTTGCAATTGTTTTCTGGGATGAGAAAAAATCTCTATTAGGTTAAAAAGGGATATATGTTTTAAATTCATCTTGCGTTGTTTTTTAATTACAAGGCAAAGATGCGAAGTAAGTGAGGCTGTTTGTTAGGAGCGATTGCCCGACCGCTTGTAGAAATTTCCCTTTACGAAGAAATTGGGGCTATTTCTCTATATTGAGAGGGAGATGTACCGGTCATTTTTTTAAAAAACCTACTGAAATGTGCTGGATCATTAAAGCCTAGATCGTATGCAATTTCCTGGTTTTGCTTGTCCGTAAAATTTATCAATCGTTTTGCTTCAAGTGCCAAACGATCTAAAATAATCTGTTGTGGTGATTTTTGGTTATAAATGGAAAACAGGTTCGAAAGCGTTTTTGGGCTTTTATAAAGAAGCTCTGCATAATCGCTAACCTTTCTTTTGGTTTTGTAATGCGTGTCTACCAATACGTTAAACTTTCTTATAATTTCAACCTGGTCATTATTTAACTTTTTTACGATAAGTTGTTCCTTGGCCAGACGTGTACAGATAATTATAAGTCGTTTTAACAGCATTTGAAGCATGTCTCCCTGTATACCGTCGGGTGTGGAAAATTCATCTTGAAACACCTCGTACAAAGTCTCGAACTTGCGTTTTTGTTCTACAGGAATAGTTATGATCGGGAGGTCTTGGGTTCCAAAAAATAGAATGCCGTTACAAGATACTTCATGGTCGTGATCATTAATACAATAGAATTCTCTGTTGAAATGAAAAGCGGTTAATGGCAATTCCGTTTTTTCATAGGAAACATGCTGCAGGTAGGTAGTAGTAACTAGCTGATCCGGTAATAGCTCAATGGGCATGCCATCTATGTGTAGTTCTAGAGGCAAGTTATTACGGTTCCAGAGCATACAAATGTTTCCGGATTGTATTGAAAATTGATTCTGGTATTTTTTAATATCATTCGTAAACCCTAAGTGAGAGCCTAGTTTTGTATCATTGAATTCAAATTTCATCTGCAGCAGATTGGATGTTTTAAAATTAGTCTCCCTTGTAATGATAACCTTACCCAAATGGTACTTGGAAAGTTAATCTTTGTTGTTAAACGAGTCTAACTGTTTGTTAGGCAAAAAGTCTTTTTGTACTATTACCAAAGGAAATCAAAATAGTGGTCAATTTAACTATTAAGAGTATGAAGGCGTACGATGAAGCGGTAGATAAATTTTTTAGCAAGACAAATATTAGTCCTGTGCCATTGGTTTCTTGGGACCTGCACAGTCTTAATTTTCAGAAACTTTGTATAAGCGGAAAAGACCTGAGATACATACAGGCCTTGGCCCAACGGAATAGATGGGCGTATGATAAAACGGATTTGTTGTCCTCATTGGGCGAAGAGGTTGTGGTTGTAACCAATAGCCAATTGACTATAGTACATGCTACGGAAAACCTAGTTTTAATGACGGGCTATAAACCGGAAGAGGTTATTGGAAAAACACCTAAACTGTTTCAGGGCAAGGAAACTAGCAGAGAAGCTTTGGCCAAAATAAAAACGGCCATCGAAAGAAAGGTTCCTTTTGAGGCCGTTGTTCTAAACTATAAAAAGGACGGAAGTACATACCATTGTGAAATAAAAGCAGAGCCTATATTCAACAACAGAGGTCAACTCGTCAACTTTATTGCATTTGAAAAAGAAGTGGCCTAAGACCACTTCTTTCAATATACATTACTATTTATTTACTTTCTATTTCGGTAACACGTAGCGTGTTTACCATACCTTTTTCCTTCATGGGCATTGCGGCTAAACTAATTAGCATATCGCCTGTTTCCAAAAGGCCTTTATCACATGCCATTTTATTTACGTCTTCAATAGTTTCATCCGTAGAGACATATTTGTCGTAATAAAAAGCGCGAACACCCCAAAGAAGGTTCAACTGCGTAAGAATACGCTTGTTAGAGGTGAATACTAAAATGTGGGAACTTGGTCTCCAAGCAGAAATCTGGAATGCAGTATATCCACTATTGGTCAACGTAGAAATGGCTTTTGCCTTAATTTCGTTGGCCATAATGGCGGCATGATAACAAATGGACTTGGTAATATATCTTTTTGTGCGGATATGCGGTGGATCATGAGGTACTTGAATAAGCTCCGAACCTTCTACACTTTGAAGAATACTTGCCATTTTTTCAATAACCTGAACCGGGTAATTACCTACGGAAGTCTCACCGGAAAGCATAACGGCATCTGCCCCATCCATAACGGAGTTGGCCACATCGTTAACCTCGGCACGTGTAGGCGTAAGGCTTGTAATCATCGTTTCCATCATTTGTGTGGCGATAATTACTGGAATACGAGCTCTTTTGGCCCTTAGCACCAATTGCTTTTGAATTAACGGAACCTCCTGTGCAGGCACTTCAACACCTAAATCGCCACGAGCAACCATTAACCCATCACAATAAGCAACGATCTTATCTATGTTTTCAACGGCTTCAGGCTTTTCAATTTTAGCTATAATCGGAATTTTCTCATCGGCATGCTCCTTAATGATTGCTTGTAAATCAATAAGATCTTGGCTAAAACGAACGAAGGAAAGTGCGATCCAGTCTACTTTTAAAGAAATAGCAAAAATGGCATCCTTAACGTCCTTTTCCGTTAGGGCAGGTAAAGAGATGTTGGTGTTAGGCAGGTTAACCCCTTTTTTGGAGCGTAACGGACCACCTTGTATCACTTTGGTCTTTACTTCGGATTTTTTATCCGTAGCAACTACTTCAAACATTAATTTACCATCGTCAAGCAAGATACGCTCACCTGGCTTAACATCCTGAGGAAAAGCGGCATAGTTCATATATACCCTTTCGGAAGTACCTTCAAAAGGCTCGCCGGTAACAAAAGTAATTTCATCACCTGGGGAAACTACAACTTCACTAGCCATAACACCTACCCTAAGTTTAGGGCCTTGTAAATCTGCAAGAATGGAGGTATTACGACCGGTTTCTTCATTGAGTTCCCGTATCATTTTTACACGTTCTGTAACATCTGAGTAATCTGCATGTGAGAAGTTGATGCGAAAGACATCTACACCAGCCTCCATCATATCTTTCAGCACTTCTTTTTTACTTGTGGCCGGCCCTAGGGTGGCTACAATTTTTGTTTTTTTATTACTTGGCATTGATCAAAAAATTAAATTGTTCTTAGATTTGAGTTTGTCAGTTTCTATGGCGTAAGCCGTTATAATTTTGGGTATGTTTTGCAGTGTTCTCACAAGATTTTCCATATTAATAAACCCATCTTGTTCTATTTTTAAAAAATAGTCTACATCTCGGTGTTCGGGCACCATGTGAAATGTTGTGAAAGAGGGTTCGTCCTTGAACAGCCCTTTTCTACTATTTGTGTCCTCTGCTAGACCGTTATTTGTGAATAGGGTCCAGTACCTATCGTTAATATCATCTTTCCATTCAAAAATGGGAACTGTAATATGACCGGTGAGGTCAAGGTCTTTGGGCGACCTTTTAAAGCTCGATTTTAAATGAAGATTGAGAGCGTAGGCTATGGCATAATCTTCAAGGCTACTATGCAACGCAACTAAATCGAATGTATCTTCGTAAAAGTCGTTCGTAATTTTATGTACTGCTACCATAGGGGCACAAAGTGGTAAAGATAATATTAATACCGTACAACGCCTAGATTAGATAAGGCTAAAACTATTTTTGAACAAACTATAACATTTTGGTTACATAAAATTACAATTTAAGACTTGTCCATCTTATCCTGTAATGCGTAATAGGCCCGTTTTGAAGCACGTTCCTCTGCCTTTTTTTTAGAAGTGGCCCTTGCTTTTGCCACTACCGTATCTGCAATAGTAAGTTTTACCGCAAAATGCTTTAACGCGTCATTACCAGTATCATCGTAAACGTCATAGTCAAACGTTTTTTTCTGTTTTTGGCACCATTCAATTACAAGACTCTTGTAGCTTATGACCTTACCTTCTAGTTGTTCTATGTCTACATAAGGCTCTATAACCTTTTGGTTAATGAACTTTTCGCAATACTTGTAGCCACGATCTAGATAGATGGCGCCTACCAACGCTTCAAAAACATTGCCATGTATGTTTTCTCCAAAATGGGATTTGGGAATACGACTTTTTACATAGTCTATGAGTCCTAAATCCTTACCAAGTTCGTTTAGATGTTTGCGGCTTACAATTTTTGAGCGCATCTTGGTAAGATAGCCTTCGTCTCCTTCGGGTACTTGATCATACAAGTGCTTGGAAATTATAGTTCCCAGCATGGAATCGCCTAAAAACTCTAGACGTTCATAGTTTAGAGGATTCCCGTCCTTGTCCTTTTCATTAGCGGAGCGGTGTATGAAAGCTTTTTTGTAAATAGCCAGCTTTCTAGGTTTAAAACCCAAAATAGAAGTCATTCCCCCAAAAAAATCCCCATCCTCTTTAGGATGGGAATTAAATATATTGGAAGGAAATCCCATACTGTATTACTCGCTAAATTTTTTGAAAATTACGCAGGCATTGTGACCACCAAACCCAAAGGTGTTGCTCAGGGCAACGTTTACGTCGCGCTTCTGGGCTTTGTTAAGGGTTAGGTTTAGTTTGGAATCTATATTCTCATCTACGGTAGTATGGTTTATAGTTGGAGGAACCAAACTATGTTGCATAGCTAAAATTGAAGCAATGGCCTCAATAGCCCCGGCAGCACCCAGTAAGTGGCCGGTCATTGATTTTGTAGAATTAATATTGATGTTAGGGGCATGGTCGCCAAAGACTTCACTAATAGCCTTTAGTTCTGCCACATCTCCAAGGGGAGTAGATGTACCATGCGTATTAATGGTATCTACATCTTCCGGTTTTAGACCAGCATCCCTTAAACAGTTTTTCATTACCTGTACCACTCCTATCCCGTCCGGGTGCGGTGCGGTCATGTGGTAGGCATCACTAGAAAGCCCTCCACCGGCAACTTCTGCATATATTTTTGCGCCACGCGCTTTGGCGTGTTCATACTCTTCTAGAATTAATGCACCTGCACCTTCACCCAAAACAAATCCGTCTCGGGTAGCATCAAACGGTCTAGAGGCCGTTTCAGGGCTATCATTTCTAGTAGATAAAGCGTGCATAGCTCCAAAACCACCCATACCTGCTATGGTTACTGCAGCTTCACTACCTCCAGTAACAACAACATCACAATGGCCTAAACGAATATAGTTTAGGGCATCGATCATGGCGTTGGCCGATGATGCACATGCAGAAACGGTGGTATAGTTAGGCCCCATAAAACCGTGCTTGATAGAAATATGCCCGGGAGCAATATCCGCAATCATTTTGGGTATAAAAAATGGATTGAACCTAGGGGTTCCGTCACCTTCCGCAAAGTTCATTACTTCGTTTTGAAAAGTCTCCAGACCACCAATACCGGCGCCCCAGATAACCCCAACACGAAACTTGTCTACTTCGTTAAGGTCAAGACCGGAATCTATAATGGCCTCATCCGAAGAGACCAAGGCATATTGTGCAAACCTATCTAGTTTTCTGGCCTCTTTGCGGTCAAAATGCTCTAGAGGGTCAAAATTCTTAAGCTCGCAGGCAAATTTTACCTTAAATTTTTCGGTATCGTAATAGGTAACGGGAGCAGAACCGCTCTTTCCGTTTTTAAGACCTTCCCAATATTCCTCAATATTGTTACCTATGGGAGTCAACGCACCCAACCCAGTAACTACAACTCGCTTTAATTGCATTGAACCTGATTTTTGGTTTACTTAGTAAGTCAAGCGTAAATTAAAAAAATTATCCATGCGATAATGGTTACCACATGGATAATTTTGAATCTCGTTCAAGAAATCATAAAGATTACTTCGCTTCTTCTATATAGCTAATGGCTTGGCCAACTGTTGCGATGTTCTCAGCTTGATCGTCGGGAATCTGAATATCAAATTCTTTCTCGAATTCCATGATCAACTCCACGGTATCCAAAGAATCGGCCCCTAGGTCGTTAGTAAAGCTAGCTTCCGTTACTACTTCGTTCTCATCCACACCTAATTTATCAACGATGATAGCTTTTACTCTTGATGCAATGTCTGACATAATAATATTGTTTTTAAAAAATTAAATTGGTTGCAAAAATAAAAAACTTTGGACTAAATCCACTATTTGTCGTTAAAATGTCTTGTAATTTATAAAATTTCAGGATAAGAGCGGTATTTTTGACCTAAATATTTTGCTACTTGTAACCTTATCTGCTGCATGAAAAACCTTGTATTACTCGCTTCCGGCTCTGGATCTAATGTTGAAAACATTGTTAAGTATTTTCAAGATAATCCTGAAGTGAACATTAGTGCCGTATTGACCAATAAAACTGGGGCAAAAGTTTTAGACAGGTGTAATAAGCTTAAAATTAACGGGTTATATTTTAACAGGACTGCTTTTTATGAAACGGAATGCGTGCTGAATATTATAAAATCGTTTAAACCGGATCTTATTGTGTTAGCGGGTTTTCTTTGGAAAGTACCCCAGAACTTGGTTGAGAATTTTCCTGATAAAATTGTAAATATTCACCCAGCGTTATTGCCAAAATACGGTGGCAAAGGTATGTACGGTAATCATGTACATGAAGCCGTTAGGGCCAATAATGAGACGGAAACCGGTATCACTATTCATTATGTAAATGAAAATTATGATGAGGGAGCTGTAATTAAGCAGGCAAAAACGTCAGTTTCTGCAGATGATACTGCGGAGAGTATAGCCGGAAAAGTACACGATCTCGAATACGAATATTTCCCAAAGGTTATAGCGCAACTATTAGAAGTAGAATAATGGCTAAAAAAGGAAAGTTCTATACGGTCTGGAAAGGGAAAAAACCTGGAATTTATGATTCTTGGGCAGCTTGTAAAGCTGCAATTACAGGATTTAAAGGGGCTCAGTACAAATCTTTTGAAACGTTTGAAAAGGCCAAAAAAGCCTTTAATGGTAATTATGAGGATTTTAAAGGAAAGAAAAAGGGGAAGCCTGTTTTAACGCCTGAACTTATACAAAGGTATGGAACGCCAAACTACAATTCCATTTCCGTAGATGCGGCCTCCAGCGGTAATCCAGGAATTATGGAGTACCAAGGAGTAGATACAAAAACGGGCAAAAAACTTTTTAGGCAAGGGCCCTTTCAGCAAGGCACTAATAATATAGGAGAGTTTTTGGCCATAGTACACGGGTTAGCTTTTTTAAAGAACAATAAGAGTAATAGGATTATTTATACAGATTCCCGTACGGCTATGAGTTGGGTGCGTAAAAAAACGTGCAATACTAAACTACAGGAAACACCTAAGAACAAAGAAGTTTTTGATTTGATTAGGAGAGCTTTGGAGTGGTTAAAAAACAATTCGTACAGCACCCCGATCGTTAAATGGGAAACTAAGGTGTGGGGAGAGATTCCTGCGGATTTTGGCCGCAAGTAGCGTTGAGTACAGGGCCACAAAGTATTTGGACAAAAAATTATAATCTATTTCTTTATAGACAATGCATTGCATCTCAGAAAACTGGCGTATAATGAGATGTGCAAAAATTGGAAAGGTAATATTCGCAAGCTTTTTTTGTAAGGGTATATTTGCACGTAATAGCGTTACAAAAGCGTATATTTGCAGCTTAAACTTAAAATTGCATGGGCAAACTTCTAATCGTGGGCACTGTTGCCTTTGACGAAATTGAAACTCCTTTCGGGAAAACCGATAAGATTTTGGGTGGTGCAGCAACTTTCATTGGTTTGGCGGCTTCCCAGTATAATGTAGAATCAGGAATCGTATCTATTGTGGGAGAAGACCTTCCGCAAGAATATTTAGATATTCTAACAAATAAGCAGATAGATCTTAGTGCTTTGGAAATTGTAAAAGGCGGAAAAACCTTTTATTGGAAAGGAAAGTACCACAACGATCTTAACTCTAGAGATACTTTAGCAACGGAATTGAATACCTTGGCCGATTTTAACCCTGTAGTATCCGAAGGGTTTAAAGATGCTGATGTAGTTATGTTGGGTAATCTGCACCCTAGTGTTCAGCTAAGCGTAATCAACCAAATGGAAAAACGACCAAAGTTGATAGTATTGGATACTATGAATTTTTGGATGGACAATGCGTTGCCAGAGTTAATGGAGGTCATTAAACATATAGATGTACTTACCATAAATGATGAAGAAGCAAGACAGTTGACCAATGAATACTCTTTGGTAAAGGCTGCAAAAGCTATTCAGCAAATGGGCCCAAAGTACTTGGTGATCAAAAAAGGAGAACATGGAGCGCTCTTGTTTCATGAGGAGAAAATTTTCTTTGCTCCGGCTTTACCTCTGGAAGAGGTGTTTGATCCAACAGGTGCGGGAGATACCTTTGCAGGAGGTTTTTCAGGATATTTGGCGGCCACTAACGACCTTTCGTTCAACAATATGAAAAATGCCGTTATCCACGGCTCTAATTTAGCATCGTTTTGTGTAGAACGATTTGGGACGGAGCGTATGCAAGATTTAAAAAGGGAAGAGGTTACTAAAAGGCTGCATCAATTTAAGGCCTTGACACAGTTTGACATAGAATTAAAATAATGACACGCCCCTATATTAGGGGCTTTTTTAATACGTAGATTTATAATGAGTGACGCGATTAAACATGAATGTGGTATTTCGGTAATACGGTTGCTTAAACCGTTGGAGTATTACAAAGAGAAGTACGGTACGGCCTTTTACGGGGTAAACAAGATGTATCTAATGATGGAAAAGCAGCACAACCGTGGTCAAGATGGTGCGGGCTTTGCAAGTATCAAGTTAGATACAGCTCCAGGGGAACGTTACATGAGCAGGGTGCGGTCTATTGCTCAACAACCTATACAGGATATCTTTGCGCAAATAAACGATCGTATTAATACCACGTTACAAGAGCACCCGGAATATGTAGATGATGTTGTGGCTCAGAAAAAGAACATACCTTATATAGGAGAAGTGCTATTGGGTCACGTGCGCTACGGTACTTTTGGGAAAAACAGTATAGAGAGTGTACATCCTTTCTTGAGGCAGAACAACTGGATGCACCGTAATATTATTGTTGCGGGTAACTTTAACATGACCAATGTACATGAGCTGTTCGATAATTTAATTCAGATCGGACAGCACCCAAAGGAAATGGCGGATACGGTAACCGTAATGGAGAAAATAGGTCATTTTTTAGATGATGCCGTTGCCAAACTCTACAAGCAAATAAAAAAGGAAGGATATACCAAGCAGGAAGCTTCACCTATCATAGCGGAACGTCTTAAGGTTCATAAGATACTAAAAAGAGCTGCCAAAAATTGGGATGGTGGTTATGCCATGGCCGGTCTTTTGGGGCATGGAGATGCCTTTGTTCTTAGGGATCCAGCAGGTATTAGGCCTACGTATTATTATCAAGATGATGAGGTTGTGGTAGTTGCTTCTGAGCGGCCTGCTATACAAACGGTATTTAATGTGCCTTACGAAGAGGTCAAAGAACTTGATCCTGGTAGTGCAATTATCATTAAAAAGGATGGCTCATCGTCAATCAATCAAATTTTAGAGCCTACAGAAAGAAAGGCATGTTCGTTTGAACGTATTTATTTTTCAAGGGGAAGTGATAAAGAAATCTATCAAGAACGAAAGATGTTGGGAAGATTGGTTTTTCCACAAATTCTCGAGTCAATAGATTATGATATTAAGAACACGGTTTTCTCATACATACCTAACACTGCGGAAACTTCCTTTTTTGGAATGGTTAGGGAGGCGCAAAACTATTTGAATAAGAGAAAAGAGGAGCAAATACTCTCTATTGGCTCAAAGATTACTAGTGAGGAGCTTCATGAAATTTTAGAGGTACGTCCAAGAATTGAAAAAGTAGCCATTAAAGATGCAAAGCTGCGCACCTTTATTACGCAAGACAGTAGCCGCGATGATTTGGTTACACATGTTTACGACATATCCTATGGTTCTGTAAAGAAGGGAGATAATCTGGTAATTATTGATGACAGTATCGTTAGGGGAACAACATTAAAAAAGAGTATCCTTAGGATATTGGACCGTTTATCGCCTAAAAAGATAATAGTTGTATCATCTGCACCACAAATTAGGTATCCGGATTGCTACGGTATTGATATGGCCAAATTAGAAGATTTTATTGCTTTTAGAGCGGCATTGGCCTTACATGAAGAACGTTTAACAATGAACGTTGTTGATGATATTTATGATAAATGTTTAGAGCAGGTAAGTAGCAAGGATAAGGATGTAGTGAATTACGTTAAAGAATTTTACGCACCTTTTACTCCAGAGGAAATATCCGCAAAAATTGGGGAGCTGCTTAGTCCGGAAGAGATTAAGGCCGAGGTAGAGATTATTTATCAAAGTGTGGAGGCGCTTCACGAAGCGTGTCCTAAGAATTTAGGTGACTGGTATTTTACCGGAGACTATCCTACCCCGGGTGGTAACCGAGTAGTAAATAAAGCCTTTATCAATTTTTACGAAGGCAAGAACGAACGTGCATACTAATTGGCTTTATCGGTGAAATGCACAAATAATGTATTTCATCGATAATATCCGCTACTTGGCGTTTTTTTAACCGCTTGGACGGAGGTCAGATTACATTTGAACTTGCCATAGCATAAGTAGGTTAAGTTCATGGTAAGATTTGGGGCAAAAAGGTGGAGTTTACTCCACCTTTTTATTTTCTACAAGTTTATGGGGCTACTTTTCTTCAGTTGTACGCTCCAATACAATATCAATTTTTAATGTGTTTAGACCTTAATGGTCTCCCTTTTTAAAGTTTCATCCCTTTAACCGATTTTTATACGCTTGGACAAAGATGTTTTTGTAGGGCTTAATGCGGTTGTATCTTTGGAGGACCATAGCATAAGTAGGTTAAGTTCATGGTAAGATTTGGGGAAAAAGGCGGAGTCTAACTCCGCCTTTTTATTTTCTACACTTTCCTCTTTTCATCATAAAGGATTTCTTCAAAATAGGGTTATAAGTTTTCCAATTCCGCTAAAAATTTTAAAAGGTAGTATTTGTGTTGATTTTGCATTTCAACTAGAGTTTTGATCGTTAGTCCAAAACCTTTTTTTTAGGAGCCATGTAGCACTACATTTGGAGAACCATAGCATAAGTAGGTTAAGTTCATGGTAAGATTTGGGGAAAAAAGGTGGAGCTTCGCTCCGCCTTTTTTATTGTCTAAACCCTTGTAAACACTAGCCTTTATGGTGTGTTCAGGCGTTTTTATGAGCAATTGAGGTAAAAAAAAACCCTAAATATTTCTTTTTTATTTCCCACAATACCAGTATTTTAGTATCGCCATAGCATAAGTAGGTTAAGTTTATGGTAAGATTTGGGACGAAAAGGGTGGAGACTTCTCCGCCCTTTTCTATTTTTAAACAACAAGAAAAAACCCATCCTGAAACAAATCAGGATGGGTTTTTTGTAAATATGAATTCTATTAAAGTATGCTGTGTTTCTTATTTGTTGGCAGCATATAGTTCAGCTACTTTGTCCCAATTAATAACGTTGAAAAAAGCGTTGATGTAATCAGGTCTTTTGTTTTGGTAGTTTAGGTAGTATGCATGCTCCCAAACATCTAGACCTAAAATAGGAAAACCGCTACAACCAGTATCCGGCATTAAAGGGTTATCTTGGTTTGGAGTAGAACATACTTCTACTTTTCCGCCTTTTTGTACACAAAGCCAAGCCCAGCCAGAACCAAAACGGGTTCCTGCAGCTCCGCTAAACTTTTCTTTAAAAGCGTCAAAAGAACCAAAAGCACTGTCAATAGCGTCAGCAAGTTCTCCTGAAGGTTTTCCGCCACCGTTAGGAGACATAATTTCCCAGAAAAGAGAGTGGTTGTAGAAACCGCCGCCATTATTTCTAACGGCACCGTTAGACATGTCTAGGTTTTCTAAGATGTCTTCAATAGACTTACCTTCCAATGCAGTTCCTTCAATAGCACCATTTAATTTGGTAGTATAACCATTGTGGTGTTTTGTATGGTGAATTTCCATTGTTCTAGCGTCAATATGTGGTTCTAATGCATCATATGCATAAGGTAATTTTGGTAGTTCAAAAGCCATTTTATATGTGTTTTTAGATTAAAATTTAGTGAAATCAAATTTACAGTTTTTAACATAGAAATTCACTAAATAATTTGTTAAGAACCTTTTTAGAATTAGTAATTTGCATAAAAAAGCACTTGCAACACAGCACTTTCAAAATATATAATGCCTCGGCAGGCTCTGGAAAGACACATACGTTAACCAAAGAATACCTTAAAATTGTTCTTTCCTCTGGCAATCGTTTTGGTAAAATTCTAGCTATCACATTTACCAATAAGGCGGTAAATGAAATGAAGCAGCGTATTTTGGAGAGTTTGTTCAAATTTGGGCAGGTAACTGATGAGGTTGGGGCGCCTCCTCTTTTTATTGATTTAATGCGCGAGTTGGGCATAGATGCAGATACACTTAGAAAACGAGCCCAACGCACCTTAAAGGAAATCCTGCACAACTATGCTTTTTTTGATATTTCTACCATTGATAAGTTTACCCATAGGTTAATACGAACCTTTGCCAAGGATTTAAAACTACCACAGAATTTTGAGGTTGTATTAGATACGGACCTATTATTGGACGAGGCCGTAGCAAAATTGGTTCATAAGGCGGGAACGGATAAACAGCTAACTCAGGTTTTGCTGGAATTTGCCCTAGAAAAAATAGATGATGATAAAAGTTGGGATATAGCGTATGACCTAGGTAATATTGGTAAGCTTCTTTTTAGGGAGAACCATGCCGAGCATCTCCAAAACTTGAGGGACAAGAACATAGAGGATTTTGTTAGCTTGAAAACAACCTTGAGGACCAGGATTAAGGCTACCCAAGAAAGTCTTGTTGGTTTTGCAGCCTTGGCCTTGCAATTGATAGAACAAAACGGACTTGAGTTTTCTGATTTTACAAGAGGGTACTTTCCAAAATTCATGGAAAAAATTTCAACGGGAGATTTGGCAATCGATTTTAACGCCGGATGGAAGCAAAATTTTGATGATACGGTACTTTATAACAAATCTACCGCTGACGCTACCAAGGCTACCCTAGATGAGCTACACCCCCAATTTTCCGAGATTTTTAATAAGATAAAGCACACTTTTTACGAACTAGCGTTTTTGAAAAATGCATATTCAAATCTAGTTCCTCTAACAGTTTTGAACGCTATACAGAGAGAGGTCAAAAGCTTACAGAACGAGCGGGACCAACTTTCAATAGCGGAATTCAACACCATTATATCCAAAGAAATAAAAAATCAACCTGCGCCCTTTATTTATGAGCGTTTGGGTGAAAAGTACCAACACTATTTTGTAGATGAATTTCAGGATACCTCTACATTACAATGGAACAATCTTATACCTCTTATTGGTCATGCCTTAGAGGGAGAGGACCTTCAGGGTAATAAAGGGTCTTTATTCTTGGTGGGCGATGCCAAACAGGCAATATATCGTTGGCGTGGCGGTAGGGCAGAGCAGTTCTTGGATTTGGTGAACAAGACGGTGAGTCCGTTTGCAATTCCCGCGCAAACAGAATCCCTGCCAACCAACTGGCGTAGCTATGATGAGGTCATTAAGTTCAATAACGACTTTTTTACGGCTACCAGTCCGTTTTTGAACGATGCTATGTACAATACCATGTTCGTAGATGGTAATCAACAAGGCTATAACTCCAAAAAAGGCGGCACCGTACAGCTTGCTTTTATTGAAAAGGTAGATGACAAGAGCAAGGACGAGCAGTATTGCAAGGAGGTTCTGAACACTATAGCGGAGGTGATCGATAAAAAATACGGCTACGAAGACATCTGTATTTTGGTGCGAGGGAATCGGCAAGGTGTAATGTTGGCAGATTTCCTCACACAGCAGAATATCCCTACTATATCTTCGGAGAGTCTTTTGTTGAGCAGTAGTGATAAAGTACGTTTTTTGGCCAATCTTATCGCCTATATAGGTAATCCGGGAAATTTGCAAATAGCTTATGACCTGTTGGCTTTTCTATCCGAAAGTAAAAATAACAGACATCAATATATATATGAAAATCTTAAAAGGGTAGACCAACTTTTTTTAAACGAATACAATCTTGATGTTAATGAGCTCAAACAACTGTCGGTCTATGATGGCTTGGAGAGGGTAATTCGCCAATGCCACTTGGTGGAGGGTTCTGATGCTTATATTACGTTTTTTATGGATTTTGTTCTTGATACCGAACAGAAGGAAGGTACAGGAATTCAGGCCTTTTTGAATCTCTGGGAAAAGAAGAAGGGCAAGCTTAGTATTTCGGCACCCGACAATATTGATGCCGTGCGTATAATGACCGTGCATAAATCCAAAGGACTGGAATTCCCTATTGTTATTTTTCCGTTTGCCAATGAGCATATTTACAAACGGATGGATAAAAAAATATGGCTTCCGCTTAATGCCGATGCTTTTGATGGGTTTGAAGAAATTCTGGTCACTGAAAAAAAAGAAGTTGAGAATTATGGGGCGGAGGCTGCGCAGATTTATTCAGAAGAAGAACATAAAATGGAATTGGATGCCCTTAACCTATTATATGTGGCATTAACACGGGCAGAGAAAGCACTTTATGTAATAACGGAAAAAGACCTTTCAAAAGGACAGCATAAAACCGATTATTATTCCGGTCTGTTCATTGAATATCTAAAAGGTAAGGGGTTATGGTCTGATGATGAACTGGTATATAATTTTGGAGTGTTGGAGGATGCCCCTATTGTTCACCAAACAAAGGAGCAACAGAAAATAGATTATAGTTATACGCATAAGGACCGGTCTAGTTTTAAAATATTGACCCGTTCGGGACTCCTGTGGGATACGGAAAGGGAGGCGGCCCTTTCAAAAGGAAACCTTATACATTATATATTAGGTTTTATAAATACGGAAGACGATATTGAACCTGCACTGCAGAAAGCGGTACAACAAGGGGAAATAGAAGGGCAGGAATTAGATAAGGTTAGAAACAAACTGCAACATGTGGTTAAGCACCCTAAACTTAACTCTTATTATAAGGATGGCTACACTTTTAAAAATGAAAAGGATATTATAACCGCCAAAGGTCAGATTTTGCGTCCGGATAGAGTAGTGTTAAAAGATAAGAAAGCAACACTTATAGATTATAAAACGGGAAAGACAAATCCCAAATACAAAGAACAGCTCTATTCCTATGCTGATGCCCTAACGGATATGGGCTATGTTGTAGAGAATAAAATCATTGTTTACATTAACGAAGAAGTAACACCAGAATTCATATAACTATATGTACGGAAAAATAAAGGAACATTTAGAAAAAGAACTTGCAAGTATAAAGGAAGAAGGCCTTTATAAAAGCGAAAGGATAATTACATCGCCGCAAGGGGCGGAAATTAAAATTTCAACAGGAGAAGAAGTCATTAACTTCTGTGCCAATAATTATTTGGGGCTATCATCTCACCCGGAAGTAATACAAGCGGCAAAGGATACTTTGGACAGTCACGGATTTGGGATGTCATCCGTACGTTTTATTTGTGGTACCCAAGACATCCATAAAGAGCTTGAAAAGAAAATAGCCGATTTCTACGGTACGGAAGATACCATATTATATGCTGCTGCCTTTGATGCCAATGGTGGAGTTTTTGAACCTTTGTTAACTGCCGAAGATGCCATAATATCTGATTCGCTTAATCATGCTTCTATTATTGACGGGGTTAGATTATGTAAGGCGAAGCGCTACCGCTATATGAATAGTGATATGCAGGATTTGGAAAAACAACTAAAACAGGCCAATGCAGATGATGCCCGTTTTAAAATCATTGTTACGGATGGTGTCTTCTCTATGGATGGGCTTGTTGCACCTTTGGATAAGATTTGTGATTTGGCCGAAAAGTATGATGCCATGGTCATGATAGATGAGTGTCATGCCACTGGGTTTATAGGTCCTACGGGAAAAGGTACGTTAGAGGAAAAGGATGTAATGGGCCGGATAGATATCATTACAGGTACTTTGGGCAAAGCTCTTGGAGGCGCCATGGGTGGGTATACCTCGGGTAAAAAAGAAATTATTGAGATTTTGCGGCAACGCTCAAGACCGTATCTATTCTCCAATTCCTTGGCGCCAGCCATAGTTGGGGCATCTATTAAGGTGTTTGAACTTTTGGAAAACGATACTTCTTTGCGTGATAAGGTACAGGCAAACGCCGCCTACTTTAAAAAGGAAATGACAGATGCTGGATTTGATATAATAGACGGAGAATCTGCCATTGTACCCGTAATGTTGTATGACGCTAAATTAGCGCAGGAAATGGCGAGCCGTTTGTTGGAAAAAGGAATTTATGTCATAGGGTTTTTCTACCCTGTAGTTCCTAAAGGTAAGGCAAGAATACGTGTTCAATTATCTGCTGCCCATGAAATCAGGCATTTAGACCGCGCAATAGGGGCTTTTATAGAGGTTGGGAAGGACTTAAAAATCGTTTAAATGCATTATTTACGGTATTAAATGCGTTAAAAAAAATAAGAAATTGATTTTGTTAATAATATTTAACAACTTACATTTGCAGCTAATAAACACTTAAACTTAAAAATTTTAACATGAAACATCTTAGCAAATTATTGGTTGTTGCTGTCCTTATTGTAGGCATCAATAACATACAAGCGCAAGACGAGAATAATCCATGGCAAGTACAGTTCGGAGTAAATGCCATAGATGTGTATCCGACAAGCGATGACAATTTCCCGACTCAGACTAGTTCTTTCGGTAATGAGCTTTTCAACGCTTCTGATCACTGGAATATTCTTCCTTCTATTTCTTATGTTGGTGTGTCTAGATCTGTAGGTGACGGTCTTTCTGTAGGCGTTAGAGGATCTTTGAACAAAATCAGTAAATTAGGAGATATAGGAGTTGACGATCTTTCGCACTACGCTTTAGATGGTACTATCAAATATAACTTCCTTGATCAAAAAGTGGTTGACCCGTTCGTAGAAATAGGTGGTGGTTACACTTGGGTTGATGAAATTGGTGCTGGTACTGTTAACGGTGGTGTTGGTGTAAACTTCTGGTTTACTGAAAACATCGGTCTTACTGTACAGACTACTTACAAGCACGCTTTTGAAGATTACGGTCGTAAGCACTGGCAACATTTAGCAGGTATCTCTGTTAAGTTTGGTGGTACTGATACTGACGGTGACGGTGTATATGACAAAGATGATGCTTGTCCAGAAGTTGCTGGTCTAGAAGCTTTCAATGGTTGTCCTGATGCAGACGGTGACGGAATCGAAGACAGCAAAGATGCTTGTCCTAACGAAGCTGGTTCAAAAGAAATGAACGGTTGTCCTGATGCTGACGGTGACGGTGTTGCTGATAAAGATGATAAATGTCCTAACGAAGCTGGATTGGCTAACTTAGCTGGTTGTCCTGATGCTGACGGTGACGGTGTTGCCGATGGTGACGATGAGTGTCCTAACGAAGCAGGTCCTGCTGAGAACAAAGGTTGCCCATGGCCTGATACTGATGGTGACGGTGTATTGGACAAAGATGATAAATGTCCAGATGTTGCAGGTACTGTAGCTAACGCTGGTTGTCCTGAAGTTACTGAAGAAGTACAGAAGCAATTGAATGACTACGCTAGAACTATCTTGTTCGATACAGGTAAGTCTTCTATCAAAGCTGAGTCTACTTCTGTAATGGTTGACATCATCACTATCTTAAAAGAGTACCCAACTGCTAAATTTACAGTAGAAGGTCACACAGATAGCGTTGGTAGCCAGAAATTGAACCAAAGCCTTTCTGAGTCAAGAGCACTTTCTGTAAAAGAGTTCTTAGTAGATAAAGGTATTGAAGAGTTCAGATTGTCTGCTATCGGTTACGGTGAAGACAAGCCAATCGCTTCTAACAACACAAGAAGTGGTAGAAAAGAAAACAGAAGAGTTGAGATTAACTTAGTAAAGTAATTCTCCTCACTAAATAAGTTTAAAAGCCCTGACATTTGTCAGGGCTTTTTTTATTTTTGACTATGCAGAGTTTTCTAGAAGAAGTAGTCAAAGAGGTTTGGGAAAAACACAGTTCGCACGAGCATATTGTTTTTGTGCTTCCAAGCAAGCGTGCAGGTACTTTCCTTAAAAATGCCATAGCAAAATCTGCTAACAGCACTTTTTTTGCACCTGAGATTTATAGTATTGAAACTTTTATCGAAAAGATTTCGGGTCTTTCCTATGCCAGTAACACGCAACAGCTGTTCATTTTATACAATACGTACCTAAAGGAAACTTCACAAGAGAAGGATAGTTTCTATAGTTTTTCTAATTGGGCACAAACTCTTTTACAGGATTTTAATGAGATAGACAGGTATTTGGTTGATGCCAAAAAGCTATTTTCCAATCTAGCGGCTATCCAAGAAGTAACCCATTGGTCGCTTCAAAAGGAGAAAACCAAAATGATGGAGGATTACCTCCGTTTTTGGAATAATCTAGAATCTTTGTACGACAGCTTCAACAATGCATTACTCAGCATAGGTTTAGGGCATCAAGGTTTGGTATACCGTAAGGCCCATTCTGAACTGGATGGATATTTAAAGGATAATCAAGAGAAATTTTTCGTTTTCATCGGGTTCAATGCGTTGAACACTGCGGAGACCAAAATTATTCAACATATTCTTGATCACGCCCCATCCGATATATATTGGGATATTGATTCGTACTTTCTAAATGACCCTGTTCATGATGCGGGATTCTTTCTAAGACAACATCTAAAAACTTGGCCTTACCTTAAAGAAAATGCCCTTAAAGGAGTTAGTTCCCACTATTTAGGGGATAAGCAGATTAATGTAGTAGGTGTACCAAGAAACGTTTCACAGGCCAAATATACCGCGTATTTACTTGAGCGTATTCATGCGGAAAAGGCTGTAGATTTAAAACGAACCGCAGTAGTATTGGGAGATGAATCATTGTTGAACCCCATTCTGAACTCCATACCCGAGTGTATCGAGAATGTGAACGTTACCATGGGGTATCCTTTGAACAAGATTCCTTTGGCCAGTTTGTTCGATCAATTTTTGAATCTATATATAAACAGAAATGATCAAGGATGGTTCTATCAGAATATACTAGCGTTTTTGGCGCACCCGTACGTACACGTACTTTTAGGAGGCGATAATCGGGGAAATGAACAATCTCTTGAGGAGGTCATAAAAAATAAGAATTGGGTCTATGTTACTACGGAGCATATTAAACAGGCAGAGGGTAGTGTTGCCGTTGCCTCCAAGTTACTTTTTCATGAACATACCCCTACACCAAAGGAAATTCTAGAACATTGCTTACAGATAATAGCTGGGCTTAAGGACAAATTACATGATTCTAAAGATGCGTTATCCTTAGAATATTTATATAGATACTTTAATTTGTTTAACCAATTATCAGAGCTGGTAGGGAAGTATGATTTTATTACAGACCTAAAATCTTTGTTGGGCCTCTATCGCGAATTATTGTCTTCCGAGACCTTGGATTTTCAAGGTGAACCGTTGGAGGGGCTTCAGGTTATGGGGATGTTGGAAAGCCGCAATCTAGATTTTGAGACAGTAATTATTACATCGGTTAATGAAGGTATTCTTCCTTCCGGAAAATCTAATAATTCTTTTATTCCGTTCGATTTAAAAGTGCAGTTGGGGTTGCCTACATTTAAGGAGAAAGATGCGGTTTATACTTATCACTTTTATAGGCTATTGCAACGCGCAAAAAATATCTACATACTTTATAATACAGAGCCGGATGTTTTGGAAGGTGGTGAGCGTAGTAGGCTTATAAACCAGCTGCTAACGGATGAGAACAGAAGCGCTACGATTAATGAAAGTGTAGCATCGCCCTCCATTTCACCTAAACACCACACATTAGAATCTATTGAAAAGGACAATAGTTTAATTGAACTTATCAAGGCCCATGCGCTAAAAGGGTTTTCACCAACATCTTTAAGTAACTATGTTCGTAACCCTATCGATTTTTATAAAAGAAATTTATTAGGAATAGATGATGTACTTGAGGTTGAGGAAACTATCGCTGCCAATACCTTTGGGACTATAGTACATGATACCCTAGAAGAGCTTTATACCCCTTTTATTGGAAAAATACTAAGCGAGGAAATATTGGTCCAAGCAAAAACCAGAGTTGCGGAATTGGTTAAAAAGCATTTTGCCAAGACCTATTTGGACGGCGATATTTCAAGAGGAAAAAACCTGATTGCCTTTAATGTGGTATTACGATACATAGAAAATTTCATCAACCTAGAAATTGCGGATGTCAAAAAGCATCAAATAAAAATAGTAGGGTTGGAGGCCAATCTAAAAATTTCATTGGATATTCCGGAAGTGAGTTTTCCGGTAAATTTAAAAGGGAAGTTAGATAGAATAGATGAAGTAGATGGGGTCCTAAGAATCATTGATTATAAAACGGGAAGTGTTGATCGAGGTCAATTGGAAATTGTAGACGGTGTATCCATAACTTCAGACTATAAATTCAGTAAAGCTTTTCAACTGCTTTGTTACGCTACAATGTACGCTTCGGAACACCCTAAGGTGCTTATGGAAGCAGGAATCATATCGTTTAAAAAACTAAGTTCCGGTGTGTTAAAGTTTGCCACAAAGGATAAAGCGGGCAACGGCGCAAAAAAAGAAACAAAAATAGGGAAAGAAACCCTTTCCCTATTTTATACAGAGCTAACCGCCCTAATCACTGAAATTTGTAACATTCAAGTCCCCTTTACGGAGAAGGAAGTATAACCTCCTAACTCATGGAAATCTTATTTTTTGTCCGGCCTAGTAGGTCTTACCTCAATTTTGCTTGGTAAAGTACGAGGGTTCATTTTTAATAAATCCAGAACAAGTTCTCCAATATCTTCGGGCTGTATTTTCCAGGCATCTTTTTCGTCGGGTTCGTTACCGGCAAATTCCGTGGCCACAGAACCGGGCATAATGGTAGATACTTTTATATCATACTTTCGTAAATCCAACATGGCCGCTTGGGTAAATCCAACTACACCAAACTTAGTGGCATTATAACCCGTACCCGATGCAAAGAAATTGGTGCCCGCTAAACTGGCCAAGGTTATATAATACCCTTTTGATTTCTTTAAAGCCTCAACCGAAGCTTTTAGCGTATGAAAAACACCACTTAGGTTAGTGTCTATCATCTTGTGCCAAGCATCGTCCTCAAGTTCGTCTACAGGCGCAAAATATCCTACTCCCGCATTGGCCAAAACTACGTCTAACTGCCCCCATTGGTCCAATATCTTTTTAACGGCCGCTTTCTCGTCACTTATTTTAGAAACATCTGAGGCCAAAGCCAGCACCCGGTCTTGGGCACTAAGCTGTTTTGCGGCTTCTTGTACAGTGCTTAATGTTCGCCCGCTTATGGCTACTTTAGCTCCCGCCTCTAATAGTTTTACGGCAACACCGTAACCTATACCTTTTGAGCCTCCTGTTATATAAACTACTTTATTCTTTAGGTCCATTTGTTATTTTTTTATAAAAATAATTCTCTCAAAAGACCAAAAAAAGTTGGGAGCGTTATTCTTTTCTTAAATAAGAAGTTATCCGTTCTAAAACGGGGGTAAAATCATTCAGATGATACTATTTATGCAATTTTAACAAGCTAAATTGTTAATATTTGCATTGACTTTAGCGCTTGAGTGCTGATTCTATAATTTTTCTTGTCTATGCCAGAATAGAAACCTATTTTAGGGGTTTAAGGTTGTTTTACCAACAACGGAAAATAGGTTCTTGTCTATAGGAATTAGTATAAGCCAGAAAAAACGATATAAAGTGAGCAAATTTTTAGATGATAATTTCTTACTGGAAAGTAAGCAGGCACAGTCACTCTATCATGAGTATGCGGCTCAAATGCCTATCATAGATTACCATAACCACCTCCCGCCGAAAGATTTAGCGGAAAACCGGGTTTTTGGGAATATAACCAGTGCCTGGATCAACGGCGACCATTATAAATGGAGGGCGATGAGGACTCTTGGTATAAATGAAAAATACATTACCGGAAATGCTTCCGATAAGGAAAAGTTCATGAAATGGGCCGAAGCTGTTCCGCATACTATGAGAAACCCTTTATACCATTGGACACATCTTGAACTTTCAAGATATTTTGGTATTACGGATACATTGAGCGGAAAAAATGCTTCTGCAGTTTATGATGCTACCACAGAAATGCTACAATCTTCAGAATTTACTTCTAGGGGACTGATCAGTAAGATGAATGTAACTACACTCTGTACTACAGAGGATCCTACTGATACTTTGGAGTATCACCAACAATTGGCAAAAAGCGACTTTACTACTAAGGTAAGTACCGCATTTAGACCTGATAAAGCTATTTTAATTGGAAGCGAAACCTATAACGAATACATAGATAGTTTAGAGAAGGCTTCCGAGTGTGATATTACTTCGTATGATGAGTTATGCGATGCATTGCGGAAACGTATCGAATTTTTTAATTCTAACGGCTGTTTCGTGTGCGACCACGGATTATCTCACCTATATGCAGAGGACTTTACGGAGGCCGAAGTAAAAACAATATTCAAGAAAAGAAGGGAAGGTGCAGAAATAAGCCCTAAAGAGGCCGTAAAATTTCAGAGTGCCATCCTATTATACCTATCGGAAACCTATCATGAATTTGGTTGGGTACAACAGTTTCATTTGGGAGCATTGCGTAATAACAATACAAGAATGTTATCTGAACTTGGCCCGGATACGGGTTGGGATTCCATTGGCGACTATACACAGGCCGAAAGCTTATCTAAATTTCTTGATACGCTAGACAGTAAAGATAAACTTACCAAAACCATATTGTATAATCTCAATCCGCGCGATAATGCCTTAATGGCAACTATGGCAGGTAATTTTAATGATGGTAGTGTAAAAGGAAAAGTCCAATGGGGTTCCGGATGGTGGTTTTTAGACCAAAAAGACGGTATGATCGATCAGATCAATACCCTTTCCAACATGGGGCTCATAAGCTGTTTTGTAGGTATGCTAACAGATTCAAGAAGTTTCCTTTCTTTTCCTAGACATGAGTATTTCCGTCGTATACTTTGCAATCTTTTCGGTAACGAAATGGCAAAAGGAGAATTGCCTAACGATATGGAATGGATAGGTAAAATGGTGCAAAATATCTGCTACAATAACGCTAAAGAGTACTTTGATCTCTAATTTGGTTGTCCTATGAAATTAAATCTAAAATTTGTTTTTTTCTGTCTTGGAATACTCATAGTCAGTGGTTGTGGGGACCTTGGTGGCAACCGTACCATTCGCTTGGCACATGGCTTGGATGTAAACCACTCCGTACATAAGGCCATGGTTAAAATGGGCGAAGACCTAAAAGAAATTTCTGGAGGCAAGATGTTGTTGGAAATCTATCCCAATCAACAATTGGGTACCGAACGTCAATGTTTGGAACTGTTGCAAATAGGAAGTCTGGATATGACCAAGGTGTCTGTTGGAACTTTGGAAAACTTTGCTCCTAAAATGAAAGTGCTAGGTCTGCCCTTCCTTTTCCGGGATAGACAACATTCCTTTGATGTACTTGATGGGCCCATTGGTCAGGAATTGTTGAACGATGGCGAAAAATATTGGCTTAAAGGGCTAGGGTATTATGATGCGGGAAGCCGTAGTTTTTACACTAAAGACAGACCTGTTAACAATCCGGATGACCTAGAGGGATTAAAGATTAGGGTAATGGAGAGTGTCACGGCCATGGATATGGTTAAGGACCTTGGAGGTTCACCAACTCCTATTTCTTGGGGAGAACTGTACACGGCATTACAACAGGGAGTTGTAGATGGGGCAGAGAACAACCCGCCTAGCTTCTACTTGTCCAGACATTATGAAGTTTGCAAATTTTACACCTTGGACGAACATACCGTATTGCCGGATGTACTCTTGGCAGGCACACATTTGTGGGATAGCCTATCAGAAGAAGAGCAAGGTTGGCTAAAGAAAGCGGTTGATGGCTCTATTGGTTACCAGCGTAAATTATGGGCAGAATCCGAAGATGAAGCACTGGCCGAAGTTGAAAAAGCAGGTGTGGAAATCATAAGACCGGACAAAACACTCTTTTCGGAAAAAATAAAAGACTCGTTCAACAAATACAAAGATGACGAGGTCATTTATAAATTGATTCAAGAAATACAAGCAACCAAATAATATGGAATTAAGGAAAAGCATAGACAAAGCCTTGGCCTATTTTCTCGTTACGATAATGGGAGTTATGGTCTTAAATGTATTATGGCAGGTGTTCAGCAGGTTTTTGTTGGGTTCACCTAGTTCGTTTACGGATGAGCTTGCCAGATATTTAATGATTTGGATCGGTATTTTGGGTGCGGCATACGTATCGGGCAAGAACCTTCATGTAGCCATAGACGTATTACCAAAACGTTTTAGCTTGGCAACCCAAAAGAAATTACAGTTAGTGGTGCATTGGCTGGTCATCTTATTTAGTCTTGGGGCTTTGGTTATTGGTGGTTCCCGTTTGGTTTATATCACACATGTGTTAGATCAGCATTCACCGGCACTGCAAGTACCACTGTCCTTGGTTTACCTTGTTATCCCTATAAGCGGTGTGCTTATCATCTATTATAAAATATCTGACCTTCTTAAAGACTAAGTATTATGGAGTATTTACCAATTTTAGTTTTGGTGCTAAGTTTTGTGGTTTTGTTGGCCATAGGAACCCCTGTTGCATGGAGTATTGCCATATCTTCCGTTCTTACCATGTTGGTTAGCATTCCCGTGTTACCGGCCTTTACTACGGTTTCTCAGCGTATAGGTACCGGTCTGGATAGTTTTGCACTATTGGCCATACCATTGTTTATACTTTCGGGAGAACTTATGAATAAAGGGGGTATTGCACATAGGTTAATTGCTTTTGCAAAAACCTTGGTAGGCGCTTTGCCCGGTGGGCTGGCATTGATCAATATTGTTTCTGCCATGCTTATGGGCGCCATTGCTGGTTCATCTATGGCGGCAGCCTCTGCTATGGGAAGTATTTTGGGGCCTGAAATGGAGCGAGAAGGATACTCTAGGGAGTTTGGTGCGGCCGTAAATATAACTGCGGCTACTACAGGTCTCGTTATTCCACCAAGTAATGTACTTATTGTCTATTCTTTGGCAAGTGGTGGGGCCTCTATTGCCGCATTGTTCTTAGCTGGGTATATTCCCGGTATTTTAACGGGACTCTTTCTTATGATAGTGGCTTCATTTTGGGCAAAGAAAAAAGGCTATAAAGTAGGAAAACGTAGTTCTTTTAAAGAGATTTTTAGAACCCTTGTTGATGCTTTGCCAAGTTTGTTCATGCTTGTAGTGGTCATAGGTGGTATTGTAATTGGTGTTTTTACTGCAACGGAAGCTTCGGCCATAGCCGTACTATATAGTTTGCTGTTGGGCTTTTTCTACAAGGAAATATCATTTGACAGGCTCCCTAAAATTCTTTTGGACTCCGCTTCAACAACGGCTATTGTTATGTTACTGATTGGTGCTTCCATGAGTATGTCTTGGGCTTTATCTTACGAGAATATTCCACAAGAAATCAGCTCTGGGCTTTTGGGGATTAGCGATAACAAAATTGTTATACTACTTATCATAAACCTACTATTATTGTTTGTAGGTATTTTTATGGATATGACGCCTGCCGTACTGATTTTTACACCTATATTTTTGCCGGTAGTAACCAAATTAGGCCTAGACCCGGTACATTTTGGAATCATTATGGTACTTAACCTTTGTATAGGGCTTTGTACACCGCCAGTGGGCTCGGTTCTCTTTGTTGGGGTAGGTATTGCCAACACCACTATAGAAAAAGTGATAAAACCGCTGTTTCCACTTTTTATAGCCATGATAATTGCACTGTTTCTTGTGACTTACATTCCGCAACTTAGTTTATGGTTGCCAAGTTTGTTTGATTTATAGAAACTAGAAAGGTTCCAAAACTGGCAATTGCGAAGAGGGTTTTTAGAAAATCAGCTTGGCAATTGTTAGTTTTTTTATGGGATTTATTCAAGATCAACAGAATTATAACGGCTTAACACAACGGTAATAAACCCCTAAAGTTAAGGTCATGACAGATAAGTGATTAAAGGGCATCTTTGCCCCGCGATATCCGGCATACGTTCTTATTTGAATTAGCTTGAATAGAATTTAACCGATGGGGACATCGGTTTTTTTGGCTTCGGACGGTACTGATTTTTTCTTGTCCTTCAAAAAATTACTGTACCACATGCCTGAAGCTTTAATGGTGCGTTTTAGAGTTGTAAAATCAATATGCACCAAACCAAACCTGGGATAATAGCCCTCTGCCCATTCAAAGTTATCGGTAAAGGTCCATACAAAATACCCGGATATTTTTAGTCCTTCGGTCTGTGCCCTATGAACCTGTTTCAGGTAGTTTTGTAAATATGAAGTTCGTTCTTTATCATTTATATGTTCACCTTCTAAAGAGTCTTCAAAAGCGGCCCCATTTTCGGTAATAAATATCTTTTTAACTCCTTTATAACCGTTGAATTTTTTCAGCATCTCATAAATACTTGGGGGATAAACTTCCCAATCCATTAATGTGGTCTGAACATTTCTTTCCGGTGCCTTTACAATTTTCGCCCTTAAATAAGGTACGGTATAACTGTGCCTAACAACTTCTCTGGTATAATTTTGAATACCGATAAAATCAAACTCAAAAATACTGTTTTGAGCGTCTTCCGGTCTTTGGTATTTTTTTATTTTCCTGAGAACGGGAATACTTTCATCCGGATAACCCAAGCCCAAACTGGGCTCGATAAAAAGGCGGTTCAGAAGAGCATCGGCCTTGTCCGCTGCTTTTACGTCCTTTCTACTATGGGACCGAGGAGAAATCTGTGAGCAGGAAAAAGTGGTTCCTATGAAGGCGTTGGGTACCATCTTACGAAGTAACCGCCCGCCCAGAGCTTGGCATAGTACAGCATGGTGAATGGCAGGCAGAAAGTTTTTGAGTCCCTTTTTACCAGGAGCATGTATCCCTAAAAAGTAACCTGCTCCGGTAAATACCATTGGCTCGTTTAGAACCATCCAATTTTTTACCCGATCACCAAACGCGTTGGCACAAATAGTCACATAATGTTCAAACCAGTCCAAGATTTTTCTATTTGCCCAACCTCCCAATTGTTCTAAATTTTGAGGCAGATCCCAATGGTATAGAGTTACCCAAGGCGTAATGCCGCATTTAAGGCAAAAACTTATTACATCATTATAGAATGCTATTCCTTTTTGGTTTACTTCACCGGTACCGTCCGGAAGAATTCTTGTCCATGATATTGAAAACCTGTAGTGTTCAATATTCATGGATTTCATTAAAAGGATATCATCTTTATATCTATGGTAGAAATCGCAGGTTATTTCTGCATGTTGATTTTCATAAATGGTACCTTTTTTAGTGACAAATTCGTCCCAAATAGACTTTCCTTTTCCATCTGCCGTATGGGCTCCCTCAATTTGGTAAGCTGCTGTGGATACGCCCCAAACAAAATCTTCTCCAAAATCATCAGGTTGCAAGTCAAAAGCTGATTGCGCACTCGTATTCGCCATTTAAAATTATTTGCCGGTGTAAGTAGATAATGATTCTTCCAAAACGGATTCAATTATCTCATCTGTATTATCTGGGTAGTGCACATCTAGCTTGGTATTGGTATCTATCCAAGATTTAATTTTATCCAGATGCTTCAGTTTTAAAGATTTAACAACAGGAACCCCCATTTCCTTTAATGCCGCTGCATTACACTGCTGTTCATATTGGCCTTTCATAGGAATTACCAATAATTTTTTTTGCATGTGCAAAGCTTCTGCCGGCGTTTCAAAACCGGCGCCGCAAAGGACTCCTTTGCTATTTGCCATGCTGTTTACAAAAGCTTCATTGGTTATTGGGCTAATGGTAATATTATTGGAAAATATCTCTTTCTGGTTGTGCTTAGAGAACACTTGCCATTTAACATCCTTTATTTGCGATAGCATTTTAAGCAATTTTTCATCGCTATAGGAGGGCAGGTACACGGTATAATGTTCGCCCAAAGTTCTTGTGGTAGACCTTATGTCCTGCCTAATAATGGGAGTAAAGATTCTATCATCATATGCTTTAAAGTGAAAGCCGTACTGTGTAGTAGAGGGTGCATATTTCTCAAGAATGAGCTTTCCTAAGTGGTCTTTTTGTTTTGGTTTTGGTGCGTGACGCGATAAGACCGCCGCTTGATGGCTAAGGGCTATACAAGGCAGGTTTTTTGCTTTACACGCCCATGCGGAAATGGGTTCAAAATCATTAATGACCAAATCATACGCCGCAACCGGAACGCTTTTAATTTCTTTTTTTATTCTAGCCGAGTTGGTTTTGGCATAGGTACGCCACATATCCACACCCCCTTTTTTTCCAAAAATAAAACTCCATCCGCTCAATTGGTATTTAACGGGATAGGGTAGTTTAATATCCGCTTGGGTACCACTTACCAGTAAATCTAGCTCAATGTTATTTTTTTTTAGGGATGGTATAATATCCCGGGCTCTACTTAAATGCCCGTTTCCAGTACCTTGTATCGCATAGAGTACTTTCATCTACTGTTCTTTTTGGGGTTGGTCATTTTTTTACTTTTGAGGCTACCATGTCATTAAACTCGGACATTAGGCTTTGAAAAAGTTCTTTTTTCTCCAGCATGTCAACATGGTCATTGCTATCCGAGTTGTACGCCTGTATGTACAAATCATCTTCATATTTATAGAGTTTCCATTCTCCATGGGAATATTCAAGCGCGGTAAGGTTTTCTATCCAATCACCGGAATTCAGGTACATCACCTTGCCGTTTTCCGTTTCTATGGATTTAATCTCAGGTTGATGGATGTGTCCGCATATTACATAATCAAATTCATTCTCTATGGCAATATCCGCAGCGGTCCGCTCAAAGTTGTTAATGAACTTTACGGCAGATTTTACACTGTTCTTTATTTTCTTGGACATGGAAACAGGCCCCTTTCCCAATTTTTTGTAGCAAAAGTTTACCGCACTGTTAATAACAATAAGGGTGTCATAACCAATGGCCCCTAATTTGGCCAACCATTTGGAATGTTGCATGGTAACATCAAAAACATCCCCATGAAAGATCCAAGCTTTTCTGCCATGAACGTTTAGTACCAACTTATTTACTATACTAAAAGAACCTAGTTTAAAGCCGGAAAATTTACGCATCATTTCATCATGGTTACCGGTAATGTAATGCACTTTTACGCCTTTGGTAATCCATTCCATTAGCAGTTTTACCACTTTCATGTGCGATTTTGGCCAGTATCGTTTATTAAACTGCCATATATCAACAATATCACCGTTCAATACTACTTGCTTTGGGTTTATGGATTTTAGATACTTGATCAATTCCTTGGCTTGACATCCATAAGTTCCAAGGTGTATGTCCGAAATGACAACAATATCTACGGGTCTTTTTTTCATTGTATGGAGGGGTAGCTACGCTTTCTTATTTTCTTGAATTTTAAGGGCGAAAAGTAGCTTCTAAGTTGTGAGATTAGAAGGTTTACCACAAGAGTGGACAAGTATACAAGAACTATTTTCATATAGAGAAAACAAGTTTGGATAAAGATTGGTCTTTTAGTTTACTCGTTCGTAAACTGTAGATTAACAATTTGTTAGCTAATCTTTACATTTGGAGCTGCACTTTTTTGAGCATAAAAAAAACCGATGCTGAGACGTGCACCGGTTTTACTAAACTAACTCAAACTAGATTAACTCAAATAATCACAGCGCAAAATTCGTTTAAAGTGGCTGTTGTAGAGTTAACTTAATATCAAGCTATCATTATATAAACTATAGATTCATTTTTTTTCTAAGGATAGTGGTTTTTTCGGCATGCTATGAGGTGCGCTTTTTAAGCTCAAGACCTTTAAAATAGTTGGGGCAATTTGGTTGCTATATAGTTGTTCCGGTGTTGAAATTTCGCCTTGGGGATCAATACCTTTTCCAAATAGAATCATCCATACCTGTCCGGCACCTTTTATGTCTTCACCATGACTTTTCCAAGTTTCCAAAGGTTGGGTTCCACGGCCATGATCGGTAGTAATTATAAAGAGGGTCTGGTCTTTGTAAAAGGGGTCTTGCTGTGTAAAATCGTACAAATCCTTTAGTAAGGCATCTGTGTTATGGGCAGATTTTAAATAGGCCTGATAGTCGCCATCGTGTGCAAAATCGTCGGTTTCACCGTAGGCAATGTAAGTTAATTCAGGATGGTTTTTCTTCATATGCTCAATAGCATAGTGGTGTGTAAAGGCATCCAAACGAACCGTTCCCCAAGGGCTGGGTACTCTTGGTTGTAGCTCGTTCAGGAATCTTTCTCGTTCGCTAAGGTCTTTCCCTTTGGCAATTTCAAATCCGCCATTTACGGGTACGCCCAAGCGTTCCTCATTTACGATAAAAGGAAAGACATCCCAGCTACCAAAAGCTGCGACCTTGTTTTTATACCGCACATCAGAATTGGCCATTTCAAGAACGGTAGTGTTGGGGTTGGGTATTTTATCGTTACTATCTATACGGGAATCATCTGCTTTACCCGTCAATATTTCATTATAACCGGGGTATGAGAACCACATTTTATTGGTGAGGTCTACCTTGCTCCCCAATTCTCGGTTACCGTGAATTTGTCCCATCTCCGATATGGAATTCCAAACAAAGGGCATTAAGGCCTTTCTTCTTTCCTGTGGCGAGGGTTTCCAAAATAGATTTTTCAATGCCGTGGTATCATGAACATAGGTAGGGTTGGAAACCAAAAGCGGGTCTGCTCCTGAAAAGAGCTCTTGCCATCGCAACCCGTCCAAAGTTATCAGAACCACTTTAGTATCGTTCTCTTGGGCGTTGGTTTTTACAAATAAAAGAAGTCCAAGAATACAGAGTGTCAACTTTTTCATGGGTTGTTGGTTTTAAAAGTTTGAGTGTTGGACCAGTTGCTCCAATTCAGGTGCTGATCGCGGTAGCGAACGCGCCAATAGTACGTGGTGTTTGGTTCCAGTCTCTTGGAAGGCTCATCCGTTAAGTCATCTCCTTCCTGTCTGTTTTCAAGATAGTACCAATTTTCCGATTGTTTCCAATGGTCTAGGACTAGTTTTGAAAAATCAGGTTGCGTAGCTATTTGCCAATGTGCGGCCGCATGGTATGCCCCGTTAAAGGAACTGCTAAACTTTCCCGCTTTTAATGTAGTTCCCGTAAAGGGGATGTTTTCTCCTTTTGGGGAAATGGCTTGTGGCGCATCGGGTTTGTGACTCTTTGCGTAAATGGTGATTTCGTCTGTCTTTTCATTGGATTTAAACTGGTTCTCGTTGCCCCTGCTTATTCGTTTTAAAGTGAATTTAGGATTGCCTTCGGTGGCGTCTACCTCTACCATCACAAATCCGTATTCATCTTGGGTTACGGTAAATTCGTCATAATCACGACCTTCAAACTCGCCCCAATTATCAATAGCTCCACCGGCCGAAGCTACATTGACCCATAGGTGTTTATGGTCTTTGGATTGCCCCCTGGAATAGCCATGCGTATGACCAAAAAAATGAAGACTGGGTTTGCCGGTTTCCGTAGTGAAATTTTCAAGGAGTTTAACAACTTTTCCCGTAGACTCTTCCTCTCCGGGTATCCACAATTCCGATTTATGCGGATGGTGCAATTGTGCGAACACAAAGTCGATATCCGGATTGTTGGCCGTTTCTGCCAGGACCTCTTTCAACCAAGTATATTGTTGTTGTATGTCTCGGTAACCCTCGTTAGAATTGAGACCTATGATGCGCGTATTTCCATAGTCTTTGTACCACCAATGCTCCGCATAGGCGGGAGTTCCGTTTTTGGGCAGACTGAAGTATTTGAAATAATAAGCCGAATTCTTTTCGTGGTTACCTAGCACTGGATAGACGGGAACCTCCGCAAACAGATTTTGCGCGGGGTCAAAAAAATCATCTTTCCACTGGTCGTATTTCGTGCCGTTTTCTACTAGGTCTCCAGGAACCATTACTAAGGCTAAATTCTCCGGAAGCGCTTCACCGTATTCAGTTTTGAGGTAGGGAATGATACCTTCATTTACAATCTCAGAAAATTTATCCGGATTTTGATGGTCTTTTTGCATATCGCTCATGGCGAGCATATTAAACGATTGATTATCGCTCGAAAAAGGAGGTGTCTTAAACTGAAAAATATCAGAGACCACATTATCTGTACGTACGCGATAAAAATAGGTGGTAAACCTTTTCAGGTTTTCTATCTGGACTTCGTGAATTCTAGAATGGGTAAAGTTGATATCGTAAGCGATACCTTTTGTCTTTTTGCCCAGTTTCTGTGTCGTGCCCCACTCAACAATGCTTTCTTCGCCGCTAGAGGTTTGCCATAGTACTTTAATGGAATTAGGAGTGGCATCCTGTAAGTATGGATGTACCAATAGAGAAGGTTGGTCTTTTTGCCCGTTCACTAGTGAAAAGAGCATAAGGTTAAGCAGGAGTAAAAGGTGTTTGTTTTTCATTTTCAGTTGGTTTCAAGGTTTAACGAAGTAAGGGAATTATCTAGAATTTGCACGGCTTCTTTTAACGTATCCTCAGAAATGGTGAGTGCCGGTGCAAGTTGGAGAACATTGCCAGCGGAGACCTTAAAGCTAAGTCCGTTTTTTAAACATTCGTACATTACTTTTTCGGCTTCGTCAATTGCTTTTTCTTTAGTTTTTTGGTCTTTTACAAGTTCAAGTCCCCATAAAAGCCCTAGGCCTCTAACATCACCTATAATTGAATGTTTTTGTTTTAGGCGATTCATTTCTTGGTGCATAATTTGCTCAAGATTTTTGATTTTATCCAGGCGGAGTTCCTCTTCAATAATTTCTAGGGTAGTCAATGCGGCTATAGCTCCAAGCGGACTCTTTTCATGGGTGTAGTGACCCAAAGAAATATCACTGAAGTTATTATAGGAATCACGTGTAACGATAGCTGCCTGTGGAAAAATACCACCTCCCAACCCTTTTCCTAAACAAAGGATATCCGGCTCTATATCATAATGTTCAAAAGCGAACATTTTTCCGGTGCGTCCCATGGCTATAGGAATTTCATCTAAAATTAAGAGTACGCCATAGGTATCACAAAGTTTCCGGGCTTCTTTCCAAAAGGTTTTTGAGGGAAGTTGTACATCCGTATTTCTTACGGTCTCTGCCAAGAAGGCGCCAATATCTCCTTCTTTTGCGAATACATATTCTAAATACTCCAGACATTTAGATTCGTTGCCTTCGTAAATGCCGCGGTAGGTAACAGGTGGCGGAATACGTTCTACCCCTGGCATCATGGGTCCCATGTGTTCTCTGAAAACAGATTCCCCGCCTACGCTTATGGCATCTAACGAGGCGCCGTGAAAGGAGTCCCAAAATGAAACAACCTTAAATTTGCCGGTTACCGCCCGTGCCAGTTTAAGGGCGATGCCAATAGCGGCACTGCCATTGGGGGTCATAAGCGTACGGTTTAAATCCGATGGCAAGAGCGAAGCCAATTTCTCTGCAAAATTAATAGCCGCTTCGTTGGTGTACCGCCGCGTAGAAAAGGTAAGCGATTGCAGTTGTTCGGTAAGGCGCTGTATTAGTTTGGGGTGTGAAAACCCCAACTGATGTACGTTATTGCCATGAAAATCAAGATATTTTTTACCGGACAGGTTTTCTATATAGGACCCCTCGCAGTTTATAAGTACGTCTAGACAGGGAGATGATAGGGCCTGATGAAAAAAATAACGGGCATCTTTTTCAAGGAGGGCTTTTGTGCTTTCATCTACCTCATGGTCTAGCCAAGCTTGTCTAGCAGGGGTATAATTAATATCGCCCTCGGTTCTTTTGTTGGTTTTTATTTTTTTATTCGGATGCATAAAGACAGTGGTCCCAAGATTAGGGTTTGGTACTATTTTGCTGGGCACTACAGTTTGTGCCCAGCGAAAACAGCGTTATAAAACAAAAATTGAGAAACTTCATTTAATTGGCGATCAATAAGGGGTTGGTTAAAATTTGTTTGACCTTGTCTTCTTCCTCTACGAAAACATCAAGCCAGCCATCGCCTCCACCATTGAACCAAAGGACCTTGAGGGTGTGTAGGCCGCGTGTTAAATTGATCGAACCGTCTTTGGTCCTTACCCCGTGGTCGCCGTCGTTATCCACTACCAATTCGTTGTCAATAAAGAGTTGACTGCCGTCGTCTGAACGAACATAGAACCTAAAACTTTTTTCTTGATCTACCCTTATTTGGGTAGTGAACCGTACCACGGTATTGGATTTTATCTTATCCTTTATTTCATCGGAAGTAATTTCAAAAATATTTCCGGTTAGATTCGGTTTTCTTGAACCTAGGGCCGGAAGAAAAGAAAGTTGGTCTTCGTAGAAAATCTCGTATTTTACTGGTTTTTTAAGGTCTTTAGGACGAATTCTAAAATAGGCTTCTGCAACCGGACTGCTAATTTTTTCATTAGTGAACATCGCACTTTTAATCACCGTATTTTGGGTTAGTGAGATGACCTTTTTGTAAGCGTTGGAAGTTTTTGTTGGTAATGAACCATCTAACGTATACCGGATTACTCCTTTTGCATTTGGGTTTTCAATTTTCAAGGAAGTTGTTTCCGCGAAGAGTCCACCTGCTTTTTTATAACCATCCGCTTTTGGGGAGATTAGAGGCTCCTTCAACTGCTCAAGAAGCATATAGTCATCTTCAATTTCATAACCTTCAAAAGCCGAGAGTACGGGTTTTCCGATCCAGGCATGTGGGGTTTTTAGACCCAGAGCAAAAGCAACGGTAGCCGCATTGTCATATTGGTAAACAGGAAGGTTGATCTTGTGGTTTTTCTTAACCCCTTTACCCCAAACTATAAACGGAATTTCAATTTCTTTTAGTGATTCTCCGCCATGGCCTTTTCCCAAGCCGCCATGGTCGGCACTAACAATGATTAGGGTTTTGTCCTTTAGACCAGATGCTGCAATTGCATGTAAAACTTGCTTTAAAAGCTGATCGGCTTTTTCTACGGATTTGTAGTACTTTGGCGTTCCATGACCGTATTCGTGGCCGGCATGGTCTACATGGTCAAAATGAACGAAGGTAAGTTTAGGTCTTTTGGTTTTAATGTAAGAACTGGCCAAAACTGCGGTTTCATCTTCCGTTTCCGGATTTACATCATAATCAACTGCACTTTTCTCGAACAATCTTCCAAAACCGCCCCAGTGGTAAATGGCACCTATTTCTGCAGAAGCAATCTGGTCATTGGTCAATTGAAAGATGGTAGGAAATATGAATTCTTCACTCTGAGTTACTGCAGGTAGGGTAAAATTATCCTTTTCCCAAGCATTTGATGTAATCCCGTGTTGCTCGGGTCCGGCTCCCATAATCATTGAAGCCCAATTGGTGCTTGAACTTGTAGGAAGCACTGCCCTGGCATGCAAGGAATAGGCACCTTCTTGCATTAATTTGTCAAAAGTAGGGGTAACTGCATTTTGCAGTCCATCCGGGCTTAGTCCGTCAAAACCTATCACCACTACGTGTTCAATGTCTAAAGTAGGTGATTCTTGACCATTAACGCTTTTGGACCATATTCCGCAGAGCGCCAGCATAGGCATAAGTAACTTAATTGGTTTCATAATTTGAAAAATTAATTATAACAATGCTTTTGCCTTGGTTGTTACGTTGGGCAAAAGCATTGCTGTTTATAAGAAGGTTAGTACCTTGTTCCGGTCTCCCACCATCCCTTAGAGTTTATATTATCCCCACCAATTGCTTCTACTGCAGCTTTATAGTTTATTTTGTTCAACGTTTGTTCAGAAGAAGGGTATAGAAATCTAACCGGGTAAAGACCTTGGTTTTCATTGTCCGGTCCGGCTTCAAGTGCAGGAAGGCCTGTTCTCCTATAATCAAACCAACCTTGGTAATCTACATTCCAGAGTGCTAGTGTCTTTTGGGTCATTAGCAATTCAATGCTCCCGTCGTAAGCTACGGATGGCTGTGCTAAGTAAGCATCAATAACCGCATCGTCCGTTACGCCCCAATACTTCATGCTTTGGCGAATTCCTTCATTGTAAAAAGTTTCGGCATCACCGGAAATAAATCCTCTTTCTGCGGCTTCCGCCAAAATAAAGTTCACCTCGGAGCTTTTTATAATATAGGCCTCAGCCTCAGTTCTGGAAAAATAGAACAATTCAACATCTAAACGGCTAGGGCTGTTGGCATCGTCATACGCTCTAGCATTATCTTGGTTTAAGCCAATAGGGATGCCCACATATTCTCCATTATTGTTACGGTCAAACCAAATATCCAATCTAGGGTCGTTAAAACGGGTAAGGTATTCAAGTCCGGTAGTACACAAGCTTTTCTCGTCAAAACCACCTATACGGCCTGTACTTTCCGGCCAAGAATCCGTATTTGAAGTTCCGCTGAAAGTTAAGGTAGCATTGTCATCATTGGTCATGATATAGTTACCCGCACTAACAATAGCTTGCATTTGGGCCGATACGTCTCTTTGTTTTGAGATACGCAACAAGTAACGTAAGCGAAGGGAATTTGCTAGTTTTCTCCATTTTGAAGCATCACCATCAAAAATAACATCTCCGGTTGAGCCTGTAATGGCTTCACCTAAGGCTAAAGCAGCATCGGCATCAACTAAATCTTGAAGAACGCCATTGTAAACCGTTTCTTGATCATCGTATTTTGGGGTAAAAACCGCATCTGTTTTTCCCGTAATAGCTTCCGTGTAAGGAACGTTAGCATAAAGATCCGTTAAATTGGCATAACAAAGGGCTCTTAAGGTTAGGGCAATGCCTTCATAAGTGCTGTTCTTTGTTTCCTCTGCTCTAGAGATTTCTAGAATATCTGTTACTTCTGGTAAAATTTCATAGAAAAAATTCCAAAGTCCTTGATCTCCCCATTCAAATTGACCAAAGCCAGGGAAATTGTTCTTTGCCATTAGCTGGGTAAGAGTATTTCCGTCCGAATATCCTTCAGATGTTAAAGTGCGGGCAATTTCTGAAGTTGCCGTAGCGGTAAGTAGATTGGCACTTACCATTTCCGGAGCATTAGGGTTCGTATTAGTTTCTTCAAAATCTGCGGTACAGCCCGTTAAGCTTAAGCCGGATAGAAGGATTATGGTAAATATTTTTGATGTTTTCATCTTGAATATGTATTGTAGTGATTAATTCTATTTAGAATTCAATGTTTATATTAAATCCATAGCTTCTTGTGCTTGGCAAGGCCATATCCTCTACGCCAGGAACTACACTTCCGCCCGAAAATGATAAGGTTTCAGGGTCTACATGGGGATTTTCTGTCCATAAAGCCAGGTTACGTCCAACAAGAGAAATACTGGCGGAAGCAATTGGGGTTTGGGAGAACATCTTTTTAGGGAAGTTGTAACCGAATTTTACTTCTCTAAGTTTTACATAACTGGCATCGTACATTGTAGTTTCCTCATTGCTTCGGTTGTACACGGTAGAGTAGTACCCGGATGCAGGAACATTTATGGTGTTCTCTTCATATACTGGGTTTTCTTTAGTTCCGGTATTTATTACTCCTTCGGCAACAATACCCGTTTCACGCCCTTCCGTAGTAAAATCCAAAAGGCCTGTGGTACCGCCAATGGAAACTGTTCTTGAATGGTAAACACCACCTTGTCTCCAATCAAAAAGAACGCCCAGGTTTAGGTTTTTGTAACGGAAACTATTTTGAAGGCCCACCATAAAATCAGGGTTGTAGTTACCCAAGTTTCTAAGTTCATTGTCTCGTGAAGGTAGACCGGTATCTTGGTTGATAATCCATTTTCCAAAATGAGGACTGTTGGGATCCGTTACTTCTACGAAGCCCGTGCCGTATAAATCTCCCATTCTCTTACCTACCTCGGCACCTACAATAAGGTAGTTTTCCTTTATCCGATAAAAAGGGAGTTCTTCTGCGAGCTCTAAGATTTCACCTCTATTCGTGGTAAAGTTGATATTGGTATTCCAAGTGAAATTCTCAGACTTTACAGGTGTTGCGTTCAAAGTAATTTCTAGACCTTCATTTCTAACTTTACCAGCGTTGATAACCGTTTGGTTATAACCAGAAGTATTGGAAACTGGTAGCGAAATAATTTGGTTCTTGGTTTCCGATCTGTATAAAGCCACGTCCAGCCCTAAACGGTTATTAAGCAACCTTAAGTCCGCACCAACCTCAAAAGAATTGGTTCTTTCTGGTTTTAAGTCCGGTAGTTTTAATTCGGAAGGCGAATTAACTCTTGAAAAACCGTTGAATGTTGTTCCAAAGCCGTAAGTAGATAATAAGTTGTACGGGTCAGTATCGTTACCTACACTTGCCCAGCCTGCTCTTAATTTTGCAAAAGTTATGGTTTTAGGAAGCGTGAACATGTCCGATAGAATTAAACTAAGTCCCGCCGAAGGATAAAAATAACTGCTGTTCTCTAAAGGAAGGGTAGAAGACCAATCGTTTCTTCCGGTAACATCTAGGAACAAATAGTCTTTGAAACCAAAATTTGCAAAGGCGTACAGACTGTTAATTTCCTTTTTGTCATCATAATCGCTAGACGTTAGAGGTTCTGCCGCATTCCCGAAATTGTATATGCCGGGAATTGAAAGTGAGTTGGCACTTACTCTTTGGTATCTGTTTTTAACAATACGGCTATTGCCCCCAAAAGAAAGGCCAAAATCAAAGTCATCATTGAACGTAGTGTTGTAGCCGAGAAGAAAATCTGTGTTCTGCTCAAAAGCATAAATATTATCCTCTCTATACTGGCCCTTTGGGAACCGCTGCGTAGAATAAGCTCTTTTACGCATATTTAGTTCGTTGGCATAATCAAAACCGGTTCTGAACATGAAATCTAGACCTTTGGCCAGTTTAATGTCTGCACGCATATTGGTAATAATACGGTCCTTATCAAGACTGTTCGTGTTTTCGTAAACATTAAAGAAAGGGTTGTCATGGTAGTTGTAATTGTAATTGTACTGTTGTACGCCCTCTAAACCTGGTTGCCAGTAATCGCGCAACGAGTCCATATCAACATGTTGTCCGAACCAAATCCATAAGTACATAATGTTTTCCGTACCGTACGAGTTTACAGGTCGGTTGCCTGAGTTACTGTTTACATAGTTCATAGAACCGGAGACTTTAAGCCAATCTGCAAGTTGGTACGATCCGTTAAGTGCGTATGAACGTCTATTGTAATCCGTATTGGGTACGATGCCCTCGCTTTGTAAATCGGTAAAAGAGAGTCTAAAGTTTCCTTTATCGTTTCCACCGGTTAGCGCAATGTTGTTACTAATAGTATGTCCGGTTTCAAAAAAACTTTTAATGTTTCCGGGTCTCGATAAAAACGGAGTGGCAATAATTTCATCGGCAAAAGTGCCGTCTGCATTTCTTGGTCGTACATGAACATCACCCGCACGCAAACCGCTGGTTGTTGGGCTGTCATGCTGTGCAATCAATTGGCCGTTTAAAGCAGGACCCCAACTTTCGTCAACATGATCGTTTACACCTCCTGTTATGGAACGGTTTTGGCCACCATCGGCAAAAGCGAACTGACCGTTTGATCCTTGACCGTATTCATATTGATATTCTGGAAATGTTAGTATAGACTCAAATGTGGTGTTGTTGGTGTAAGAAACACCTATGCCCTTGTTGTTCTTTCCTGATTTTGTAGTTATCAATATAACCCCGTTAGCACCTCTTGAGCCATAAAGGGCGGTGGCACTTGGCCCCTTTAGCACGTTCATGGTCTCTATATCGTCCGGGTTAATGTCTTGGGCACCGTTGCCGTAGTCTACTTCCATGTTACCTTCGCTAGACCGGCTACTTACACTGTTGTTGATAGGAATACCGTCAACTACGAAAAGCGGTGAATTCGCGTTTGGACTTGGGTTTAACGAACTTTCCCCACGAATAATGATTTGTGAGGATGAACCTACTCCAGAATTACCTCCGGTTACCTGAACACCGGCTAGTTTACCCGCTAAGGAGTTTACAACGTTGGTTTCTTTTGCTTTTGAAATGTCTTCTCCCGAGACTTTTTGAACAGCATACGCTAATTTCTTAGCTTCTCTTTTAATACCCAAAGCAGTTACCACAACCTCGCCTAATTGTTCTGAGTTAGGTTGCAAAACGATGGTTGCTGTTGTTTTTCCCGTTGTGTTGAGTTCCGAGGGTATATACCCCAAATAGGATACTACCAGAATTTCATTTCCTTCTGGTAATTCTATGCTAAAATTACCGTCAAAATCTGTGGCTACCCCGGTTGCACTTCCTTTAATAACTAAAGAAGCACCGGGTAATGGCACTTGGTTTTCATCTAGTACCGTTCCCGTAAAAGTGGTCTGTGCACGGGCGGCCAAACTGACCACCAAAGTGAATAAGGCTAAAAGAACTGTTCTTTTCATTTTTTCGTATTTGTAAACTTTGGTTAATTATTATGCAACAAATATCAGTTGAACAGGTTAAGCGAAATGTGATTAAATATTAAGTTATTGCAAGGTTTAGAGAGGTGTTGTTATAAAAATGTTATCTTAACGTTATTTACAAATACTCAATTATAGATTTTGTAATTATGACGGTTTAATTAAAATTATACTGACTAAAAACCACATCTATTTTGTAGGTTTAAACGTCTTAAAATGTATTTAATAGTAAGTTTGTATATTAAGTTTTAGATATGGAAGACTACCTTATTGGTATAGGAAAACGAATTAAGGAAATAAGAAAAGAGGGAAATAAGACCATTAGCGATATTGCACATCGTGCAGAAGTTACTGGTGGTCTAATTTCAAGAATAGAGAATGGCCGGACCATACCTTCGCTACCCGTACTCTTAAAGATTATTAATTCATTGGAAGTTGAGGTAACCGACTTTTTTAATGGTATGGCCAAAATAAATGGGGCCAAATTTATTGTCTCAAGAAAGGAAGACAATACCAGTATTGAAAAAGAGGATAATGCCATTGGCTTTAATTACACCTATATTTTTGGAAAGCAAATCTCTTCATTAGGTTTTGAAACTACACTGTTGGAAGTTTTGCCAAACTCCCAGCGGGAAAAGGTTACAACGGACGCCTATGAGTATAAATATATGTTGAGCGGTGAATGTTATTATATAATTGATAATGAAGAGGTGCTGTTAAAAGAAGGCGATTCTATTTTCTTTGATGGTCGCATTCCCCATGTGCCTGTTAACAGGAGTGACAGACCAACCAAGATGTTGGTTATGTATTTTTTTGTGTAGGACTTGGATATATAAAAACAAACAATCCGTCTACCAACTGGTAAACGGATTGTTTGTTTGTGGTTCAAAACTGTTTTAGTAATAACTAACCTGCCAGGTAATTAGGGAGTTCTGTAAGGGAACTTAATACATAGGTAGGTTGAGCAGATTTTAATTGATCTTCCGTATGGGCACCGGTGGTTACACCAACGGTAACGCCACACTGGGCATTTTTTCCTTCTTCAATATCTATGATAGAGTCTCCGGCTTTCAATACGTTATTGGAATTGGTTATTTTCAGTAGTTGCATGGCCTTATATATCATGGCTGGGTGAGGGCGACCTTCAACTACATCGTTAGCTGTAACCAGTGCGTCATATTGCTCGCCTTGTTTCCAGTTCATTTTTTGTAATAGCAATTCGGCAACGGCCCTGTTATAGCCCGTGTTCAGTGCTATCTTTATTTTTTTAGATTTGATTTGAGTTAACATTTGCTCAACACCTTCAAACGAGGTTACGTTCAGCTCGTGGTAAGCATCATCCAATAGTTTTTTAAAATCCTCAAAAATAGGTTCGGAAGCCTGTTCTTTTGGATTGTTAAGGGCGTTTAAAATATCTTTTATGGCCTGGTGTTTTTCTTTTCCGGCACCATGCTCAAGAACAAAATCCAGGTCTAGTTCATAACCGGTCTTGTTAATGGCCTTTTGCAACGTTTTGTAGACCACATTGTTCTCATTAACGACCGTTCCGGCCATGTCAAATACTGCTAATTCTATGTTATGCATTTTGTAAATTAAAAATTGAATTGATGTTTTCTTTAGCAAAACCCGAACTTCCGGTCATGCCTTTGCCACCTATACCGGTAACAATATGAATGTTACGGTCTATAGTATGTTGATAGATATCTTCCTCTTTGCATTGGGAATAAAGGCCGTACCAACGGTTCTGAATTTGGTAGGTGGGTAAGTCAAATATTTTTTTGGCTTCCTTAAGGATAAAGTTATCTATGTCCATATTTAAGTCCATTCCCAAATGATCCATACGTGCTGCCGGAGCATATTCATGGGAGTCACCTATAATAACGGAACCGTCCGTAGCCTGTTTAAAAAGAATGTGAACACCCCATTTTTTCTCGAAAGCTTCGCTGTTTTCTTTGGCTTTAATGGAGGCGTATGAAGGACATTCCGAAAAAGCTTCATAGCGGCGTATGGAAAGCCCGGTGAGTATAGAACTGGGTAATTTATAATTGGGCTGATGCTTGGTTTGCATCATCTGTAATTTAGATACGATAAGATCGCTTTCCGCAAACAAGCTTGGGTACAGCGTTTTAAAATCACTTCCGTTACAAATGATGACCTTGGCGGCGGACAAGCTTGTGTTATCCGTAGTGTGTACCTGTACCCAATTGGTAAGGGCATTACATTCTACCACGGTTTTGTTCATGAAAACATCCATGCCCACTTCTTCTAGGTAGGCTTGTAATTTACCGATCATTAAACGCGGTTCTACCATTACCTCTTCAGGAAAGAAAAGTCCCATCTTAACATAATCTGCCCTCAAGCCGGGGTACATCTCTAAGCATTCTTCTTTGGTCAATAATTTGGATGTATAGGAATTGGCCAGATTTATGGCGTTCAGCTCTAGTAAAAGTTGCGTTTCTTCTTCATTAGAGGCTATATAAATGCTTCCCTCTTGCCTAACGGATATATCAAATTTAGATTGGATGTGTTTGTATATATTCAAGCTTTCCCGCCCATAAAGTTGCCATTTAGAGTCCATGCCAGAAGGTACTACTTGTCCAAAATTCCGAACCGTGGCACCTTGGGGTTTCGCATCTTTTTCCAACAAGGCTACTTTTAGTCCCTTGTTCACGGCGTGATAGGCATGAAAAGTGCCTAGAACACCTCCTCCAACTACAATTAGGTCATATTTATTCTCCATGGTCATACAATCTGTAGTTCATTATTTAAAGTCTGTTGTTCGCGTCTGTATTTTTTCTTGAAATAGAGTATAGAGCAAGTAGCTGCAATAAGGCCAATAAAGGCAATGGCGTAGGTTCCATAGCTAAAGAACTGTAACCATGAAACGGAGCGTTGGCCAAAATTTTTATAGAGCAAAACGGCCATGCTTCCCAGATACCCAAAGGCATCGGCAATATAGATGAGGTAACCGGCATTGCCTTCGATCTTAAAGGTGGCTATCATCCTATCAAAAAAAATGCAATTAAACGGTACGTAGCAGATATACAATCCCAGGCCGATCAAAATCATCCAGAGTACAGGGCCTATGAATTGGTTTTGAAAAAGAAAGGTGCTTAAGCCAATTAACAGGGCGCCAAAAATTAGGAGATAGTGATAGGTCATAAAGGCGCGATAGTTATTCTTGACGAACGCAAAAAGACCAATTGAAAGCAGAACTATAATTGCTACAGGCAGTTCCGTGAGGGTGTAGATAGAAGCATTGCCTTTAAAACCCACCGCATCCCATATTTCACGCGAAAAATTATCCCGAAAGTCACGTATCGCCGTAAGGCTTATATAGAAAAAAACAAGCACTATAATCGGGAAGAAGAAATTGGACAGCACTTTTTTACGGTCTGCCCGGTTCATAGGTTTGCGCTCTTTTCTTAGTATTTTGTCCTCTTCCGTAGGTTTGGGAATGCGATCCAGTAAAACCGAAAATCCTAGAAAAGGAATAAGAAATACAGCTCCCGTTAAGGCCGGCATCCAAATTTCGGAAACACCTGTGGCCTGCATTAAGAGTAGCCCCGATGATTTTACGGCACCACTTGAAACAATGAAACTGGAACAGAGGGTTACTCCTAATATTTCGGTAAATTTTCTTCCTTCTAAATATGAAAATACTATTCCCCAGATCATTCCCAGCGAGAGGCCGTTGAAAAACATGAAGATGATATTGTATGGAGGAGGAACAAGTCCAAAAAGAATCAGGCTTAACTCCGCTAAGGAAATCATGACCAGAAGATACCGCAGCCTATTCTTGGCCTTGAGTTCGGAAATAAGCTTAATACCAATGAATTTGGAAAGCATATACCCTAGTACTTGGGTGATTATTAGGATAATTTTATAATCGATTCCCATAAAGGAGAGATGCTCATAGGTGGCTACTGTAAACGGTTTCCGAAAGGCATACATACAGAAATAGGTGCCAAAAGATGCAAATGTACCGTAGGCCAAAAACCTAATGTCTTTATGATGTATTTTGAGAGTCACAAAAAGTTTACAAATAGTAAATATTAAAACACAAAATTCAATGTTTATTCACTATTTGTAAATTTTTGAGCGTTAAGAAAAGCTTATGCAGTAATTATTTAATTGTGAAGGAAGGGGCGTAATCTATAGTTAAAAGTTAGAGCTACATAGCTCTATGCTTTTTAATTGTAGTAGATATAGTTCTTCAAGGCATTTTCTTAATAAAATGTTAATTTTCATATTCTTGATTTCGGCACCTCTTTACTATTTCTTTTTAAATTACGAATTACATTATTTGTTTATTATTTGTTTTTGGCGGTTTATTTTGAATTATTATTATCATAATCTGTTTATTGGTGAAAACAATTCGGTTATTTTCTTTTAGCTCAAGAAAAGATGCATTTACTTTATTGTAGATAAATACACCTACTTCTGTTACGGATTATAATACGTGGTAAATCTAAAGCGGCCTTACACCCGTTCTTTGGTTTTATTTCTACCCCCATTTTTTCAATTTGAAAAACTAGGCTTATGAAAAAATCGTTGTTAATCATTCCGTTTTCAGTTCTTATGCATTTGTGTATAGTTAATGGGGTACTTTACTTCATGACCCCCCTTACATATTTAGAAGGAACCAATGTGCTCTATTATAATTTGGCTTGGCTCATAGCGGCGTTTAGCCTTAATTATTACCCTACAGAAAGACGTGAGAGGTTTGAAACCAATCTGGGTAAATATTTTAGATTGCTCGGTATTTTTGGGCTCGCCTATTTTGCGCTTTACGGCTTCAAATCTAATGGAATATATGCTTTTGAGTATCGTGCTTCGGTCTATTTGGTCATTTGTTTGTTTATAACCATTTATAGGTCTTTGTTCTATTGGGTTAGGACAAAATATAGATTGTACGGAGGAAACTTTAGAAACGTAGTTGTGGTAGGTAGGGATAAAAACCTTAAGAAAATCAGGAAGGTTTTTGATCAACCGGAATTAGGTTATAGGTACAAAGGTTTTTTTGATGACCGCCCTTCTGTGAGTCCCACATATTTGGGAAAAATGAACGACTGTTTTAAGTATGTCCTGGAAAATGATGTGGATTATATCTATTGCGTTACCTCAAACCTTTCTAAAAAGGAGCTGGAATACCTGATTACCTTTGCCGATAATAACTTGAAAAAGCTAAAGATCATACCGGACAACAAGGAAATTTTTACGCGTTCCATGTCTATTGAACTATATGATAATATACCAGTTCTGGCTATGCGTAAATCTCCGTTGGAATTGGAATATGCACCTATTATTAAAAGAACTTTTGATCTCTTGTTCTCTTCTTTTGTAATACTTGCCGTATTGTCATGGCTTACACCTATCCTATTTGTTCTTATGAAGTTAGAGTCAAAAGGGCCATTGTTTTTTAAACAAAAAAGGCATGGGGTAAATAGAAAAGCATTCTGGTGTTATAAATTTAGGTCAATGACCCAAAATGCGGAATCTGATACTTTAATGGCCACTAAAAATGATATGAGGGTTACCCGTATAGGTAAGATATTGCGTAAGACCAGTATTGATGAGTTGCCACAGTTCATAAATGTTTTTCTTGGAGATATGAGCGTAGTGGGGCCAAGACCACATATGGAATCCCATACGGAAATGTACGAAACCTCAATTGATAAGTATTTGGTAAGGCATTTTGTAAAACCGGGTATAACGGGCTTGGCACAAATTAAAGGATGCCGCGGAGAAATTATTAAAAAGACGGATATCATAAACCGAATCCGATTTGATATCTTTTATACGGAAAGCTGGTCTTTGGGGTTAGACCTGAGTATCATTTATTCAACTGTAGTAAATGCCGTAAGAGGTGAAGAGAAGGCATACTAGCCAATTTTCAGTCTGTAAAAAGTGAAAAATATCATTCTAGAAACAAGCGTCACTTTTAAAAGATGCTTGTTTTTTTATGCCTTTATATAACATTCTACCCTTACCAATATCATCAACCCTTAGTAATGCAGTTATAATTCTATTGGTTGCAACAATAACAGGGTTCAAAATTACGTTCAGTTTAACTATGAGGTAAGTTATCCCCTACAAATTAAACCCCTTATCTTACATTTCGTAATACGTAGGACTTTATGTTAAAACCAAAGAAACCTCTAAACGAAGAGGACCGAATTAAAGCACTTGAAAGTTTCGAGATTCTAAATACCTTGGAGGAAGAAGAATATGATGCCATTACCCGTATAGCGGCAGAAATATGCAATACTCCAATGGCACTTGTGTCTTTGGTAGATTCAGATAGGCAGTGGTTTAAATCCCACTATGGTATAGACGCTACGGAAACCCCTCGTGACCTAGCTTTCTGCGCGCACGCCATAAATACTCCTGAGGAATTGTTCATTGTAAAAGACTCAAGCAAGGATGAACGTTTTGCTGATAATCCGTTGGTAACGGGAGGGCCACAAGTGCAATTTTATGCAGGTGCACCGTTGAACACAAAAGACGGGTTTTCAATAGGTACTTTATGTGTTATAGACACTTTGCCAAGAACCAACTTTACCCCTAAACAGCAGGCTTGTCTAAGGTCATTGGCCAATCAGGTTATGGCTCAGTTAGAGCTTAGGCGTCAAAACAGCCTTCAGCAAATTATAAATGAAGAACTTTCGGTTAAGAACAATCAGCTTAAGCACTTTACATATCGCTTGGCACATGATATGAAAACCCCGTTGCAAGGTATTGGGTCTTTGGTAAGTTTTATTAAAATGGATTATCTACATCTGTTAAAGGATACGGAAGTTCCGGAATGGCTAGATACCATTGAGGATAGAGTTAGTTATATGGAAGCGTTAATTAATGGTATTATGAACTATACCAATATAATGAACAGTGAGGTTGAATATAATGAGTTTCATATTGCAACTGAGCTTAACCATATTTCACAGGAGTTGGGCAAGACATCTCATATTAGTCTGACTCCCATAGGTTGTGACTGTACCATTGTTCACTCCTTAAAAAGCTTCAATCAGATTTTTTCAGAATTGATTTTAAACTCCATAAAATTTTCCCGCCAAGAGTTAACAGAAATCAAAATATCTTTTGCGGAGGATGAAAACAGTTATTCATTTAATTATGAGGATAACGGCCCCGGTATTCCAGAGAAATATTGGAAAAAAGTCTTTGTCATGTTTGAAACCTTGCGGAAAGAAAACCCTACGGATACGGGAATAGGTTTGGCTACTATTAAAGCTATTATTGAGAAATTGGGAGGTACTATACTATTAAGCAATAGACCTGAAAATTGTTCGGGAACTTATTTTCAATTTACTCTTTTGAAGTAAATAAAAAAAGGTTTCAAAAGTAAAAACTCTTGAAACCTTATCATACTTGGTGGAGAATACCGGAGTCGAACCAGTGACCTTTTGCCTGCCCGAATTACTAAAAGCAATTCAGTTAGAATCAAAATGTATCACATTTAATTGGTAATCACCAATTTATTTAATTAAACCAATTTTTTGCAATCTCGCTCTCTGTGTTTAAGCCCATATTGTGAATATATTCATTTTTTGAAGCATTATAGACGTAATCATTTCCCCAATCTAGATGGTTATCAGCTACCTCTTCAATAGCTTTACAAATAAATTCAATTTCGGCATTAGTTATTGTTGGGTGTATTGACATTCGTATCCATCCAGGACGCTCAACCAAACAGCCCTCAAGAATTTTCTTTTCTATCGATTTTGAAGTAGGTTCATCTACATTTAAAAGATAATGCCCATAAGTGCCCGCACAAGAACAACCTCCTCGGGTTTGAACCCCAAACCTATCATTCAATAATTTTACTATTAGGTTGTAATGAGCATCGTCTATATAGAAAGAAAATATTCCCAAACGCTCGGTATGGTTGGGTGCCAATAATCTTAGGTTTTTGATTTTTGTTAATCTTTCAAAAATAATAGCATTTAATTCGTGCTCTCTATCCATAATATTCTGCACGCCCATTTCCTCTTTTAGCTGAATAGAAAGAGCAATTCTAATGGCTTGAAGAAAACCTGGAGTACCACCATCTTCCCGGGTTTCTATATCATCAATATAATCATGGTCTCCCCAAGGGTTTGTATAACTAACGGTACCACCTCCAGGATTATCAGGGACTAGATTCTTATATAATTTTTTATTGAATATCAATACTCCCGAAGTACCAGGGCCTCCTAAAAACTTGTGTGGTGAAAAGGTAATGGCATCTAGATATTCATCGTCATTTTCTGGATGCATGTCAATATTAACATAGGGCGCTGAACATGCAAAATCAACAAAACACAAACCATTGTTTTGATGCATTATTTTGGCAATATCATAGTAAGGTGTTTGAATGCCTGTTACATTGGAACAACCGGTAATAGCCGCAATTTTTATTGGGCACTCTTTGTGGCCCTCAATCATCTTTTCCAAACTTTCAAGACATGGCAACCCTTCTGCATTTGAAGGAATTACTTTTACTTTTGCAATGGTTTCCAACCAAGAGGTTTGGTTGGAATGATGTTCCATATGCGACACAAAAATGATAGGACGTTTTTCTTCAGGAACAATGGTGTGGTCTTTTAAGTTTTCGTTTAGTTTAATTCCAAGAATACGCTGAAATTTGTTAATGGCACCCGTCATTCCTGTGCCAACCGTAATTAAAACATCATCTTTTGAAGCATTTACGTGCTTTTTGATAATATTTCTGGCATTATGGTAAGCATGCGTCATCACGCTTCCTGTAATTGAGGTTTCGGTATGGGTGTTGGCAACATATGGCCCTATCTCATTTAAAACTTTACGCTCAATAGGCCTATAGAGCCTTCCACTTGCCGTCCAATCAGCATAAATGATTTTTTTCTTTCCATAAGGCGATTCAAATTCGGTATCAATTCCAACAATATGTTGCCTGAAAGTTGAAAAATAAGATTCAAGATTTGATAGTTGATCTTCGTCAACCAATTTATTAATCATCATATATCTCTAGTTCCTAAATAATTCAATATTTATTAATTATTATTTTTCCAGAAGAATTAAAATTAATTAACCCATGTGGTTTTATTTCTTTTAAGAAATTCACAATTTCTTTTCGCGACCCTTTTTGTTCTAAAAAAATAAACTCCCTATTTATTTCAGCAATTTCCACACGATGTCGGTTAATTATTAAAGAAGTTATAGGATTGTTTAAAAAGTAATCATAAGAAATTTTATAATAGGCCAGTTCATTATATATAACTTCAGAATCAATATAATTCTCAACTTCAATTGTATATTCTTTGTTTCTAATTAACTCTATAACACTCGCTAATTGGCTATTTTTTGATTTTACAATCAAGACAATCTTTAATGCTTTTTGTTTTTCTATAGTTATACTATTTACACTTTCAATATGTATAAACTTTTCAGAAAATGTCTTTAATATATTTTCTAATACTCCAAAGCCATTTTTTACGTAAACAATTAGTATGTTTTCTGTGCTATCATTAATTGTTAAATATGAATCAATATTCATTTTAATGACTATTTAAATTTTGAAACACCTTCTTTTAACCAGGCGTAATATTCATCTGCATCAGGCGTATACGCAACCGGTGCTAAAAGGTTTTGTTCATCATGCCCCATTAACACATAAAAAGGTTGTGAATTTGCTTTATATTTAAGTGTTTGTAGTTCACTCCACTTTTGACCAATATACTTTAACTTTTTTCCTGGTTTAAGCTTTGAATCTGTTACTTCATGACCCTCTAAAGGACGTTTATCATCTACATACAATGATATTAACACCACTTCATTTTTAAGGATGCTCAAAATCTTTGGCTTTGGCCACACGTTTTGTTCCATTTTTCTACAATTTACACATGCCCAACCTGTAAAATCTATCATTACGGGTTTGCCTACTTCTTTTGCATAGGCCAATCCTTTATCATAATCGTTAAAGGCTAAAATATCGTGAGGTGCTAGTAAATGTGCCCCTTCCGGAAGTCCTTTATGCGAGTCTATATTGAGGGAAGTGCCAAGTTTGGAATACCCTACGCCATAAGGCGACTCGCTATATTCTAATGGTGGTGGGAAGGCACTTATTAAATTTAGCGGCGCACCCCAAAGACCTGGGATCATATAAATAGTGAATGATAATACTACAAGTCCTAAACTTAATCGTCCAACTGAAATATGTGTCAATGGCGAATCGTGCGGAAGCTGTATTTTTCCGAAAAGATAAAACGCCAAGGCACCGAATATGGCTATCCAAATAGCCAAAAACACTTCACGTTCCAACAAATGCGCTTGTAAAACCAAATCGGCTTGTGACAAAAATTTGAATGCCAAGGCCAACTCCAGAAAACCAAGTACCACTTTCACCGTATTTAACCAACCGCCAGATTTAGGGAGAGAATTTAGCCAACCTGGAAATGCTGCAAATAGCCCGAATGGTAATGCAATGGCCAATGAAAAACCTAACATACCAATAATAGGTGCCAATCCACCTTTAGAAGCCGCCTCAACTAGTAAAGTACCAACAATAGGTCCTGTACAAGAGAACGACACAATAGCTAAGGCCAGTGCCATAAAAAAGATTCCAATAAGTCCACCTCGGTTTGCTTGTGAATCAACTCGATTTGCCCAAGAGTTTGGAAGCATAATTTCAAAAGCACCTAAAAACGACACCGCAAAAATGACCAATAGCAAAAAGAATATGATATTAAACCAAACATTAGTTGCCAGTGCATTTAAAGCATCGGCGCCAAAAACACCAGTTACCGCTGTACCTAAAAGCACGTAAATTACTATGATACAAATACCGTATATAACGGCATTTTTTATACCTGCAGCCTTGTTTTTACTTTGTTTGGTAAAGAAACTGACCGTCATAGGAATCATTGGGAATACACATGGTGTTAACAATGCAGCAAATCCAGATAAAAACGCTATGAAAAAAATAGACCAAAGTCCTTTGTTGGAATTGTTACTTTTTGGCTTAGCTGCAGAATCAACCGAGGCACCAATGGTATTTGAGTCTGCTTTATCTTCTGAAATATTAAAAACCAAATCGACTTCTGTTGGTGGCAAACAACGGGTGTCATCACACACCATAAATTCCACAAAACCCTTAATAGCTGTTAAACCATTTTCTACTTTTACTTTTTGTTTAAAGGTTGCAGTGTTTTCAAAGAATTTAATCTTCATTTTAAAAACGGGGTCATCTACTGTATGGCCCGCTTCCTCTGAAGTGTTTCCTGCGATTTTAAAAGTCCCTTCGCTATCATCATAAATAAATGTGGTAGGTATTGGACCATCTTCTGGAACTGTTTGCGAGTATAAATGCCAGCCTTTTTCAATGGATGCTTTTGAAACCAAGACATATTCAGTATCGGATAATTTTTCAACACTTGTTGTCCATGTTACGGGATCTAAAACTTGGGAATTACCTATTGAAAAGGCTAATAATACGATTATAAAGATTAGTTTCTTCATTTATGAAATGTACTTTACGCTATTTGATATTAAAAACTAAATCAACTTCGGTAGGTGGTAAGCATCTACTATCATCACAAACCATAAATTCTACAGTTGCATTAACCTTAAATGGTTTTTTTTCTTTTATTAAAATGCGCTGCTTAAATAAAGCTTTAGTTTCAAAAAATTTAATTTCCATATTAAAAACAGGATCGCTAATCGTATGCCCTTCTTCCTCCTTTGTATTGCCCTTTTTTAAATAATTGGTGCTACTTTTAAATAAAAAAGTTGTTGGAATAGGCCCGTCTTCGGGTACTGTTTGTGAATATAAATGCCATTTTGCATCAATGGTAGCTATGGCCATTAAATCATATTCCTTGTCTGAAATCTTTACGACCTTTGTTGACCATTTTACAGGTTCTAAAATTTGTGAATTACCAGTTGCAAAAACTAATAAGACGAGTATTAGAACAGCTTTTTTCATTGTATTAATTTAAGGTTGTTTTTAAATTTTTTAAAAGGGTTATTTTGATAAACAACCCTTTTTTATCTTTCTATTCTGATTTAATTTATTGGTTAGCTAATTCAAACCATTTAAAGTTCATAAAACGAAAGATAATACTGTCTACTTCAAAGGCTTACCGTTATCATCTAACGAACCCGACTTGATTGTAATTAACTTATCTAAATCTATATACTTTTTGATGGTACTATTGATTTGTTCTAAAGTTACTGCTTCAATATCTTTAGTATATTGATCGATATAATTAGGCTCTAAACCTCTTTCAACAAAGTCTAAAAGAGCACCAGCTAAGCCACCAGTAGTAGAAAGGCTAACTTTAAAACTTCCTGTTAGATTTGTTTTTTTAGCGACTAATTCTTCCTCTGTTACGCCTTCATCAACCCATTTTTTAATTTGTACCAAGGTTGCATCTAGGCCTTTTTGAAATAAATTTGGGTTAAAAGAGGCATTAACATACCAATAACCATCTGCATAATTATGACCAGAATGCCTTGCGTTGATGCTATAAGTTAAGCCATCTTCATCTCTTACAGTTCGCATAAGTCTCCCAGAAAATCCACCACCTAAAATACTTGTACCCATATAAAGGGGTAAAAAGTCTTCATCCATTCTTTGAATTCCTGTATACTGTCCTATATACATTTCTGCACTTGGTTTTTGAGGAATTGTAATTACTTTAGTCAAAGCATCAGCTTTATTTGATTTTTCAAAATTAGCCTTAGCTTTAACTCCTCCCGTCCATCCTTTGAAAGCTACTTTAAGAGCTTTATACAAAACTTTAGTGTCAACATCTCCAACAGCTACTAAATGCATGTCTTCTGGGCCAAAATAGGTTTTATGAAACGCTTTTAATTCATCTAAAGTCACCTTGTTTAAATCATCAATTGATTCTTTAATATCGGTAGTATAGTTAGGATGTCCTTTGTGGTATACAGCTTGCGAAAGCGCGATTGAACCTTGTGTTCCAGGGTCTGTTATTCCGCGTTTCATACTGCCTTCATTTTGCTGTTTTAGAAGGTTGAATTCTTTTTCATCAAATAGTGGAAATCTTAATTCTTCAGATAATAAAGTAACAACTTCATATAAATCTTTTTTCAAGCACTTAAAACCTATACTCATATTATGAGTGCCAGCGCTAACTCTTAATGTAACCCCTAACTTTTCGAGTTTTTGAGAAAATTGAAATTTATCATTATTTAAGGTGCCTTTACTTAGCATTTGTGCTGTTAAGGATGGCACCATTTCATTACCATTTGTATTTAAATAATCTCCTATAGGAAAACTTGCTGATACGGTTAAAAAATCTTTTGCTCCAGTTTTGGCAGTAATTACATCAATTCCTACAATGTTCTTTCGAGTAAACTTCTCTCCTTTATTAGATATTTCAATGGTTTGGTATGCTGAGGTAATCTCAGAAATTTCTTCTTGAGATAGTATCTTGGAATCTGTATGACAATCTTCTTTTGGATGCTCTGGATTTCTATAAAAATATTTATTATCATTATTAGGTATATAGTTGGCAGGCTTTTGACTTATAGCCTCATTCTCTCCTGGTACTTTTGGGATAAAATAGCCTGTTGTACTTTGGTCTTCCAATAAATACGTATTTGCAACACGTTTTACATCCTCTGCTGTAACTTTACTAAGCCTTTTATTTGCATTAATGTAGTCTTTCCAATCGCCTCCTGCGATGGCTTCATTTAATTCCCGTGCAATACTGCCCGAACCATCTCTAGATAAAATGGTTTGCGCATTAAGCTTTGCAACAATGCGATTAACATCTTCTTGAGTTACACCATCGTTTTTTACTGTGGCTATCATCTCAAGTAATTGTTCATTTATCTCTTCATGATCTTTATCTGGAGTAATGCCTAGCGAAACACTCAATAATCCTACTTCTTTAAACTCTGAAGCGCTTGAATACCCAAAAAGAGCTATACCTGTATCTACAAATGTTTTATTAAGTATAGAAGACGTTCCAGATCCTATAATTTGACTTAATACTTGTAATGCAGGTAAATCATCATGCATTCTACCTGGTATTTTATACCCTATAGACACTATGCCTTGTTGACCAGGTTTCTTAATAGTTATTCTTCTTGGCCCCAATTGATCTGGATCTGTTGTATAAGGCTGAGGCATAGCATGTGGTGCCTTAGTGATTTTACCAAAATACTTGTCAACTAAATTAAAAAGTGATTCTTTTTGAAAATCTCCAATAATGGTCAATGTTGCATTATCTGGCCAATAGTAAGTATTATAAAAATCTCTTAATGTTTCTATAGGCATCTTTTCAATGTCTGAGCGCCAACCAATAGTATTATGATGATAAGGATGTGCCATATAAGCTGTAGCCCACATTTCCTTATTTAACAAACTATTTGGGTTATTTTCACCGCGTTCAAATTCATTTCTAACCACAGTCATTTCTGATTCTTTATCTTCTTTTAATAATAAAGAATTTCGCATTCTATCTGCTTCTATATGAAGTGCTGTCTCTATATGGTCACTTGGAATGGTTTCATAATAATTGGTTCTGTCATACCAGGTAGTGGCATTCATTCTTGCTCCAATACTATTCAATTTACTATCGATGGATGTACCTTTTCGTTTATTAAAGGTAGGTGTACCTTTAAAATTTAAATGCTCTAATAAATGTGTAGAACCGGTATTACCTGGTACTTCATGTTTAGATCCAACGCGGTAAACAATTTGTACTGTTACTACTGGAGCTGCATTATCTTGAACTAATAAGATGTTCATGCCATTAGGCGTGTACAAATATTCTTCTATACCCTCAAGCTCGGTCACTTTGGTAAATTTTGAAGCAGATTCTTGTGCACTTAAGAAAAATGATGTCAATAACATTGACAGTATAAAGACGTGAGCTTTTAAAAACGTTTTACTTATCATTTGATTACTATTTTATATTTATTCATTTAAATTACAATGGAGTAAAAATCTTAATTTACCCTAACAAAGGATGCTACTTTTATTAATGGCCAAATAGTTCCTTTAACTTGGCATCTAGTTCTTCTTTCTTTGGATTTCTAAGTATGATTTTTTCATTGTCATCCATTAAAAACGCAGTTGGTAAAAATGGCACACCATATTGCCTAGCAACCTTACCCCATTGATGGTCTGCACCAGTGTCATTTAAGTGCATCCAAGGTGTTTTATCCTCTTCTATGGCCTTTCTCCATTTTTCTTCCGCATCAGCAGTTCCAACACCAACAATTTCAAACCCATCTTTTCCGTATGTTTTGTACAATTCTTTCAAATGTGGAAAAGAAGCTCTACAAGGAACACACCAAGAAGCCCAAAAATCAACCAATTTGTACTTAGCATTTATTTTAGATAGTGTTATTTCCTTGCCGTTTACATCATTCAATTTAAAATCAGGAGCAATGGCTCCTTCTCCTAAGTTTTTGAACAAATCATTATAGGTCTTCTCGTAATACTTAAACATAGCAGTATGTTTGGCATCACCTTTAAATATTGGGAAAATGGTTTTCATTTCTTCTTTAGACATGCGTCCTTCGCTAAACTGAAAGTTTAAAACCCAAGGTGCTACCGCAGACTCTGGATGATCTTTTACATATTGAATCATAAAAGATCTTCGTTCATTTTGCTGTTCGTTTTGCAAATCTTTAAATTGACTGCTCCATGCTTGAAACGCTTCTATTTTAGTTTCATCTTTAGACTTATAGGCTACTTCTAATTTGGGTCTTATCGTTTTTAAAATGGCAAATTTATCCTGGTTCGTGATGCTATCTATTTTCGCTTGCTGTAGGTCATAAATTTCCTGTAATGCTGAACCTGTAACTTTTGCCTTAAGCTCACCACGATTTGACTCAGTTGCATCAAAATTTAAATCAATAGTACTGTTCTCTAAAAAGAATGTACTTCTAAATTCATCACCTATTGTTATGGATACACGATCTGGATGCTCAATAATTCCCTTGAACTCAAAAACACCGTTTGTCATTTGGGTGCTATCAATGATTATAGGCTCAGCTCCTCTATCTATAAAATTAGTTTCTAATAATTTTACTGTGCCTAGGTCTAGACCTCTTACAGTTCCTGTAATAGTATAGCCCTCAAAAGGCACTTCTTTTTTACAATTCGTAAAAGCAAATATTGCAACTAAGCAAAACGTTAATGTATATTTTGGTTTAAATCCTATTTTCATGATTAGCATTTATTTTAATAATTCTTCTAAAAATTTAAAAGCATCCTCTCCTCCTCCAACAAATCGTTTTACAATATTTCCTCTGGGGTCGATTATAAGCTTTGTTGGAAAGCCTTGTACGTTAAATCGGGTTACAAAATTATCAGCGGTGTTCTTTTTGGTGCTAAGTATCTGTTGCCAATCATAGTTGTTCTCATCAATAAATTTTTGGACTTTTTCTTTCGTGTCCCCAGAATTAATGCCTAAAACAACCAGTTTATCTTTGTATTTTTCTTGAAAAACTTTTACTTCTGGCATTTCTTTTACACAAGGGCCACACCAAACACCCCAAAAATCTATAAGCACATATTTCCCCCTTAATGAATTGATATTAAATTGACTACCATCTAATGTAGCTGTTGTTTTAATTAAAGGAACAGGAGAACCTTCTTTGGTATTCTTTATCCCCGCTATTCTGGTGGCTATAGTTTTATAATCTTCATGTTCTGATAAATCTGTTGATAACCCATTAAATAAGGCTTCAGCTTGTATTTCATCAATATGTCTTCTTCGTAACAAATCATTTAAATACCACGTGGCAGCCAATGATTTTGGGTTGCTTTTAATATGGGTAACTAGTTCATCTGTATTCTGGTCAAAGATGCTATTGGCCTTTTCTTCATTCTTAGTTATAATTAATGAATCTTTTTCATGTGTATTAGCTACAGCAATGTTTCCCATTTCATTATAGTTTGGAAACGTTAGTTTATTTACTGCAGCCAAAGCATCATTAAATTTATCGCCACTAGGGTAGGCATTCATAAAGTCTGTGGCTTCGCCTGAAACTTGAATATCTGCTCCAGGAAAGGCGTAAAACATGAAATAAGCACATTTAACCGGGAAATAACCTAGACTATCAGCCGGAATCTTAAATATCTTTTTATCTGGACCTTGAAAATCTGGATAAGCAGTAATTAGCGTTAGTTTAGAAATAGTGTCAGAAAATTGAATTTTACCATTTATAACTTTAATCGTATCTGGAGGAGTTTCTTTTGTGTATTCTTTATCTGGGTGCCTAAAGAACAAATTACCTGACAACCCTTTTATTTCTCCAGTTAAAGTAAACTGATTAGGATGTGTTTCCTGCGTTTTACAAGCGACCGCAATTATTACAATTAGCACCACAAAAAATATTTTTTTGAATGGTTTTTTCATTATATCAAATTTTATATTAAAACAATTAATTATATAGAGATTACCGCCATACTTAATTATAGCTACAACCTAAAATAGTATCAGTGAGCATGTAAAAGAGAGTATAGCCATTAAATATGGCATACTAGATATTGTTAAAAAAGTGAAGGTTTTATAAAGTTTCCAATCATCTAATTTTTTTAGATGATTGGAAACTTAGTAATTAATTATAACCAGGGTTTTGTTCTACAACATTACCTCCAGATTGAATAGATTCTGATGGAATAGGTAAAATAAATTTATCAGGATCAGTCGCAGAAGGTTTAACATCGGATACTTGAAAACCAGATCCAAAACCATCAGCTGCATCATAACGAACCAAATCAAACCATTCTTCTCCCATTTCTGTACCTAACTCAACCCATTTTTCAACTCTAACAGCTTCTAAAAACTCAGGTAGTGTAATATTTGTTGGGTAGGTTTCAAAACCATCAGCACCAGTTGTAGTAGCTCCAGCTCTTGTTCTTACAGCATTTAAAGCTCCTAGTGCATCAGCAGTAACGGTATTTTTTGCTCTAGCATCAGCTTCGGCATAAATTAAGTATAGTTCTGCGATACGCATATGGTATAGCATTTCAAAAGTCTCTTCCGGAGAGAAAAACTCTGCAAATTTACCAGTACCTCCAGAGAAGTCCTCAAAGAACCGATTATTATCATCGTAACTAATAGTTTGACCATTAATTACAACATTTTCGGCAAAAATATTACGATAATCATCAGTAAGTTCTGCATAATCTCCACCCCAAAAATTACCTAACCTTAAATCTTCTTCATTTGTAATCCCCCTTGAACCAAAAAGAAGCTCGCTTGAATTAAAAAGGGCTTCATTAGTATTGTCAAAAATTTCAGTAACTGTAGCGGCCAATTGAAAATCACTACCTGAAGTGTCAAGTACCTCTTTTGCTAATGCGGCAGCTTGAGGATAATTGCCTTGATATAATAACACTTTCGCTTTTAGAGCTTTTGCATAAGACTTGTTGATAAAGTATTTAGCTCTTAAATCTGGCGCATGTGCTATAGCATTGTCTAAATCTTCCATAATAATAGCATAACTATCTGCTACGTTATTTCTAGGAAATGCTTCATTTGATGTTGCTGGAGCGGTTTTTACCACGATTCCAAAATTAGAATTCAAATCATAAAATTGGCCCCAAAGACGTAATAAATAAAAGTGAGCTGTAGCACGCATGCCTTTAGCCTCTGCGATGATTTCAGTTTTTCTATCGGGGTTAGAAAATGTAGCTTCTGGTATATCTTCAATCCCTTCAAGTAACCAATTGGCATTATTGATAATACCATATAATCTTGCATAACCACCTCTCATATCAACGGTACCCGTTGCAAGTGGAACATTAATTGAAATGGCTTCACTTTCAGCATCTCTACTAAAACCAGGTTGCGCTACACCACTTAATAATGACGGTATAATGTAAATATGTGGGTTTCCTGCGCCTATAAAAGTTCCAAAACCAGCGTAAATACCAGTTAAGGCAAGTTCTGCAGTAGATTCATTAGTTATTTCCGTAGCTCCTAAAGAAAAAGGGCGCTCAAAATCATCTATTTCTTCTGCCAATTCACATGAACTAAAACATGTAATCATTAGAATTAATACCAGGGTATATATATATATTATCGTTTTCATTTGATACATTTTTTCTGATTAGAAACTTAATTGAACTCCAAGAGTGAATGTTCTTGCCTGTGGATAGGCAAAACCTGCATCAGTACTTCTAGATATTGATGAGCCGCCTGGAGCTACGGTAACGTTCTCTGGGTCTTGACCGGGATAATTAGAGATAGTAAGCAAATTGTTGCCACTTAATGTGAACCTAACTGTACTAAGGCCCATATTGTTAACCACATTTTGCGGCAAATTATAGCCCAACCCAAGGTATCTTAGTCTTGTGTAAGAACCATCTTGTACATCTTTTGAAGTAGCACCTCCAGATGGTCTATGTGTACTAGAACCCAATCTTGCATAAGTGGCAGAGGTATTATTTTCACTCCATGTATCCAATACTTGAACGGGATGATTAAAACTTAAATCTATTCTGCTATTTGCAAATCTGCTTGGGATGGTCCACTCCCTACTGTTTCCTTGTACAAATTGAAAATTGAATGATACATCAAAGTTTTTGTATGTTATCTTATTATTCCATCCCCCAAAATAATCTGGGTTAATATCCCCTAAATTCTTGCGGTCATTATCTGTAATTTCTCCATCACCATCAATATCTCTAAAAATATAATCTCCTGGAGCCCTTAGACCACTAAAATAATTCCCATTTGGAGCAGCTGTATTTAAAGCATCTATTTCATCTTGAGTTTGTGCTATGCCTGCTACATCGTAACCCAATATATAACCAATGGGTTCTCCTTCTTGAATACCATTTAGTGCTGGTAAAAACGGATCATTTTCATTGGTTCCGCCTTTTAAAGCATCAACATTATTTTTAATAAAAGAGATATTAAAATTAGTATTCCATGTAAAATCTTTGGAGCTAATAACATCTGCACCTATATTAAATTCCCATCCTTTGTTGGATACGTCGGCAACGTTACCAAAGAAATCTTGAAATCCGGTTTCGTGTGGTACCGGTGTTAGTAAAATAAGGTCGCTTGTATTCTTTTCAAAATAGACAGCCTCCCCATTTATACGTCCATTGAACAACCCAAATTCTAATCCTAAATCTAGTTGGTCTGTAGTCTCCCATTGTATATCTGGGTTTGGCAAGTCTTGTACAGAAACACCATTTATGCCGTCATAAAATGTGCCGATTCCTAAAGTAGTATAGAAAGCTTGGTACGAAAATGCCTGTATGTTATCATTACCGGTTCGTCCTAAACTCGCTCTTAGTTTTAATCTACTAACAAAACTTTCGTTATTAAAAAAAGTTTCATTGTGTATATTCCATCCAAATCCTGCGGAAGGGAAAAAACCGCGTCTGTTGTTGGGTCCAAATTTTGTAGACGTATCGTTTCTTGCTGTAAACGTAACTAAATAACGGTCTTTGTAGTTATAATTTAGTCGTCCAAAAATAGAATTTAAACCTGTTTCGGAAGTATTGCTTCCAAAATCATAGGCATCAGTTGCAGAGTTTATGTCAGTAAGTTCAAAATCATCTGGAAAACCAGAATAATTCTGAGTTTCAAAATTTAAATATAATCTATCCCATGACAAACCTGCAACTACATCTAAGCGATGGTCTTCATTAAGCGTTGCATTGTAATTTAATGTATTGCTAAACGAAGTTGTATAGCCGTCTGTAGTTTGGTTGGCTTTAAATGCGCCTTGAAAGTTTCTGCTTTGAGATTCTAATATGGCACTAGAGGTAAACGACGGATGAAATACTGAACTTTTATCGTTATTTAAACCCACATTAATTTGTGATCTTAGTTTTAAGTTTTTAACTAAAATAAGCTCTCCGTATACCGAAGCTAAAACGTTTTGCGAAATGGCCCGATCTCTAACTTTACCTAAATTTTCTACTGGATTTATAAAAGTACGACCTCTAAAACCGTTATTAGTTTGTACTTCGGTAGCGTTACCATCAGTATCAAAAACACCTAGGTCTGGTCTAAAATTTCCATTATTTAAGGATAAAAGGCCAGATTGATTATTTTTGCCATACGTATAGTTTATAGAGGCACCAATTTTAAAATTATCTTTTATTTGAGAATCAAAATTTGCGCTTAAATTATACTTTGTAAACTTATTTCCTATTAAAAGACCTTCTTGATTATTTATCGATGCCGAGGTAAAATAATTTGTTTTTTCCGAACCACCGTTAACACTAAAGTTATACTGATTCCATAAAGCGCCCTTATTCAGAATTTCATCCTGCCAATCTGTATCTTCTTTTCCAAAAAAGTTTTCAGGTTCATTTATTATAGCAAAGGGTACTGTAAAAGCGGGTTGAAAGGATGGTGGTAATCCATCAAGAATTATTTGAGCTTGCTCTGAAGCAAATGCTTTGTATTGTTCGGCATTTAAATAATCTTCTTTCCGCGTTGGGTTTTGAAATGTTGTATTTGTTGAAAAATTAAACTGAGGCGCTTGATTGCGTTTCCCTTTTTTTGTAGTGATTAAAATAACACCGTTAGCAGCACGAGAACCATATATAGCAGCCGAAGATGCATCTTTTAAAACATCAATACGTTCTACATTATTTGGGTCCAGTGCCAACAGCGGATTTTCTCTATTTCCTGCACTAGCACCTGATCCAAAATTTGGATTTACAACAATAGGAATACCATCAATAACGTAGAGCGGTTGATTATCCCCTATAATTTGACTTAATCCTCTAATGTTTACAGAGGCCCCGGTTCCAGGGGCCCCAGAATTAGATTCAACAAATACACCGGACAATTGGCCAACTAAAGCTTGATCCACGGTTTGAGATTGCACTTGGGTTACTTGCTGATTTTTAATAGAACCAACAGAACCTGTAAGATCTTTTCGAACGGTATTGCCATATCCTACTACAACCACCTCATCAAGTTTACTAATATCTTCTTCAAGAACAAAATTAATGACCGATCTGTCTTCTACAAGTTTCGTAGCGGTTAGGTAACCTAGGTAAATGGCGGAAATACGCCGTGTTCTATTGTCTTTAGGTGTGTAGGTTAAGGTATAGTTTCCATCAAAATCGGTGCCGACACCTTCTTTATAAAACCCTTCCTGGTTGTTTTCGCCATACACAATTAATACACCAGCAAGTGGCACACCACTTTTATCGGTAACTGTTCCGGTTATGGTTTGTTGTTGTTGTTGTTGTTGTTGTTGTTGTTGTTGTTGTTGTTGTTGTTTGGTTTCTTTAATTATTATCGTTTTGTTATTGGCTAGACTAACATTAAACTGCCCGCTAGACAGGCTTTTTTCGAGGAGTTTATTGGCATCTATGGTCCCTTTCGTGAGTTTTACCTTCGGGAAATTTTCAAACATATCTACTTGATAAATAAAAGTATAATCTGTTTGACTCATAATTAAGTCAAAGACCTGATCTACAGTTACCGTTTGACTTTTGTCAATTTTAATTTTAGCATTTTGCGAAAAAACGTTACTAGGTGTTGCGCCAAAAACGCTAAAGCACAATAAGAAAATGGCTGTTCTCATAATGTTCAGAAGTAGCTTTTTTCTATACAAGAAAAAAACCGGAGTTAATTTAATTTCCATAAATTTGGTCGTTATTAGTTAGTTAAACATTTTAATTAATTAGTGATTTAAAAAGGGGGATAAAGCTTTATACTTTCCACGGTCTATGCTTTCTTCCTCCTTATTTTTAATTATTTCAGTAAAATGGTATTGTTTTTTATGTCATAGCCATTTATAAAATTGGTGTTTTTAATTAGAGTTAATACATCTTCTATATTTTGGTTTTTGTCAATAACACCTTTAAATTCAATATGTTCTAATGATTTATTTTCAAAAACTACATCAACGTCATACCACCTTGACATCACTTTCATGATGTCTTTTAACGGTTTATTTTTAAAACTAAACAGGCCTCGTTTCCAAGCTATTTCTGAGAAAACTTCAACATCTGTTACCACAAAATTGTTGTCATTAATTTTAAGAACAGCTTGCTCCTTAGGTTTTAAAATCTCTTTTTGTTTATTGTTTTTGATGGTAACTTTTCCCTCTACAAGCGTGGTGTAGATATATTCTTCATCGTTATAAGCTTTAATGTTGAATTCTGTACCTAACACTTCCACTTCTTGTGTTCCTGTTTGTACTTTAAATTTAGAACCGCCATTTTTATGACTTGGCGACACATCAAAATAAGCTTCGCCGTAGACTAATTCTAGTTGTCTGGTTTTTCCATTTGCAAAAGTTACAGGATACTTTATTTGAGATTCAGAGTTTAACCAAACCTCTGTACCATCTGATAGAATTACATGGTATTGACCACCTCTGGGAATAGTTAAATAATTATAGACAATTTCTTTTGGTGAGGTACTTGGTTCTTTGTAGACCAATTCTTGGCCATCACTTGCTAAATTGTCAGAAATATATTGTTGTCCTTTCTCTAAATCTACTACAGTACCATCTTCTAAGGTTAAAGTGGCTTTATCAGTACCTATGTTAATATTGTTATTTGTGACTAATGGATTGACACCTTTTTCAACATTTTCCTTTTTAAATAAGAAAGTGATAGAAATTACTAGAACAATAGATGCCGCAACGGCATACTTTAAATAGTTAGTTTTCTTAACAACAACCGGGTTAATTTTCTTTTCTATCGCATTCCAACCTTTTTCAATATCAATTAAAAAAGTTTCATCTTGGTAATTTTCCTTAACCCTAATAAAGTATTCTCTATGAAGATCAGATTCATTATACCATTCCCGAAAAATAATGGCTTCTTCATCTGAAAGGGTGTTATTGAGTTTCTTTAAAATTAATTTGAATTCCATTTAGCTGTCTTGTTTAACCATGCTTTAACATTATGACAACAATTAGACAATAATGGGTGACAAGAAAAATATATTTTTTTCAAAATATTTTAGAACTATATGAATTTAAGTCAGATAAAGTGGATTTTTACTGATTTATTTGAAGCAACATAAGAAGAATTGTTACCATTTCGGTAATTTTTGATTTTGCTCTTTTTAGTTGGGTTTTAACTGTATTTATAGAAATTCCTAATTCATTTGCTATTTCTGCATATTTATAGTTGTGCAAAAATTTCAGTTTAACAATTTGTTGCATTTTTTCAGGCAGTGTATCTACAATCCTTAAAATTTGATGATATACAATTGCTTTATCTTCTTCTGAAGTAGAATTAAAAACATGCTCAGTAATTAGATTGATATTAAAATCCAATAATTCTAAATTATCAGTAATCTTTATGGACTTTAAGTAGTTGAAGCATTTGTTTCTCACCATGGCATAGATATAGCCCTTTAGAGAAGTTTCAATATTTAATTTATTTGCATGCTCCCAGATATAGATGAAAATTTCTTGTACAATGTCCTCACTGGAATCTTTATCAAAAAGATAACCGTTAGCATAAACAACAAATTCTTCATAATGCTTATCAAAAAAGTTTTTAAAAACCTTTTCGTTTTTTTTTCTTATTTCCTCAAGAATAAGGTTCATTAATTTAGGGAGCTGTTATCTGTTTTAACAAATCTATATAAGATATTGATGAAAAATTAATATTAAGAAAACATTTGTGAATAATTAAATTTTTATAAATCTCCAATAAACATAAAATTATAATCTTAATACAAGTTGATGAATTTGTAAATCTTTTACATATTCGAAACTTTGCGGAAAGAAAACCCTACGGATACGGGAATAGGTTTGGCTACTATTAGGGCTATTATTGAGAAATTGGGTGGCAGAATCGAATTAAAAAGCAACCCAGATAAACGCTCGGGCATTTATTTTCAGATATCACTGCTAAAAGAAACCGGAATAAAACAAAAAAAGCTTCAAAAGTAATTACTCTTGAAGCTTTGAATATTGGTGGAGAATACCGGAGTCGAACCGGTGACCTCTTGCCTGCCAGGCAAGCGCTCTAGCCAGCTGAGCTAATCCCCCATTTTGGCTGGCGCAAAGGAAATACTTTTCTACTAAGTATCAAAATAGTTAGCAAAGTAATTGCAACAACCTATTTAATCCTTCTTTACACTTAGTACAAGTACCGGAATACGTGAAGAGAACTCGGATTTAAGTATGGTGTTCTTTTCCCAAAGTTTCTTGAAGAACCCTCTTTTATGTCTAAATACACATAATAAATCTGGGTGTTGTGCTTCAAAGCGCTCTAACACGCCCAAATAGGTAGTAGGGGCTTCTGTCATCGTTACTTGAGAGCTAACGTCCATAAGTGCCGTGTTTATTCTTAGGTCAGAGTCTGTATACCCTGGTGTTTTTACCAAGAGAAGGTTTACGGTAGAGCCAAATTTTTTCTTGATTTCCAATAATGGATTAAGAATACGGTTTCGTTTTAAAATCCCTGATTTAAACGCAGTCAGAATCACCTTCGGAGCAGTAAAGACACTTCCCTTGGGTACTATCAATGTTGGTATATCCGTTTGCTTTATGATTTTTCCGGAAGTATTTCCAAGATAGACCGCTTCGGTAATATCGTTACTTCTGGGAGCCATGATTATCAAGTCAATACCCAACTCTTTATCTATATCCTTCAGTCCATCAACAATACCACCGTTGTAAGTGGCTATTTTTATTTCAATAGATTTTGTGTCTATTTTCTCTATGACTTCCTTTAACCGTTCCTTGCCACTCTCTGCAAGCTTTTGAGGAACGTTAGCTAAACTTTTACCGGCTCCTACGGATGCATTGAAAACTTCCATCACGTAAATTTCAGAATCGAATTGTGCGGCAAAGTCAACGGCATATTGCAAAGTCTTGTGTGCATCGGGGGAAATACCAATAGGTACCAGTATATGTTTCATATGTTTTCGGATTTATCGTTTAAATTTACGATTTAATAAAACTAATGAAAATGATCTCACCTGCCAAATTATTGGATATTCCACAAATTCTTGAGGTAACTAAAGCCTGTGCCGCTGCAATGATAGCTTATGGAATTTTTCAATGGAACGAGCACTATCCTTCAAAACAGGCATTTGAGGCAGATGTGGAACGTGGGGAACTCTATGTTTTGGAGAAAGATAATCAAATCATAGGAACTATTGTGATTTCTACTTTAATGGATGAGGAGTACGTACCTATTGAATGGCTTACGCCATCGGGAAAGAATATCTATATACACCGTGTATCCGTACATCCAGACTTTCAGGGTAAGGGCTACGCTCAAAAATTGATGGCTTTTGCCGAAAATTATGCACGGGAAAATTCCTTTGCTTCGGTTCGCTTGGATACGTTCAGTCAGAATAAAAGAAACCATAGGTTTTATGAGGCAAGAGGATTTCAGCGATTGGGTGATATTTTCTTTCCAAAACAGAGTGAACATCCTTTTCATTGTTATGAATTAGTGTTGTAATTTCGCCCTCTTGAAGGCCGAAATCAATTTTAAATCCATTAATAAGCTAGCAATACCCGCAACCATTGCAGGCATTGCAGAGCCGTTATTATCTATTACGGACACGGCCATTGTGGGCAATATTCCTGTAGATGGTCTGGAGTCACTTGCCGCGGCAGGTATCGTAGGTTCCTTTCTTTCTATGTTAATATGGATTTTAGGTCAGACCCGAAGTGCTATATCCGCCATAATTTCCCAGTATTTGGGCGCGGGGCGTATAGATGAGGTAAAAACGTTACCGGCACAAGCTATATTCTTGAATATTGGGCTGAGCATCCTCGTGCTACTTTCCACCATTTTTATCGTAAAGGATATTTTTCAATTGCTCAATGCCACGGGCAAGATTCTAGATTATTGTGTGTCTTATTATTCCATACGGGTATGGGGGTTCCCGCTTACGCTCTTCGTATTTGCGGTCATGGGTATTTTTCGTGGTTTGCAAAATACATATTACCCCATGTTGATTGCCATTGTTGGGGCGGTTCTTAACGTGTTGTTAGATTTTGTTTTTGTTTACGGAATAGAAGGAGTCATGCAGCCTATGTATTTAGAAGGTGCGGCATGGGCAAGCCTTTTGGCACAGGCTATTATGGCCATTATGGCCTTTGTTCTTTTGGTTACGAAAACAGATATAAGCCTTCGGTTGAAACTACCGGTTCATCAAGAACTGGGTAGATTGGTCGTCATGAGCCTTAATCTTTTTGTACGTGCCTTGGCTTTAAATACGGCGTTAATATTGGCCGTTAGGGAGGCCACGGAACTGGGGCCTAAATTCATTGGTGCGCATACCATAGCGGTCAATATTTGGCTGTTCTCCGCTTTTTTTATTGATGGATATGCGGCAGCCGGAAATATCATGGGGGGTAGGCTTTTGGGGTCAAAAGATTACAACGGATTGTGGAAGCTGGCCAAAAAAATTATGTTATACGGCCTGCTGGTAAGTGTTATACTAGTAGTTGCCGGCTTTTTGTTCTACAAACCTATAGGTCTGCTATTTTCGAAGGAAACTGTGGTCCTGAATGCCTTTTATGCAGTATTTTTTATCGTAATCTTAGGTCTGCCCATGAATACGGTTGCCTTTATTTTTGATGGTATGTTCAAGGGTATGGGGGAAATGAAGTACCTTAGAAACACCCTGTTGGCAGCTACATTTCTAGGTTTTGTTCCCGTTCTTTTTTTGGGGAAGTATCTCCATTGGGGGCTTTATGGAATTTGGATAGCTTTTACCGTATGGATGGCCATTCGTGGTGGGGCCTTGGTCGTTAAGTTTGTCAGAAAGTTTAGGCCGCTTTTACAAATCGATTAATTTTGATACTTACATTTGTTGAACAAATAAACCATAGTTATGGGAACTACCCGAGAAAACGGAAGTCTTTATACCAAAATAGATAACAAGGTCGCAACCATAGAGTTTGGCCACCCGGCCAGTAACTCATTTGTAGCGGAGCTATTGGATAGGTTAACGGCGGAGTTTAATAAACTCTCTGATAACGATGCTATATCCGTAATTGTTTTAAGGTCTGAAGGTGACCGCGCTTTTTGTGCAGGTGCTTCTTTTGACGAGCTTATGGCCGTATCCAATTTGGAGGAAGGCAAGGTGTTTTTTAGTGGTTTTGCCAATGTTATCAATGCCATGCGCCAGTGTAAAAAGGTTATTGTGGGCCGTGTACAGGGCAAGACAGTAGGTGGGGGCGTAGGTCTTGCTGCCGCTTGTGATTATGTATACGCAACAGAAGCCGCATCCATTAGATTGTCCGAACTTACCATAGGTATTGCTCCATTGGTCATTGCTCCGGCCGTGGAACGCAAAGTGGGAACGGCAGCTATTTCAGAACTGTCATTGGCTCCAACGGACTGGAAAAATGCGTATTGGGCTCAGGAAAAAGGACTTTTCTCTAAAGTTTTTGATGATATAAAGGAATTGGACAAGACGCTTGATTTTCATGTAGAACAATTATCGGCCTATAACCCAGAAGCTCTGGAAGATTGGAAAAAAGTACTCTGGCAGGGTACGGACCACTGGAGCAGTCTTTTGAGCGAGCGAGCGGCCATTACCGGAAAACTGGTGCTTTCGGAATTTACCCGTAACGCGCTTTCTAAATTCAAAAAATAACAATAACCGACTGTAGTTGACGTTTTACTTTTTTAAATCTCAGTTATGAATATTTTAAATTTCCTGAATGGCGACCTTGTTTTTCCTATTCTAGCCCTTTTTGTGGTGGTAGTCTACTTTGTAAACCGCGTTCGTACAAAAAGAAAATTCAAGAGGTAGTTTGTCCCTGTTTACATTAGGTTAGCGGGTCTTTAACCAGCCGGTAATGCTCAACCGTTCGCGTTTTGCAGGCTTTACTTCGTGCTCTAAATCTCGGCTTTCAAAAATTACTGCCCTACCCGGAAACGGGTAAATGGTTTTTGGTATTTCCCCGTTTTCTCCATTCAGGTACAGAACCAGTTCGCCACCGTGCTCGGGTTGCCAATCGTCTTCGTTTAGGTAACAAACTATAGAAAGTTTTCGCCTATCGTCATTTTGAAAAGTATCCAAATGCCTTGCGTAAAACTTTCCTTCCGGATAAACGGCATAATGAAATTCCTTTCTCATAATTCCCAGAAAACAAGTCTTATTAAGATATGAGGCCAAATCATTAATGCGGTCAAAGAAAAGTTTGTGGCTGGCGTTAATGATATTTTCATCCATCCAAAGAATAAAATCACCACGTATTCCGGTTTGTACAACTTCGTTTAATCGGTTTCCAATGGCCGCTTTTTTAAATAGGTCATCTTCATATTTTTCCAAAAGGTCCGTACGTAGGGCGTTTACCGTTTCTTGGGAAAGAAGGTCGTCAACAATGCTATAGCCGTTTTCCAAGATATCGGAGATTATCTTTTCATATTGCGAATTCACCGCAAAGTCTAGTTGGTCATACAGTTCTTCCACTTAGATCAAAATTTAAAAGCCGGCAAATGTAATCTATAAAGCAATTGGTTTTACAAAATGAATACCTTTGCACCACAATCCTATTTCATGAGTAAAATTAGAATCACCAAACAGTTCAATTTTGAGACCGGTCACGCGCTATACGGCTATGACGGAAAGTGTAGAAACGTGCATGGCCACAGCTATAAATTATCGGTAACGGTAATCGGTAGCCCTATTACGGATACCTCTCATGTAAAATTAGGAATGGTCATAGATTTTGGCGATTTAAAGAAAATCGTAAAAGAAGAAATCGTAGACCAGTTTGATCACGCCACGGTATTCAATAAAAATACGCCACACGTGGATCTGGCCAAAGAATTAACGGATAGGGGGCATAATGTAATTCTTGCGGATTACCAACCTACCAGTGAGAACATGGTTATAGATTTTTCTAAAAAGATAAAGGCCAGACTGCCGGAGAACATCAGCTTACATTCTTTACGATTGCAGGAAACCGATACTTCTTTTGCAGAGTGGTACGCATCCGATAATCAGTAACGCCTTTCTAAAAAGGGTATTCGTTATATTTGACATCAGATGAAAACCATTACCGTTCCTCAAGGCAAAAAAGTATATTTTTCCAGTGATAACCATCTTGGAGCACCTACTATGGCAGATAGCCTTCCTCGCGAAAAAAAATTCGTGGCATGGTTAGATGCTATTAAGGAAGATGCTGCCGCTATTTTTCTGATGGGCGACCTTTTCGATTTTTGGATGGAGTACAAAACCGTTGTTCCCAAAGGTTTTACCCGTACATTGGGCAAATTGGCCGAAATATCCGATGCCGGTATTCCTATTTATTTCTTTGTAGGAAATCACGATTTGTGGATGAACGGCTATTTTGAGGAAGAGTTGAATATCCCGGTATTTCATAAACCGCAGCAGTATAGTATAAACGGAGTTTCTTTTTTTGTTGGTCACGGCGATGGTCTGGGTCCCGATGATATTGGGTACAAGCGGATGAAAAAGGTGTTTACCAATCCTTTTGCCAAATGGTTGTTTAGATGGCTGCATCCGGATATAGGCGTGCGTTTGGCGCAACATTTATCAGTGAAGAACAAACTGATCTCCGGTGATGACGATGCCAAGTTCTTGGGCGAAGACAAAGAGTGGTTGGTGCAGTATGCCAAGCGAAAGTTGGAAACACAGCATTATGACCATTTTATTTTTGGTCACCGACACCTTCCTATGGAAATAGAAGTGGGCGAAAACTCAAAATACACCAATCTAGGCGATTGGATTCATTACTACACCTATGCCGTTTTTGATGGGGAAAAACTAAGTTTGGAGAAATACGAGCCTACTCATTAGCCTCGTGTTCGTCAATATCTTTCTGCAGGTCCAGTTTTCTAAATGTAGGCGAAACAATGGCTGTGGCCCCTACCGTCAATAAGGTCATGGCGCCACCAAAAACTACCGCAGTTACCGTTCCCATCAGTTTTGCCGTCAATCCGCTCTCAAAAGCTCCCAGCTCGTTAGAGGAGCCTACGAACATAGAGTTTACAGATGCTACGCGACCTCGCATATTGTCCGGGGTTTTTAATTGTAATATGGTTTGACGGATAATCATGGAAACACCATCTACGGCTCCGCTCACGAACAATGCAATTACCGAAAGCCAGAAGTAGGTAGAAAGTCCAAAAACAATCATACAGATACCAAACCCAAATACGGCAAAAAGTAACTTCTTACCTGCATTTTTATGCAATGGAAAACGAGTAGAGCCCAACATAGTAAGTGCTGCGCCAACCGCAGGAGCAGCCCGTAAAACCCCAAAACCTTCGGAACCTACATGAAGAATATCCTGGGCAAAAATGGGAAGCAGCGCTACCGCTCCACCAAAAAGTACCGCTATCATATCTAACGTTAAAGCCCCAAAAACAGCTTTTGTATTGAACACAAAACGGAGTCCTTCGCGCAGACTTTCAAAGACGGGTTCGCCAATTTTAGGATTGAGTATCGGTTTTCGTTTGATTTGGGACAGAGAGATGAGCGCCATTATGGAGAATCCGAAAATGAGGCACATAGACCAATGTACCCCGATCCAACTAATGGAAAATCCTGCTAAGGCAGGGCCTAATACAGAAGCCAATTGCCATGTGGTACTGCTCCAGGTGGCAGCGTTGGGGTATATTTTTTTAGGAACAATCAAAGCGATAAGGGAAAATATGGTAGGCCCTAAAAACGAACGCACAATGCCACCTAGGAATACCAAGAAATAGATGCAGTATAAAATGGTCTTGGTCTCCAGTTTATCTTCCATGGAAGGCCAGCTGAGCATAAACAGCCCAAAACTGATTACGGAAAACCCGAAGATGCATTTTACCAAAAGATTGCGCTTTTCTTTCTGGTCTACAATATGGCCGGCAAAGAGCGCCATTGATACGGCCGGAATCACTTCCATAAGGCCTATTATGCCCAAAGAAAGAGGGTCTTTTGTCATGGAGTATACTTGCCACTCTATAACTATGAACTGCATAGACCATGCAAATACCATGGCAAAACGAACCAGCAAAAAGATATTGAATTCTTTAAAACGTAAAGCAGCATATGGATCCATAGAAACGCTTTTTCAAAAGAAATAAGCGGCAAAGATATTACTATAAACCGATGAAAGGTATACTGCTGAGCCTAAATTTGTTTTCAAGTGCTATTTTCTAAAACTGACTAGCTAGTCGGTTTGTTGAAGCCTTGAATTGACGGTAGGGAAGGGTTTTGTCGATAAACGGCTCTTTTTTACATGGGAAAAGTAAAGAAAATATCGCTATAGAAATGAAAGAAATATAAAACCGACTCAGTGGTTTGTAGGTTGCTTTAGAGCAAACGAACGAAAATCTTGAGAGGTGTATTTGCTTGGTGCGATTCGCAGGTTAAGTTGCATCAAGAAATCCGTTAAATGGTAATTTCGATTCGGTTTCCTTCCGGGTCTAGGATTACACTTTCGTAATAGCCATCTCCTGTAGTTCGGGGTTCACCGGAAATCTGAAATCCGTCAGTTCTTAGTTGTTCCGTTAAGGAGTCTACCTTTTCTTTTGAACCTACGGAGAGTGCAAAATGAATGAAACCTAAATGCTCCTCGGTAGAATTTGATGCCTTTGTAATTTCAGGTTTGTGCATGAGCTCTAGTCGAGATCCTTCATCAAAACTTAGAAAGTGAGAAGTAAAGTTTTTGTTTGGGTTATGATAGCGTTCTCCGCAAACTGCACCAAAATAATGTTCGTAAAACTTTCGCGTACCTTCTAGGTCGGATACCCATATGGCTAGGTGCTCTATCTTCATTGTATATCTTTTAGTTTCATCTGTAAACTCACATTTCCCTGCCATTCATTTTCATCCAGAGAAAACACAGCGCTAAATGGTTTTTTGTTGGTGACAAGGGGTAATTTATCGCCCATATTAAAACCAATGCCGCCAATGGGGCCAATTCCGTTTTGGGTAGCAGCAAGTTTCAAGTGGGCCGCATCTTCACCTACTCCTTTTGCGTAACCCGTATCCTGTAGATTTTCGGACATAAATACCGGGGTCATATTCCCTGGTCCAAACGGGGCGAACTGTTTTATGATTCGCATGAGTTTGGGTGAAATATCCTTAAAGTCGATTTGGGCATCAATGGAAATTTCAGGAATTAGAAGATTTGGGTCTATGGTCTCTGCAACTACTTTTTCAAATTGAGATTTAAAGTTCTCAAACTGTTCTTCCAGCAAAGTGAGTCCGGCTGCATACTTGTGCCCGCCAAACTGCTCAATACAATCGGAACAACCTTGTAGTGCATTATACACATCAAAACCTTTTACGGAGCGTGCCGAAGCAGCTAATTTATCACCACTTTTGGTGAACACAAGTGTAGGACGGTAATAGGTTTCGGTAAGTCGGGAAGCAACGATGCCAATGACACCTTTATGCCATGAGTCTTTATAAACCACAGAGGTAAAACGTTCTTCTTCCTTGTTCTTCTGAATCTGGTCTAGGGCTTCAATCGTGATTTCCTTATCCAACCCACGCCGGTCCTGATTGAATTTTTCAATTTGGGCGGCAAAGGCTTCGGCTTGTGTTATATCGGTTTCCGTGAGCAGGTTTACGGCATGTTGTCCGTGTTTCATACGTCCTGCAGCGTTTATCCGCGGAGCGATAATAAACACCACATCCGTAATCGTAAGAACGGATTTTTTTATCTGATTGATAATGGCCTTAAATCCGGTTCGTGGAGCGGTATTGATAACCTGAAGACCAAAATACGCCAACACACGGTTTTCTCCTGTCATGGGGACAATATCTGCACCAATGGCCGTAGCCACCAAGTCAAGGTAGGGAACAAGGTCGTGAACGGTTTCTCCCTTTTTGGAACCCAAGGCCTGAATTAGTTTAAAGCCAACACCGCAGCCACAAAGCTCATCGTATGGATAGTTGCAATCATCCCGTTTAGGGTCAAGAACAGCTACCGCATCCGGAAGCGAATTGCCAGGCCGGTGGTGATCACAGATAATAAAATCTATTCCTTTTTTCTTGGCATAGGCAACTTTGTCAATAGCCTTTACCCCACAGTCCAAGGCAATTATCAGCGAAAAACCGTTGTCTTCCGCAAAATCTATTCCTTGGAAAGACACACCATACCCTTCGGTATATCTGTCGGGAATGTAGGTAGCAACATTGGGATAAAAACTCAGCAAATAGGAAGAAACCAAAGCGACAGACGTAGTGCCGTCCACATCATAATCGCCATACACCAAAATATTTTCGTTATTGAAAATAGCCCTTTCTATGCGCTCAACCGCCAAATGCATATCCTTCATTAAAAAAGGGTCGTGCAGATGGGACAGCTCTGGACGGAAAAACCTTTTGGCCTCGTCATAGGTAGTTATGCCACGTTGTAACAGCAATTGAGCCACCAAATCATCTACCTTAAGCGTACTGGCCAATTGGTCAATAGCATTTTGTTCAGGTTTCGGTTTAATGGTCCAGCGCATAGAATGAGAAGGGTGAAAATTTAATAGTTGATGCTTTAAACTTAGTCTTTATGAAAAATAGTCTTGATTTCCAATGTTGCAAATTTTCGGAACATTTCCATTACACCGCAGTATTTCTCAACTGAAAGGTCTACAGCTCTTTGCAGCTTTTTCTCTGCCAGATTTTTTCCATGGAAATGGTACTCGATAGTAACAGCATCATAAAACTTAGGGTGTTCATCCGTTAGGTTGGCTATGGTTTCAATGTGAAAATCGTCAACTTCCAACTTCATTTTTTTAATGAGCGAAGCTACATCTAGACCGGAGCAGCCAGCTAAACCCGATAGCATTAAAGCTTTGGGGCGCAATCCTTTTCCTTCGCCACCGTCGTCTGGTCCGGCGTCTATGTTCAACGTTAGGCCAGATGGGTTGGTGCTTTCGAACTGCATGTTACCTAGCCATTTAGTTGTAATATGATTTGTAGTAGCCATAATTTTTATGTTTCTTGTAAGAGTCAAAAATACGATTAATTGATAGATTTTAAGCTTGTATTCCACCTTGTCTTTTGAAAAGAAGGAAAACCAATAAGTCGTAATTTCCCCCCAAAAATAACGTGCGGTCCTAGTATGGCGCCATAGACAAAGCACGGATTAGGTCTTAAGATAATTAGTGATGTAAGTATAAAAATTTGGTTATGGATTGTCCCCTTTGTGCTTCGGAATCAAAATTTAAATTTAAAATCAATGGTTTTGATATTCATGACTGTGTGTCTTGTAATCATCGGTTTGCCAATATAAAAACTGATGAAAAGCATGTAGATAACACATATGATGATTCTTATTTTAATGATGGAGGTGCTGGTTATTCGGATTATTTATTAGAATCTGATTTACTATACGAACGCGGTAAGAGGTATGCGAAAAAAATGGAACAGATTATTGGCAAAAAGGGAAGGGTTTTAGATGTAGGGGCAGCGGCAGGATGTATTTTAAAGGGGTATGTAGACGAAGGTTGGAACGGTGTTGGAATAGAACCTAATCATCAAATGGCGCAATACGGTCGTAAACAATATAACTTGCAAATTGAACAAGGTGCTTTTGAAAGCTTCAGGCCTCATGAAAGGTTTGACCTTGTCTCTATGATACAGGTTGTTCCTCACTTTTATGAACAACAAAAAGCATTTATGAATGCTTCCAAGGTGTTAAAGGATGATGGTTTTTTGCTCATAGAATCATGGAATAGGCAAAGTATTTCCGCTAGAGTCTTTGGGAAAAGCTGGCATGAATATGCACCCCCAAGTGTTTTACATTGGTACTCTTTAGAAGGGCTGACAATTTTCTTGAAAAACTTTGGATTTGAACGGGTTTCTCATGGAAGACCCTCAAAAAAAATATCTGGAAGACATATAAAATCGCTGCTTGAATATAAGATAGGGAAGAATTTTATGTTAAATATGATTCCTGAAAAAGTAAATTTTTCTTATCCATCCGAAGATTTGTTTTGGGCTTTGTTCCGTAAAAAATGCACCTTACAAATTAAAGATTAGTCCGAAAGAATCTTTGCGACTTGGGTTTGTAATGTGGGAACCACATCTATCTCAAACCAAGGATTTTTGGACATCCAAAATCTATTTACCGGAGAAGGGTGCGGCAGTGGAAAAAACTTAGGCAAAAACTCATGGTGGTTAGCTACGTTCTCTGTAAGGTTGCGCTTAGATTGATCTTTTAAATAACGATCTTGGGCAAATTTTCCAATGACCAGAATTAGTTTCACTTCTTCTAACTCCTTCCAAAAATGATCATGCCATAGCGGTGCACATTCCTTACGTGGCGGTAAATCACCTGTTTTTCCTTTTCCAGGAAAGCAAAACCCCATGGGTAAAACCGCAAAATTATCCGGATTGTAGAATTGTTCATCGGTAACACCTAACCATTCCCTAAGTTTTCTGCCACTTGGATCATCCCATGCTTTGTTATGGTCATGAGCTTTTTTTCCCGGCGCCTGACTGACCAAAATAATTTTTGATTTCTGGGAGCCGGCCACAATAGGTCTTGGGCCTAAAGGCAAATGCTCGCTGCAAACCTCGCATGCGCGTATTTCGGAAAGCAGTTTCTGCATAAGGTTATTTTCTTTTCAATGGGTGTTTTTCAAAATTTAGACCTTCAAATCCGGTTTTCATAAAATTACGAATGTTCTGGTGTCCTGTACCTCGTGCATCTTTGAGAACATCGGCAAAATAAAAATCGCCAAAACAAGCTAGGGTCTCATCTTTACTAAGCTCTTGTGCTTTGGCAAAAGCAAAAAGTTTGCAAGAACCGGAATTCTGTCCTTCGGCATTTTCTAAGGTACCGTTGGTAAAGGCTGTGGGAGTAAAGTCGTAATTGGCGTCAATTACTGACATGGTTTCTGAAAACGCTATGGTTTCAGGAGTGGATTTTAGTTTTTTTAGGAATGTATCTAAGGTCATTAGTATTATTTTTTTCCGGCAACAATTATTACTATTTCGCCTTTAGGAGGTTTTTGGGTAAAGTGGTCTACGAGCTCTTCTGCCGTTCCCCTTATGGTTTCTTCGTAGAGCTTGGTAAGCTCCCGTGAAACGGAAACTTGCCTGTCCGCGCCAAAATATTCGGCAAATTGGCCTAAGGTCTTAATCAACTTATAAGGAGATTCGTAGAAAACTATAGTGCGGGTTTCTTCCGCTAATAATTTTAGTCGGGTCTGGCGTCCTTTTTTTGGAGGAAGAAACCCTTCAAAAACAAATTTATCATTTGGAAGCCCGCTGTTCACTAGGGCAGGCACAAATGCCGTAGCTCCGGGAAGACAGTCTACTTCTATGTTTTTTTCAACACAGGCCCGGGTCAATAAAAAACCGGGGTCTGATATGGCAGGAGTTCCTGCATCGGAAATTAAAGCAATGGTTTCACCAGCTTGTAAACGCTTTACCAAAGCATCAACCGTTTTGTGTTCATTATGCATATGGTGACTCTGCATCTGCGTGGTAATCTCAAAATGCTGAAGTAGTTTTCCACTGGTACGGGTATCTTCCGCAAGTATACAATCTACTTCTTTTAATACACGAATGGCCCGCAAGGTCATATCCTCAAGATTGCCAATAGGTGTCGGTACCAAATACAATTTTCCCATAAAAATTATTGTCGTAGCTCGTTCCCTACAAAATAGGCAACTAGCGTTGCTATAGCCGCTATAAAGGCAATCAGGTAGTCCTGGCCATCGGTTATATAATGTGCAAAGAACGCTAAAAGTGTATCAAAAAAGAAACCTGCATAGGCCCATTCTCTAAGCCATACGGAGAAATTACCCCATATGGCTATTAAGCCGAGTATTTTAGCAATGGCCAAAGGGTAAATTAGATAGGTAGGGTAACCTAGGTGCTCAAAGAAACCTGCAATCATTTCATAGTTGGTGAAATAATTGTAGATAGAGAACAACATAATCGCGGTCAAAACCCCTAGGGCCGACCAGTAAATGAGTTTTAAAGTTTTCATTGGGGGGCAATTTTTACTCTAAAATAATGATTAGCATTAACACTAGGTCAAATTTTGGTCAAAAAAAACCCTTTGTTTTAACAAAGGGCCTGTGTTTTTATGGGGGTAAAAGGTAAAACTAGGAGAATTTACGCTCAATAAACTGCATAAAGCGCTCCGCATATTCTTCCTTGCCCGACCAGTTATTATAGTCCGGTTTCACCATATTTTCTATAAATGAGATAGAACGCTCCTCGCTATCTATAGTATTCAATTGAGATAGGACTCTGTTGTAGTCTTCCATGCTGTCATTAAAAAGATGCTTAACAAAGGCCAATCTGTTGTTAAGGTCTATTTTAAGTTCTTTGTTTGAAACTTTATCGTTCAAAGACTTAGTATGCACCTCTTTTTTAGGGGCTACACCGTTTGGTTTAGGGGCCACAGGCTTTTGCGGTTCAAAAAGTTCCTGATCGTTTTTCATATAATCCGGCTTGGCCAAAAATTCCTTCAAAACCTCATCTACATGGTCTTCATGGCTGGGCATTTCCGAAATAAAACCTTTAATAGTGTCCATGCCCGGGGTAATAATGTCTTCTTCATGCGGATTGCTCTCTGGTACAGAGGCATTTTCTCTCAGGACCGCATTGGCCATCTTCTCAAATTTGGCTGCAATAACATTTTTTGATACGTCTATTTCTATGTCGTTTAATTTCTCCTCTATATATTTAAGAACGGCCAATTTTTCATACAGATTCTTGGCGGCATCGTACATGTCGCTAATTTCCATATCACGAGAAGTGATAATATCAGTAGATAATTTTCGCAGTTCTTCCTTCAATTTGTTCTTCATCGGTCAATTTTTTCTAATTCTACCGGGTTTGGGTAAAAAAGGTATCTCTATCTTTGCTAACTTTAAATTCTGAACTCTAAGGAAATGTTATTTTGGTTAAAATAACGGCTCAACTAAAGTTCTATAATATTAAGAACGAAAATCCCCATATTTTCGTCTAAAAATACAAAATGTTTCTCGAAAATACTGTTAATCACAAAGAACAATTCGGGTGGATAGAGGTCATCTGCGGTTCAATGTTCTCGGGTAAGACCGAAGAGCTGATCCGAAGATTAAAACGGGCTCAGTTCGCCAAGCAAAAGGTTGAAATTTTTAAGCCGATGGTAGATGTTCGTTATGACGAGAACATGGTTGTTTCTCATGATGCGAACGAAATTCGCTCCACACCTGTACCTGCAGCAGCCAATATTCGCATTCTAGGCGATACCTGCGATGTAATAGGTATTGACGAGGCCCAATTTTTTGATGATGAAATTGTTACGGTCTGTAATGATTTGGCAAACAAAGGGGTGCGTGTGGTGGTGGCCGGTCTGGATATGGATTTTAAAGGCAATCCTTTTGGCCCAATGCCCGCGTTAATGGCTACCGCAGAATATGTAACCAAAGTACACGCTATATGCACGCGTACGGGTAATCTGGCGAACTACAGCTATAGAAAATCTAGCAATGACAACTTGGTTTTATTAGGTGAAACGGAAGAGTACGAACCTTTGAGCCGTGCGGCTTATTACAAGGCGAGATTAAAGGAGAAGGTCAAGCATTTAGAGGTGAAGAGCGAAGAGATAAAAAGCAACGATAATGATAAGAAAGCCGATGGCGAAAGCAGGTGAGACCGTTCTGGAGATAGACCTTTTGGCTTTAGAGCACAACTACAGGTTTTTAAAATCTAAAATAGATTCCAACACAAAGTTTTTAGGTGTCGTAAAGGCATTTGCGTACGGAAGCGATTCTGTGGCCATTGCCCGAAAATTAGAAACCATTGGGGCAGATTATCTTGCTGTGGCTTATGTTAGCGAGGGTGTGGCTTTACGTGAAGCCGGAATAAAGATTCCTATATTGGTATTGCACCCGTTACCTGTTAGTTTTGAGAACCTGATTTCTTATAACTTGGAACCCAATATATATTCTCCTAAAATATTGGCCAATTTTCTAGAGGTTGCCAAAAGCGAGGGGTTAAAGCAATATCCAATACACCTAAAATTTAATACCGGACTCAATAGACTTGGTTTTACGGAGCATCAGATTAATGAGTTATGTGATGTATTGAACGACCAAGATGAAGTTGAAGTGGTCTCGGTATTTTCACATTTGGCGGCATCGGAGGATTTGAGCGAGCGTGAGTTTACGGAAAATCAAATTACAACCTTCAGAAATATTACCAATACGCTTATTCCTAAATTAGGAAAAGTACCCATGTTGCATTTGTTGAATACTTCGGGCATTATAAATTATGCTAGTGCACAATTTGATATGGTTCGTAGTGGCATTGGCCTTTATGGATTTGGAAACGAAGCGGCTATAGACAAACAACTTAAACCGGTGGCCACGTTAAAAACGGTTATATCTCAAATTCATACTATAGAAAAAGGACAGAGTATTGGTTACAACCGGGCATACAAAGCAGATGAAGCTGTTATTACTGCTACTTTGCCCGTAGGTCATGCAGACGGTATAGGAAGACAATACGGCAATGGAAAAGCTTATGTAACCATCAATGGAAAAAAAGCACCCATTGTTGGCAACGTGTGTATGGATATGATAATGGTAAACGTAACCGGAATAGATTGTAATGAGGGTGATGAGGTGGTTGTTTTTGGTGCAAACCCAACTGCTGAACAGTTTGCAAGTGGTGCCAAAACAATCTCATACGAAATACTTACGGGCATTTCGCAGCGTGTTACGCGAATCATTGTGGATAATTAATATTTACAAGCATTATTTTAGAGTAAGTCTTTTTTTGTTAATTTGCAGTGCATTGAATTGCGCTATAAATTAATTAACCATTAAAAACACTAAATCATGTTAAAAGATTTTAAGAATTTTATTATGACTGGCAATGTCATCGAATTTGCCGTTGCAGTTATAATGGCCGGAGCCGTAGGTCTAGTAGTAAACGGATTTGTAAATGACATTGTTATGCCAATTGTTGGTGAATTTACCGGAGGTGTAGATTTCGCTAACTTAAAGCATGTACTTACCCCTGCATCAGGTGTAGAAGGAGAAGCGGGTTACGTTGCTGAAAACGCTATTCGTTACGGTGCTTGGATCAATACCATTGTAAACTTATTGATTGTAGGTTTTGTAATGTTTATGATTGTTAAGGCATATGCCAAAGCTAAAGGTCCTGCTCCAGAACCAGCTCCAACAGGTCCTTCTCAAGAAGATTTATTAGGAGAAATCAGAGATTTGCTTAAAAAGCAATAAGAATATAGGTTGCTCATTTGGGTAGACCACCGCTGCACTGCAGTTTAACATTAAAACCGTCATTGAAGCTCGCAACTTTTCTAGCGGTTCTTTTTTACACAATTGTTATATTTAAAACAATTTGTTAAATAATGTTGATACGGATTTAAAATGCTTGTGAGGTCAATAGGGTTGCACTACATTTGTCCCTCTAAAATTAATTAAAGATGAAAGTAGCCGTTGTAGGTGCCACTGGTATGGTTGGCGAGGTGATGCTCAAGGTGTTGAGCGAACGTAATTTTCCAATTACGGAATTGCTATTGGTCGCTTCTGAGCGCTCTGTAGGTAAAAAACTCTCTTATAAGGATAAAGAATATACCATAATTGGTTTGGCGGATGCCGTAGCGGCAAAGCCGGACATTGCCATATTTTCAGCAGGAGGAGATACCTCTTTGGAATGGGCTCCTAAATTTGCTGAGGCCGGCACTACAGTTGTGGATAATTCTTCGGCTTGGAGAATGGACCCGACCAAGAAATTGGTGGTTCCTGAAATCAATGCGGGTGAATTAACCAAAGAAGACAAGATTATTGCTAATCCTAACTGTTCTACTATTCAGCTGGTTATGGCTTTGTCTCCGTTGCACAAGAAATACAAAATGAAGCGTGTGGTCATTTCAACATACCAATCGGTATCAGGAACAGGTGTTAAAGCCGTACGTCAGTTAGAGAACGAAATGACGGGCATTCAAGGCGAAATGGCCTATCCTTACCCTATCAACAGAAATGCATTGCCTCATTGTGATGTTTTCTTAGAAAACGGGTATACTAAAGAAGAAATGAAGTTGGCCCGTGAGCCACAAAAAATATTGGATGACCGTAGTTTCTCCATCAGTGCTACGGCCGTTCGTATTCCTACTGCTGGAGGACATTCGGAATCAGTAAACGTTGAGTTTGAAAACGACTTTGATTTGAACGATGTTCGTAAACTGTTAAATGATACTCCCGGTGTTACTGTACAGGATAATCCGGATACCAACACCTATCCTATGCCTATTTATGCGCATGATAAGGATGAAGTTTTTGTTGGCCGTATCCGTAGGGATGAGTCGCAACGCAATACATTAAATATGTGGATTGTTGCTGATAACTTGCGTAAGGGTGCTGCAACAAATGCGGTGCAAATTGCTGAGTATTTGTTAGAAAACCGTTTGGTATAAAATATATATATTTTCTAAATTTTTAGTTAAAACCTATGCTGTGAAATGCCGGCATAGGTTTTTTTATGGTACTTTTAACGAATTTCAATAGTCAAATCATGCAGAAATTCGTAGTACTTTTTTCTTTGGCTTCGGCTACTTTGGCCGGCCAAACATTGCCTAAAAACGAGAATCATATGGTGAAATATCCAAAGACCCGTAAATCGGAAACTGTAGACACTTATTTTGGTACTTCCGTAGCCGACCCTTACCGTTGGTTGGAAGATGATATGAGTGATGAGACCGGTGCTTGGGTAAAAGCCCAAAATGAGGTTACTTTTAATTATTTGGAAAAAATTCCGTTTCGGGAAGCATTGAAACAACGGTTGGAGAAGCTTTGGAACTATGAGAAATTAGGTTCTCCTTTTAAGGAAGGGAATTATACGTACTTCTATAAAAATAATGGTTTGCAGAACCAGTATGTGCTATACAGAAAACAAGGGGAGGGTAAGGAAGAAGTTTTCTTGGACCCGAATACCTTTTCTGAAGACGGGACTACATCTTTAGCTGGTCTAAGCTTTACAAAAGACGGTTCGCTTGCGGCCTATTTAATTTCGGAAGGTGGTAGCGATTGGAGAAAGGCCATTGTCATTAATGCCCAGACCATGGAAGTAGTTGAAGATACTCTTACGGATATTAAGTTCAGCGGAATTTCATGGAAAGGAAATGATGGGTTCTATTACTCTAGTTATGATAAGCCGGAAGGAAGCGAACTTTCTGCAAAGACGGATCAGCACAAAGTTTATTACCATAAACTAGGGACTTCTCAAAAAGAAGATCAATTGGTATATGGAGGAACGGAAGCCGAGAAGCATAGGTATATAGGGGCCTCAGTATCGGAGGATGAGCAATATCTGTTAATTTCCGCTGCTGTTTCAACGTCGGGTAACAAGTTGTTCATTAAGGACCTTTCACAGGAAAATAGTCCATTAGTGCCCATAGTTGAGGATACGGACTCGGATAATTATGTCATTGAAAATGAAGGGTCAAAACTATATATCGTTACCAATAGAAAAGCACCCAACAAGAGAATTGTTACGGTAGATGCTGAAAATCCAGGAGAAGAGAATTGGGTTGATTTTATCCCGGAAACCGAGAATGTACTGACTGCTGGTACGGGCGGTGGTTATTTCTTTGCGGAATATATGGTAGATGCTATTAGTAAAGTTTTTCAATATGATTACGATGGCAAATTGATCCGTGAAGTGAAGCTTCCCGGGGTTGGGAGTGCTTCGGGGTTTGGTGGTAAGAAAGAAAACAAAGAGTTTTACTTTTCATTTACCAACTATATTATTCCCGGTTCTTCCTTTAAGTACAATGTAGAAACTGGTGCATATACTTCTTATTGGACACCGGACATCGATTTTAATTCAGAGGATTATGAATCCAACCAGGTGTTTTATACCTCTAAGGACGGCACTAAGGTTCCTATGATCATTACCCATAAAAAGGGATTGAAGTTGAATGGTAAGAACCCCACCATTTTATATGGTTACGGTGGTTTTAACATCAGCCTGACACCTGCTTTTAGTATTGCCAATGCAGTTTGGTTGGAGCAGGGAGGCATATATGCGGTACCTAACTTAAGGGGTGGTGGCGAATATGGAAAAAAATGGCACGACGCGGGTACGAAAATGAACAAACAGAATGTTTTTGATGACTTTATTGCTGCAGGAGAGTATTTGATTGAAAATAAGTATACTTCTTCGGACTATCTGGCCGTTCGCGGTGGAAGCAACGGCGGACTTTTAGTAGGTGCTACCATGACCCAAAGACCAGATCTTATGAAAGTAGCTTTGCCTGCTGTTGGGGTTTTGGATATGTTACGGTACCATACGTTTACTGCTGGTGCTGGCTGGGCGTATGATTATGGCACGTCTGAGGAGAGTAAAGAAATGTTTGAATACTTAAAAGGATATTCCCCCGTTCATACTATTAAAGAAGGAGTAGATTATCCTGCCACATTGGTTACTACCGGAGACCATGATGATCGTGTAGTTCCGGCGCATAGTTTTAAATTTGCTGCGGAACTACAAGCCAAACAATCGGGAAAAAACCCTACCTTAATTCGTATAGAGACCAATGCCGGTCACGGAGCAGGTACGCCGGTAAGCAAAACTATTGAGCAATATGCCGATATTTTTGCATTTACCCTGTATAATATGGGTTTTGAGGCACTTCCGTATAAATAAATTGCCTATTTCAAGAATTAAATACCGTTTGGACTTTTCTTGACAAAAGAGTGCCTAGGTATACAGAACACGAATGTATGTTACAAGTAGATCATGTTTCCTTTAGTTATGACGATGGTACTTCCGTTTTGGAAAATATCAACCTAAAGGTGGCCAAAGGCGAACATGTTTCCATTATAGGAGAGAGCGGTTGTGGAAAAAGTACCCTCTTAAAAATCATTTACGGATTGCTTCATATTGAAGTGGGAGAGGTGTATTGGAACGAAACCCAAGTTTTAGGCCCACAGCATAATCTTGTGCCGGGCGAACCGTACATGAAGTATTTATCACAGGATTTTGATTTGATGCCTTTCACTACGGTAGAGGAAAATATTAGTCAGTTCTTATCTGTTTTTGAACCTGAGGAGCTTCAAGAGCGTACGTTTGAGCTTTTGGAAATGATTGAAATGACCAAGTTTGCCCAAACCAAGGTAAAACTATTAAGTCGTGGTCAACAGCAGCGTGTAGCACTGGCTAGAGTTTTGGCCCAAGAGCCTAAAGTACTGTTGTTGGACGAGCCGTTTAGTAATATTGATAATTTTAGGAAGAACAGTTTAAGGCGTAACCTTTTTGGCTATTTACGACGTCAAAAAATAACTGTACTTACCGCTACGCATGACCATATGGATATGCTTCCGTTTGCAGATAGGGTGGTTGTGCTCAAAGATAGGTTCATTGTGGCTAAGGACAGTCCTAAAAACCTATATGAGCACCCTAAGGACCTGTATGTAGCCTCCTTGTTCGGCGAAGCCAATAAAATTCCCATAAACATTGTAAAATCCTATGCGGATACCAAAAGGCGCATTATTGTATATGCCCATGAATTTAAGGTTTCCGGTAAATCCGGTTTAGAATGTGTGGTAAAAGGAGCTTATTACATGGGAGGTCATTATATGATCGTGGGGATTTATGAAGGTGAGGATATCTATTTTAACCATGACAAGCCTTTAGAGGTGGGAAAAGTAATTTTTCTGAATATTTCTTTGGAAACCATAAACCAGCGTATGGCCGATTCTTAAACTATGAACAAGGCCCAACTGATTCAAGAATTAACTTTCAAAGCTGTAAGAAGCAGTGGTGCCGGAGGGCAGCATGTAAACAAGGTTTCTACTAAAATAGACCTTAGTTTTTCGGTTGAGGAATCTAACGGTCTTACCGCTATTGAGAAAGAACGTCTCTATAAGAAAATAGGCCATAGGCTAACCAAAGAAGGGGTGTTGCAAATGCAATGCGATGAAACCCGTAGTCAGCATAGAAACAAAGAATTGGCCATTACCCGTTTTTTAAGCCTCATTGAAGACGCTTTAAAAGTTAAGAAGAAACGCCGGAAAACAAAGCCGTCACGATCTTCCATTGAAAAACGGTTGAAGCATAAAAAGAAGAACGCCCAAAAGAAGACAAATAGAGGAAAGCCCCAAATGGATTAAAACTCATTGGGGCTTTTTCTGTGGAATTTAAAACCCACTACTCAACTAAACATCAACTATAATTAAAACTCTTGCTTACCAAATTCACTGTCAATGAATTTGGATTTATTCTTGTTCTTATTGAAATTGTAGGATAGGTTAAGCAGTACCATATCTACTTCATATACATAGTTTGTGGTGGTATAGAACTCACCTTCACGATAAGTGGTAATACGTTGTTCGTTCGTATCCAATAGTCCCAAATCTATATTTTGCCATTGTAGCGTAGCCGTCAATCGGTCATTTAAGAACGACTTTTTAAAGGTTAGGTTGGGCGAATAAAAACGGGAATCTTCGCCCTGTGCCGTAATCCGTTCGGAGAGGTAGTTAAAGGTGAATTGCAACGAAGCGGTTTCCGTAAAGTTGTAGGTGCTGTTTGCGTTTATGGAGTACACAAAAGAACTGCTGTCTATATTTCTACCATCATATTCGCCATCAATGGTATAATTGTAAAGGTTGGCTCCAATAAAGTTAGACCAGTTTTTGGTAGGCTTTAGCTGCGTGCCCAATTCAAGTCCAAGAGACTTTGCCTTTCCAACGTTTGAATAGATGCGGTTTAGGATTGTATCGTTATAGATGGTATTTACTCTGTTCACCAAATTTTTGGTGTCGCGGTAATAGGCCGTAGCAAAGACTGAATTTCCGCCCTCAAAGTTTTTGCTGATACCCACTTCCAACAGGTCTATAAATTCCGGTTTTAGGGTTGGGTCTCCCTGTTCCAAGGTTTCTGAGTGCTCACGTTCCGGAAAAGGGTTCATTTTAAAAGTGGCGGTACGTTCTACCCTTTTGCTATAAGCGGCCTTCAATTTTAGATTGTTCTCAAATGTATATTGAACCGATGCTGATGGAAACGGTTTTACATAATCATAGGTATAGGTAGTGTCAATAAGACCTTGTTTGTCGCGAAGATCAAGTTCGCGATCCATGGCCTCAATACGCACACCTGCAGCATACTCCCATTTATCCTTGGCACCTGTTAATTGCGCATAACCGGAATGGATGCTCCTTTGAAGGTCAACTTCGCTGGAAAATTCGGGAACTAGCTCAAAAACGCCACCAGTAGTATCATCCTTTCTTTCGTATACGAAATCACCTGTATGGTCCAAGTTTCGGTATTGGTAACCGGTTTCTAGTTGGCCAATGGTAAATGGTTTCCAGGCATAGTCTAATGATAGACGAATACCGTTAAGCGGGTTGTCATTGGTGTTGTATTCCTGTTGGTATATAATGTTCCTATCGGGTTGGCCCAAGTTGTCACTTTCGGTAGGTCCTCCTAACAGGGTGTATTCGTATAAAAAGGAAGTAGATAATTTTGAAGTATTTTCAAAAATATGGGAATAGTCAAAGCTTCCCAAGACAAAGTCACTTTTTCGGGTTCTAAGGTTGTGGTTATAATACTGAAAGGTATAAAAACGTTCTCCCCCAGCAGCAGGCGTAATCCCGTGGTTGTCAAAATATACGATATCGGCTAGACGATCCTTTTTTCTTTTCCCCCCGTAAAAACCTAGTGAATAGGTGTTTTTATCATCTGGCACATAGTCTACGGTAAACCTTCCACTGTAATTAATTTCATCAAAACTGCGCTCTCCACTAGAAGGAAATTGGGTAAGGGTGTCATTTATGATGGTAAAAACATCACCTTCACGTCTACCGCCAAGATCGTTACGTTGGTAGCTGGCACCCATAGAGATATTCCAATCGCCTTTACGAATGTTATACGTGGCATCTGCGCCGTAACGTTGGTGTACCTTATCATTGCCATACGTTTCAATAGAAGGGAGACCACCTTTAATATTGATCTGGGCAAAAGTGCCGTCCGCGGCACCTTTTTTGGTGATGATGTTCATAATACCCGCTTTACCTTCAGGGTCATATTTGGCCGAGGGGGCGGTAATTACTTCAACCCGCTCAATGGCATTGGCCGGAAGTTGGTTCAATAAATTGGAAGCATTTCCTTGCACGGGGTTTCCGTTGAGCAATACTACAAAACCGGTACTCCCACGAACACTTATTTCACCCTGTCCGTTCACACTTACCGAGGGTATATTCCTAACCACATCCGTGGCACTTCCTCCAAGGCTGTTCTGGAACTTTTTGGTATCAAAAACCTGTCGGTCTATTTTGTTGATAACGGTTGCTCGTTCCCCTTTAACGACCACTTCTTCTAGTTGGGTGCCGCCAATACTTAAGGTTATGGTTCCTAGGTCAACACCTTTTCGGTTCTGTACGGTAATATCTTTTATGGTCTTGGTTTCAAAACCAATAAAAGAAGCTTCTAGGTAGTAAGTTCCGTTTTTAATATTGTCTATGGAGAAGAAACCGTTTAGGTCCGTAATGACCCCGGTAACCAATTCTCCGTTATCCTGGTTAAAGACGGCAGCGGTGGCGTATTCTAACGGATAATCATTATCCCCGTCCGTAATTTTACCGGTTATTTGCGCCGATACCGAAAGGGGAATTATAGTGATTAGAATTACAAATAGATGAAAAGACTTCATGTTCAATAGGTTTGGTATTAATTAGGTGTCGAAATTACGCTTAACCCCTATTGAATTATGGTCTGTTTGAAAAAGTTAAGGTACGATTGCTACTTTTTTAAACTGTAGCGGTGTTTGTCCATCATGTCGTTTAAAGTATTTTACAAAGTGGGAAACATCCGTAAAGTCAAACGCATAGGCAATTTCAGTAACTGAGAGATCGGTGTAAAGCAACAAGCGCTTGGTTTCTTTTAAAATATGGTCTGCAATTACGGCAGAAGCGGTCTTCTCATGCTTTCTTTTGCAGAGGGCATTTAGGTTTTGTGCCGTGGTGTTCAGCTTTTGGGCATAGTAGGCCACATCGTTTTTAAGTTTGGTTTGCAGCAACTCATCAAAACGCTCTTCCAGATTGTTGGTAGATACGGTTTCATCTAGTTCTACATACGTCAATATTTTAGAGAATAAAGCTTTGAGAACCCCTTCTACCAGAATATCCCTGCTGGCACAATTTTCCTTGATTTCTTTGGATGCGATTTCAAAAAGTGATTGAATACTGGCATCATAAGATGGGTTGATTACCCTTTTGTTACCCAGCTGTTTTAGTTGTAGATTGATATGCTTGTCCAAGGTCTTCTCTAAAAACCCTTCCTTAATTATAATCACGAAGCCTTCAGGAACGGTATCTATTTCCCAGTGGTGTACTTCATCCTTTTTAATGATAAATATTACTGGCGGCTCTATGGCGTACCCGGTCTCGTCCATATAGTGCATTCCACTACCTGCACTAAAATAAACCAACTCCATATACTTGTTATGGCGGTGCGGTTTGGTGTAGCGCTTATTAACATCAAAGGGCTCGATCTTAATATCTGCCAAAGCAGAGATTTTGGTATAGGTTTTAATTTTGGTACGTATCAAATGGACTGATTTTTAACAAGACGTTTTTGCTCATGATCTGTGTAATCTACACAGAAATCAGGAGTATAGGTCTTGTTGTTCAAGCTAAGTATAAAGATAATAGATAGAACAGGTATTCACTGCTTTGGGATGATCGTAAATTCTAACACAAAGTGTTTAATTTGTAGCACTTTGATGTAAATATTTAAAGTAATGTTAAAATATTTAGACTTAAAAGGTGTGTTTCTTAAAATTCAAATTTAAGTTGTACGGACACGGACTCCTTTGCAGAATTCTTTTTTTCTTTTTCTGTGTTGAGGTTGGCTAGAGAAATACCCAGCAGTCGTACGGAATTTTGTAATTTCTCTTGATACAAAAGTTCCTTTGCCGTTTCTAGGATAAGGCTCTTGGCGGAAATAAAATAGTTGAGGGTCTTGCTTCGCGTGTTTAGTGTAAAATCGCTGTATTTGATTTTTAAGGTCACGGTCTTTCCCGCAATGTTGGCCTTCTTTAAGCGTTTTTCCAGTTCTTCTGCAATATGCTCCAAACGTTCAAGCATGAACACTTCACTACTCAGGTTTTCGTTAAAAGTACGCTCCGCACCAACAGATTTTGGAATACGGTGGGGTTTAACCTCGCTTGTATGAATACCACGCACCACATTGTAATAGTAACTTCCGCTTTTTCCAAAATTGTCTTCTAAAAATTCTATTGGCTTTTGTTTTAGGTCTTTACCGGTAAAAATGCCCAGTTTATACATTTTTTCGGCCGTAACCTTTCCTACACCATAGAATTTTCGGATTTCCAGTTCTTCCAAAAACTCCAATACTTCTTCTGGGTTAACCGTTTTTTGTCCGTTGGGTTTGTTAATATCACTGGCAACCTTGGCAATGAATTTATTGATGGAAATTCCTGCGGAAGCATTGAGGCCGGTAGTCTCAAAAATTCGTTGCCGGATTTCCTTGGCCATCATTGTTGCCGACGGATTTCCTTTTTTGTTCACTGTAACATCAAGATAGGCTTCATCCAAGGAAAGCGGTTCTACCAGGTCTGTATACTCATGAAAAATGCCACGTATTATTTTTGATATTTCTTTGTACCTGTCAAAACGGGCCTTTACAAATATAAGTTCAGGGCAATTACGCTGGGCCACTACACTGCTCATGGCACTACGAACCCCAAATTTTCTGGCTTCATAGCTAGCAGCTGCAACCACGCCCCTTTTAGAGCTACCGCCAACGGCAATGGGCTTCCCGCGTAGGTCTGGATTGTCCAATTGCTCCACGGATGCATAAAAGGCATCCATGTCTACATGAATAATTTTTCGCAATGGAAAATCGTTTGGCATACTGCAAAATTAAGTTATATTTAGTTGGATGGAAACACAAAGAAAAACAGCAATAGTACTAGGGGCAACCGGTCTTACCGGAGGCATTTTGCTTCAGCTTTTATTAGCAGATGACCGTTACGAAAAGGTAAAACTGTTTTCCCGTTCCACCGTGGGCGTTTCCCATGATAAATTGGAAGAGCACTTGGGCGATTTAATGCAGCTGAAGCAGTTTAAATCGCATTTTACCGGAGACGAGGTTTTCTGCTGCATCGGTACTACCAAATCCAAGACACCCAATAAAACGGTGTATAAGGATATTGATTACGGAATTCCTACAACCGCCGTAAAACTTTGCCGTTCCAATGGAATCCTCACTTTTTTAGTAGTTTCCGCAATGGGGGCGAATGCAAAAAGCAGTGTTTTTTATAATCGGGTAAAGGGTGAAATGGAAGATGCTGTTTTAGCCCAAGGAATTATGAACACTTATATCTTTAGACCTTCCTTAATTGGTGGCAAACGAGAAGAAAAGCGAATGGGAGAATTTTTGTTCAAGCAGCTTATGAAAGTAGTGAATCTTGTTTTGGCGGGTCCGTTGGAGAAATACCGCTCCATTAAGCCGGAAGCTATTGCGGAAGCTATGTTGACTGTGGCAAATTCAGGATATGAGGAACGTATAATAGAATCTGACAAGATTAAAAAAATAGCAACAGAAAGTGATTGAAATTGAGCGTAAATTTTTGGTTACGTCTACGGCGTACCAAAGTCAGGCTATATCTAAAAAACGAATTGTTCAAGGGTTTTTGAACACGGACCCCGAGCGTACCGTACGGGTGCGGATCAAGGGAGATGAAGGTTTTTTAACCGTTAAGGGAAAGGGCAACGATACAGGTGTTTCCCGCTTTGAATGGGAAAAAGAAATTGAGGTTGTTGAGGCCGAAGCCCTATTAAAACTGGCCGAACCCGGTTGCATAGATAAAATTAGGTATGAAGTAAAAATTGGGACACATACCTTTGAAGTAGATGAGTTCTTTGGGGATAATGAAGGACTTACGGTAGCAGAGGTAGAACTATCCTCAGAAAATGAAAACTTTGAAACGCCGGAATGGTTGGGTGAAGAGGTCTCCGGTGTTACCAAATATTATAATTCCCAGTTGAGTAAACACCCTTTTAAAGATTGGGAGGTAAAGGATTAGAGTAGGTGGTCGTTCTTTTCCAAGTAACTTAGGGTGGCTATTCCCCTTATGTTGTGGACTATAAAGGTTTTTAGAATTTCTTCGACCGAAAACTTTTCAAACAAATTCTCTTCCGTAAAAATCAGGAGGGGCAACCGCTCTAAGTAAAGAAGACAAATTGCATTTACATTGATGTCTTTTTTAATATGACCCAGTTCTTGTGCTCGCAATAGAAGATCACGTACTGTAGTGTGAATATAGTCTGCCCTAAAGTGATTGAAATAGCTATCAACCTTAGGATAATATTTTCGTAATCCATATAAAAAAGCCGGACTAAAATTTTTAAGAGAATCCAGTCCTATTTTGTACACTGCTATTACAGCCAAAATAGGATTGGATTTTTCTCTTTTGACACATTGATCCATTTTAGACCTGGTCTTGTTCAGAAATAGATCAAGACTTTCTTGGATTATAACTTCTTTGCTGGCGAAATTCTCGTATATCGTTTTTTTTGACATACCCATTTCATTCGCAAGCTCATCCAAAGTAAATCGTTTACTACCGAACTGGACAAATTTAGAAAGGGCAAATTCTAAAAACAGGTCTTTGTTGATCATGTGCCTTACAAGTGATTAATGCCATCCGCCACCAAGGGAACGGTACAGGTCTACTGTTGCCGATAACTGACCAAACTTGTTATTTATCAAGCTTAGTTCTGCATTCAGCCAGTTCTCCCTGGCGGTCAATAGGTCTAAATAGGTTAAGTAACCACTGTTCAATAATTCTTCTGAATTGGTCTCTGCGCGTTTTAAAGCAACCACTTGCTTGGTAACATAAGCTTCTTTTTCTACGGCTGTGTTATAATCGTAAAGCGCATCCGAAACTTCTTTTCCAGCAGTAAGCAAAGCCTTTTTAAAGGTTAATAAGGCTTGCTCTTGTTGCGCTTGTGCCACCTCATAGGCTGTTCTTACTTTTCTTCCGTTAAAAATAGGTTGGGTTAGACCTCCAATAAGATTGGCAAAGATAGAACTGCTATCTATCCAATTGTCCAACTCCAAACTTTGAAAACCACCTTGCGCCGATAACGTAATGGACGGGTAGAAGTTGCTTCTTGCTACATTGGTCAATTCAAAGTTATTTACCAAGCTATATTCGGCTTGCATGATATCCGGCCTATTTCTAAGCAATAATGCAGGAACACCTAAAGACATATCGCCAGTTATAGTTTGATCGGCAAGTGTACCTCGTTCGTATGTTTGAGGTTGCTCGCCCAATAAAATGCTTAATGTTGTTTCCGTTTTGAATAGTGAGTTCTTAAGGTCTAACAATTGACTTTGAGCACTGTAAAGTTGTGCTGCGGTTTGGTCCACACCCACTTGATTGGTTTGCCCGGCTTCTTTAAGAGCCGTAATGGTTTCCAAACTTTTTACACGGTTTTCAATGGTCTCCTCTGTAACGGAAATTTGTTCGTCCAATGCCAACATTTGATAGTACGTTGTTGCTATCTGCGCCACTAAACTTGTTTTTACCGCTTGATGAGCGGCAACAGTCTGCAAGTAACTGGCATCACTAGCTCGCTTTGTGCTTCTAATTTTACCCCAAATATCGGCCTCCCAGGAAACCGTACCCGAAGTTTCATATTGATTAAAAGGTTGCGTAAAGAAACTTCCAAATTGTCCGTTCTCACTTGTTCTTGCCGTTCTAGTGGCACTTGCAGCACCGTTTAATGTAGGCAAATAACCCGCTTTTCCTTGTTTTACGTAAGCCTCAGCCGCTGCAATATTCTGCAGGGCTATACGAATGTCCAAATTATTGTCAAGTCCCTTTTGAATATAGGTCTTTAAATAAGGGTCCGTAAAAAGGTCTTTATAAGAAACCGATGCGAAGGATACACTGTCCTGTGGCAGGTTATCCGTTCTATATAGGTTTTCTGTTTGGACCTCTGGTTGCTCATAGTTTTTGGCTACAAAACAAGATTGTAGCAAGAGCGGGAGCAGGGCCACCAATAAGAATTTATTCATTACTAATTTCTTCATGATTTCTCTAGTTCTTTATTTCTTCAATAGTTTCTTGTGGCGCACCGGTAATACGCTCTTGGATGGTCTGGAAAATGACATATAGCGCCGGTATTACAAATACACCAAATATGGTACCTATCAACATACCTCCAACTGCACTCATACCAATGGATCGGTTACCTACGGCACCTATACCTGATGACAGCGCCAATGGCATTAAACCAAGGATAAAGGCGAAGGATGTCATTAAAATTGGCCTTAAACGTGCTTTGGCACCATCTATGGCAGAATCAATAATAGACATACCGTGTTTTCTACGCTGCAATGCGAATTCTACGATAAGAATGGCATTTTTAGAGAGAAGACCGATTAACATGATCAGGGCAATTTGGAAATAGATATTGTTCTCCAAACCAGCTACGCTTACAAAACCTATTGCTCCTGCAATACCAATTGGTAAGGACAGTAATATGGATAATGGTAGGATATAGGATTCGTATTGAGCACTTAACAAGAAGTATACGAAAACCAAGCTCAAAATAAAGATTAGAACCGTTTGGCTACCTGCGCTATTCTCTTCCTTGGTAAGTCCAGAGTATTCGTAGGTGTAGTTATTTGGCAATACTTGTGCCGTAACCTCTTCAATAGCCTTAATAGCATCACCAGTAGAATACCCAGGATTCATGGCTCCGTTAATCTTAACCGAACTCAATAGGTTAAACCTGCTCACTACCTCAGGACCGTAAATTTTCTTTAACGATACAAATTGAGATACGGCAACCGACTCTCCATTGGCGTTCGTAACGAAAATGTGGTTCAATGAATTTTCATCTGCCCTATCTTCAGGTTTGGCTTGGATCATAACACGGTACTGCTTACCAAATTTGTTAAAGTCCGTGGTATAAAGCCCACCATAGTAGCCTTGCATAGCGCTAAATACATCCGTTACGGCCAAACCGGCCATTTTAGTCTTCTCAACATCTACCTCCAACTCGTATTGAGGGAAATTAGCATTGAAGTTGGTAATGGCGTATTGAACTTCCGGTCTTGCATTTATAGCTGCCAAAAATTCATTGGTAACTTTGTTTACGGTTTGCCAATCGTCTGCATCTTTACTCTGTAAGTTCATCTCAAAACCGGTAGAGTTACCAAAACCACGTACACTAGGTGGCGTAAAGAAGAATATTTTGGCGTCTTTGATGCCTGCCGTTTTTGCGAACAATTGCCCTACGACCGCTTGTACGGATTCATTATCACTTTCTCGTTCTCCCCAATCTTTTAGTCTAAGTACGGAGAAACCGTAAGAACCACCGTTAACACTGTTAAGGATACTAAATCCTGTGATGTTCATTCTGGCCTTGATCAAGTCCATTGAAGCATAAATAGAATCTAATTTTTTAACGGTTTTCTGTGTTTGTTCCAATGTTGTTCCCGGAGGCATAGTAACATCGGCAAAAACAATAGCTTTATCTTCATTTGGAATAAACCCTGTAGGTGTGGATTGGAATAGCATATACGCTATAACCCCAAACACTGCAATAGACCCCCAAGTGGCCCATTTTCTTTTGGCAATGAATTTTACGGAACCAACATATTTATCGGTAATCGCATTAAAACCGGTGTTAAAGGCCGAAAAGAAACGTTTTGAAATTCCTTTTTTATGTTCCTCGGACGGATTGTGCGGTTTTAGCAACAACGCGGCCAATGCAGGGCTCAACGTTAAGGCGTTTACTGCCGAAATTAGAATGGCAATAGCCAATGTTATACCAAATTGCTGATAGAACACACCCGATGATCCACTAATGAACGATACCGGAATAAACACAGCGGACATAACCAAGGTGATAGAGATAATTGCACCTGAAATCTCGGACATTGCAGATTTGGTAGCCGTTTTGGCGTTGGTTGCGCCTTCCTCCATTTTGGCATGGACGGCTTCGACCACCACAATGGCATCATCCACCACAATACCAATGGCCAGAATCATTGCAAATAAGGTTAACATGTTAATTGAGAACCCAAAGAGCGATAGGAAGAAAAACGTACCAATAATCGCAACCGGAACGGCAATAGCAGGTATTAACGTAGATCTAAAATCTTGTAGGAATATGAAAACCACTAAGAACACTAATAGAAAGGCTTCTATTAAAGTCTGTACTACGTGTTCTATAGATGCGCTTAAGAAATCTTTAGTGTTATAAGGAATTACGTAATCCAGACCTTTAGGAAAATCTTGGCTGCTTTCATCCAATATGGTTTGAATTTCATCAATAATAGCGTTCGCGTTAGAGCCCGATGTTTGGAAAATACCAACGGCAGTACCGGGCTTGCCCATACCTTCGTTTTTTGTTCCATAGTTAAATGCACCCAATTCTACTTCGGCAACATCTTTAAGTCTTAAAAACTGTCCGTTTTCTTGTGCTTTTATAATGATATTCTCATACTCGGCTTCTTCCGAAAGACGTCCTTTATACTTTAAAACGTATTCGTAAACTCCATCGGCATTTTCACCAATTTTACCAGTTGCAGCCTCAAGGTTCTGCTCTCTAAGGGCATTTTGAATATCCGAAGGCATAAGCTTGTAGGCCGCCATCTTTTCTGGGTTCAACCAGATACGCATAGAGTAATCCTTAGAACCAAAAACGGTAACGTTACCAACACCTTCTATACGTTGTAATTTGGGTACAATGTTAATTCTGGCGTAGTTTTCTACAAAGGTTGCGTCATAATCATCATTATCCGAGAATAAAGAAAAGAACAACAATGCACTGGTTTGCGACTTTTGAGTAATAACACCCGTTTGTACTACGGCCTGTGGTAAAACACTATTGGCCCTAGCCACCCTGTTCTGAACGTTTACCGCGGCAATATCCGGATCCGTACCTAACTTAAAAAAGACGTTAATGGTAGCGGCACCGTCGTTACTGGCACTGGAGGTCATGTACAACATATCCTCCACACCGTTTATTTGCTCCTCTAACGGTATAACAACACTCTTAAGTACCGTTTCTGCATTTGCTCCGGTGTAGGTACTTGTTACTTGCACGGTAGGTGGCGCAATTTCCGGATACTCTTCAATAGGTAGGGTCGTTAAACCTAGTATACCTAGAATAACTATAATAATCGATATAACCGTAGACAGTACGGGACGATCTATAAATTTCTGAAACATTGTTCTCTATTTATGTGTTTTGTTGAATTGCGGTTTCTTATTTGACCGGACTAATGGCCATACCGTCTTTTATTTTAGTTACACCTTCTAGAACAATGGTAGTTCCTTTATCTATGCCGTTTTCCACAACAAAACCTTTTTGAGTGGTGGTTACGATATCTAAAGGCATTGTGGTTACAGTGTTGTCTTCTTTTACTACATAGACCAGCTTTTTCCCCTGAAGGTCAATAGTAGCCGTTTGTGGAATTTCATAAGCGTCCTTATAAACAGTTGGAATTTTAATTTTCCCAGTACTACCACTACTTAGCAAGTTATTTTTATTGTCAAAATCTGCACGTGCGGTAACACTACCGGTAGTACCGTTTATAATACTGTTGATCATGGCAATTTTACCGGGCTCAGGATATTCTTCTCCGTTTATCATGACAAGTGTAACTTCTGGTGCTTTATCAACATCCATAAGGTTCTTATCATTTTTAGGCATAGACTCTTTTAACTTCAGCAACTCTTTTTCGTTCATTGAAAAATAAGCCCGTACTTGGCTGACATCTGAAACCGTAGTTAATGGTTTGCTCATGTTTGAACTTACAAGAGCGCCTATTTTAAAGGGAATTTCACCAATGTAACCGTCAACCGGGCTCGTAATACGCGAGTAGCCAATGTTTGAGGTAACGCTCTGGTAATTAGCTTGAGCTTGAGCAAGTTGTGCTTTTGCAGTTTCTAATTGAACCTCGCTAATAATACCTTTTTCTACCAAAGGTTTTAGCTTGTTTACTTCTACCTGTGCAACGTTTACTGATGCTTTGGCAGCATTTGCATCTTGGTTCAAGGTTTGTGTTTCCAATTTAAAAAGCAGTTGGCCCTTTTTTATTTTCTGACCTTCTTCTACATAAACCTCCTGAACAAAACCAGATACTTTTGGCCATATTTCTACATTTTGCTTTCCCTCTAGAGTAGTAGAAAATTCATTATAAACTGTAATGTCCTGTGACTTTAGTTCACCAACCTTTAAACTTGGTGGAGGTGGAGCAGCGGCACCAGCGGGAGAAGTTGGAGTTGTTCCAAAACACGAACTCAAAAGGAGTGCGGCGCTTAATAATCCTATAATTGATAACTTTTTCATTTTAGATGGAGTTTTACTTGTATTGAATTGTTGATTGAATGTTGTTAAGGTTTTGTTAATTCTGAATGTTCGGTAAAAAACGAACCATTTGTTCAAAAAAATTAGTTGTTAGAGTTTTTAAGGTCTATAATTGTCTTTCTGTAAATTTCTTTAGCTTGTTCTACACATTTGAGATAGATATCTTTTCTTGCCTTATTAGCTTCATGTTTCTCAGGATTAAAGGCCTCATTGTAAGCTGCAACTTTTTCAATCATTTCAGACTCGTTTTCAAGTTTTTTAAGGACTGTATTGAGCTTGTTTATAAAAAAGGCGTCTTTTTCAGCAACTTTAAAGTATCGTTTTCTGTCTCCTGACTTTGTAAAGTACTTTACAAAGTCCATTTGTAAAAGGAGGTTTAGCGATGTAGAGATAGAACTTTTACTGGCACCACGTTTAGTAAGACAATCCTCAAAAGTGAGTCCGTCTTCCTCTGTAATAACGAGGTTAGCAAAAATTCTTGCAGCTAATGGAGGAAGGGAATATTCATTCTCAAAATGAATCCCTAGGTCCTCAATTAATAACTTTTTGCTTTCTTCTCTGTTCATAATCAAAATATTGAAGGGGCAAAGGTAGTATTAGTTCGGAAACAAACAAACCAAAAGAACTTAAATATTCCTAAAAGGCGTTAAAATTTTGTTAGCGAAAGAATTTAAGGAGCTAATATGCCTTCCTTTTCAATGATGGGGATGGGCCCTAGGTCTTTCTCGGAGATAGTATTCTTGGGAAATAAGAAGCGTTTTTCAAAAAGTTTGCCCTCGGCGAAGAAAGTAACAAAAAACTCATTGTCCAATGCTAGCACATCTTCAAGGAGCATTTCTACTTTTTTAAAAGATTTGGGTAGAATGGTACCAATGCCATGGCGCATAGTAGATGTTTTTCGCTCTGCATCAAATCCTTTGGAGACCACAATCGTTAATTCAATCTGGTCCGTTCTATTATTTATAATGTACGCGTTCCAGTCTTTTGAAAGAAAATCGTCGTTCCACTCACGGATTATGGCAACGTGAACATCTTTGGCAATAGGTATTTCAATATCTTTCTTCACAACGCTGGGTTAAAGTGCGCTTTTAAATTGTTCTAAGAAACGCACATCATTTTCGCTTAATAAGCGAATATCGGAGATTTGGTGAAGCAACAGGGCAATTCTGTCTATTCCCATACCAAATGCAAAACCAGAGTACTCCTTGGAGTCAATACCACAGTTGTCCAGTACATTAGGGTCTACCATACCACAGCCCATAATCTCTAGCCATCCGGTACCTTTTGTCATTTTGTAATCGGTTTCGGTTTCAAGTCCCCAATACACATCTACTTCGGCACTAGGCTCTGTAAAAGGGAAATATGAAGGGCGTAGTCTAATTTTTGATTTACCAAAAAGTTCCGTTGTAAAGAACTGAAGGGTTTGCTTTAAATCTGCAAAAGAAACGTCCTTATCAATATAAAGACCTTCTACTTGATGGAAAAAGCAATGTGAACGGGCCGAAATAGCTTCGTTACGATATACTCTTCCCGGAGAAATGGTACGTATTGGTGGTTTATTGTTTTCCATATACCTAACCTGTACGGACGAAGTGTGCGTACGCAATAGGATATCCGGATCTGTTTGAACGAAAAAAGTGTCCTGCATATCTCTTGCAGGGTGATATTCCGGTAGGTTCAAGGCGGTAAAGTTGTGCCAGTCATCTTCAATTTCCGGTCCCTCTGAAACATTAAAACCTATTCTGGAAAAAATATCTATAATTTGGTTCTTTACAATAGAGATGGGGTGTCTGGCACCAAGTTCTAAAGGTTCCCCTGGGCGGGTTAAATCGCCATATATGCCTTTTTCTTCGGTTTTGCTTTCAAGGGCATCTCGTAAGGTATTCAGCTTTTCGTTTGCGGTCTGCTTAAGCTGATTTATGGTTTGGCCGAATTCCTTTTTTTGCTCATTGGGTACATTTTTGAATTCAGCGAAGAAATCGTTCAAAAGTCCCTTTTTACCTAAGTATTTTATACGGAAGCTTTCCAGTTCCTCTTTAGTGGTAGCGGTAAACTTTTCTACCTCAGTAATGTGCTTTTTTATGGTATCGATCATGATGTTCGGCTAAAGCCGCAAATTTAGGACATTTGCGGCATTACCGAATACATAATTCATCATAAATTGGTCTAAATTCTATGCTGAGGCCTCAATATTTTGCTCGGATGTCTTGTGTGTCAAGTACTGCAGGCATTCATTAAAGGTGTCAAAAATATGTTCTGCAGGAATTAAATCAGGAATGAGTTCTACACGTTCCATCATGTAGCGCGGTTGTGGAAGTACATCTACGAACAGAACCTCTATATTGGAGTTGTGTAAATCTATAAGCACGTCTTCCAAGGTATAAAGACCGGATTGATCCATATATTGCATGCGGTCCATTCTAATGATTACCGTAGACGCCGATCTAGGAATTTGGTCTGCTAAAATCTGAAATTCACTGGTAGAACCAAAGAACAAAGGTCCTTTTAGGTGTTTGATAAAGACCGTTTCTTTTAAGTTTTTGGGGAAACTTTTCTCATCTGCCCATCCTTGTTCTTTTTCCAAAGACTTTACATCAGACCGCTCCGCAGTAAGGTCGCCCATCTTTTTCATGAACATTAAGGAGGCAATTACCAGACCAACACCAACTGCATAGACCAAGTTCCAAACAGAAGAAAGTACCAGTACAACCAGCATTATAATAACTTCTGAACTGAATTTTATAGGCCCTAAACTCATGTCTTTAGGAAGACTGGGTATAGCTTTCAATCCTTTGTAATCCATAACACCTATGCCTACCGTTACTAAAATTCCGGCCAATACGGCAGCGGGAATCTGTGAAGCAACCGGTCCAAGAGCTAAGAGAACAACGAGCAGCAGAACTCCGGCAACCATACCGGACAATTTGGTTTTTCCACCGGCATTAATATTTACCACAGTACGGATGGTGGCACCTGCGCCGGGAATTCCACCAAAAATGGCGGCAATACTATTTCCTATTCCTTGGCCCACCAACTCTTTGTTAGGTTGATGTTTTGTTTTTGTCATATTATCCGCAACTACAGAGGTCAAGAGGGAGTCAATGGCTCCTAACAACGCCAATGTTAATGCGGTAAAAATGTATGGCGTTACGGAACTTAGCTCAAAACTGGTAAATATACCCAAGTTTGGAACCGGAAATCCGCTTGGAATTTCCTCAATAGGCCTGTAATCTAAACCAAAACCATAAGCCACGCCCGATACCACGATCAAGGCCACCAATGCACTTGGGATAGCCGTAGTTATTCTTTTAAAACCATAGATAATGGCAATGGTGGTTAGTGCCAGAACAAACTCTAACCAGTTAATATTTTGAAGTGCTCTTGGCATTACCTTAATGGCTCCCAATACTCCAGAAGCTTCGGATTTTGCCAAAGTACGTGCTTCTTTTAGCATATCTTCCTCGGTAATTCCTTCCGCTCGTTTAATGGTCTCCTCAAAGTTTTCCAGAACAAGAATGCCTTCTCCTGCCTCTTCCTTTAAAATATTGTCCAAGATAATTTCTTCGGCCATAGGTTTGTATTGCTCTACAAAAGCCTCGTCTTCTTTAGGGTAATAGCCAATTGCGGGAAGTATTTGGGTTACCAAAATAATAACTCCGATTGCGGTCATAAATCCGGAAACAACGGGATATGGAATATAGCGGATGTATTTACCAATACCCAATAACCCCAAGCCTATCTGCATAAGACCGGCCAATAGAAAAACAACCAAGATTGCAGGTAGCGCTTTTTCCAAACTTCCATCATTGATTGCTATTATACCTGCTATAACAACCATACTTACCGCGGTCATTGGCGCTGTTGGGCCGGAAATCTGGGTGTTGGTACCACCAAAAAGAGCCGCGAAAAAACTGATGAATATAGCTCCATAGAGACCGGCGCTTGGCCCAAGGCCTGAGCTAACACCAAAAGCTAATGCCAAGGGAAGAGCAACAATACCTGCTGTTATCCCTCCAAATAGATCTCCTTTAAAGTTTGAGAAAAGATTTTTCATAGAGTCAAGATTAATGGTAATATGTTAGTTTAAGGAGTAACAGAATGGTTTTGATCAATCTAAATGATAGATTTCCATTATGTTTCTAAGATAGCCTTCAAAATCTATCTTAAGGTCTATTAGCTTTCCGGTGTGGACATCAAATATCCATCCGTGAACTTTCAATCCGTGGTCGCGATATGCTTTTTGCACCACCGCGGTTTTAATCAGGTTTACACATTGTTCCTTTACATTAAGTTCAACTAACCTGTCATATTTCTTTGTTTCGTCCTCAATTGCGTTAAGTTCTTCCTTATGAAGACGATATACGTCGCGTATATTACGCAACCATGGGTTTAAAACCCCTAAATCTGCAGATTGCATGGCGGCTTTTACCCCTCCACATGCATAATGCCCACAGACTATAATGTGTTTTACTTTTAAATAGTCTACGGCATATTTTACTACAGATAGAACATTTAAATCAATACTGATTACCATGTTCGCAATGTTACGATGTACGAAAACCTCTCCAGGTTTGGCACCCATAACTTCTTCTGCTGTAACCCTACTGTCCGAACAGCCTATATAAAGCAGTTCTGGATTTTGCCCTACGGCCAGTTCCTTAAAATAATCTGAATTAGTCTCTAGTTTCTCAGCAATCCACTTTTCGTTATTCTCAAAAACAGTGTCTAAATCCATTATATTTTTTTGGTAAAGTAAGGAGAATTCTACAGAAATATAGTTAAAAGGCCAACACCGTTATTGGCCTTTTAACCTGTCTAAAATTCAATATACTAGTAGAAAGTTACTTCGCCGTTGGATATGTCGTACATGGCCCCAACTATCTTAATTTCTCCTTTGTCTTCCATTTCTGCAAGAACAGGACTTTCTTTACGTATATTTTCAATAGTTAAAAGCACATTTTTTTCTGAAACCTTATCAACAAATTCAAGGTTTTTGGAGTTTCTCTGGCTTTCATCTGCTGGTTCTTTAACCTCGTCTACAGCTGGTTCTATCTTATTGATCAGTTTGGTTAGGTTGCCCAATCTAGCATGATCGCAAGCACCTTTGATGGCACCACAACTAGTATGGCCCAATACAACAATTAATTTGGTGCCGGCTAGTTTACAAGCAAATTCCATACTTCCAAGAATGTCTTCATTGGAGAAGTTACCTGCTATACGAATACTAAAAATATCGCCAAGACCTTGATCAAAAACCAATTCTGCCGAAACCCTAGAATCTATACAGCTCAAAATGGTTGCAAACGGAAATTGTCCTTCGCTAGTATCATTTACTTGCTCCAAAAGGTTTCTATTGGCCTTTAAATTATTTTGGAAGCGTTGGTTGCCTTCTTTAAGGAACTGTACTGCTTTTTGCGGGGTCATTGTTGCTTGTGTTTCCTTAGTATGTGCTTTCATATTTTATATTTTAATTATGCTATTCTTAAATTACTTTGATGTTTAATGTGCAGACGTTTCTCGCCGGCAATCATAAGGGTAATTCCTAGTTTCTTTACCTTATTGTACATGTTCAATGCTGAAGCTGTAGCTTTTGATTCCTTCTTTTTTCTCTCAACAAATAACAGGTTTATGTTACTATTGGATAAGTAAGTTGGAAGTTGTTTCAGCGTATTTTCATTATAGTCAAATACGTACTCTACGGTTTTTTGTCCTAAAAACTCCTGTGGTTTTGGTCTAATGTTGGAGCCTTCTACAATATTAAAAGACTTTAACGGTCTATCCGTAAAGGCAAACAGCGTTTCTAGAAAAGAAGAGCTAGATGATTCTGAGGAACAGTTTAATGTTCCAATACCAATTTTCATATCTGGTTCTAGACCATTTTCTTCGGAGACGATCATTACGGACCCTTTAAAAATAGTTAGAACAAAATTAGCTATTCTATCATCAACAGCTCTGAAAAGCCTTGCTTTTCTCCTGCCAAGGACAATAATGTCCGGATTGTTGTTTGCTAAATACCGGGCAATTTCAGTCTTAACGTTGCCAAAGGCACTGGAATAACTGATAGGAACTCCATAATCCTCTGAAATAGGTGATACTATACGTTTCATTCGCTTATCGGTTAAAATATATTCGCGGTTTATGGTCCGCATTGCCGATAATTGATTATCCTTTCTAATAATATCAATAGGTTTCCTTACATGGAAAACCTCTAGCTCTCCATCAACCATTTTTGCCAGGCTAACGGAGCTCTTCAAAAGATTATGCAGACTATTTCCCAAAGAGGAAAATAGAACTATCCTGTTTTTGTCCTTTTCCATGACATTTAGCTTAGACTTAATTTTGATTTAGGTCTTGTTTTAAAAAACTCAGTAAAACTATCCGGGTTTTCTACTACACCTCGTTTTGAAACGAGTTGAATGTCTATGTTACGCTCTTTGGCCTTTATGGAAAAATCGTCCAAAATTTCAATGATATCCAAATCTAGATATCTTGTTTGGAGTAAGTTTAGTTCCAGATAGGTGTCTCTAGGTAAACTGTCCAATTCTTTTAGAATGGCACCTTTGTTAAAAAAGGTAACTTCTTCGGCAAGCGTCATTTTTATTTTGTGTTTTCCGTTGCTTACATCTTCAATGTGAAGAAAATGCGAGTTTTGGTAGCTTTTGATCAAGATAACTACAATACCAACAGCCAAACCTAAACTAATACCTATAAGTAAATCTGTAAAAACAATTCCTGCTACCGTAACCGTAAAGGGAACAAATTGTTTCCAACCCAATTTGTACATTTTGGCAAATAAGGCCGGCTTTGCCAGCTTGTAACCTACAATAAAGAGGATGGCTGCCAAAACGGACAAAGGAATCATGTTCAATAGTCTTGGTATAAGAATCACGGAAATCAATAAAAGGAAACCATGTATAATTGCAGATAGTTTTGATTTTCCTCCAGATTGGATATTGGCAGAACTACGAACAATTACCTGGGTAATAGGAAGACCACCGATCAAACCGGAAAGAATGTTACCCGTACCTTGTGCAAGCAACTCTCTGTTTGTAGGGGTTACATTTTTCTGCGGGTCCAACTTATCCGTAGCTTCAACGCACAATAAGGTTTCTAGACTGGCTACCAATGCAATGGTAAATGCGGTAATCCAAACTTGAGGATTTGTAATGGCAGCAAAATTAGGAAAACTGAATTGGCCCAAGAACGAGGCAGCATCTTCCGGAATTGGTACGCTTACCAAGTGGTCCGAAGAAATAGCCAAAACTTCACTGTTCTGAGTTACGATAAAGAAAATTATCCCTATTGCAACGGCAACCAAAGGCCCTTGTACCAACTGAAATATTTTCCCTTTTTTTGAAAGTACTTTATCCCATAGAAGTAAAATTGAAAGACCAATTATGGCAACAAGTGTTGCTCCTGGACTAATATTGTTGACCGTGTTGAAAATCTCGGAGAAGGTGTTCTCACCATCTACTTGAAAAAAGGCCCAATCTCCTTCCGGATCTGGGTCGTATCCAAAGAAATGAGGAATCTGTTTTAGTATAATGATGATACCAATACCGGTAAGCATGCCTTTTATTACAGAGGACGGAAAGTAATACCCAATAATACCTGCCTTTAAAACACCAAATACTACTTGGATGATTCCTCCAAGAACCACTGCAACTAAGAAATTTTCAAAACCGCCCAATGTTCCAATAGCGGTTAAAACTATGGCCGCCAATCCTGCTGCGGGGCCACTTACTCCAATGTTGGAACCACTAAGGGCACCAACTACTACACCTCCAATTATACCGGCTATTAAGCCTGAAAATAATGGCGCGCCACTGGCAAGGGCAATACCTAAACATAGAGGTAAGGCTACAAAAAATACTACGACACTTGCAGGAAGGTCGTTCTTCAAATTTTTGAACATACAATAAAATAGTTGAGTCCCTAATACGAATTAAGGACAAGTTTTTAGATAATAGAATACAATGTCTGAAAAAATATTATCCTATACGTTCAGGTGGAGGGAGGAGGATTTCAAGTGTAAAATCTATATAGTCCATCGTATAATAATGGCCCATAGTAGCTTGTTCTGACAGCGCTATTAATGAGAAGTCAAAGTGACTGTCGTTTACGAATTTTTCCTCTAAGGGAGATTTTTTGACCGTTTCTTGTTGCTCCTCTTCATTAAGGTTTGTTATAATAATGGGGTTGTCAACATCCATTAAAGTTATGACACTCGGAGCCATTATGGCAAATAGCCATAAAGAAAGTAAAAGAAAACGAGCGAAAATTCTCATAAAAGTTTGTAACAAATGCAAATATAACACCAACCATTTAAATCCTCGTTAAGAAAATATTAAAAATCTTTGAGAATTTTTATGTCATCCGCAGAAATCCACCCTGTAGTGCCATCGGAAATGCGAATTTTTTTCCAATCGTTCAGTTCTTCTAAAACATTAACTTTTGTGCCTTCATGGAGGGCAAAAGTTTCAAGTCCTCTTTTGTTGGGTTCCGCTTTAACACTAGCTTCTTTGGCAAAAACTATAGCAGGTTGGTCTGCTTTAAATTTGTTATGCTGAAGAAAAGCAAAGATTACGGAAGTTACCATAACCAAAAGCGAGATTATACTAAAAATAAATGCAAGTCGCTTTTTGGATGAATAGTTATAATAATAGAAGGCAATATACAACAGCACAAAAAGAATCATGAACACAATGGATATATAGGCCCATTGGTCATAGCTTAAGGTGCCAATAATACTGTCGTAAATTTTAGAAAGTCCCGTTGTAGGCATTTCATCAATGGCATCTAAAGTCATGTTTTGGGCATACCCCAAATTGTTCTTTATTTCGCTATCGTTCGGTTTCAGCAAAAGTGCCTTTTCATAATAATAGATACTTGGGGCAACTTGGTTAAGCTTGTAGTAAGCATTGCCTAAGTTGTAATATAGCTCTGCGGAATGTTCACCGTTTTCCAAAATCTCTAAATAGCTGTCTACTGCCTTTTGGTATTCCCCTACATTATAAGCTTCCGTGGCCTTATCGAACAAAGCGTTGTTCTGGCCGGAAACCGTTAGGGTAAGAAAGGAAACAAGTATGAAGAGTATATTTTTCACTTCGTGATTTTCAAATTGAATTAGTATTTTTTTTTAAAGTTGCTTGTCCAAATATGATATTACTTCACTGGCTTTGTCATAATCCTGTTGCATTTGTACTTCCGAAAAAGGACTGTAGCGTGCCATTTCACAATTTTTAAGCAAAGAAATAAATCCTTCGTTGGTAGTACTATCAACCTGTTTGTCATTCAAGAGGGATGCTATTTTATCCTTGCTGAATTCCGAAGTTTCTATTTTTAGTTTTGCTTTTAAATAATTGTGCAACGCTTTTTCCAAGGCAATATAAAAACCTTCTTTGTTGCCCAGTTCCTTTTTGGCTTTAGAAAGATACTTTCTTGCTAATCTATTGGCTTTTCTCACTTTATTGCCCACCACATCACTCGCAATTGCGTCCCGTTTTTTGCCAAGTAGTATGGCTAAGGGTATGAGTAATAATGGTAATAACAACCACAGATAGTAATTTCTTGTGCCAAAAAAGGTGCTAGAGCCAATAGGAGTTAAATTAGAACTCAGTTTTAAGAAGTTGAATTGATTTCCTACGGCTACTGCCTGTTTGTTACTGGTTCCGTTCGTAGGTGAGCTACCAATACTAGAGTTTGTAGGACCTTCTTTTACATTGATTACGATTTCGTCCGATGTAATGGTTTTATAGGATTTTGCATTTGGGTCAAAATATGTGAACGATATACCGGGAATAGGGTATTTACCTTTAAATGAAGGTACAATGGTATAACTGTTGCTTACCTTACCCTGTGAACCCGATAGGGTAGTGCGTACGTTCTCATTAAATTCCGGCTCGTACACCTCAAGTGAACCTGGTAGATTTGGCTCCGGCAATTGAAAGAGTTTTAGGTTTCCTTTGCCGCTAACCTCAACTTTTGCCTGCAAAGATTCGGAAGCGTTTAAAACTGTTTTGCTTGTGCTCACCGAAAAATCAAAATTACCAACGGCTCCACTAAAGTTTACAGGTTTTCCTTTCTCCGGTAATGGCTTTACATTAATGGTGCGTTTACCGGCCGAAACCGTTTTGTTGGTCTGTGAATAGATCCGGCCTCCAAAGAAATCTCTTTTGTTGGAAGGTACATCTACCGTAACATCTAGAGACAGGGGTTCTATTTCTAGTTTGCCCGATTTCTGAGGATAGAGCACCACACGTTTTAGTATGACGTATCTATACGGTTTTCCTTTATAGGTGCCGTTTTCGGCTACCGGTCTGGAAACGGGAATATCTTGACTCCAAAAGTTATTGTACTTGGGGTTGTCTAGCGGTTGGTAATTGGAAACACTTATAGACGGACTCACATAGAGTTTGTAAACCACGCTCAAACCTTCGTTTAGGTAAGGGTCCGTTTTGGAAACCTCTGCCACTAAGTGAAGGCTTTCGTCTGCTACGTCATCTACCGTCATTTGATCGCTAGGCTTATCTACGGCAGCTGTAACTTCAACATCCTTTGGTAAGGATTTATAAGTTTTGCCATCAATAACGATGGTAGCCTGCTTAATGGTCATGGTACCTCTGGTCGTTGGTGCCAAGGTGTAAGAATAGGTTTTGGAATAGCTACGAACACCATTGATCCAAGAGGAGCTTATGGATTGAGATGGCCCCATCAACACCCTGAAACCTTGAAAATCCGGCGGATTAAAGTTATCACCATCTTTGTTCATGGTAAAATCTATCCGTAACCTTTCATTTATACCCAGCTTCTCTTTGCTAAGTTTCATCTCAAAGGTTATGGCCGCATCATCCTGCGCGCTTACCGAAAAAACAACAAGCATTATAGAGAATAATGCCAAAAGGATTTTATGTATACTGGTCTTTACCAATCTTTTTCGTTTTTAACCTTAACGCCTTTTACTTTCTGGGCGTCTATTTTTTCTTGTACTTTTTTCTCTTCGTTCTGCATGGCTTCCAGAAGATTCTGGATTTGCTGTTTGCTTAATTGGTTAGGACGAGGTTGTTGTTGCTGTTCTTGAGGTTTATCGCCTTGGTCAGGCTGTTTTTTCTCTTCTTCCTTTTCATCGCCTTCGCCCTCTTTGTTCTCGTCTTTTTCTTCCTCGTTCTTATCGCCTTCGTCTCCTTCGTCCTTTTTATCTTGGTCTTGGTTCTCTTCTTTATTGTCGCCGTCCTTCTTGTCCTCGTTTTCGTCTTTTTGGTCTTCGTTCTTGTCCTGGTCGTCTTTGTTATCTTGGTTTTGGTCATTCTGCTCTTGTTCCTTTTCGAGCATCTTTTTTGCCAAAGCTAGATTGTAGCGCGTTTCTTCATCTTTAGGGTCGTTGCGAAGGGCTTCTTTATACGCTTCTACCGCTTTTTGATATTCTTTTCTTTTCATGAACACATTGCCCATGTTGTGATAAGCACGGTGTTTATCTGCCTTATTGGTTGCCAGTTCGCCTGCTTGTTTATAGCGGCCAAAGGCTTCACTATACGTCTCTTTTTTGTAGTAGGCATTAGCCAAATTGTATGGAGCAGCTGAGTTTTCGTCACTTTTGGCAATTGCCTTTCTGTAATCTATTTCGGCATCTATAAAATTATCCTCGGAAAGCTCTTTGTTTGCCTCCCAGGTTAAATTCCTAGATTCATTAAGCGCCTTTTCGCGTTCTTTTTCTTCTTCCTGCGCAAAAGAAACGAAACCGATAAAAAACAATATGAAAATTATATTTCTCATTTATTCTATTTCTTTTTCGTTGAATAGATTTAGTTTTTTAAACCACTTAGTGCGCTTATTCAGAACAAATATATCCAATAACAAAAACAACAGCCCAATACCCAAAAACCATTGAAATTGGTCTTTAAATTCAGCAAACTGCTTGGCTTCAAACTCTTTCTTGTCCATTTGAAGAAGCTGGTCCTTTATGTATTCTACCGCTTCCTCTGTATTGGCACCGTTAATATATTCACCATTGCCTTCTTCCGCAATGTCTATGAGAACGTCTTCGTTCAATTTTGTAATTACCACCTCGCCCTGTGAATCTTTTTTCAAACTTTCTACAACCCCGTTTCTCTTTATGGGAATGGGAGCGCCCTTGGTCTTGCCCACTCCTATCGTGAAAATACGAATACCCTCTTCTACCGCTTTTTCCACGGCATCTTTTGCATCGCCTTCCGAGTGGTCTTCACCATCCGATAGTATAAAAAGCACCCGGTTGGTCTGTTCTTCATCATTATAATACGTTGTGGCCAGATTAATAGCCTCGTTGATAGCGGTTCCTTGTGAGGTAAGCATATCCGTATTCATGCTTTGGAGGAACATTTTAGCAGCGCCATAATCCGTTGTAATCGGCAATTGTGGAAACGCTTGCCCAGCATAGGCTATAATACCTATACGGTCACTTGCCAATTGATTGATGATTTCCGAAACCAAACGTTTTGCTTTTTCCAAACGGTTAGGCGCAATATCCTCGGCCAGCATACTTTTAGAGACATCTACCGCAAATACCACATCTACCCCTTCTCTTTTTACGGTTTCTAATTTCGTGCCAATTTTAGGATTCACCAATCCTAAAGTAAGAAAGGCCAGGCCTAACAAAAAGAACAAGAGTTTTAAGCCGGATTTAAAATTGGACTTGTCCGGAGATAGGCGTTTTAACAGTTGGGTTTCGGCAAATTTCTTTTGCGTGCGCTTTTTCCAAAGTTGCAAAAGCACAAACAAGACGATGATGACCGGTATTATGGCCAATAAATAGAAATATATTTTTTCGTCTAATTGAATCATTCTGCTTTGTTCCTGGTTTGAAGCTAATACAAGTTTATGAAATACTGCGCTAAAAATTTCTTAAATAAAACTTCTGAAAAGCGTATTTCTTAGGAGCCATTCCAATAGAAGTAACGCGCCTGCCAAAAGCACCCACGGTCTAAATTTTTCTTCGTATTTGTAATATTTAAACTCCTCTATTTCTGTTTTTTCAAGTTTGTTTATTTCGTCGTAAATAGCCTCCAGTTTTTCGTTATCGGTGGCTCTAAAATACTTTCCTCCGGTTACTTTTGCAATATCTTTTAAGAGGTCTTCGTCAATTTCAACCTGCCGCATGCCATATCTAAAGGAACCGTCGCTGTTATAAGCTACAGGAGAAAGGGCATTGCCGTTTGTGCCCAAACCAATGGTGTAGGTTTTAATGCCAAATTCAATAGCAAGGTCTGCAGCGGTCTGCGGCTCAATAAAACCGGAATTGTTTACCCCATCCGTCAATAAAATAATGATCTTACTGGATGCTTTGCTTTCTTTTAGGCGATTTACCGAGGTAGCCAGACCCATACCTATAGCGGTACCATCGTTTAGTTGGCCGTACGTGATTTCACGCAGTGCCCTTAGAACAATAGATTTGTCGCTTGTTATGGGTGTTTTGGTGTAACCTTCTCCTGCGTAGGCAACCAAACCAATACGGTCATTGGGTCGTTCCTTAATAAATTCTGCCGCAACATCTTTTAGGGCGGCCAAGCGATTGGGCTTAAGATCCCTTGCCAACATACTGGACGAGACATCTATGGCCATAACAATATCTATACCCTTGGTAGTTTTTGTTCGCGTTGATATATCCTCGGTTTGCGGTCTCGCCATCGCTACGATTATAGCCGTTAAGGCCAATAACCGAAGTAAAAACAACAAAGGCTTTAATTTTGGGAGAAAACCGGTATTCGCAAAGCCCTTTATCGTAGGTATTTTTAATGAGGCTACCTGTTCCTTACGCTTGTAAAAATACCATAGCACGGCCAGTGGAAGCAGTAATAGCAACCAAAAAAATTCCGGATTTGCGAATGATATATTGTCCAACATCTATAATTCTGTTTTTACTTCTACCGAGCCTAAAATTCTATCTACTATTTCTTGGGCGTAAGTGTCGCCTTCTAGCCAGTTTATAATAATTTGCTGTTGAAAACCCTTGCCTCCAAAAAGCAAAATGCTATACTCTCCGTCTACCAACTCCTTGGATTCCGGAACAGGAAACTTACCGCTACCAAAAACCTTTATGCCCTTTACACCTGTAACCGTGGTAAATTCTTCTTGCTTGGTTATGATGTTTTTTGCCCCTTGTTTTTCTAAGTTCTGAATAAAAGCTTCAATGGATTTGTTGAATTCAGGTTCCACTTCCTGTGTTAGTGTCGTAGATGTGGTACCCACTGTAAAAAATCCTTCATCATTTCTATACATGAACATTTGAAGGTCTTTTATGTTGGCCTTCATATCTGGTGTAAGCTTGGTCTCCTGTCTTTTAAGAACTTGGGGTGTTTCTAGGCTAATGGGAGGATAACCGTAGGAACTGGATACCCAATCCCCTTCCAGTAATTCTTTTGTAGGATGGCCCAAAACGGTGTCTTTTACATATGTGAATCCATAATAGGCAGTAGCTGCTATCCCTGCAATTAAAAGTGCCCCAACAATAGCTAAACTGGCGTAGACAATCTTTTTCTTTTGCTTTTTCTTTTCGAGTTCTTCTTTGTATTCTTCCTGCTCCATTAATTCTTCAACCGTAGGTTCGGGAAGGGCCTCGTGTGTTTTATGAACTATTTGCTCAATGGATTGGCGGTGTTGTTCCGCTACTGAGGTATCCGGTTTTGATTTGGCAAACTTTACTAAATCAGCAGTCTGAAGAATGCGCTTGAACTGTTGAAGTGTATCGTTGTCTATTTTTAGCTCTCCAGCGTCCCTTAACAGTTCCAGTTTGGTAATAAGTTCGTCTGTGGTACTCTCCAAGGCAGAAACATGTACATCTTCTTCTAGATAGGAGCGGACAATATCCGTTAGTTCGGAGTAATAGGCCTTATACTCATCTTGAATAAGGTACTTAGACTTTTCTAAGTTTTTAAGCTCTAATATGGCCCGGTCATAAGGGGGTAGAAGTGCTACTTTTTCTTCCTCCGTTAACGGTTTTTTTCTAAAGAAAAACCAATAGACCAAAGCTCCTATAACCAATAGAACAAGAAGTATGCTTAAAAAGATTTTCCACAGGTGCGAGTTGCTTTTTTCGACCTCCATTAGCGGTTTAATGTCGTACATCTTTTGCGCTAAGGTGTCTACGGCTACGTTGGCTACGTTTATCACTTGGGTAGAATCGGTCAAGAAACCTTCTCCGTTAATTTCTATGCGCTGTGCAGGTACTTTGTACGAGCCGGAATCAAACTGAGTAAGAGCGTAGATTTTCTGCAATGTCATACGGTCGTTCTTACGTGTGGTATCCGTGGCAAACGCCTCTACCGTTTCTAAAGGGGAAAAGGTTTGCCCTTCCGGAAAGATAACCTGTGCAGTGGTATCCGCTTCAACTGTAACCGTAAATTTTATCTGCTCACCAATTTTAATAGAGGTAGTATCAACAGTGGTGTGAACCTTGGGTTTAGTTTGTGAAAAAGCAGAAAAACCTATGCATAGAACGCATAGTAAAAAGCATCGTTTTAAAAGCGATGTAGTATTGTTTTTAGAGTTTATAAAGTATTTTTTTAGCATTAACCTCTTCGCTTAAAATAACCCAATAATTTTTTCACATAACTTTCATCTACCCTACAGCTTAGGACACCACAGCCAGATTTGGTAAACGTTTCCTGAAAATAATCTACCCGTTGCTGGTAGTAAGCCCCATAAGCCCTTCGCACACTTTTAGACTGTGTGTTCACTAGGCTTATTTTTCCCGTTTCCGCATCTTGCATCTGCACCATACCTAAATTGGGGATGCTTTCTTCGTGCTCGTCGTAGACCCGTATACCTGTAAGATCATGCTTATTGCCCGATATTTTCAGGGTCTTCTCATAATCCTCCGCTATAAAATCCGATAGTACAAAAACTATGGCTTTTTTCTTCATTACGCTACTGAGAAACTTAAGGGCTTCGGCAACATTGGTCTTATTGCTTTTGGGCTTGAATTCCAATAGCTCCCGAATAATACGTAGTACGTGACTCTTTCCTTTTTTAGGTGGAATGTAAAGTTCTATCTGATCGGAAAAAAGAATAAGACCGGCCTTGTCATTGTTCTGCATTGCGGAAAACGCCAGGGTGGCTGATATTTCTGTAATGACGTCTTTCTTGAATTGGTTGCTTGTTCCAAAAAGTTCGGACCCACTTACATCTACCATGAGCATCATGGTGAGCTCCCGTTCTTCCTCAAAAACTTTAATGTAAGGTTCATTGTAGCGAGCGGTAACGTTCCAGTCAATATTACGGACATCATCGCCAAATTGGTACTGGCGTACCTCACTAAAGGTCATACCGCGCCCTTTAAACGTAGAGTGGTATTCCCCGCCAAATATATGATCGGACAGACGGCGCGTCTTAATCTCGATCTTCCGTACTTTTTTTAGTAACTCTTTAGTATCCATTTCTCAGCAAACAGTTTTCAGCAAGCAGTTTTCAGTGGTAGCGACAAGACGTCAATTACTACCGACAACATCTGCCAACCGCCCACCTTTTAAGGTACTTCGATCTCGTTAACAATCTTGTTGATGATTTCTTCGGAAGTAATATTCTCTGCCTCCGCCTCATAAGTAATACCTATTCTGTGGCGCAATACATCGTGAACAACAGCTCTAACGTCTTCAGGAACTACATAGCCCCTTCTTTTAATGAACGCGTAACATTTTGCCGCGGTGCCCAAATTTATACTACCCCTTGGTGAAGCACCAAAACTAATTAATGGTTTTAAATCTTCAAGGTTATATTTTTCAGGGTACCTAGTGGCAAAAACTATATCAAGGATATATTTCTCTATTTTTTCGTCCATATACACCTCACGAACGGCATTTTGGGCACTTAGAATTTGTTCTATGCTTACTACAGGGTTTACTTTGTCATAAGCCCCCAGTAGATTTTGGCGCATAATCATCTGCTCCTCGTTCAGTTTGGGGTAGTCAATAACGGTCTTTAGCATAAAACGGTCAACCTGCGCTTCCGGTAAAGGGTAAGTTCCTTCTTGTTCTACCGGGTTTTGTGTTGCCATAACCAAAAACGGTTTGTCTAGAGTAAAAGTCTCATCCCCAATGGTAACTTGTTTTTCCTGCATGGCCTCCAAAAGCGCGGATTGCACTTTGGCGGGAGCACGGTTAATTTCATCCGCGAGGACAAAATTTGCGAAAATCGGACCTTTCTTAATAGAAAAATCATTCTCCTTCATGTTATAGATAAGCGTACCCGTTACATCAGCAGGTAAAAGGTCCGGCGTAAACTGAATTCTGCTAAAACTACCTTTAACGGCTTTGGAGAGCGTATTAATAGCCAAGGTTTTTGCTAGACCCGGAACACCTTCCAACAAGATGTGGCCTTTGCCTAGTAAACCAATAAGCAATCTTTCGACCATGTGTTTTTGGCCAACGATCACTTTGTTCATTTCTAATATTAATAGGTCGATAAATGCACTCTCCTGTGCAATTTTTTCGTTTACCGCATTAATATCTACCGTAGTATTTTCTTCCATATTTCGTTACAAATTTTGGTTCGGGCCGGTTGTTATTAAACAGGCATGCAAATTGAAAATTAATTAGCTGCTAGGCTGTTAACGATTGGTTAAAAAAAATAGAGAAGCCCTATTTTTATGAAGTTTTTAAGGGATTTCTTTTTAATTTAACCGCTCTATGCAAAAGAACAATTTTTATTCCAAAGTTATAGCAGGAACTATGACTTGGGGCAGTTGGGGCAAAGGTTTTTCTAAATCCAGTATGATCGATGTAATGACACACTGCGTTGAAAATGGGATAACAACCTTTGATCATGCCGATATATATGGGGGTTACACTACCGAAGAGGATTTTGGAAATGCATTCAAAGAGGCTGGTATTGATCGAGAAAAGGTGCAATTTATTTCTAAATGTGGTATTCAATTGGATGCAGAGGCCCGAAAAAACCATGTAAAACATTACAATTACGATACGGAATACATCATTTGGTCCGCAGAACAATCACTTAAAAAACTAAATACCGAATATTTAGACATGCTTTTGGTGCACAGGCCTAGCCCGTTAATGCATCCTGAGGCCATAGCCAAAGCAATTTCCAAACTTAAGGAACAAGGTAAGGTAAAAAGTTTTGGGGTTTCTAATTTCTTTCCTTCCCAAATTGCACTCATAGAATCAGTCATCCCTATAGAAGGTAATCAAGTAGAGTTTTCCTTAACAGAGAACAAAGTAATGTATGACGGTACCTTAGATGATGCTTTGGCCAATAAGAGAATGGCCATGTCCTACAGTCCTTTGGGTTCTTATTTTAGAAAAGATGATGAGGTTTCTAAACGGATAAAAAAGGCCATGATTCCTATGTTGGAGAAGTATGAGGCTACAGAAGACCAATTGCTTTTGGCCTGGGTAATGAGGCACCCTTCTAACGTATTCCCGGTTGTGGGTACAGCTACCAAATCTAGACTATCAGCAGCTTTAGAAGCAACAAAGATTGAAATGGATAAAACCGATTGGTTTATTCTTTTGGAAGCCGCCAATGGTTATGAAGTTCCTTAAAAATAGATGTTATGAAAAAGACCGTATTAATAACAGGAGCCACTAGTGGTATTGGCCGTGCAACGGCAATTCTTCTTGCCGTTCAGGGGTTTAAGTTGGTGCTTTGTGGAAGAAGACAGGAACGTTTGGATGCTCTTGAATTTGAGTTGAGTAAAAACTGTGAAGTGGCAACACTTAATTTTGACGTACGCAATAAAGATACCGTACTTGAACGTATAGCTTCGTTGCCGGAAAAATTTTCCAATATTGATGTGTTAATTAATAATGCGGGCAATGCGCATGGTCTAGATCCTATTGATGAAGGAAATATTGAAGACTGGGATGCTATGCTTGATATTAATGTTAAGGGGTTGTTGTACGTCTCCAAAGCTGTCATTCCCCAAATGGTAAATAAGAGGTCTGGTCACATTATAAATATCGGGTCAACTGCGGGTAAGGAAGTGTATCCTAAAGGCAATGTGTATTGTGCAAGTAAACATGCTGTAGATGCGCTCACCAAGGGAATGAGAATGGATCTTAATCCATACGGGATTAAGGTTGGGGTTGTTAATCCGGGAGCCGTAGAAACGGAATTCAGTAATGTGCGCTTTAAAGGAGATGATGCTAAGGCAGATTCGGTCTACGATGGGTTTGATCCACTAAAAGCAGCGGATATTGCAGAAATTATTCACTTTGTAATTACTAGACCTTATCACGTAAATATTGCAGATTTAATTGTAATGCCCACTGCGCAAGCATCGGCTACTATATTGAACAGGTCGTTATGATCAATAAACGCCTCCTTGTAAAAAATCTGCTGGCTCATAATGACGAGAACAGTTTTTATGACAAGAAGCGTTTTATCTCCATTGGGGAGAAAGAGGGTAAGGCAAAATTCTTAAAACATGTTTGTGCCTTGGCGAACAGCAACCCTAAAAACAATTCGTTTATAGTTATTGGAGTAGAGGACGAGGATAATAAAATTGTTGGGGTAGATTTTTTTGATGATAGTAAGATTCAGAACCTGGTAAATGCTTATCTGGATAACCCACCGTTAATTTCCTATGAGAATATTCCTTTTCCAAATTTGCGAGAAGGTAAAGTTGTAGGTCTGGTTACCATACGTTCTAACGGAAAGGTGTGTGCCTTGCGCAAAAATATTTGGAAATACTACGGCGGAATGGTTTTCTTTCGTGAAGGGAGTATTAGTATGCCAAAAGCATACGGTGTAGTGCTCCAAGATATAAATTCTAGCACGGTTGCAACCATAGAGCAGCATGCAAGGAACAATATTGAATTGACACTAGACGGGGTGATAGATTTTATTAATAACCGCCATAAAAACCTGAATAGTGACTATAAAGTTTTTAAAGAGCAATTTGTAGTCTGTTGGGCGGGAAATAAGAAAACGGTCAAAAATAACGTCTATTTTTCTCGGGTAGATATTGAATTGATCAACGAGCAGGTAAAACTTTTTTATTCGGCATTAGATGAAATTAGTATTGCCTATGACGATGACTCGTTTACTATGATAGAGTATGTTCAGCTTGGGTTGGGTGCCAAACAGAGGTATTTTCAATTGGAAAAAGTGGTGATCCATTTTTTTGATAATGGAACTTATAAGATTGAAAGCGACCTAATTTTTGAACCTCCAAAGTACAATAAGAAAAACCTATTCCACATCTGGAACGCCAATAACGCCCTTCTGGGTAAAATTCAGAAAAATATAGAGCTAAAACCTTCTGAAAAAATAGATTTAAAACATCTGCCAGATAGCTATCTCATCTGTTATTTAAACGGTTTTGAAGAGGCCAAAGAGCAAATGGAGGTGGCCCGTAGATTATTGAAAAAAAATTACCCTAAGGTCTATCTTGGTATAAAAGAGGCTCTTAGAATCTTAAGAAAGGTTAGGTATAATTAAAAAAAATGTTTAATTCTTGAATACGGTGTCATAATCAGGTAAAGAAGGAATAGCACCATAACCTGTTGTAGTAATTGCACCGGCCCTGTTGGCAATTGATACCATCTCTACCAGTTGATCATAATCCGATAGGATAAGGTGAGGGTCCCCTATATTGGCAATTTGGTATAAGAGACAACCAATAAAAGCATCGCCGGCCCCGGTAGTGTCAACAGGCGACACACTTATGCTTTCTACCGTAGTTTTTTTGTCTACTGAACTTACTAAAGTGCCTTTTCCGCCCAAGGTAACACATATGGTAGGGCATCCTATTTCATGTATAGCGTTGCAGGCACGTTCCAAGTCCGACTCCCCTGAAATTAATTGAGCCTCTTCCTCACTGAATTTACACAGATGGGATTTTTCAATGAACCTCATACATTTTTTGATAAACGCTTCTTCTTCCCCTTTCCAAAGGTCTTCCCTAAAATTAGGGTCAAAACTGATAAATGCATTTTGCGTTATGGCATCAAATAAATAGCGGTCATAGGATTCCTCAAGACCACCGCCTAAGAACCCCGTTGCCGCACCAAAGTGAGCAATATTACCTTTTAGCTGCTTTTTTAAGGAGGAGTCATACTTTAGCTTTTTGTCCGCGCCCCGGCTAAAAACAAAGTCGCGTTCACCATCTTCGGCTAAAGAAACAAAAGCCATAGTCGTAAAGGTTTTGGAGCGTTGCGCGAGCGAAATGTCAACCCTGTTTTCTTTGAGCACATTCAAGAGGAATGTTCCAAAAGGGTCATTGCCCACTGCACCTATAAATTGACCTTTACCTCCTAGTTTAGAAATGGCGCAGGCTACGTTCGCAGGTGCACCTCCAGCTTTTTTGGTGAATTCTTTCGCTTTGGAAAGGTCATTTCCTTGCTTTATGGCTACAAAATCTATAAGTAACTCTCCTATGCAGTATATGGTTTTCATTGGTTCCGATGGATTGATTAAACTGGCGCTTACAAATGCAATTACTACACTTTACAATATGCTGGTTCAGTCTTAAATTAACTCTCTAAGTAAAAAGTTAGTAAATTTCATGAGGCGCTTCCTCTTGTTTAAGAAAGGTAACAAAATCAAAATTAAATATTTTGTTTCTATGTTATAAATTATTTGGAAGACCATTATATAAATGTTTGTGCTAAACAAAAAAAACCACTTAATTTAATAAGTGGCTTTGTAGTTGTTATTGGTGTAATAGATTAGTAACCGGGATTTTGGGAAATATTTGGGTTTTGGTCTATTACATTCTGTGGAATAGGGCTCATGTATTGACGAGGTTCAAATTTAGGTGTAAACTTTACTTCTGGCTCAACACTGTATGTCCAAACTCCTGAATTATCTGAAGGAACTGTGTTTCTAATAACCATGTTATGCCTGGCAACACCCATTGTTTCTTCTTGTTGCATTAGGCGCTTGTTGTCATAATAGCGTTTGTTTTCAAAACAAAGCTCAACTCTGCGTTCGGTATGTATGGCATCCCTCATTTCGTCTTGGCTTAGCCCTGAGGGAAGATCAGGAAGATCAGAACGGTTCCTAATTTTATTTATAGCGTCGTACACAGTTTGGTCCGGACCAACGGCTTCGTTTTGAGCCTCGGCATAATTCAGTAGAATTTCCGCATATCTATAAAAAAGATCGTTCTGACCGCTGGCGTCGTTACCGGGTGCTGCATCAGGATTTAAACGCTTTTTTTGATAGTATCCTGAATCACCCACATCGTTTGAACCCGCAAGGTCTATTTGGTTAAGGTTGATATCAGTTTCATCAATACGGGTATAGATTATATCTTCTTCTGGCATCCAATCCAATTTGTAAGGAGCACCATCATAAACAATGAAATCGTAGAATCTTTTTTCCCTGTTTTCATATGGGTTTTGAGGATCATACCCAGAAGTGGGGTCGGTTATCGGTTTTCCGTTTGCCATGGCAAATTGGTCTACAATCTCCTGGGTAGGGTTGTAGTTTCCCCAAGTCATATATTGGCCCAATACATAGGTGGGACCCCCACGCCTTTCATAATTGGACCCCATGCCGCTAATGTTCGCAACGATTTGTCTGTCCCAAATTACTTCTGAATTGTATTCATTAGATGCTCTCCATAAATTGGGAAGGTCATCGAACAAATCGTAAATACCACCGTATTCATCTATGAATTTTTTATTGGTGGCAGCGGCGGTCGCCCATCTGTTGGGGTCTGCGGTTGCAAAGTGAACAAAATTTTCTGTATCCGGTAAATAGCTAGAGCCACTATTGAATAAGGGGCTGGCGCCAAATAGCTCAATCCACCCTTTTAAAGCCAATGCGGCACCTAAAGTTGCTCTACCGGCATTTGGATCTCCGTTGTTATATTTTATTTCCAAATGGCCATTATCAACTATACTACCCAACTCATTGACTATAAAGTTGAAGGTTTCTTCAAAAGTGGCTCTAGGGATGAGTAGTTCTTCTTCCGTCATTGTATTTCTGTCCAATGGTTCGGTTAGAATTGGAAGACCGCCTATATGCATAAAAAATTCGCTGTAGAAATATGCTCTTAGAAACCGTAACTCATCTATACGTTGATTGTAATATTCTGGTGTAAAATTTTCTTTGTTGGCTTCCAGTTCTTTTAACCCTGTATTGCTTTTTCTGACCTTTTCAAAAAATTTCTCCCATGTATATCCGTTGGTAGGCCCATAAGTTCCTCCCCATGGGCTATCATTACTTGAGCCCGGAGCTTGGCAAATGCCTTGCCTCCAGTTAGATGCTGTGTAATAGTGACTGATGTTATAATCGTCCGTATAATAGTCCAGTTGTTCGGCAAGGGTACATATGCGAGGTATTTCACTATACACATCATTGACAAAGATATCGGCGTTACCTTCGGTCTGCCATTGGGTTTGATCCGTAAGTTTGGACTTGTTTTCGTTTTCCAAAAATTCTTCGGAATCGCACGAAAAAGATAGTGTTATAAGCAGTAGACAGGCTGCCTTAAAATAATTTATATTATATAAGTATTTCATGATTTCTATAAGTTTTTGATTAGAAGGAAATATTCATTCCGAATGCCAATGATTTCATTATTGGGTAGGAATTTTCGCGATCATCATATCCCAGTTCAGGGTCAATAAAATCTAACTTGCTTATGGTAAATAGATTTTGAGCAGTAAGTGTAAAACCAATTGAGGAAACATTCAGCTTTTCAGTTATGGTTTGAGGCAGTGAATACCCTAGAGAGGCCGTTTTTAAACGAAGGTAGCTTGTGTCTACAATCCAAAAATCCGAATCTTGGGTGTTATTGGAATAAGGAGATGGGGTAGCTCTTGGGTATCTGGCGCCTTGGTTATCTGGAGTCCATCTATTGTTAAAGTATTCGTAGGAAGTATTACTTCCGTTATTTGCAAATGGGGAAGTCAAGAATGTCTGAATATTTATGTCAGAACCTGCAGTTCCTTGAAAGAACAAAGACAGGTCAAAACCTTTATAGCTTACGGAAGAGTTTAGTCCGTACGTTGTAGAAGGGTAAACGGGTTTTCCAATAACGGTTTGGTCATTAGAATCTATTTTTCCATCAGGAACACCGTCTGGGCCACTCAAATCTGCATACCTTACATCTCCTGGGTGTAAGTCTCCAAATTGCTCAACATTATATCCGTCTGTTGCGTTTATAATACCATCGTTATTAATGTCGTCCGCAGTAGAAAATAAACCTAAAGATTTATAGCCATAGGGAGTGCCAAATGGTCTTCCAACTTTAGTTCTGTTAGGATTGTCACGTTCGGCATCACTTTGGAAAACTTCTATCATATTGTTTTCAGAATAGCTCATGTTCGCATTTATGGAAAGTTGCAGGCCATTATCCCATTGTTTTTGCGTTCCAATACTAAACTCAAAACCGTCATTGTTCATTTCTCCTTTGTTTTCTTGAGATAGGGCTAGGCCGTATTCAACAGGCAAAGTCACCTGAGGCGTTAAAAGCATACCTGTTCGGTCTTCATGAAAATAATCGAATTCTACGTTAAGTAGTCCATTGTACATGGTAAGGTCAAAACCAATATCTAATTTTGTGGAGATTTCCCAAGTAATATTAGGGTTTGGTTCATTTTCAATTTTAGATCCCTGAACTAAAACACCGTTGCCATAGGCATAGGCATTCCCTCGTAAATCATATCCGGCGAGGTATTGAAAGTCCGCAAGCTCGTCATCAATATAAGGAAGGTTTCCTGATTTACCCCAAGAACCTCTTAACTTTAAGTTGTTTACGTTGTTTACGTTTTGCATGAATTTCTCTTCTGAGATACGCCATGCACCGGAAAAGGCGGGAAAATAGCCCCATCTGTTTCCGGGAGCAAAAGAATAGTGTCCGTCATACCTACCTGAGGCCTCAAAAATATACTTGTTTTTATACGTATATCCTAAGCGGTATACATAACCAAGCTCAGAAGCGGTATTAGAAGATCCTTCATTATCATAATCCAACTTGTCTGAACTACCCAAACTTAACTCGTCTATCTCAATGGCAAAATTGTTCCTTCTTGTGTTAAAGTAGTCGCCTTTGGTTTCTCTAGCTTCTGCTACGAACAATCCTGATATGGCATGATCACCTATTGTTCTATTATAATTTATATATCCTTGGTAGGTGAACTTCTTTAGTCTTTCATTTTTTAACTGAAGCCAAGTGTATGGAGCGCCGTTGCCTTCTTGTAAAGAAATGGCTTCTGTATATGTGTAAGGTTGTTGTGTTAGGTCTATATTATGGTATTTATAAGGAACGTGCCAAAGTTTGTCGTTTCCTTGTTCATTATCAAAACTAAAAACACCCTTAACACTAAGCCCTTCTATAAAGGGTAATTGTTGTTCTAGGTATACGGAACTAAGTAGAGTATTATCTTCTTCTCTATTGTAACCATCTGATCTTAACACTCCAACTGGAGTGTTCGCAGAAGATTCTCCCCACTTGTCTCCTTCCGGGTAAAGTAAGGTTTGGGTAGGGACAAATTTGTAAAAACTCCGCATGAGGTGAGTTGGTGTTTCATCGGCATCAATTCCATCCGTGTTTTCAATTGTGCCAAGTAGTGACATACCTACTTTAGTATTGGCGCTTAAATTTGCATCTATATTAAGATTGTACGAGTATCTCTTGTATCCTAATGGTTCAAAAATACCGCTTTGGTCATAATAGCCTAAGCCGGCATGATATTGAATATTTTCTGTTCCTCCGCTTATTTCAGCATTGGTAATTTGAATACCTGAATTTTTCTTGAATATTTCTGGAAAATTTGCATCGGGATACCGGTAAGGATCTTGTTTATGTAAGGAAGGGTAATTAGCAATTAAATCCGGATCATTTGGAGGAGTAGTTCCATCAGGGTTTAAGTTAAAATAACCTTCGTTCTGCAGCGCCATATAGTCTTGTGCGTTCAGCATTTCAGGAAGGTAAGTAGGTTTTTGAAAAGCATACGAAGTGTTAATGCTAACAACGGGCTTTCCCGATTTTCCTTTTTTCGTGGTTATTAATATTACCCCGTTAGAGCCACCAATACCAAATGGTGCCACGGCTGCGGCATCTTTTAGAACAGTTATAGTCTCAATAACGCTGGGGTCAATTTGACCAATGTTATCTCTTCTAATACCGTCTACTACAACCAAAGGTTTATTGTTTCCTGTAGTTACAATACCTCTAATATGGATGTCAGGGTTGTCGTTACCGGGTGTACCTCCATTAGGTCGCATGCTTACCCCGGCCATTCTGCCCGCAAGCGATTGTGAAATATTCGCAGCAGGTACTTCGGCAATTTCAGCACCTTTCAGCGTGCTAATGGCCCCAGTAACCGTAGCTCTTTTTTGGCTGCTGTAACCTACTACTACAATTTCATCAAGGGCGGCCGCATCGGTCTCCATTGTTACTTCTACAGAAGTTTTATCCGTAAAATCTATTTCCTTGGTTTTATAACCAATGTAAGAGATGCTCAAAATATGTTGATCACCTTCTGCTTGTAAAGTAAAGTTACCGTCAAAATCAGACGTTGTGCCTACCGTGGTTCCTTTTAAGACAATACTAGCACCAGGCAGAGGTTCTCCTAAGTCGTCATAAACGGTTCCTGAAATGGTTGGTTGTTGTAGGGGATTTTCATTTTCTGTAATTTCTGCATTTGCGTTTAAAAGTGTTAGTAGGCAAATGGCCGTGGCTAATATTTTCTTTGGTCCCCTGACCAAAGAATTAACCGCAGAGAATAGTAGTTCCTCTTTGTTTTTCATGTTGAGAAGTTTTTTGTTGTGAAAGGTTAATTGAGTATCAAGGTCATAAACGTAGTTAAAATCCTAAGATTTATGAAAAAATTATGCAAAAAATTTCAGACTTTGCAAAAATTTGCATAATTCAATTGTCATTGTGACAATTTAGGCTTAGGTAGGTTGGTTGAATGACGACACAACTCTTAATTAACTAATCCAGTCCTACAAACTCTCTGTTAAATTGCCCACCCCTTCTTTGTCCCTTTTAAAGAAATCCACTACCTTATTACAAATTTTTAATAACTAGAGAAATGGATTTGTTCAACGAAATAAAAAAGAAGCTTAGTCACGAGTTTATAGATATTATAGAGTGGCTAGACAATACCAATGACACCATTGTTCATCGTTTTGAACGTTATCAAAATGAAATTAAGAACAACGCTAAACTTATAGTACGGGAGGGGCAGACCGCTGTTTTTATTAATGAAGGTCAATTGGCCGATGTTTTTAAGCCCGGGACATATACACTTAATACGCAAAACTTACCCATTCTAACCACGTTGAAAGGATGGAAATATGGTTTTGATAGTCCGTTTAAAGCTGAGGTTTATTTTGTGAACACCCATTTGTTTACCGATGAAAAATGGGGCACCAAGAACCCGGTAATGTTAAGTGACGAACGCTTCGGTCTGGTTGAAATACGGGCTTTTGGAACGTATAGTTTTAGGATCAGTGACCCAGGTAAATTTGTAGTAGATGTAGTAGGAACCGATGGTAATTTTACCAATTACGAAGTAAATGAACATCTTAAAAGTTTAATCGTTACCCGTTTTACGGATACGGTAGGGGAAGCCAATTTACCCATAGAACTTTATGCCGCTAATACTACTGAACTTTCGGAAACCTGCCAAGAGGTAATGCAACCGGAATTTGGAAGAGTAGGTATAGAATTGGAGCGTTTCTATATTGAAAACGTGTCAATGCCGGAAGAGCTTAAAAAGGAGATTTTTGAGTACAGCAGACTGGATAAGTTGGATATGGTAAAGCTTTCACAATTTAAAGCGGCCAAAGCAATGGAGGCAGCGGCCAAGAATGAGGGCGGTACCGCTGGGGCAGGCATGGGAATGGGAATGGGTTTTGTGCTTGCGCAACAAATGGGCAATATGATGAACCCGCAAGCTACCCAGCAGCCTTTTGGAGGACCGGCACCATCCGCTTCGGTTCCACCGCCAATGCCGGTTCAGGTTCAATATTATTATGCCGCCAACGGCCAGCAGAACGGACCTGTTCCTTTTGACAAATTAAAGGAGCTTTTTGCCAGTAGGACCATAAATAGAGATTCATTGGTGTGGAAGCAGGGCATGCAAAACTGGACAGCCCTAAAAGAGGTGGAAGAATTAAAATCGTTTTTAGGGGGGAATACGCCTCCACCGCTACCAACTAATAGTTAAATGATTTTTGTCTCCTGTTGGATGCCATCTTTCCAAAATAGAGGAACTGATTAATGGAAGAAGAAATAAAACAATCGGAACATAAAAAGCCATGTGCCAATTGTGGTGCCGAATTGAAGTTTAAACCAGGTTCACATCAATTAAAATGTGAATATTGTGGGTATGAGGAGTTCATAGAACGAGCCAAAAGCAGTTTTGAAGAGCTAGAGCTAGAGCACTACCTTAAGGTGGTAGGCGAGAATGCCTATACAGAAACTATTGATGTCTTACATTGTAAGAATTGCGGGGCCAACCAACATGTTGAAGAAAACTACAAGTCTCTTAAATGTATCTATTGTAGTGAACCTTTGATTCTTGAGGATATTGAAAAAGAGGGGTGGATCGTACCCGGTGCGCTTGTTCCTTTTCAGATTGATGCAAAAAGGGCCAAATCTATCTTTAAGACTTGGGTGGGTAAAATTTGGTTTGCACCCAATAAGTTAAAACGGGCCGCACTTGATCCGGAAGGGTTGCATGGCCTGTATTTGCCATATTGGACTTTTGATGCTGATCTACATGCCAAGTACCAAGGGCAAAGAGGTGATTATTATTACGAAACACAGCGGGTGAAGACCAAAAATGGAACGCAAACCCGTCAAGTTAGAAAAACAAGGTGGTCATCTGCATCGGGTGTAGTACAGGGTTTTGTTGATGATATACTCATTAATGCATCGGAAAAGAAAAGAAGGGATATCCCCGCTAAGATTGCATTTTGGAATGTAAAGGAATTGGTGCCGTTCAATTCAAAATATTTATCAGGCTTTGTAACGGAAAAATATACCGTTTCCTTAAAAGAAGGCCATCACTCATCCTTTCAAAAAGCAAAACAAATAGCCAATACATGGATTCATAAAGATATTGGGGGTGATACTCAAAGAATTTCTCATGCAGATATAAAGCTGGCCAACGAAACGTTTAAACACGTTTTACTCCCCGTCTATATTAGCTCTTATCGCTATAACAATAAAGAATATAATTTTTATATCAACGGGCAAACCGGGGAATTAAGTGGCACAAGACCCTACTCTTTTTGGAAAATATTCTTTTTGATACTTTTTGTCCTTGCCATAATTACGATAATTACGATTTTTGCACAATGAGAACATTGGTAATAGGTGATATTCACTCTGGCTTAAAAGGGTTGAAACAATTACTTGAGAGGGGAAAAGTAACCCCAAAGGACAAACTTATTTTTTTAGGCGATTATGTAGATGGTTGGAGCCAAGCCGTTGATACGGTTAATTTTCTGATCGGTTTGCGTAATACACATAATTGCACATTTATACGGGGCAATCATGATGAGCTTTGTCTGGAGTGGTTGAGGGACGGTAAGGACAACCCCCTTTGGTTACAGCACGGAGGAGGGGCTACATTGGCTTCTTATGGAAAGGCGGATAAAGCAACCAAAAAAAGCCATATTCTTTTCTACCAGAGCCTTGAAAATTACTATTTGGATGCTAAGAACAGGTTGTTTTTACATGCCGGATTCACTAACTTAAAGGGGGTTGAGCATGAGTATTTTAAACAGACTTTTTATTGGGACCGCACGCTGTGGGAGTTGGCAAGATCATTGAACCCTAATCTTGAAAAAACAGATGCACATTACCCAAAACGATTGGCGCAGTACAAGGAGGTTTTTATTGGGCATACACCTATTTCCAAAACTGGACCTGCGGAACCAAGACAGGCGGCCAATATATGGAATGTAGATACCGGAGCGGCATTTAAAGGGGCACTATCAATGTTAGATGTTGATACCAAGGAAGTTTGGCAAAGTGAACCTTTGCATACCTTATATCCCAACGAACCGGGTAGAAATTAAAATAGCTGGGTAATTTTTATAATTTCACTAGATAATTAACGATCTTTACAAAAAACAGGAATATGTCCGAAAAGAACATAAGATTAGAGGTAATGCAGGCCATTGAGCCGCAGGTGGATGGATTTATGGAGTCTTTTCTCATAAAGCCAGAGGACATTTGGCAACCGAGTGATTTTTTGCCCGATTCAGAAAATGACGGTTTTTTAGAGGCAGTTAAAGAACTTAGGGGTGAATCCAAAGAGTTAGGTTATGACTTTTGGGTAACCATGGTAGCAGATACCATTACGGAAGAAGCCCTACCAACTTACGAGTCTTGGCTTATGGATGTTGAAGGTATAGACCAACATGGGCCAAATAAGAAAAATGGTTGGTCTAAGTGGGTTAGGGCCTGGACGGCCGAAGAAAATCGTCATGGAGATGTTCTTAACAAGTATTTGTACTTGTCAGGAAGGGTCAATATGCGCGAAATAGAGATTACCACACAACATTTAATTTCCGATGGTTTTGATATTGGTACGGATAGAGATCCATATAAGAACTTTGTTTATACATCTTTTCAAGAATTGGCTACCAATATTTCTCACAAAAGGGTAGGTCAAATGGCCAAGAAAAAGGGCAATGCACTTTTGGGCAAGATGTGTACCATTATTGCAGGAGATGAAATGCGCCACCATTTAGCATATAGAGAATTCGTGAAAACCATTTTTGGTGAAGACCCATCAGGTATGATGCTGGCTTTTGCGGATATGATGAAGAAGAAAATTGTTATGCCGGCCCATTTTTTACGGGAGTCCGGTGGTACGGTAGGTACGGCGTTCGAGAACTTTTCTAACTGCGCACAACGTTTAGGGGTATATACGGCGCAAGACTATGTAGATATCCTTAGAAAGTTAAATGCATATTGGGAGCTTGATAATGTTAGAAGTCTTTCTGACGAAGCGGAAAAGGCCCGAGACTATTTAATCAAATTACCAGCAAGATTGGAGCGTATAGCCGAAAGAATGAAATTTCCTGAAGACCAGTATAAGTTTAAGTGGGTAGATGCTAATGGTATGATTTAGCAAAGCCTTCTTTAGGGATAAAAAAATCCGGTTCATTATTGAACCGGATTTTTTTTGCTTAAGTAGGTATATTTTGTTTTGTAGGTCAAGTTCCAATTTGGGATTGTTACTTGTTTCGGTTAAGTTCTAGAGTAGATTTGGGGTCAATACTATCACTTAATTACACTGTAAAACTAAGGCAGTTTTCTCTACTGTATAAATTATTGTTGTAAACGTTGTGTATAGTGTTGTGAAAAATATAATGAGTACAGTTTTACCGATGAACGGCCTATTTCCAATAAAAAAACCCTCCGTTGAGGGAGGGTTGAAATACTAGTAAAAATTGAGATTATAATTTTCCGTGGTCATGCTCGTCTTGCCATCTGGCCAATTCCGCCCATTTGCCTTCATAGCACATTTTGGCTTGCATAGGCCATGATGCGGGGTCATGAATTTTATAACGGTCTCCGCCACCTTTAAGAACCTCTTGGCATCTGGCCACTGAAGTTTCGGATAAGGCTTTCCATGTTTTAATGCCTTCGGCCTGAAATAGCCCTTCAATTTTGGGGCCTATTCCTTCAACTACCTTTAAATCGTTTTCCTTAACGGTCTTGCCAATGGCGGCTTTTGCAGCTGCAGCATCAAAAGGAACGAGTACGGGTTTTGGCGCCATGGCAGCAGGGGCCGCTGCCGCCGTTGCTCCCAAGGAAGAGGAAACATCAGGTTTGTCCGGCATGGTCAATAGTTTTTGGTTGCACGCTTCAAGATCGGCCTTTAATTTCGCATTCTTATCATGGCAGCGTTTTAGCTCTTCAGAATTGTCTATTACTTTGGTATTTCCTTTGCCGATCAGATATCCTAGAATACCACAAATTACACCTACAAGAAGAGGGATTAGCCAGCACCAAATATTTATATTTCCTGATTCCATTTTAGTTCAATTTTAGTTGTTGATTATTTAATAGTAATTACGGTTCGTCTGTTTTTTGCCCTACCCTCTTCAGTGTCGTTGCTGGCAATTGGGTCTTTTGGGCCTTTTGAGTCGGTTTGTATCCTGTTATCCAAAATCCCGTTTTTCATAAGATAAGCTTTGGTAAAATCCGCTCTATCTTGACCAAGTCTCATATTTGTTTTACGACTACCTTGACTATCCGTGTAACCAATAATCTGACACTTGGCATTTTCAACCTTATCAAGATAGTGTGTAATGTCGGCTATTTTCTGTCGTTGCTCTTCCGATGGATTGATAGAGGCTTCGGCAGTATCAAAATACAGGATTAGTGGGTTGGCCGTGATTTTATCATACAGGGCTTTTATTTCGTCTTCCGCATCTGCTGAGACCTCTTCAATAACGTAGCCTACAGGTCCGCCGTAGATATCATTGTCCGCAACCATTTCATCCATTAATTTGCCGTTGGTGTTAATTTGTGAAGATGGAATTTCTTGTGAAACAAAGTAGTTCTTTACAGAATTTGCTCGGGCGAGACCTAGATTTGGAAAAGCTGAGTTATTTTTTTCGTCACTAGTATAGTAGCCGGTAATGTTCAAAATTTTAGTGTCATTATCGGTCATAAAGTTTTTAAGCCCAGGTAAGATTCCGTTTCTCACATTTTCTGAAACAGGTTCCAAATAGTTAGGCGAAGATGTGTTAAAATTGAAATTATCTTCCGTAGAATAGGCAAAATCGCCATCGCTCAAAGCAAAGGGGTAGGAAGTTGCTTTTGGGGCAACTGGAGCTGGAGTCACTTGTTTTTCAGGTTCTTCTTTTTGTGAGGCGATTGCTCCGCAATAGCTGCAACACGAAAAATAGAAATAGGTACCTACTATAATGGTAATGATAATACCAAGTAGGTAAAGAGTGGTGTTTTTCATAGTTAATGGGTTATAAGTGTTTAGTGTACAATGTATTAAAAAAAATAGAACTATTTCTAAATCTATTAAATTAATAGGTAAAGTACTACAAAAATTTCAATATGCATTATATTGGTAACAAACTCTATCATATTTGATGCTCTTTTTGTCGTTTTATCTCAAAATACTAGAAAGGGTATAAATCAGTGTAAATAAGCGGTTTGTAAATTGATTAGGTTGATGGAGAAAGTGAATCTACCATCCAATACTATGAATGTTTTCTGATTATTGGATTCAGGGTATTTTTTTTAAGCAGTACCGATTATACAAGAAAACGAACAAGTTATAGGGGTATTCCATAGGCTCACACATAATCATTTTTTGAGTTGACCTAAGATAGATACATTTATAGGGCGAAGAAACAGGGACACTAAATGACACTAGTTATGAAAGATGAAGTAGTAAAGGCAGCAACCTTTATTTGCATGTTCGTGGTCTTGGGGTTACAAGCACTCATGCATGGAAGTTGGAAGGTACAAGAGATTGACACGTTAAGAAATGACCGAAATAAGATATAGTGGTCAAGAGAAAATTTTAAATAGTTATTTGAGTTAGTGTTTTAAAAACCCGCTAATTTTTCGTTTGTCTATTCGGGGGAAGGGCAAATGATTAACGGCGGGTTTTCACATTTAAAAAACACTTAAATCTTAAAGGTCAAATTTTATTCCCTGGGCCAAGGGAAGCTCAGTCGTGTAATTAATAGTGTTGGTCTGTCTTCTCATATAAACTTTCCAAGCATCGGAACCGGATTCGCGACCACCGCCAGTTTCTTTTTCACCGCCAAAAGCCCCGCCAATTTCTGCTCCTGAAGTTCCTATGTTTACATTGGCAATACCGCAATCACTACCCGCCACGGATAGAAAATGTTCCGCTTCTCTTAGGTTATTGGTCATTATAGCAGATGACAACCCTTGTGCTACACCATTTTGTGTCTCTATAGCATTTTCTATAGATCCAGAATATCTTAAAAGGTAAAGCACTGGGGCAAAAGTTTCGTGCTGTACAATTTTAAAATCAGGTTTTGCTTCCGCTATGGCCGGCTTTACATAGCAACCGCTTTCGTAGCCGTCACCTTCCAGTACACCACCTTCAATAATAATTTTTCCACCTTCGTCTACCACTTTTTCAAGTGCTGCGTTGTACAAGGCCACGGCATCCGTATCTATTAATGGGCCTACATGGTTGTTCTCGTCCAAAGGATTGCCAATTCTTAGTTGCTTGTAGGCATCAACGATAGCTGTTTTAACTTTATCATAAATGCTATCATGAATGATTAATCTTCGTGTGGAAGTACAACGTTGGCCAGCTGTTCCAACAGCACCAAAAACAGCGCCTATAACCGTCATTTTTATATCTGCATCCGGTGTTACGATAATGGCGTTGTTACCCCCAAGTTCCAACAAGGATTTGCCCAATCTGGCAGCTACCGTCTGTGCTACATTTTTTCCCATTCGTGTAGAGCCAGTGGCAGATACTAAAGGAATTCGGGTATCATTGGTCATCATTTCTCCAACTTTATAATCGCCATTGATCAAGCAAGAGATGCCTTCGGGTAAATTATTGGCTTTAAAAACTTCAGCAGCAATGTTTTGGCAGGCAACACCACATAGTGGTGTTTTTTCTGATGATTTCCAAACACATACATCACCACAAATCCAAGCTAAGGCCGTATTCCATGCCCAAACGGCAACAGGGAAGTTAAATGCGGATATGATACCCACTACGCCTAAAGAGTGATATTGTTCGTACATGCGGTGCCCTGGTCTTTCCGAGTGCATTGTAAGGCCGTGCAATTGTCTGGAGAGACCAACGGCAAAATCACAGATATCTATCATTTCTTGGACCTCGCCTAATCCCTCTTGATAGCTTTTGCCCATTTCATAAGATACAAGCTTTCCTAGAGCTTCCTTTTTCTCACGTAACTTTTCTCCAAATTGACGAACAATTTCACCACGTAACGGTGCGGGCTTGGTTCGCCAAGTTTTGAAAGATGCCGTGGCAGCTTCCATAACCTTTTCATAATCTTCTTTTGTAGTCGTATTTACTTTCGCAATTAACGCCCCATCAACGGGTGAGTATGATGAAATAATTTCGCCCGAACCAAAATTTGAAGATCCTGTAGAGGTTCCATTATTTATATCCTGAATACCTAATTCTTTAAGGGCTTTATCTATACCGAATTGCGATGCTATTTTTGACATTTTATAACTTTTTAAGTATGTATTGTTATATTTTTGATAAAGATACTTTATCTAAGTCAGAAAAATAAATTTTATCAAAATGCTTTAAGGGTAGTTTTTTAGCTTCTTTGTAAACTTGACTTTAAACTAGCTTAGCCAAATAAAATAAGAGCTATTGCAGTTAATGCCGGCAAGGCCTGGATATAGAAAATTTTCTTTTCTACCGAGAAGGCGCCATATAGTCCTGCAATAGAAACACAGCCAAGAAAGAACAGTGCAATGTTTGTTTGCCATGTAGTATCCGTAATGAGGAGTGACCAAATAAGGCCTGCCGCTAAGAAGCCATTGTACAAGCCTTGGTTAGCGGCCATGGGTTTTGTTGGCTCAAACAGTTCGGCAGGGAATTTCCTGAATACTTTTCTACCTTTTGTGGTCCAAGCGAACATTTCAAAATAAAGAAAGTACAAATGGAGAAGAGCAATAAAACCAATTATTATTTTTTGTGCCATAGGAGTACTATTAATGTTTGTAGCCTCCTCAATTGGAGGAATTACACTTGATTACCGAAAGTTACGGTAAAATGGGTTCCGCTGTCGCTGGAATCATAACTAAATTCCGCGGAAATTTGGCGGCATAGGGCCTTTATGATATCAAAACCTATCCCTTCTGCATTTTCAACGGAAAAATCTTCTGGAAGCCCCTTGCCGTTGTCCTTAATTGAGAATGCGGCCATGCCGTTATCCAATATATCTACATCTATGATAAGCTCATTGTATTTAGTCGTATCGGGATAGGCATGCTTTACTGCGTTGGTTACCAATTCCGATATAATTAGGGCAAGTGGTACCGCCCTATCAAGATCTATGGATATTTCCGGGCAGTTTATTTTATAGGTGAAAGTTGGGGATATCTTGTTCTGATACTCCATTAAATCCTTTAGATATTCATGTAGGTTTACTGCTTTTGAGTCTTTGTCCTGATAGATTTTTTGATGGGTAAGGGCAATGGCGGATATTCTGGCCTGACTGTCCTGCAATGCAGTAATAGCTTCTTTACTGACCAATTTTCGCTTTTGCATGTTGATGAGGCTAGACGTAATTTGAAGGTTGTTCTTTACCCGGTGATGGATTTCCCTGAGCAAATTTTCCTTCTGTTTGTTAGATTCCTCTAGTTCTGCCGTTCGTAAAAGGACACGGGCCTCTAAACGGTCATTATGATTGTCTCTTCTGCGGGCTAGGTGGGTTAACAAAAATGTGGTGGCCAACCCTAAAAGTAATACCACATAGGATTCAAAAATATGGGGAAAGGACAGATACTCTTCTTTTGGTACAAAATGTACTCGCCATTTGCTATCTACGGCCCTTATGGTTTTTTCAATGGCAGTTTTGTAGTTAAAGTCACTTTCGTCTACATTATTGAATAAAAGTGCATTGCCCGTATACTCATGAATGCACATGTTCAATACCTTAACTTCGGATTTTAGGGTTTCGGAAATAAGCTTGTCCATACGGTAGGCTCCAAGGACAACGCCTTTGTTTTCTCCCGTTTTACGGTCATTAACCGCTTTTAATGCTAGGATACCCTTGTCGTAATCACTATCTGCAATTAGGGTTATAGGGCCTGAGATTGCAGGTTTATTGCTTTTGATGGATCTTAAAACGGCATCTCGTTTAGTGCTGTCCGCATAAAGATTGTAACCCAGTACTTTTTTAAATGGGGCTAAGGGATTGAGTACTCTAACGGGGTAATAGACGTCTCGTGTCTTGGAAGGAACTAGGTTGCTTTCCAGGTCAACCTCATTTATTTTAGTGAATTTCTCAAACGTGCTCTTCTCGGAGTCTGTAATTTTAGGGGACCAAGCAAGTGCTTTTATCCCATTAAGTTCTTTTAAAAACGGATTTGTAAAACGTTCAAAAAGATGCTGGGGTATAAAACTTTTGTTCTCATAGAAAAAGGCCATTGACTCAACTACTAAGTTGACCTTATTAAGTTCGTCCTCTAATTTTATTACTGATTTGGTGACTGCGTTATCTATAGCTGCCTTATTTCTTAGCAGGTATCTGTTGTTAATGGAAAAGAAAATGAACAGGGATAAACTAATTCCTGTTAGCAGTATTGCCAAGTATTTTAGAATCTGTGATTTGGTCATAAGAGGTTGGTGTGGGGACTCCTAAAAAAAACTGGCTATGCCGGTGATACTTCCAAAGAACGGTAATTTTTCGTTTTATATAGGAATTATTTTTTAACTGTTGCTAACAAATCTGGTATCAACAGGCATAACCGTACCGCAATTGTCGCATGTACGTAAATCTTCCGAACCATAAAAATATTTGAAATGCTTTAAAAAATCTATTTCAATATCATTTAAGGTAAAGTAAGCTTCGTAAAGTTTATGATTGCAATTATCGCAAAACCATAGTAAGCCGTCATCAACGTTCATGTCTGCCCTTTTTCGTTCAATAACCAGTCCTATACTGCCTTCATGCCTAACAGGGGAGTGTGGTATTTTGGCAGGATGCAGATACATATCGCCCGGTCCTAGCGTCATTGTTTTCTTTTTTCCCTCCTCTTGTATATGAACTTCTATATTCCCTTCTAGTTGATAGAAAAGTTCTTCGGTTTCATTGTAATGGTAATCTTTTCTGGCGTTTGGGCCTGCAACCACCATAACTATGTAGTCTCCGGCATCTTTGTAGAGGTTTTTGTTACCTACGGGAGGTTTAAGGGTGTGCCTATTTTCTTCTATCCAACGGTTTAGATTAAAAGGAGCTTTTACGGACATTTTTTTGACATTTACAGCCAAATCCTTTTGCCCGTGTTTTTACACGCGCAAAAGGAGCGGCCTTTTCATCTCAAATTTATGAAAAAGTATGCTGTATTACTAGTACGTAGATGTAGATAGTGGACTTTAACGTTTAAAAAATTAACGGAAAAATATTTGGGTAAAATATAGTTTTCCATTGGCATCCTTCTTAACGCTCACTGCGGTGTGCGTAAATTCATCCTCCATAGTTTTTTTATGGCTAGAACTGTTTAACCACCCTTTTAGCGCTTCGGAGGCCGTGGTGTAATCTTTGGCAACGTTCTCGGCAACGTATTCCGCAGCCTCTTCTGAAGATATCTCAGAAGCACGTGAACTAAAATTGTCATGGTTCAGGCCTCCTTTGGCAATCATATAGTCTGTGTGTTTATTGGCATGTTCGTATGCCACAGAGCTAAATTCCAGTGAGTTTCTTCCAATAGAAAGCCGGTGTCCGTTAACGGCTTCAAGAAGTTCTTTTTCTACAGTTTCGGCGTTCTCGGTCTCGATAATATTTGTGGATTCCACGGACTCTTTACTACAAGAGGCCAAAGTACATACAAATAAAACGAGGGCCACATAGTGCATTCTCATTTTCATACAAAGTTCTATTTGTAAGTAGGCGCGTTCTTTAAAAAGTAGGAGAGAAGAGTGGGGTGTTCTCGTGTTCTATAGAACGATAAGGGGGATATGTTCTGAGGCGAATATCTAAAATAATATGATTAGTTTCCTCTATAATTTTCACTTTTCGATGAAATACACCTTTCTAATAAGTTATTGTAAGTCAAACCGCACGTTGCCTTTGCGTATCTATTTTAGTGCTCGCATCCAACAATAACAAATCTATTTCGTTTCTACTGTAAACAGGGTTTTTAAGAATACCGTGATTCAATGAAAACCGTGATGTATTGTGTTTTTTAACTGCTATTTTTGTGTAAAACAATCTTTCTATGAAGGTCAGTTCATTTTTTCGTATTCTGTTGCTTTTTGCTTTTTTATCGGCATGTAATTCTAAAGGAGAGAGTGCGGCCAAGCGAGCGGATAACTTGAATCGTTTTCAGGATTACGTAGGTCAGGTCTCGCACGGAATTATCTCTGCTCAGAGCAGTGTAAGAGTAGTTTTGAACGCACCGGTAGACGGGTGGAATGCAGGAGATGAGCTAACCGAGAATCTTTTTAAAGTATCGCCCAAAGTAAAAGGCAAGGTAGTAGCTCTAGATAATCGTACAATCGCATTTGTTCCCCAAAACGGTTTTGACCAGAATAAGGAGTACCGTTTCACCCTTCATTTAGATGATATTATAAGTGAACTGCCCAATGATCTGCACACCTTAACTTTTAGTGTAAAAACGCTGGAGCAGCAGTTTAACATATACACCAACGCCCTTCAATCCTATTCCAAAGAGTTACAATACATAACGGGACAGTTACGAATGGCCGATGTTTTTCCTCTAGAGAAGGCAAAACAATTGGTTTCAGCCACGCACAATGGCAAGACAGTTCAAATTAATTTTGATGCCGGAACGGAAAAGGGGACCCAATTTTCTTTTAGAATAGATAGTATCCAGAGGTCTGCGGAAGACTCTAAATTGGAAGTATCATGGAACGGAAGCCCGTTTAAGATAGAAAGTAACGGCACCGAGGATATAACTATTCCCGGCAAAAATAATTTTACGGTTTTGGATGCCACGGTAGAAACGGGTGAAAACGCACTGGTATCCGTTAATTTTTCGGACCCTATTAAGAAAGGACAGAATTTTAAGGGTTTGGTGGTGCTGGAACAAGATGATAATCTTAAATATACCGTAGATGGGAATACGTTAAAGGTATATCCTTCAAAAGATATAGAAGGTACGGTTACATTACAAGTCTACGAGGGCATACAAAGTACGGACGGCAATAAGTTGAAAACCAAATTTACGGAGCGCGTTGCTTTTGAAAGGTTAAAACCACAGGTGAGGTTACTTTCCAACGGGGCAATTTTGCCATCCTCCAGTAATCTAAAAATCAATTTTGAAGCAGTAAGCTTGGCATCGGTAAGGGTTTCGGTATTCAAGATTTATGAAAACAATATCCTGCAATTTTTGCAAAACAACAATCTTAGCGGACAGGGAAATTTATTGGCCGTTGCAAGACCTATTGCCCGGAAGAAAATTACATTGGATAATGTTTCCAATTCTAGCGGAAAATGGTCCGCACATGCACTTGATCTTAAGAGTTTAATTACACCAGATGCCGGTGCTATGTATAGGGTAGAACTGGATTTTGGTCCAGAAGACAGTGCCTATAAGTGTGAGGATTCCAATTTTGGGTCTTTAATAGAGGACGAAGCTAATTTTGATGAGGAAAATGAGAATAGTTCTTGGGACAATGTAGAGAACTATTATTACGACGATTACTATTATAACTATAATTGGAACGAAAGGGAAAACCCTTGTGACCAATCCTACTATTACGATAAAAAAGTAGGGATGAATATTTTGGCTTCCGATTTAGGCGTAACCATAAAGAAGGGAATCAATAAAAGTTACTTCGTTGCCGTAACCGATATTTTAAATACCAAGCCAGTAGCCGGAGCTAAGGTTACATTTTACAATTACCAACAGCAAATTTTAGGGCATGTGGTTACGGATGCTGAGGGTATGTCCGTTTTTGATGCTGAAAACCAGGCCTATTTTGCGGTTGTTGAAAGCAACGGTCAAAAAACGTATGTAAAATTAAATGACGGTAATGCGCTTTCCGTCAGTAAGTTTAAGGTGTCCGGTGTGCAACTTCAAAAAGGACTTAAAGGATTTATTTTTGGGGAACGAGGTGTTTGGCGCCCGGGAGACAAGATTTTCCTTTCTTTTATGTTGAATGACAATGCACATGAATTACCGGAGAACCATCCTGTAAAATTAGAACTGTTAGACCCTTACAATAAAGTGGTGCACCGTGAGATAGGAACAAACGGACTCAACAATTTTTATCAATTTAATCTAAGTACGGATGAAAATGCGCCTACCGGAAATTGGTTGGCAAAAGTCTCCGTTGGTGGGGCTACGTTTACTAAATCTCTTAAGATTGAAACTATCAAACCCAATAGGTTAAAAATTAAAACGGAGTTTGATGAGGAAATTCTAAATGCCACCCAACCCATTTCTGGGGATATGGAGGTAAAGTGGTTGCATGGTGCTATCGCAAAAAACTTAAAAGCGGATATTACGGCAAAATTCAATGCATCAATTACGGAGTTCGATAAATTTCCGGGTTATGTTTTTGATGACCCCACCCGTAATTTTTCGGCGGAAGACCAAGTGGTTTTTGATGGAAAAATAGATGCCGAGGGAAAGGCGCATTTTAGAATGAACCCTCAACTTACAAGTAAGGCACCAGGCATGTTAAAGGCTGCTTTTATCACTAAGGTTTACGAAAACGGAGGTGATTTTAGTACGGATGTTTTTACTAAAACGTATTCGCCCTATAACACTTATGTAGGGCTCACAATTCCTAAAGGTGATAAGAACAGGGGAATGCTTTTGACCGATACCCCACATACTTTTGATGTGGTTACTGTGGACGAAAAAGGAAACCCAATGGCTACTAAAAATTTAAACGTAACCATTCATAAAGTCAGTTGGAGGTGGTGGTGGGATACTTCTGCGGATAATTTGTCTAATTATAGCAGTAGTCAGTATCATGAAAAGGTTTTTGAAAAAACAATAAGTACCAATGCGAGCGGTAAAGCTAATTTTGATTTTGAATTAAAGTATCCTGAGTGGGGTAGGTATTTGGTACGTGTAGAAGACCCTAATGGAGGGCACTCCGCAGCCAAAACAATGTATATAGATTGGCCAGGATGGGCCGGAAAATCCCGAAAAACGGACCCTTCTGCGGCAACTATGTTGGTGTTCTCTACAGATAAGGAAACCTATAAGGTAGGCGAAACCGCTACGGTTACATTTCCTAGCTCTTTGGGAAGTCGTGCTTTGGTCACGGTAGAGAACGGTACGGAAGTTTTGGAAACTCTTTGGGTAGATACGGCCAAGGACGAGACAAAATTTGAGCTTTCCATGAAAGAAATGTATGCGCCCAATGTATTTGTCCATATTTCTTTATTGCAACCCCATGCCACAACTTTGAATGATAATCCTATACGGTTATACGGTGTTGTTCCTGTTTCGGTAGAAAATCCGGAGACTAAAATTTCGCCCGTTATTGCCATGCCTAACGTATTACGGCCAGAAGAGACCATAACGGTTAATGTGGGTGAAAAAAATAAAAAGGCAATGACGTACAGTATTGCCATTGTAGATGAAGGGTTGTTGGATTTAACACGTTTTAAAACCCCAAATCCTTGGGATACCTTTTACGCCCACGAAGCACTTGGCGTTAAAACTTGGGATGTTTTCGATGAGGTTATCGGAGCATTTGGAGGTAAGGTAAATCAAGTATTCGCTATTGGCGGTGATGGCGAACTAGCAGGTGCAAAAAACAAAAAAGCCAATCGTTTTGAACCCATGGTAGTTCACCTAGGTCCTTTTAACCTAAAAGAAGGGGAGACCAAGAACCATGAGGTCAAGATTCCAAAATATGTTGGTTCCGTACGCACTATGGTCGTGGCGGGTAATGCAGAAACAGGAGCTTATGGTATGGCAGAAGAAACCACGCCCGTGCGCAAACCGTTAATGGTATTGGCTTCGTTGCCTAGAAAAATTACACCGGGAGAAACGGTAACCCTTCCTGTTACGGTCTTTGCCATGGAAAAGAAGGTGAAAAATGTAACGTTGAAATTAAAGTCGGACCCATCTTTCACCATTTCCGGTGATGCCACTCAAACACTCACTTTTAGTCAGCCTGATGAGAAAATGGCCTATTTTAAACTACAAGTGGCCGATTTTAAAGGTGTAGGAAAAGTTGTGGTTGAAGCCTCTGGTAACGGGGAGACCGCTTCTTTTGAAATTCCTATTGATGTGGTGAATCCTAATCCGGTTACATCAGAAGTGCAAAAAATAATGTTGGAGCCTAATTCTACACAGACCATAAATTTGGAGACTTTTGGTGTTACGGGAAGCAATACGGCAGAAATTGAGTTTTCTACTTTACCTGCAATGAACTTTAATGGTCGTATGCAGAACCTCATTAGGTACCCTCATGGTTGCTTGGAACAGACCACTTCCGCCGCATTTCCGCAATTGTATCTCTCGGATATTTTTGATTTAGATGGAAATAGAAAAAAGAACATACAGCAGAATTTAGTACGTGCCATTAAACTTTTGGGAGGTTATCAAAATGCTACCGGAGGGTTCTCGTATTGGCCCGGTCAGAACTATTCTAATGATTGGGGTACTTCATACGCCGGACACTTTTTGCTGGAGGCCGAAAAGAAAGGGTATGTCCTGCCCATTGGTTTTAAATCTAGTTGGATAAAATATCAGCAAAACAGTTCAAAACAATGGCGTTCGGGAAGTAATAGTTCGGATTTGGCGCAGGCTTACCGTTTATTCACCTTAGCATTATCGGGCAATGCAGACGTATCCAGTATGAACCGGTTGCGGGAAACAAGTGGCTTGTCCAATGAGGCTAAATTTAGGTTGGCCGCTAGTTATGCTCTAATTGGTCAGGATAATGTGGCCAAATCTATTTTGAGTAAGGCTTCATTGAATTTTGAAAGCTCTACTAATGAATATACCTATGGTTCTTCGGATAGGGATAGAGCCATGGCCTTGGAGTCCTATGTCTTGGTAAAAGATAAAAGCAAAGCCCAAGACTTGGCCAAAACTATAGCTGGGCGTATTTCCGAACCTAGATGGTTAAGCACACAGACTACGGCCTATAGTCTTATTGCCATGGCCAAATTCGCTGATCTTGTTGGGGGTAAGGGTATAAAAGCAACGCTAACGGTAAATGGTAAGGGCAAAAATGTAGAAACAGCAAAGACTTTGGCTACTCATGAGCTCGCCATTAAAAACGGGACAAATATATTAGAATTGAAAAATACAGAGGCCAATACATTGTTCGTTACCATTGTTAATCAGGGAATTTTACCCGTAGGTAAAGAGAAAACCATACAGCAAAATCTGGTGGCAAACCTAAAGTTTAAGGGCAGGGATGGCTCCATACTTAATGTAGCACAAATGCAGCAAGGAACGGATTTTGTTGCCGAGGTAACTTTAACGAATACTACGGACAAGGCAATTAAGAATGTGGCTTTTACAGAGATTTTCCCGAGTGGATGGGAGATAGTGAACACCCGATTTACCGATTTTGGGAAATTTGCGGATAACCAAGTAACATACACCGATATTCGTGATGACCGAAGCAACTTTTATTTTGATATGAAGAAGAACGAAGAAAAAACATTCAGGGTATTGTTGAATGCTTCGTATTTAGGGAGATACTATTTGCCCGGCATCCAAGCGGAAGCTATGTATAATAATGATTATGTAGTGCGTACACCCGGAAGATGGGTAGAGGTGGTTCAGTAGAAAACATTCTATTTATTAAATAAAAAAGACCCTGTTAACAGGGTCTTTTTCGTCTTAAAAGTAAGTAGTGTTTTTTATTTCTTTTTATATTTTTCTTGATATTCGCCATTGCCTTCATCAAAAGTAAGAGTCAGAATATCACCGGAAACCTTATATTTTGCAACAGTTACATCTGAATTTCCTTCAGTACCGTAATCCAGTTGAACTTTTGAGTTGAATAAATAGGACCAGGTTCCGGAGTCATGAACGCCTTCTATACAGTCGCCACTGCTACTATCCGTACTATGAAACTCATAATCAAAAACGTTTCCGTCTTTAAAGCGCAATAAATCCATGCTTTCGCAATCGTTAGTGGGTTCTTCGCCTTCATCATCTATATATGCAATAAGAGACCAAGTTCCTGCTAGGTCACCATCGTCACTTGAGCTGTCTTTTTTACATGAGGTGAAAATGCAACCTGCAGCCAAAAATAATAGTAAAATTGGTTTTTTCATTTGAATCAGATTTGGTGAAGTACTAAAACGCTGGTACATTTTAGAAATTACATGTTGGTACATGTTTTAGAGCAACTACCACTTTTAAGGGTGAAGTTTATAGCTTAACAAGCGTTTTATTCGGTAAAAAACGGCGAGTATATTTCCTTTTGCTTGAAACAGAAGATATTAGGTGTTAGATACTAGCTTGGAGGGTTTCTTTTTGTATTTCGCCTTTTGGGTTTGTTTTTTCTTCCTTAAGCACCTTGTTGAAAATAAATGCGCCAATTTCCTTTATAGGTTCGTAAAGAACGGAGTCTTTCATGGTTTCATCCTTTACAACACCTGCAGAATTGTTGACGCGTTCAAAGAATATAAGTAAAGCGCCCAAAATTACGGCAACTTTCACAACACCAAAAATACCGCCTGCAATCTTGTTCAGTAAGCCAAGCATAGCAAAATTGGCTATTTTGGTTAAAAATCGTCCGGCCAATTGCACGGCAAAAACAATAACAATGAATGTGATTACAAAGGCTGCAATATTAATATACCGTTCGTTCCATTCCATGTTTTGGGAAAGGTAATCACCTGCGTAGTATGAAAAATGAATAGCGCCGTAAATACCTGCAATCAGAGCAATAAGAGAGGCAAGCTCTACGAAAAGTCCGTTTTTTAAACCTTTCCAAAGTCCGTATAAAAGCAGTAATCCTAAAATAATGTCCAAGAAGCTCATGGCGAATGTCTTTACACAAAAGTAGTATTTTGATTTGTACCTTTGCTACTTATATTCAATCGGCGGAAAAACGCAAAGAGATTAATGGCAAGAGACGAAGAGTTAAAAGAAAAATGGAACGCGTTGGTAGAAAAGCTATCCGCCCAATTTGCTAGCGGCGATACCTTGGAGCTAGATGCAATTATATATCTGGTAGGAATCCAAGAATTAGGACAGTACCACAAAAAATATAAAAAAGACGACAAGTTAGATTTAATGCACATTGCTATTTGTCGTTTATTGGAACCCTACGGGTATTATGAATTTGAATTTTTTGATGAAGAGGGTTGGCCCCACTACATTGTTAAAGAAGAATTACCAACATTAAAAGCCGGAGAGCAATCGGTTTTAATGAAAGAAGCCATTGTTGGGTATTTTGTGGAACGAGAGTATATATAACATATGTAAAATCTATTTTTTTCTATCGAATGAAAAGCAAGCCCCCATATTATGCGGTCATCTTTACCTCTCTCCTTACAGAAGATGTCAATGGGTACGCCCATATGGCCCAAGAAATGGAGAAGTTGGCCAAAGAGCAGCCTGGTTATCTAGGTATAGAGAGTGCTCGGGAGCAGTTGGGAATAACGGTTAGTTATTGGGAAAATTTGGATGCTATAGCCAATTGGAAAGCCAATACGGATCATCTCTTTGCCCAGCAAAAGGGAATCAAGGATTGGTATTCATGGTACAAGGTGCGCATTTGTTTGGTAGAGCGAGAGTATGATTTTACGAAATGAAACAAATTGGCCCATTTTGTAGGAGACATCCCAAGAAACTGATTGCATTGGCAATCGTGTTGATTGCCTATTATTTCTGTCTTCCCCAAAAATTATTTAATTCCCCAACGGCAACGGTAGTAGAAAGTGAAAATGGCACTTTGTTGGGCGCAAGGATTGCAGATGACGGCCAGTGGCGATTTTCGGAAGTGGATAGTGTTCCGTATAAATTTGAGACCTGTATTCTTCAGTTTGAGGACGCATATTTCTACAGTCACCCAGGTTTCAACCCCGTAGCCATATGCAAGGCTATAGGAAGTAACATAGCCGCAGGAAGAACGGTTCGTGGTGGTAGTACGCTCACCCAACAAGTAATCCGGTTGGCCAGAAAAGGAAAAAAGCGTTCTTACTTAGAAAAGTTTGTGGAGTTGATATGGGCCACTCGGCTTGAACTGAAAAAATCCAAAGAAGATATACTTAAGCTTTACGCCAGCCATGCTCCTTTTGGAGGGAATGTTGTGGGTATAGATGTGGCCTCATGGCGTTATTTTGGGTTACGACCGTATCAATTGTCGTGGGCAGAATCTGCTACATTGGCGGTATTGCCCAATGCACCAAGCCTAATTTATCCGGGTAAGAACCAGACAAAGCTTCTTAAGAAGCGTAATCGTCTGTTAAAAAAGCTTTTTGAAAAGCAAATAATCGATCAGACAACTTATGAGCTTTCCTTGTTGGAGTCACTTCCAGAGAAACCCTTTCCGCTTCCAAAAGCCACTCCACATTTAGTACAGTACTTAGCTAAGGAAAATAAGGGAAAACGCATCAAAAGCACTATAGATGATAATTTACAACGTAACGTAAATGCTATTGTAGAAAAATATCATCAGAACCTTAAGCAAAACCAAGTGCACAATGCCGCTGTTTTAGTGCTTGATGTTCATACGAGAGAAGTATTGTCTTATGTGGGAAATACGAATACGACCAAAGAGCATCAAAAAGATGTAGACATGGTTCAGGCCAATAGAAGTACGGGCAGCGTTATAAAGCCGATACTTTATGCGGCCATGTTAGATGCAGGCGAATTATTGCCGGATATGCTCGTAGCAGATGTACCTACCCAAATAGCTGGCTATACGCCCGAAAATTTTAATGAGAACTACAGCGGTGCCGTTGAAGCAAAAAAAGCCTTAGCCCGTTCATTGAATATTCCGGCAGTTCGTTTGTTACAACAATACGGATTGGAAAAGTTTAGAGATCAACTGGATTTTTTTAAGCTGGGTGGGATAAATAAATCTTCAGACCACTATGGGTTAACCTTGATTTTGGGCGGTGCGGAAAGCAACTTATGGGACCTTTGTAAAACCTACGCGAATTTGGCCTCTACCCTTAACCATTTTAATGAAAGTTCTAGTGAATATTTTACCAACGAGTTCGCTGATTTAGTTTTGAAAACAGACCAGACGGTCCATTTTGGAGAAAAATCGCTAGAGAAAACCGTTTTTGATGCCGGGAGCATTTACCTCACTTTTGAGGCTATGAAGGAGGTAAATAGACCCGAGGGCGATGAATCTTGGCAGTTCTTCGATAGCAGTAAAGAAATTGCTTGGAAGACCGGAACCAGTTTTGGAAACAAAGATGCTTGGGCTATTGGTGTAACTGCAGACTACGTGGTCGGAACCTGGGTTGGGAACGCAGATGGTGAGGGAAGACCAAATGTAACCGGAGTATCCTCTGCAGCACCTTTGTTATTTGATGTATTTAATGTGCTTCCTAGGAGCGAATGGTTTCAAAAACCATGGGATGAATTTGTAGAAGTTGAGGTGTGTGCCCAAAGTGGGTATTTAGCAACTGACATTTGCCCGGTAAAGACTATATCTATACCTAACAAACAGAATTACGTTACGGAATGTAAATTCCATCAGATGGTGTATTTGGATAGCGCAAAACAGTTTAGGGTAAATTCTTCTTGTGCCCAATTGGCTTCGGCAATGCCCGAATCTTGGTTTGTATTGCCCCCGTTAATGCAATTTTATTATCGACCCAAACACCCGGCCTATAAAGTGCTACCGCCCTATCGTAGTGGTTGTAATAATACCAGTCTTTCGCCTATGGAGTTTATTTATCCCAAGAACGGAAGTCGTATCAACCTAACAAAGGGTTTTGATGGAAAAACAAATGAGGTTATTCTAAAAGTGGCCCATGCCAAGCCGGAAACCGAGGTGTATTGGTACGTAGATGAAACGTTTGTGGGGCAGACCAAGAACTTTCATGAAATGGCCATAATGCCCAAAGAAGGCGAGCATAAAGTAATGGTTGTGGACGCTTCGGGCAATGAGGTTGTTATAATAATATCCATTGAATAAAATTTGCTTCTTTCCACTATAGAATATTGCGTATATTTATTTACATTTGCTGTGCTACTCTATGCTACTTTGTGTAGTTTCGGCCTTAAACTTTTTTCATATGAAATATATAATATCGTTAGACCAGGGCACTACCAGTTCCCGTGCATTACTTGTGGACCAAGAGGGTCAAATTCAAGGAATGGTTCAAAAGGAATTTAAGCAGATTTTCCCAAAATCAGGATGGGTAGAACATGACCCTAAAGAGATTTTAGAGACTCAGATGGGGGTTTTGGCAGACTTGCTGAAGAAAGAAAAGGTTGATGTTAAGGATATTGAAGCAATTGGTATTACCAACCAAAGGGAAACTACAATGGTTTGGGACAAAACCACAGGAGAGCCTGTGTACAATGCCATTGTTTGGCAAGATAAGCGCACGGCGGATATTTGTGAGCATTTAAAAAAGAGTGGCTTAACGGAGCATGTACGGCAAACGACCGGCCTTGTCATTGATTCCTATTTTTCAGGTACCAAGGTAAAATGGATATTGGATAATGTTGAAGGTGCTAGAGCGAAGGCTGAAAACGGCGATTTGCTTATGGGTACGGTAGATACATGGTTGGTTTGGAACATGACGGGTGGAACAAACCATGTAACGGATTATACCAACGCATCTAGAACCATGATTTATGATATTGTAAATTTAAAATGGGACGATAAGATGTTAAAAGCATTGGGTATCCCTAAATTAATGTTACCTGAGGTAAAGCCTTCTGCCTATCATTTTGGTGATTATGAGATAGACGGAAAGAAAATTCCAATTGCCGGTATTGCGGGAGATCAGCAGGCAGCACTTTTTGGACAAGCATGTTTTAATAAGGGTACGGCAAAGAATACCTACGGGACAGGTTGTTTTATGTTGATGAATACGGGTGAAACGCCACAATTTTCTAAAAACGGACTGCTTACTACCATTGCATATGGGTTAGACGGAAAAGTGAACTACGCACTAGAAGGCAGTATTTTTATTGCGGGTGCGGCAATCCAATGGCTTCGTGATGGATTAGAGTTGATAAAAGACGCTAAGGAAACCGAGGCGTTAGCAGATTCAGTTGAAGGAGAAAACCCAGTATATGTGGTTCCGGCTTTTGCCGGTTTGGGCGCTCCGTATTGGGATATGTATGCCAGAGGCGCAATTTTTGGATTGACCAGAGATACGGGTAAAGCTCATTTGGCCAAGGCTACGTTAGAATCATTGGCATATCAGACCAAGGATATCCTTAAGGCCATGGAAGATGATTCTGGAATTCAATTAAAAAACCTTCGGGTAGATGGCGGTGCATGTGCCAATAATCACTTAATGCAATTTCAGGCGGATATTTTGGATTCGGAGGTTCACCGGCCTGAAGTAATAGAATCTACGGCTATGGGGGCGGCGTTCTTGGCAGGTATTCAAGTGGGTCTATGGAAACAAGAAGATGTTGATCAAAATAGGCCTATGAACAGAATCTTTAAGCCTACCTTTGACCGTGTTAAACGGAAACGCCTGTACAAAAAATGGAAACAAGCCGTTGAGCGCACCAAAGGGTGGGATGACAAATAAACGATAGTTACAACTGTACAAAAAAAGCTATGAAAAATATAAGGTTCTCTAATTTAGATAGAGCAAAAACAATACAGGAGTTAACCAATGATACCTATGACCTGGTGGTTATCGGTGGAGGTATTACAGGTGGTGGAATTGCACTGGATGCAGCTTCAAGAGGTTTAAAAGTTGCTTTGGTAGAAAAGGGCGATTTTGCATCGGGAACGAGTAGCAAGTCTACCAAGTTAATTCACGGTGGATTACGATATTTAAAACAATTTGACTTTTGGTTAGTAAAGGAAGTAGGGTCGGAGCGAGCTATTGTTCACAAACTGGCGCCACATTTAGTGCTACCGGAAAAAATGTTATTGCCACTTATTGAAAACGGTTCGTACGGCAAATGGCTTACCTCTATAGGGTTAAAAGTCTATGATATTTTAGCTCAGGTTACCGGCGAGGACAAACGTAAGATGCTGGAGAAGAAAGAGGCAATGAAACTAGAGCCTTTACTTCCAAAGAAAATAGTAAAGGGTGCAGGGTATTATGCGGAGTACCGTACGGATGATGCGCGTTTGACCATTGAGAACATTAAATCCAGTTTATTGTTCGGGGCCCAAGCCTTAAACTATGCATCTGTAGAAGACTTTGTTTATGTTGATGATAAAGTGGCCGGTGTTAAAGTAAAAGATGGTGTTAGCGGCGCAACCTTCAGTATCAAGTCTAAATATGTAATCAGCGCAGCTGGCCCATGGGTAGATGAGCTTAGAAGTACCAATAATTCTAAAAAGGGAAAACAGTTGCATCTAACCAAAGGTGTGCACCTTGTATTTCCAAAGGAGAAATTACCAATAAAACAATCGGTATATTTTGATGTTCCAGATGGTAGGATGATGTTCGCTATTCCGCGCGGAAAAATTACCTACGTAGGTACTACGGATACTAATTTTAACAAAGACAAGGATAACGTACGTACAGATTTGGCAGATGCTATTTATCTCATATCTGCGGTAAACAATATGTTCCCGAGCATAAACTTGGAAATGGAAGATATCATTTCTTCATGGGCAGGTTTACGACCGTTAATTCATGAAGAAGGAAAATCGGCTTCGGAATTATCCAGAAAAGATGAGATTTTTACTTCGGATACGGGTCTTATCAGTATTGCAGGTGGAAAACTTACCGGGTACCGTAAAATGGCGGAGCGTGTCGTGGATCGTATTGCTAAGAAGATGGAAGAGGAAGATGGTACGGAGTTAAAGGAATGTTTTACCGAGAAGATTTTCTTGTGCGGTAACGTTGATTTCAAGAAGTTCAAGCATGTAGAGAAATACATTGATGAAGTTTACGGCAGGATCAAACAGGATGGTTTTTCCAAGCATGATGCATGGTTCTTGGTAACCAACTACGGAAAACAGACAGAAATGATTCTAGAGAATTATGCTGGCGTAAAGGATGCCGATATATACGTACGCATGGCCAAGGCCGAGCTTCGTTTTGGTATTGATTATGAAATGGTACAAAACCCAATGGATTTCTTCATTAGAAGAACCGGCAGGTTGTATTTTGATATTGACAGCGTTCGAACTCTCATGGAACCTATTTTGGAAGAATTTAAATCTATTTACGCTGTAGATGATAACCAGATTTCTGCGTGGAGAGAAGTTCTACAAAAAGAACTGGATGATCATTCTAATTTTACATTAGATAGAGTGTAGAACCATACAGTAAGAAGTTAATCAAGTTAAGTTGAGTAAAAGGCCGGTTCCGTTTTCCAAAGAAACGAGCCGGCTTTTTCATATACCAAATGGTTTTTTATCAATCTAACTTGTCCGTCAGGGTATTAAATACTTTTTTAGCGCTTTTGTTTTCATAAAGTACAGCATAAACGGCATCTATTATAGGCACTTTTACTTTCTTCTTAAACTTGGATTTTATCTCGTAGGCACTCTTAGCGGCATAGTACCCTTCGGCTACCATACGCATTTCCATTTGTGCGCTTTTAACGGTATATCCCTTTCCTATCATATTCCCGAACATACGGTTACGACTAAAAGTAGAATATCCTGTCACCAATAAATCGCCTAAATAGGCAGACTCGTTAATATTACGGTCTATTTTATGAATACGTTTTGTGTAACGTTTCATTTCACGAATAGCATTGCTCATAAGCACACTCTGAAAATTATCTCCATAGCCCAAACCGTGTGCAATACCGGCTGCAATTGCATAAATATTCTTGAGCATGGCCGCATATTCCGTTCCAATAATGTCATTGGTAACTTTGGTCTTAATGTAATGACTACTCAGGTTTTGGGCTATGTATTGGGCTTTCTCGGTATCGGCACAAGCAATGGTCAAATAAGATAAGCGTTCTAGAGCCACCTCTTCGGCATGACATGGACCGGTAATAACCCCAATATTTTCAAAAGGAATATCATATTTCTCATGAAAATGATTGCCAACTATCAACCCGGATTCGGGAACAATACCCTTTATAGCAGAAAAAACAATTTTATCTTTTAATGAGGTGTTTATTTTTTTCAGCTCTCCTTCAACAAAGGCAGAGGGTATGGCAAATATTAAAATATCGGAATTGTCAACTGCTTTATTGATGTCATCAGTAAGTTCTAACTGATTGGTGTCAAAAGTAACCGAGGTTAAATAGTTAGGGTTGTGCTTTTGAATATTGATAAAACCTACGGCATCCGAATTGCGCATATACCAACCTACCTTTTCTTGGTTTACACAGAGCATCTTAACAATGGCCGTAGCCCAACTTCCACCGCCTAACACTGTAAATTTTTGATTCATCGTTCTATATTATATGGCTTAGTTCCTGTTAAATGGTTGGTTACAAGTATTGGTTTTTTCTCTTGTACAAAGCTAGGGAAATTAAAAATTGAAACCTTAAGTACTGATTAATAGACTGTTAATAATAATGGCACGGTGCTTGTTTTGTATAGAGGGAATAGTAATACCAAGATTATGAAGACAAAACTACTTTTAACATCCATTTTTACGGCTTTTTTAATGACTTCGTGTTATACCGAAGTTATTGTAGAAGATGAATTTATAGAAGAACCGGTTTATAACACAGATCAAGTATTACAATCATACGACTTGTGGTACGTAGATATAAACGCTACAAGAGGAAATGGCGAAGTTCCTTTTTTACAACGTGCTTTTACCGTTTCTTTTGATAGAGGTACAATGTATGCCAACAATAATATAGTAGGCATTGGTAGAACCGGCAATGGTTTAGGAATAGACGTAGGTTATTACAGCACTATTCGTGGAGCGGTAGAAATTGATCATGATGTAGATGGCCCGTGGCTTTTAGATGTTTTTGCCGTAAACGGGAGTACTATAGAGCTCTATGACGGGCGTTCGGATACATCTTATTATTTAAAGGGATACCAAGTTGGTAATTTTGATTATGATATGTTGTTTTACGAGAATATCAACTATTTTTTACAGGAGTACCATGCTTGGGAAAAAACATATACAAGTCTTGAAGGAGCATTAAATGAGTTCGATAACGAGAACTTTTTGCAATTCAATCCTACCTTTTTTAGGTCGTCTGTAGACCCGGTTGGAACACCCTTGGTAAACCTTCAATGGGATTTTGAGGGAGATTACTCGGTGTATGACATAGAACACGATGAAACGCTTAAAACTTTAACACTGGCTTACCGTTCATCGAGCAATGATTACTTTGAATTGTACGTTATTAATGAGAGTACAATTGAACTTTATCACCCTAGTAGTAAAACAGTATATGAGTTTAGGGGAAAAGGATATCAAGAGTACTTAAAAGCCGGAAAAGGCGCAGTAGAAAAAAAGAGAAAAAAGACTTCTAATCCCATAATGAAGGTGAAAAGAAGTAGAGATATATAAACGTTTTTTGGTTGGTTATTTAGTTAGAAATCGCCCTGGGCTGCAATGCTTGGGGCGGTTTTTTTGTATGAAGTACCTTCGTTAAGGTGTTATAAGCTAATTTTTACATGCCGTACACGCATATAAAATAGTTTCTGTACACCTAGGCAGTTAGGTCTCTATGGTGTTAGTTAAAACGGTCCTAGAAGCATTTGGTGTCATAAGTCTATGGCTTATAGGGTATTTTGATGTATTTTTGCCCGCTTAAAATCCCAATGTCGTGAAGAAGTATTTGAATTTGTTCGATTTTAAACAAAAGGTAGATTACAAAACCGAGATTCTTTCCGGTCTTACCGTTGCCTTGGCCTTGGTTCCTGAAGCTATTGCATTTGCCCTTATTCCGGGTTTTTCTCCACTTACAGGATTATATGCGGCATTTATTCTTTGTTTGGTAACCTCTATTTTTGGAGGTAGGCCTGGCATGATTTCCGGTGCTACGGGGGCAGTTGCCGTTATTTTTGTGGGATTGATTCTAGAATTAAAACGCAATTTTCCGGGAATTGAACCGGAAACCATATTGAATTACGTCTTTGCCACCGTAATTATTGCTGGTGTGCTACAGATTTTGGCCGGTGTGCTAAGATTGGGTAAATTCATCCGTTTGGTACCACACCCGGTAATGTTCGGTTTTGTAAATGGGTTGGCCATAATTATTTTTATGGCGCAGTTTCCTAATTTCTATCAGAAGGGAACGGGAGAATTGTTATCCGGTTCGCCTATGTACATAATGCTGGGGCTTACTTTGCTCACTATGTTGATTATTTGGGGCTTTCCTAAATTAACAAAGACTATTCCTTCTTCATTATTGGCCATTGTTGTGGTTTCGGCCATAGTTATTGGTTTTGGGGTAGATACGTTAACCGTTGCAGATACTATGGGGCCGGGAGAATCCATCAAAGGTGGTTTTCCACCATTATCCATTCCACAATTGCCAATGACGTTACAGACGCTTGGGATTATCTTTCCTTATGCCGCTATTGTTGCGGGTGTAGGGCTCATAGAAAGTTTGTTGACCTTGAATATTATAGACGAGATTACGGATACCCGTGGTAGCGGTAATAAAGAATGTGTAGCTCAAGGTACTGCCAATATCCTATCCGGATTTTTATCAGGAATGGGTGGTTGTGCTATGATTGGACAAAGTTTGATTAATACCTCTTCAGGGGCACGGGCAAGATTATCCGGTATTACTGCGGCTGTTATGCTTTTGGTGTTCATTATGTTCGGTTCTGGTCTTATTGAACAATTACCTATGGCCGCTCTGGTTGGGTTAATGTTTATGGTAGCCATAGGAACATTTGAATGGGCCAGCTTCAAGACTTTTGGTAAAATGCCAAAATCCGATGTAATTGTTATGGTTTTGGTGACCTTGATTACAGCCATAACCCACAATTTGGCTGTTGCGGTATTGTTAGGTGTTATAATTTCTGCACTGGCTTATTCTTGGGAAAATGCGAAACGAATTCGAGCAAGGAAATATATTGATGATAATGGTGTAAAGCACTACGAAATATACGGACCGTTATTTTTTGGTTCTACTACACTGTTTGCAGAGAAGTTTGATATTCAGAACGATCCCAATGAGGTAATCATTGACTTTAAAGAGAGCCGTGTTGCCGATATGTCCGGTATAGAAGCCTTGAACAAAATTACGGAGCGCTATGCCAAAGCCGGTAAAAAAATTCACTTGCGCCACTTAAGTAAGGACAGCTTTGGCCTCTTAAAGAATGCTAAGGACATTATAGATGTTAATGTGCTTGAAGACCCTACGTACAAGATAGCGGTAGACAAGACAAAGGCTTAGTATATTTTTGGCACGGTAAACTTGCTTTTACTCGCCACCATAAAGCTTATAGACTTCCGATCCGGCACTTAAAAATGCCCCGGTTCCGTAAACTTCGGTTTTATCGGGCCAGGCCTTTCCGGGTGCTGCTCCAATGGGTTGTACGTAACCTAACATGCCGTCTTTGGTTATATGGCTTACCATGGCGTTCCAGCCTTTTTTAACTGCCGGCTCATAGGTTTCTTTGTCCAGAATACCATTGTTAATGCCCCACGCAATACCATATACATAAAAAGATGAACCACTGGTTTCTGGGGTAGGATAGAATTCTTGGCCGAGCAGACTCATGGCCCAATGGCCTTTGGGTGTCTGGATGGTAATAAGTTTTTCGGCCATTTTTTTATAGATGTTCAAGAAATACATGTATTCTTCACTGTTTGGCTCAAGTTCGTTCATGATATTGACGAGTCCAGCAAATACCCAGCCATTTCCCCTGGACCAAAATACCTTAGTGCCGTTATCTAACTTATCAAAATACCTTTCGTCACGATAATATAGGTTCTCTTCTTTGTCAAACAGAAAATCAGTTGAAGCCTTAAATTCTGCCATCATGAAATCCAGATATTTTTTCTCGCCTGTAATTTTATACAATTTGGCCCAGACCGGGGGAGACATAAAAAGGGCATCGCACCAATTCCAGCGGTCTTGATGATACGGAGTATCCCAGTTTAGGGCACTTTTGGAAGGATGGAACATTAAGAAGTTAAATTGCTCTTTGGTGGGAGCAATCATTTTTTCGTCTTTATATTTTCTAAATAAATCTACGTACATCTGGCCAACAGCATGGTCATCTGCATGGTATTTTCTTTTGTATAGTTGCCATTCGTTTGTTTCACCAATATTCCTTAGCCAAGAATAATAGCGGTCATCCTCTGCCATCGCTGCCCATTTTACCATACCTACGTAAAGTGCTGCATTGGTCCAATCTAGAGGGCGGTGGGGTTTTTTATGTCCACTGTACAACCCTTCAAAATTGGCAATTTGCCAATCGGCAACGCGCTGCATATTTTCCTTTACTTTCTTTGGCTTTATTTTTTGAGCGGTTATCGTGTTCGTACACGAAAAAATGGTGATGACGATAAAAAAATGACGTAACGTTTTCAATGTAAAGTGTTTTTAAGTTGATTGAGAGCTACTAATATATTCAAAAAAAATATGCCGTTACCCTAAAATATTAGGATAACGGCATAGGAATATAAAATTTTAGCTCTTAAAGTGTTCGCAGGTATTCTGCAACCGCTCTTGTGTCTTCTTCAGAAAGATTCTGATTTAGCATAATAGCGTTGTTGTATTCTTTAAGAAGGGCTTGTGCAATTGGATCCTCTTTCAACATTTTATCTGGGTTTGCAATCATGTTCATAACCCATGATGGACTTCTTCTTTCATAAACACCTTTTAATGCAGGGCCAATTAAACGTTTGTCTACCATATGACAGGCCGTACATACCGCTTTGAACTTTGCCTCACCGGCCGCAGCCATTTCAGCATCAATATCAGCATCAAAAGAAATGTCCTTGTATGGGCCTACTCCTTGGTTATCCATATCAACAGGAACGCCTTCAGACTTGGCTTCTACCGCTTTAGTTTCTGTTTTGGTTCTGTTCATTTCAAAACCGCCCTTTTTTTCTTCCTTTTTCTCTTCGCCACAGCTGGCAAGCAGGGCACCAAGTGCCAATACGCTTAATAATTTTTTCATCTTGTGCTTTATTTCAATATTCGAGCCGAGTTAAGGGCTTTTTGTTCGCGATGCTAATATAACGATTCACTAAAATTAAACCATGACTTGCACAAATTTAATTGCTGTTTTTTCTGAGTAATAGATGTTTGATGGCGCTACAAACCCCACGTGACCACCAAAATTGGGCGTCTTTAAATAAAGGTTTGGATTGTTTTCCGCTTCGGTGTACGGGTAGCATTCATCGCCCAAAAAAGAATCGTTTTTAGCATTGATGATCAAAGCGGGAATTTTAATATGGGGCAAAAATTGCCTGCAACTACATTTTGTGTAATAGTCAATGGCATTTTTAAAACCATGAGCCCGGCTGGTGTAGATATCATCAAAATCTTTTAGGGTTTTAATGGCGCGCACATCGTTTTTTGAAATTTTATCCGGAAACAAATCTACTTTGTGCCATAATTTTTGAACCAAGTGTTTTTTAAAACGCTTGGAGTACAGGTAGTTTTTTGTGGACATGAGTTCTTTTAAGGAACTATGAAGGTTGCAGGGCACGGAAACACCTATTACCGCCTTTATTTCCTTTGGGAGCGTGCGGTCCTCACCGGCATATTTCATAGCCATATTCCCACCTAAACTTACCCCTTTTATATAGATATGATCATACTTTTGTTTCTTCAGAATATATTGAACAACCGCATCTAAATCTTCGGTAGCGCCGGAATGGTAGGAACGAAAAAGGCGATTGGTCTCACCGCTACAACCCCTAAAATTAACGGCGCAAGCATCAATACCCGCCGTATTAAATGTTTTTGCGCTTCCCGTAATGTACGGCCGTTGCGCGTTGCCTTCCAAGCCATGTAAAAGTATAACCACACTTTTAGAAGGAGTTTTGGAGTAACTCCAGTCTACATCAATAAAATCGCCATCTGCAAGTTCTAAACGTTCCCGCTGCTGTTCCAATCCTTCTATTCGTCTAAACAATCCCGAATAGACGGTAGATAGATGTCCATTCTTAAAAAGTAATGTGGGATTATAATCGGAGCGGAGTAGTGGCATTTAATTATTCATTTTTTATTTCGACACGAATTTCCCCAATCAACTTTCTTACTTCGGATATTTTTCCAAAATCATAATCTGCTGCTGTATGGCCGATTTAAATTCGGTTTTTAGATCAGCAATTAATTCGGCAACGGGTAGCACATTCTCAATTGAAGCAGACCCCTGGCCTGCAGACCAAATGGTTTTCCATGCTTTTGCCTCGGTATTGAGCTCTTTTCCAAAATCTATTTTTGTGTCTTTTTTAAGGTCTTCCTCGGTTATTCCAGCAGCTTTTAGACTTGCTCCCAAGAAATTGGCATGAACGCCCGAAATGGATGCAGTATATACCACATCGTTTGCACCTGCATCAATAATCATTTTTTTGTATTCCGGTGTGGCTTTGCTTTCTTCGGTATTTATAAAGCGTGTGCCCATGTAGGCCAAATCTGCCCCCATTTGTAATGCAGAAGCAATATCGCGCCCTGTACTGATGCATCCGGAAAGAATTATGGTCTTGTGGAAGAACTTCTTTATTTCCGCCACCAAAGTCATAGGGTTTACCGTACCTGCATGGCCTCCGGCTCCAGCGGCAACAAGTATCAATCCGTCTACTCCAGCTTCTTGGGCCTTTTCGGCATGACGTTTTTTTATGATATCGTGAAAGACGAGTCCGCCATAACTGTGAATGGCATCTACAACCATAGACACGGCCCCTAAAGAGGTAATTACAATAGGCACTTTGTGTTTTATGCAGAGCTTAACATCTGCTTCAAGTCTTGGGTTGGTAGGGTGAACTATAAGGTTTACGCCAAAAGGTGCGGGTTTTTTACCGGTCTCTTTTTCAAAGGCGTCCAATTCTGTTTTGATTTCTATGAGCCATTCTTCAAAACCTTCACTTGTACGTTGGTTCAATGCCGGAAAAGTTCCAACAATACCGTTTTTACAACATTCAATAACCAGCTTGGGGCCAGATATTAAAAACATAGGGGCAGCAATGGCGGGTAATGCCAATTCGTTTATAAAAGAAGGTTTTGCGCTCATATCATTGGTTTTAGAAAGAATTGAAATTAGCTAAAAAAAATTAAGGATATATATTCCTCTGTTTTTCAAAACTATGGTATTTTTGTTATTCTTATGCATGCATAATAAAATAATTCGTAAAAATATGTACCTAAAAGACTTTGAAATACGCTGGAGCGATGTTGATGCAAACCGCCATTTGGCCAATTCTGCCTATTTGAATTTTATGAGTCACGTTCGAATGACTTATTTAACCGAAATTGGTTTTGGTCATAAAGCATTGCTGGAGAAAGAGATAGGGCCGGTGGTTTTTTACGAGCATATGTATTATTTTAAAGAGGCCTTTCCCGGTAGGCCCGTAAAGGTTTCTATGGAAATTATGGGGATGAGCGAAGACGGACAGTTTTTTGAATTCCATCATAATTTTTATGATTATAAAGGTCGAAATTTTGCGCATTGCGAGATGATGGGTGCTTGGATGGATTTAAAGACCAGAAAACTCACTGGTTTACCAAACGATCTCATGCAAAAATTTAGTGATGTTGAAAAGGGCGAAGGCTTTAGAATCCTTACCAAAGAAGATACTAGAAAGTTCGCTAGGGCTCCAAAGGATCTGGTTTAGGCTTTTTGCTTGCTAAATATACTCCCAAAAACACTAGGCAACCGGCTATTATCTTAAGTGTAGTAAGTTTGTCCTGACCCGTGGCAACCGCAAAGAGAATGCCTATTAAGGGCTGAATATAAACGAACGCACTTAATGTAGAAGCTTTAAGTTGGGTTAATGCGAATATGTTGAACAGGTACGTGCAAAATGTAGTTCCCAGGACAACAAAAGCAATTTTCCATAGGGCCTCAAACGGCAGATTGGGCCAGTCTATGTCTATAAGCTCCTGGTAGCCAAAAGGGAGACATATGAATATACCAAGCGTAAATAACCATTTCATAAAGGTAAACGGATGGTATTTTGCTATCAGGGTTTTTGCTCCAATAAGGTAAGACCCATAAAATACCGAGTTCATAAAAATCAGAAAATTCCCTAACGGTATGTTAGGTGCATCCTGTCTAACTTCGCTACCAAAGAAAATAAGGCCCAAGGCACCTAAAAGACCAATAAGAATGCCCACCATTTTTTTGGGAATGATTTTTTCTTTGATTAGAACAGCGGAGAGCAATACCACAATAATTGGTGTGGTGGTTATTAAAACAGCACTGTTAATAGGTGTGGACAAGTCCAGTCCTTTAAAAAAAACGAGCATGTTAAAGCCCATACCCAAGAGTGCACAAATGAACATTCTAGGGTAGTCTTTTTTTTCTATTTTCTCCTTTGGACCAAAAACGGAAACACTCCAGAATAGTATTGAGGCTCCTATAACACGCAACATAATAAAGCCAAAAGGTTGTACGTGGTTGGGCATTACACCTTTGGCAATGGTATGGTTTAAGGCATAGATAATGGTTGCACCAATTGCGGCTAATATGGCAAGGGTACGTTTGCTCACTTGTGTAGGGCATTTTTTGCCGCTTCCACTACTTTTTTGCTGTTGCCTACAAAGATTTGATCATCAATTAGAATTACAGGTCGCTTGAGGAACGTATAGTGCTCTAGAATCAAATTTTTCAATTCATTTTCCGAAGGCTGTTTTTCATGTAGCCCCATTTGTCTGTACAGACGGGCTCTTTTACTGAAAAGTGCCTCGTAGCTTCCGGCAAGTTTTTGCATCTCTTCTACTTGCTCGGCGGTCATGGCTTCCGTTTTAATGTCCTGAAGTACAACCCCGTCTAGAGGTTCCAATTCCTTAAGGATGCGTTTGCAGGTATCACAGGTGCTGAGGTAGTAAATCTTTTTCATCTTTCTTAACATAAAATCACTTTGCAAAGAAACCCAATTCAGTTCAATTGTACTATTTTTAACGTCCACTTTAAAATAAGAATGCTTTGGAAAAACTCTTTGATGTTATTTTACAGAATAGAAAACGCTTGTATATTATATTGACCGAAACTCCAAGGGAACAATTGCTGGAAATTCCAGAGGGTTTTAATAACAATATCTGGTGGAATATTGCCCATACCGTGATTACTACCCAAGTTTTAGTGTATAAATTCAGTAATCTTCAAATGCGGGTTTCGGATGAACTTGTTCAAAAGTTCATGAAAGGAACAAAACCAGATGGAACGGCAACTGAGGAGGAAATAATGATAATTGGAGATTTTCTAATATCTACCTTGGAATGGATTATAGAGGATTATGAAGCTGGTCTTTTTCAGGAGTATAATGAGTATACTACCAGTGCAGGAGTAACATTGGCATCTGCTGAGGATGCGCTAACCTTTAACCTGTATCATGAAGGATTGCATATGGGAGCCATTATTGCCCTGCTTAAAGTAGTAGGAAAATAAGGATTAGGACTTGCTTTTGGCCAAGTAGGGCTTGGCATCCGCAAATGATAGGGTCAGAACGATCGGGCCATCTGCATATGAGGCAACCTCATAAGGGTTGTAAAGTAGCTTTATACCCTCCTCGGTAAATCCAATATTTTCGGGGAGGTAAAACATATCTCTTTCAAACATAAAGCCTGTGCTGTTAATAGGGCCATCTAGAGGTATGTGTTCCTGGTTCCTAAATTTTTCCTCGGCAAATTTTTCAAAATCCTCACGGTCTTTAAAAATCTCCCAATTTTCAAGCTCTTTCCCTTTGTTTTTGTCAAAATTCAGAAAATGTTGTGAGCTATAACCATGAGCTCCCCCGGTAAAAATATAAGAGTTGAGTTCAACGGTCAGAAAATCGGCGTCTTCATATGAAACGCTACCTTCTATTTTTGCTTCCCAACTTGTAGCTTCTTCCGGATACAGTTTTTTAAGTTCCCAGTACCCGTTACTAAAGGACTCTACGGCATCTTTAATAGTAGTGGCCTCTAATTCGTCATCATAGTTTAGGGTTTCTATGATTTCTTCATTAATAGCGTTGTTAATGTTGGTAGCTATTTTGGAGTTTTCGATTGCTTTTGGAATGTTGATTTCCACACTCGGACATTCGGAACAACGTGTCTCATCAAGTTTTAAGGTTTCAAACGTTAGTTTGTTCTCATTTTGACATCCAACAAGGGCTAAAAATAAAATGATATAGGTAACTTGGGTTCTCATAAAGGAATTTCATTGGGGTAAGCGGAAAAAATCTGGATTATCCTACATCAAAGATAACGATACATTTGAACCAATAATTATAAAAAATGGGTGAAAAAACGTTAAAATTCAATAGTAAAACAATTCATGGAGGGCAAGAGCCAGATGCGGCTTACGGTGCGGTCATGCCTCCTATATATCAGACCTCTACTTATGCGCAGACCACCCCCGGTGGGCATAAGGGGTATGAATACTCTAGAAGTGCCAATCCAACACGTACCGCTTTGGAAAATTCGTTGGCCAGTATTGAGAACGGAACATACGGCTTGGCCTTTGCCAGTGGCCTTGCCGCTATGGATGCGGTCATTAAACTGCTTAGTCCCGGTGATGAGGTGGTTTCAACCAACGATTTGTATGGCGGTAGTTACCGATTGTTCAAAAAGGTTTTTGAGAAGTATGGAATCAAATTCAATTTTGTGGGTATGCAAGATACCAACGCTATTGAGTCAGCAATTACTAGTAACACCAAACTTATTTGGGTAGAGACCCCTACGAACCCGATGATGAATGTTATTGACATTAAAGGGGTAGGTCTGTTGGCTAAAAAGCATGGTGTTCTTTTAGCCGTAGACAATACGTTTGCCACTCCCTATCTCCAAACACCTTTGGATTTAGGGGCGGATATTGTAATGCACTCTGCAACTAAATACTTGGGTGGTCATAGTGATGTGGTTGCTGGTGCTTTGGTCGTCAAGGATAAAAAAATAGCAGATGAACTTTATTTTATTCAAAATGCGAGCGGTGCTGTTTGTGGTCCTATGGATAGTTTTCTGGTGTTAAGGGGAATAAAGACCTTGCATGTACGTATGCAACGGCATTGCGAGAACGGTGCTGCCATTGCCAATTATCTGGCTGGCCATTCAAAAATAGAGAAAGTGTACTGGCCTGGTTTTGATAGCCACCCCAACCATGAAATCGCTAAGAGCCAAATGACCGGTTTTGGGGGTATGATTTCTTTTGTTACCAAGGGTAGTAATTATGAAGATGCTATTAAGATCGTGGAAAAGTTGAAGGTGTTTACACTGGCGGAATCCCTAGGAGGTGTAGAGAGCCTAGCGGGGCATCCGGCTAGTATGACACATGCCAGTATCCCAAAAGAGGAACGAGAAAAAAGTGGAGTGGTAGATGCTTTGATCAGGTTAAGCGTAGGAATTGAAGATATAGATGATTTGATAGCCGACTTGGAACAGGCGATAAGCTAGTTTTTAGTGTATTTTTAAAAAAAGGGTAGGTTAGTTATATAAATAACATAATTTTGCCGTTATAATCAAAATTCAACAAAATACTCGTTATGGACGCAAAGATTAAAGACTTCATGGATGAGGTCAAAACAAGAAACGGGCATGAACCCGAGTTCATTCAAGCGGTGCAGGAAGTTGCCGAAACGGTAATTCCATATATCGCCAAACATAAAATATATAACGGCAAAAATATTTTACTTCGCATGGTGGAGCCCGAGAGGTTAGTCTCGTTTAGAGTGGCTTGGGTAGATGATGAAGGAGAGATTCACGTTAACAGAGGGTACCGAATTCAAATGAATTCCGCTATTGGACCGTATAAAGGAGGCTTGCGGTTTCATCCATCGGTTAATGCAAGTATCCTTAAATTTCTTGCTTTTGAACAGGTTTTCAAAAATAGTTTGACCACCTTGCCTATGGGCGGTGGAAAAGGTGGGTCCGATTTTGATCCAAAAGGAAAGTCAGATGATGAGGTAATGCGTTTTTGTCATGCCTTTATGTTGGAACTTTGTCGCCATATAGGTCCAAATACAGATGTACCTGCCGGTGATATTGGTGTGGGTGCCCGCGAAATAGGCTTCTTGTTTGGTATGTACAAGAAAATAAGGAACGAGTTTACGGGAGTACTAACAGGAAAAGGTCTTTCTTGGGGTGGTTCAAAAATTCGTCCGGAAGCAACAGGATACGGAACGGTATATTTTGCGCAGAGTATGCTTAAAACCAAAAATGAAAGTTTTGAGGGTAAAACCGTGGTTATTTCAGGCTCCGGTAATGTGGCACAATACGCTGCGGAAAAGGTAATTCAGTTAGGAGGCAAAATAGTTACATTGTCCGATTCTGGTGGATATATTTATGACGCAGAAGGAATTGATGCAGAGAAACTTGCCTTTGTCATGGAGCTTAAGAACGAAAAGCGAGGTAGAATTTTGGAATATACTGAAAAGTATAAAAGTGCTGAATACCATAAAGGAAAGACGCCATGGGACGTAAAATGTGATATAGCCTTACCATGTGCCACTCAAAATGAACTATTGGCTGCGGATGCCAAGACGTTGATAGATAACGGTTGTATGTGTGTTGCCGAAGGAGCCAATATGCCTTGCGATACGGATGCTGTGCATACGTTTCATGATGCCAAAATTCTTTTTGCTCCAGGTAAAGCCTCCAATGCTGGTGGTGTTGCTACATCAGGTCTTGAAATGTCTCAAAATTCATTACGTATAAGTTGGACAAGGGAAGAAGTAGACGAAAGGCTTAAAGATATTATGGAAGATATTCATGATTCCTGTATAGCGTACGGGAAAGAAGAAGACGGCTATTGCAACTACGTAAAAGGAGCTAATATTGCCGGTTTTGTTAAAGTGGCCGATGCTATGTTGGCACAAGGTGTGATTTAGAGAATAGTATTATATAAATAAGAAAAGACCTGTAATTCTAAATGTTACAGGTCTTTTTATTTTTGCCCTTCAGCGCAATTCTTACATCATATTTTTTAAAGTTATCTTTGTGCAAAGCCATCCATGTAAATGCAGGTAACTACCAAAGCCATAGTTCTTACATCCATTAAATATGGAGATACTAGTTTAATTGTAAAGGCATTTACGGAATCTGGGGGTGTTAAATCTTACCTCCTTAGGGGAGTTTTGGCCTCTAAAAAAGGAAAATTAAAAACAGCTTATTTTCAACCGTTAACGCAATTGGAGATAGTGGCCAGTCATAAGAATAAAGGGGCTTTAGAGAGTATTCGCGAAGCAAAGGTCAATTATCCGTACCAGACCTTACATTCCGATATTTCAAAAAATGCCATGACTTTATTTCTGGCCGAAATGTTGGCGAACAGCATTCACGAAGAGGAGGCCAATGAGGCACTTTTTGAATTTATAGAGGCTTCATTGCAGTGGCTGGACAACCAGAGCGGAATTTCTAATTTTCATATATATTTTTTAATTCGGTTAACACGCTATTTGGGCTTTCACCCGGATACGAACGAGATAGAATTAAGCTATTTTGACTTACTGGAAGGCGAGTTTACGGATACGCCTTCATTGAATCCTATTTTAAACGGAGATAATCTTACCTATTTTAAAACCTTCTTGGGCATAAATTTTGATGAGATACATCATATCAAAATGAATAAAAGCAACCGTCAAGAACTTTTGCAATCGTTAGTGCTGTTCTATGAGTTGCATTTACAGGGGTTTAGGAAACCAAAATCCCTTGCCATCCTTAACGAAGTATTTAACTAGTATGAACAAAGTTCTGTTTTTACTTATTTTTTTGTGTATCCAAACCGTACTTGCGCAACAGGTTACAGTTTTGGATGTAGATACGCGAGAGCCCATAGTAAATGTGGCCATTTACAATTATGACCACTCTAAAACGGCACTCACGGATTTTGATGGTAAGGTGGATCTATCCGTTTTTAAGGCTGAAGAACGTATTACTTTTCGCCATCTTAGTTATCAAATAAGAAAGAGCACAAGAGCCCAGATTAGCCGACACGGAGGGTATTTGTTTTTGGAGATGAAGGCCGAAGAGCTTGATGAGGTGGTCATGTCCGTTTCTAAATGGGAGCAGCAAAAAAAGGACATACCCAACAAAATTGCCATTATAGATACTAAGGATATCGCTTTTGCAAGTCCGCAAACTTCGGCAGACCTATTGCAGAATAGCGGTAAGGTGTTCGTTCAGAAAAGTCAGCTGGGTGGCGGTAGTCCCATGATCAGGGGGTTTGCAACCAACCGTTTGCTCTTGTCCGTAGACGGGGTGCGTATGAACAATGCCATTTTTAGGGGAGGTAACCTTCAGAATGTTATTTCTATAGATCCCTATTCAGTAAAAAATACAGAAATCATTTTTGGCCCTGGTTCCGTTATTTATGGTAGTGATGCTATTGGAGGGGTTATGAATTTTTATACTAAAAAAGCGGAGTTCTCAAATTCGGATAGTCTTTCGTTTTCGGGAAATGCCAGTTATCGCTTCGCTTCGGCCAACCTGGAAAATACGTTTCATGTAGATGTTAATCTGGGGAAAAAGAAATGGGCTTTTTTAACAAGTGCTTCTTACAACAGTTTTGATAATTTAAAAATGGGTTCCCATGGTCCTGATTCTTATCTGAGAAGAGAATATGTGACTACCATAAACGGAGCTGATGTGCTTATGCCTAACAAAACTGTAAAGGAACAGAACCCAACGGGCTATAATCAGTTTAGCCTAATGCAGAAAGTAGCCTATAAACCAAGTCATACGTGGCAATATGATTTAGGTCTGCATTATTCGGAGACTTCGGATTACGCCAGATACGATCGTTTGATCCGGCCCAATAGCGCGGGAGACGGACTTCGTTCTGCGGAATGGTATTATGGTCCTCAAAAATGGTTCATGGGCAACTTGCAGATGAACAAAAGAGGAAAAGGTATTTTTTACGATGGATTAAAGATTACCACGGCCTATCAGCATTTTGAGGAAAGTAGAAATGACAGGGGTTTTCAAGATGTTATACGCTATAGTACGGAAGAAAAAGTAGATGCCCTTTCCACTAATATCGACTTTGAAAATAAAAAAATTGGTAACCTTCGCCTGTACTATGGAGGTGAATATATATTTAATAAGGTAGGTTCCTTGGGTAGTCAAGAAAATATAGAGACCAATGAAATTTTGGCATCTGCATCAAGATATCCAGATGGTTCAACTTGGCAAACCTTAGCAGGTTATGTTCATGGGGAATACAAGGCCAAGCCCAATTTGACGGTACTGTCCGGTTTGCGTTACAGTCATGTGTGGATTAATGCCGTATTTAACAAGACCTATTACCCATTTCCTTTTGATGATGCCAATCTTAATAATGGGGCGCTTACGGGTAGTTTGGGTTTTAGTTGGTTTCCTAAGGCAGATTTGCAGGTGACTTTTAATGGTTCTACCGGTTTTAGGGCACCCAATATAGATGATGTGGGTAAAATTTTTGATTCGGAGCCGGGAGCTGTGGTCGTTCCTAATCCAGACTTGGAGCCTGAGTATGCTTATAATGTAGAGCTGGGTGTGCAGAAGAATTTTAATGATAAAGTAGTATTTAAAAGCACTGCGTTTTATACCTATTTGGTAGATGCTTTGGTACGCCGTGATTACCTTTTCAATGGAGAAGAAGAAATTATATACAATGGTGAGATGAGTAGTGTGCAGGCTATACAGAATGCAGCTAAGGCCTTTGTCTACGGTTTTGAGTTTGGTGTAGAAGCCTTTCTTACGGATAATATTTCCGTGGTGTCCAATTTAACCATTACCGAGGGTGTCGAAGAAGAGGATGATGGTACAGAATCTCCCGGTAGGCACGTTTCTCCCACCTTTGGAGATTTACATTTGATTTATAAAAACCAAAGACTAAAGACGGATTTGTTCATGAATTATAATGGCGAGATTCCTTTTTATGATTTGGCCGCTTCCGAGCGCAGTAAAGCGTATATCTATGCTTCCGACTCGGAAGGAAATCCGTATTCTCCTTCTTGGTATACTTTAAATTTTCGTTCGCAATATAAAATTTCAAGCGCTTTTGAAGTTTCCTTGAATCTTCAAAACTTTACGGATCAGCGTTACCGTTCCTATTCTTCAGGAATATCCGCACCGGGTATTAATTTAATTATGGGCTTGGCGTACCAGCTTTAGTTTCTCTCTGGGGGGTTAAAAATGAAAAATCCCGGCCATTGGCCGGGATCTCTCTGTTGTAAGAAATAATAAAATTGTAAACTAGTTTACAGCAGCTTTAGCTTTATCAACTGCACTGTTAGCAGCGTTTTTTGCATCGTCACCAGCTTTGTTGGCAGCATCTGTTGCTTTATCTGCAGCTTCACCGGCTTTAGCTTTAACATCGCTAGCCGCTTCGTTAGCTTTAGCCTTAATATCATCGCCAGCTTCTTCAGCTTTAGCTTTTAAATCGTTAGCGGCATCTTCGGCACCAGCTTTGATTTCTTCACCAGCTTCTTCAGCTTTTTCCATAGCTTCGTTACCGGCTTCTTTAGCTTTATCCATGGCATCAGATCCCATTTCTTTAGCGTCTTCACCAGCCTGCTCCATAGCAGCACCAGCTTCGTCCGTAGCACTCTTTGCTTTATCCGCAGCTTCTCTACAAGAAACAAAAGAGATACTCAAGGCAAGCATTAAAACGGAACCTAAAATTACTTTTTTCATGATTTTGTGTTTAAAGTTTTGTTTAATTGTTTTTGTGATATACGTATGAAACGGCTTTTTGGACGCTATATTTTAACATTTTCTTACAAGCTTGTTGATTTTACTGTATCTCAATTCTTTCAAATCGACTTAATTCGACTAAAAATCCTTAATTTTGCAGCCTTAAATTAATGCAGTAGAGCCACTTATTATGAAGTTTGCGGAATATAAAGGATTGGACTTGCCCAAAGTAGCCGAGGATATACTTGATTACTGGAAGCAAAACCAAATATTTGAGAAAAGTGTTTCCTCTAAAGAGGGTAAACCTAGTTATGTATTTTACGAGGGTCCACCATCGGCAAACGGTATGCCAGGTATACACCACGTTATGGCACGTACCATTAAGGATATTTTTCCTAGGTACAAGACCATGAAGGGTTTTCAGGTAAAAAGAAAAGCAGGTTGGGATACCCACGGACTACCTATTGAGTTGGGTGTTGAGAAAGAGTTGGGCATTACCAAAGAGGATATTGGAAAGAAAATTTCTGTTGAGGAATATAATGCAGCCTGTAAAAAAGCGGTTATGCGCTATACGGATGTTTGGAACCGTATGACGGAGCAAGTAGGGTACTGGGTAGATATGAACGACCCGTACATTACTTACAAGCCAAAATATATGGAGTCTGTTTGGTGGTTGTTGAAACAGATTTATGATAAAGGTTTAATTTATAAAGGATATACGATTCAGCCATACTCGCCAAAAGCGGGTACTGGTCTAAGTTCTCATGAATTGAACCAGCCGGGAACATATCAAGATGTTACGGATACAACGGTAGTGGCACAGTTTAAGGCTGTAGATGAATCTTTGCCGGACTTTCTTAAGAATGAGGGTGATATTTATTTCTTGGCGTGGACGACCACACCATGGACACTTCCTTCTAACACGGCATTGACGGTAGGGCCAAAGATTGAGTATGTGCTGGTAGAAACCTACAATCAGTATACGTTTAAACCAATGAATGTAGTGCTTGCCAAAAATTTGGTAAGCAAACAGTTTTCAGGAAAATTCAAACAAGTTGAAACCAAGCCGGAATTGTTGGAATATACGTCCGGTGATAAGAAAATTCCTTTTTACGTAGTAAAGGAGTTTGTTGGTAAAGATTTGGTGGGTATAAAATATGAGCAATTGTTGGCATATGCCCAGCCGTACCAAAATCCTGAAAATGCATTTCGTGTAATTTCAGGAGATTTCGTTACTATAGAAGATGGTACCGGTATAGTGCATACGGCACCCACTTTTGGTGCGGACGATGCCTTGGTGGCCAAACAGGCATCGCCGGAAATACCACCACTATTGGTATTGGATGAAAATAACAACCCGGTTCCTTTAGTGGATTTGCAAGGAAAGTTCCGCCCTGAAATGAAAGAATTTGGCGGTAAATACGTCAAGAACGAATATTATGATGCCGGTGAGGCACCGGAAAGGTCAATAGACGTAGAGCTGGCCATTAAACTTAAAGAAGAGAACAAGGCTTTTAAAGTAGAAAAGTATGTACACAGCTACCCTAATTGCTGGCGTACGGATAAGCCTATCCTATATTACCCATTAGATTCCTGGTTCATAAAGATCAGTGATGTTAAAGATCGTATGTTCGCGCTTAACCAGACTATCAACTGGAAACCAAAATCTACTGGCGAAGGCCGTTTTGGTAACTGGTTGGCCAATGCCAATGACTGGAACCTATCGCGATCTAGGTATTGGGGTATTCCGCTTCCTATTTGGAGAACGGAAGATGGTAAGGAAGAAATAATCATAGGTTCGGTTGCCGAGTTAAAGGCGGAAATGGCAAAAGCCGTGGCTTCCGGAGTAATGGAGAAAGATATTTTTGATGATTTTGTTGTGGGTGACCTATCCGAAGAAAATTATGATAAAATAGACCTGCACAAGAATATTGTAGATGATATTATTTTGGTTTCCGCTTCGGGTAAACCCATGAAGCGTGAGAGTGACCTTATTGATGTTTGGTTTGATAGTGGTTCTATGCCGTACGCACAATGGCACTACCCATTTGAAAACAAAGAATTGATTGATGAGGGCAAGACCTACCCGGCCGATTTTATCGCAGAAGGTGTGGATCAGACCAGAGGTTGGTTCTATACCTTGCATGCTATTGCTACTATGGTTTTTGATTCCGTAGCGTATAAAAACGTGGTTTCCAACGGACTGGTACTTGATAAGGAAGGAAAGAAAATGTCCAAACGTTTGGGCAATGCGGTAGACCCTTTTGATACCATGAACGAGCATGGGGCAGATGCCACGCGTTGGTACATGATTTCCAATGCCAACCCATGGGATAATCTAAAATTTGACACTGAAGGTATTGTTGAGGTGAAGCGAAAATTCTTCGGGACACTTTATAATACATACTCTTTCTTTTGTCTATATGCCAACATAGATGCTTTTGACTATTCAGAAGAAGAGATTCCGCTAAATGAAAGACCGGAAATTGATAGGTGGATTTTATCTGAACTTCATTCGTTGATCAAAACGGTTGACGAAGCTTACGCAGATTATGAGTCTACAAAGGCAACACGTGCAATTTCAGACTATGTACAAGAAAATCTAAGTAACTGGTATGTGCGTTTGTGCAGAAGACGTTTCTGGAAAGGTAGCTATGAGAAAGATAAAATATCGGCCTACCAAACATTGTATACCTGTCTAGAAACCGTAGCCAAATTATCGGCGCCGGTTGCTCCGTTCTTTATGGATAGACTTTATAAAGATTTAACGAATACAACGCATAGGGAGGATTTTGAAAGTGTACATTTATCCGAGTTTCCAAAGTATGATGAGGCAATAGTAGATAAGGATTTGGAAAGTAAGATGGAGAAAGCTCAGACCATTTCGTCTTTGGTACTTTCTATTCGTCAGAAAGAAAAGATAAAAGTGCGTCAGCCATTGCAAAAAGTCATGATACCTATCTTGGATGATAAGCAGAAGCATGAAATAGAAGCGGTAGCTGATCTTATCAAGTCCGAGGTAAACGTTAAAGAGATAGAGTTACTTGATGATGCTTCTGGAATTTTGGTGAAACAGATCAAGCCCAATTTTAAGGTTTTAGGCCCTAAATTTGGAAAGGATATGAAAAAAATAGCTCAGGCTGTTGCCAAGTTGAACCAAGATGATATCCAAAAAATTGAGCAAGATGGCGAAATTTCGCTTGACATTGACGATAAAATTATTACATTACAGCTGCAAGATGTAGAGATAGCCTCGCAAGATATTGAAGGTTGGTTGGTAGCAAGTTCAGGCCCTATTACAGTGGCTCTGGATGTTACCATAAACGAAGGTCTTAGGGAAGAGGGTATTGCTAGAGAGCTTGTAAACCGAATTCAGAATATAAGAAAAGATTCCGGTTTTGAAGTAACGGATAGAATTGATATTAAAATTCTTAAAGACGGTTTTGTAGAAAAGGCGGTGTCCAATAACTTAAGCTATATTAAAGCTGAAACGTTAACGGCCGAACTTGTTTTTGAGGAAAAATTGGATAGAGGAACCGAGGTTTCTTTTGATGAGGTGAATACTAAATTATTTATTGAAAAACATTAATAGAATGGCAGAAGATTTAAAAGTTAGATATTCGGACAAGGATCTTGCCGAATTCAGAGAATTGATCGAAGACAAAATTGAGAAAGCAAAAAGTCATTTAGAATTGCTTAAGAGTTCTTATATGAACGATGGTAATAACGGTACGGATGATACTTCTCCTACGTTTAAGGCTTTTGAAGAGGGTTCTGAGACCATGAGCAAAGAAGCAAATACGCAGTTGGCCATACGTCAAGAGAAATTTATACGAGACTTAAAAAATGCCCTTTTGCGTATTGAGAACAAAACCTACGGTATTTGCCGTGTTACCGGAAAGTTGATTGCCAAAGAGCGTCTTAAATTGGTTCCTCATGCTACATTAAGTATAGAGGCAAAGAATATGCAAAAGTAATTTTGTGATTTTAAATTAAAAAAGCCTACAGGAACTTGGTTCTTGTAGGCTTTTTTTACACCGTAAAAAATGAAAGGGTTTCTCGTTTTTTTCTTGTTTTTCAATCTTTTGGCGGCGCAAAAAGTGGTTAAAAAATCTGTGGTAAATGATGCGGTTACCTCAATTGGTATAGACGTTGAGAATTGCTATAGATTAACCCTGGAAACTGCCGATACAGATGAAATGTCCGTTGAGGCTATTATTGATGGGGAGTACAAGAAAGATCTTTTGTTGTCCGTAAAGGAGAATGGTAGTGCTATAATGGTCAGTAGTGGTTTTCAGCCTAATTTCAAGAATCCTAATGATAAGCTTAGCGCACATAAAGTCGTGTCTATTGCGCTAAAAGTAATTGTTCCCCGTTTTAAATTTATTACCGTTTTTGGTACAAGCTGCAATGTGTTCGTTGCAGGGGATTATAAGGAACTTACGGTTTCTCTTAATGACGGTAACTGCGAGCTTTTTAACGTTCATGAGGATACAAATGTACGTACACAAAGCGGGCATATTTTAGTGGAAGCTTCCAAAGGGAATGTAAATGCGGTAAGTAAATATGGGGCGGTAAACAAAGACGATATTCCCATGGGAGACGCACAATATACACTGTCTTCCCTAACGGGAAACATACGAATAAAGAAAACCGAATAATATACTTATTTTTGCCAATTCAAGTTGTAGATATACTATGAATTTAAAGAAATCATTGCTCATAATCATAGCAGTACTGTTGATTGACCAATTGAGCAAAATTTATATAAAGACCCATTTTGTACTGGGAGATTCTGTTGAGGTTTTTAGCTGGTTCAAAATACTGTTCATTGAAAATTCAGGAGCTGCATGGGGGGCCAAGTTAAGTGATTTCTTGCCTATATCGGAACCAACCGGCAAGTTGGTCTTAACCGTGTTTAGGTTGTTTGCCGTAGCAGGAATTGGATACTGGCTGTACGATACTATTCGTAAGGAATCCTCTAAAACCCTGATCTTGGCAGTTTGCTTGATTTTTGCAGGAGCCTTGGGGAACATTATAGATTCTGTATTCTACGGTGTACTATTTAGTGATAGCTATCAACAATTGGCAACGGCATTTTCAGATGAACCTTATGGCAGCATTTTTTACGGGAAAGTAGTAGACATGCTTTATTTTCCTATGGTAGATACAACGTGGCCAGATTGGGTTCCTTATTTTGGAGGCTCTAGTTTTCGGTTTTTTGAACCGGTTTTTAATATTGCAGATATGGCTATCAGTACCGGTGTAGGTATTCTTTTGGTTTTCAACAAGAAAGCGTTCGGTAAAGTAGATGATGAGCCAACTACTAGTGAAGCTGATTCATTGTAATCTTTTAGAAAGAATAGGTTTTAGTGGGGGTCACGCAATAATCTAAACGCATGTCCAAGTTGTTCACATCAGATATGAGTTCTTCTTCAGCGGAAAATAAGGATAAGCCAATTTTAATAACATCTGGGCGACATTGAGACAAGAAGGTGTCATAAAACCCTTTTCCATAACCTACACGATTTCCTTGTTCGTCAAAAGCCAATAAGGGTATAAAAACTACATCTATTTTTGTGCTGGGTATTTCTATACCATCAACCGGTTCAGGTATATTCCATTCATTCTTTACAAGGCGCGTAGAATCCGTTAGCAAATAATGCTCTAACGTAGTTTTGTCAACTACTTTGGGGAGTACTATATTTTTATCCTTTCCTTGAAGTATGGAAAGAACGTAGGTAGTATCAATCTCCTTGTTTTCGGAAATGGGTAAAAAAATATGGTAAAAGTCGTAAGACCATACCGGTAGTTTGAGCAGTCCGTTAGCGATACTCAGGCTAGAATTAGAAAGGGATTCATTGTCGATTAAATCTCTTCGATTTTTGTATAGTGATCTTAAATCTTTTTTAAGCATTGATTATGACCTCAGTACAATTGGGGAAACTCTAGTATGCTTATTCTTTTACAGACACTGCGTAATATATCTTAAATGATATCATTAAGATAAGGTACAGGCCGAGGGTTATAATATATTTATCCATGTGGTAATTGATTTTGATTCTTAAATCTAATTAAAAAATTTTATTAAAACACTTTTAACTGCAACTTTTCATCGATGAAATACATTTTTTAGTGTTTTTTTAACAAATTTGCGCTTTTTCGCGTGCAAAAATGTGCAAAAAAGAGCGACATAAGACTTCATTTCGTTTGCTTGGGCAAATGGGGCGGGCTTACCGGTATTCGTTAAAAAAGAGTAAAACACTTAGCCCTTTTAATAAAACATAGTAATTTAACATGATAGAAATAGATGCCTTCTACCATTTAATTTGATAAACCGTTTTTGTAATGCCCCAAGTACCTATAGAAGTACAATTAAGCACGTTGCCCCAGAGTCCTGGTGTATACCAGTTTTATGATGTAGATGATAAAATATTGTATGTAGGTAAGGCCAAAAATCTTAAAAAGCGGGTTTCTTCATATTTTACGAAAAACCATGAGTACGGAAAAACGCGCGTTCTCGTAAAAAAAATTAGGAACATCAAACATATAGTTGTCCCTACAGAGTCCGATGCGCTGCTTTTGGAAAACAATCTTATTAAGAAATATAGGCCAAGGTATAATGTCTTGTTGAAGGATGATAAATCATATCCTTGGATCTGTATTAAAAACGAGCGTTTTCCCAGAATTTTCCCTACTAGAAAACTAATAAAGGACGGTAGTGAGTATTTTGGTCCGTATACCAATATGAAAACGGTTAGGACGTTGCTGGACTTGGTAAAAGGGGTTTATCCATTGCGGACCTGTAATTATGATCTGTCAAAAGAAAAAATTGATTCCGGTAAATACAAGGTTTGTTTGGAATATCATTTGGGAAACTGTAAAGGACCCTGTGAAGGTTTTCAGTCTGCGGAAGAATATGATCAACAGATAGAGGATATCAGAAAAATAATTAAGGGAGATTTTAAGTCGTCTTTAAGCTATTTCAGATCACAGATGAAAACGCTGGCATCCGAAATGAAATTTGAGGAGGCACAACAAATCAAGGAAAAGATAGAGGTTCTGGAAAACTATCAAGTAAAATCTACAATCGTCAATCCTAAAATCAATAATGTGGATGTGTTCTCTATAATTTCGGATGAGAGCCATGCCTATATTAATTTCCTGCAGTTGTCCCATGGGTCTATTATTCGGTCGCACACTTTAGAAATAAAGAAGAAGTTAGATGAGACGGATGCCGAGCTTTTGGCGCTCTCTATTATAGAGATCCGGCAAAGGTTCAAATCGCTTTCTAGAGAGCTTTACCTCCCTTTTGAAGTTCCTGTAGAAGCACACCTTAAAGTTACCGTGCCAAAATTGGGCGATAAAAGAAAGATTTTAGAACTCTCTGAGCGCAATGCCAAATTTTATAGACAAGAGCGGTTTAAGCAGATTAAGATAATTGATCCTGATAGGCACACCAACCGAATCATGGCGCAGATGAAAAAAGATTTACATCTTTCCGAAGAGCCAAGACATATAGAATGTTTTGATAACAGTAATATTCAAGGAAGTAATCCGGTGGCCGCTTGTGTGGTTTTTAGGAATGGGAAACCTTCAAAAAAGGAATATCGTCATTTTAATATAAAAACCGTGGAAGGTCCAGATGATTTTGCCTCTATGGAAGAAGTGGTCTATAGGAGGTATAAACGCCTATTGGCCGAAGCCGAGCCATTGCCTCAACTTATTGTTATTGATGGGGGAAAAGGCCAATTATCTTCTGCGTTAAAAAGTTTGGACCTTCTTGGTCTAAGAGGTAAAATTGCCATTATTGGTATAGCCAAGCGGTTGGAGGAAATCTATTTTCCCGAAGACCCTATTCCGCTTTATCTTGATAAAAAATCCGAAAGTCTAAAGATTGTTCAACAATTACGGAATGAGGCCCACCGCTTTGGAATCACCTTTCACAGAAATAAAAGAAGTAAGGCGGCCATTAATTCTAAGTTGGAAAGTATAGAAGGTATTGGTGAAAAAACGGCAGAGGAACTTTTGAAAAAATTTAAGTCCGTAAAACGAATAAAAGAAGCCTCTATGGAAAACCTAACGGAAACCGTGGGCTTATCTAGGGCAAAAAAAATTTATGAAGCATTCCATTAAAATTACGACTAACTCAGCACAATGAAAAAAGCCGTTATAGGAATTGGGTTACTCTTTTTCACTTTGTTTACTTTTGCTCAGGAACCTGAGAAGAAAGACATCAAAGTGGGGCTGGTGTTGAGTGGAGGTGGCGCTAAGGGAATGGCCCATATTGGAGCAATAAAAGTATTGGAAGAAGCCGGTATAAAAGTAGATTATATAGGGGGGACCAGTATGGGGGCCATTGTTGGATCTTTATATGCTGCTGGCTATACGGGTGATCAATTAGATTCAATTTTTAGGGCTACGGATTTCACCAACCTTATTCAGGACAATCTGCCCAGAAGCGCTAAAACATTTTACGAAAAGGAAAATTCTGAAAAATATGCCGTTACCTTGCCTTTTGACAATTTTAAGGTATCCGTGCCACCCGCATACTCCGGTGGTCAGAACGTATATAATGAGTTGGTTAAGTTCCTGTATCCGGTAAGAAACATAAAGGATTTTAATGATTTGCCCATTCCTTTTGTGTGTATTGCAACGGATGTAGAAACGGGTGATGAAGTGGTTTTAAGAGAGGGGTATTTACCGGAAGCCGTTATGGCCAGTGGAACGTTGCCGTCACTTTTTGAACCTGCTCGCATTAACGGAAAAGTATTGATAGACGGTGGTGTGGTCAACAATTATCCTATAGACGAGGTAAAAAAAATGGGGGCCGATATCATAATTGGGGTAGATGTACAGCACGGACTCAGAAATAGGGAGTCTCTATTGACCGCCACCGAGATTTTATTGCAAATCAATAATTATAGGACCGTTCTTGATATGACTGAAAAGTCCAAAAAGACAGATATCTATATAAAACCCGAAATGACGGACTATTCCATTATAGACTTTAATTTAGGCGATGTTATTATTAAAAGTGGGGAGGATGCTGCCCGTAAAAGAATAGATACTTTAAAAGCTATTGCTTCCAGACAAATTGGAAAAAGGAAGGCCAAGGAGAGAATCGTTTCTTCAGATACGTTAAGTATCAGTCATTTGGTTATATTGGAGAGTGAGAATTATTCCAGAGGTTACGTTAAAGGAAAATTAAGGTTTGATACAGATAAACCAACCACCTTTTCACGAGTACAGCAGGGTATCAGTAATCTAGCCGCAACTGGAAATTTTCATACAATCCACTATAAAATACAGGATGACGAAGACAATGACGAGCAAGAGATGATTCTAGATTTGAATGAAAATAAAAGTAAATCCTTTATTCGTCTAGGTGCTCACTATGATAATCTCTACAAGACGGCAGCCATCTTAAATTATACAAGAAAAAGTTTGATTACCAGAGATGATGTGTCTTCTTTTGACTTTATTATTGGAGATAATATCAGGTACAAACTACAATATTATGTGGATAAGGGTTTTTATTGGAGTTTTGGTTTTAATTCAAGTTTTAATGAATTTGAAAAGGACGTTAGCTTTGATTTAGTGCGAAGCAATTTTGATGTTCAGGCCGGGGCAAATTTAAATTCAATAAACATAGATGTAACGGATTTTACCAATCAGGTCTATGTGCAAACGGTTTTACGAGAAGAGTTTGCGTTTAGAACGGGGTTGGAACATAAATTTTTAAAGTATAGCACCAAGACATTAGGGCAGAACGCACCGGTAGGTCCTACAGGTAAGACGCCTGATCAAAGAACGTTTCTTGAAAAGAGTAGTTATTATAGCGCTTTTGGGCAGTTAACTTTTGACACCTATGATGATAAGTACTTTCCTTCAAAAGGATTGTACTTTGATGGTGATTTTCATTTCTATGTCTTTTCATCTGATTTTAATGAAAACTTTAAGGAGTTCTCAATTGCGCAGGCTAGGTTGGGTACGGCAGTGCCATTTTTTAAAAATTTCTCGGTAAACGTAGAGGCAGAAGGAGGTTTTAAATTGGGTACTTCAAGCGTTTCCTCCTTTGATTTTATTCTAGGGGGCTTCGGTACAAATCTTTTAAACAATTTTACGCCTTTCTTTGGGTATGATTATTTGGCTTTGCCCGGTAACGCTTTTGTAAAAGCCTACGGTAGGCTGGATTATGAATTTGCCCCTAAGAATCACTTTATGCTTACTGCAAACTATGCCAATGTAGACGATGATCTTTTTAGAACGGGAGAGTGGTTTACCCTACCAAGTTATTCCGGTTACGGCGTTGGTTATGGGTGGGAATCTTTTATGGGGCCTATGCAAATGCATTACTCATGGTCTCCAGAAGGGAAGACCAATAACTTCTTTTTTAGTTTAGGGTATTGGTTTTAATGCGCTTAGGTTTAAAGTGATGTTTTTTTACGATATTTGTTACATATGCTACAATTAAGAGTTGATATTACTGCCCATCTTAGGGCCATGTGGTAAATACCCACTTTTTAGTTCTTGCTCCACGCTTGAACACGAGTTCTATTTTTTCAGCTTTTAACAATTTACATTACTAAAAACATACAGATATGTCAACTTTAGATACTACTTCATTGAATTTACCCAAGGAAAACCCGGAAGCAGAAGATTTTCTACCTCTTTTGGGAACGGATTATATAGAGCTTTACGTAGGTAACGCAAAGCAAGCGGCCCATTACTATATGGCGGCATGGGGGTTTCAGCCTTTGGCCTATGCAGGTCTGGAAACTGGGCTTAAAGATCGGGTTTCTTACGTACTGCAGCAAGATAAGATTAGATTGGTGCTCACCTCTCCTCTAAAGTCGGGAGGAGATATCAATAAGCATATAGATTCTCATGGAGATGGGGTAAAAGCTATTGCCTTATGGGTAGATGACGCTTCTAAAAGTTATGAGGAAACCACTAAAAGAGGAGCTGAAAGTTACTTGGAGCCCAAAACAATTAAGGATAAGGATGGTGAGGTTGTACTTTCGGGAATTCACACCTATGGAGAAACGGTTCACGTTTTTGTAGAGCGAAAAGATTACAAAGGAGTTTTTATGCCGGGCTACAGAGCTTGGAACCCATATTACAAACCTTCTGATGTTGGACTAAAGTACGTAGACCATATGGTGGGTAACGTAGGCTGGAACGAAATGAACAAATGGTGTGAATTTTACGCCAAGGTTATGGGTTTTGCCCAGTTGGTCTCTTTTGATGACAAAGACATTTCAACAGAATACACGGCGCTAATGAGTAAGGTTATGAGCAATGGTAACGGCCGAATTAAATTTCCCATAAACGAACCGGCAGACGGTAGAAAAAAGTCGCAAATAGAAGAATATATAGATTTTTACAACGGAGCGGGTGTGCAGCATATGGCATTGGCAACGGATAATATTATTGAAACGGTTACGGCATTGAGAGATCGGGGCGTTGAATTTTTAACAGTACCCTCAAGTTATTATGAAGATGTATTGGACCGTGTGGGTGAAATAGATGAGGACTTGGCTCCTCTTAGTGAATTGGGAATTCTTATTGATAGAGATGAAGAGGGTTATCTGCTTCAGATTTTTACCAAACCTATTTTGGATAGGCCAACCATGTTCATTGAAATTATTCAAAGAAAAGGAGCTAAATCATTTGGTAAAGGTAATTTTAAGGCGCTTTTTGAAGCAATTGAAAGAGAGCAGGAATCCAGAGGAACCTTGTAATAGTTATTATTTTAAACTGCGGGTATATTATTTATGAAAGTATACCTCATTTTTGGTCTAAAAAGGGGTGTTTTTAAGTGAAAAGCGACCCCTATATCTTAATGAAATGCCAATTTTATAGCCGTTAGCAAAAAGAACTGTTAATGTAATAGTTAAAGTAAGTTAAAACGGATTGAGGATTGAAACTATGCCTTAAATTTGTAGGCGTAAGGGGTGGTTCCCTTACAACTTTAAGTATTGGTTTTTCATAATTTAAAGTTTGGTTGGTTATTTAGGAAAAGCCCTGACATGAAATGTTGGGGCTTTTTTTTAAGCCTAACTTTAGTTTTATATTCTAAGCTGCGGGTCTGGCCTGGGTTAAGCATAATTTATACTTTAAGTTCTAAAATAACAGGGTTGAGGTATGCGTACAATACTTTGGAATAAATTTTGTTTAAGTAATTGTAAGCCCTTAATATGGTAAAGGTCCATTTTGTATTTTTATCGTAATACTATAGCAATGAAAAAAGCAATTACTTTACTTTTTCTTCTCGTTATTTTCTCTTCTTCCGCCCAGAATAGTACCTCTGCCTTTGAACCTGGCGAATGGTTAAAATTTAGAATGCATTATGGTTTTTTAAATGCAAGTTACGCTACACTGCACCTAAAGTCTGATGTGGTGAATGGTGTGCCAGTTTATCATGTAGTGGGTCGTGGAAAAACTACGGGTTTTGCCAGTGTGTTTTTTAAGGTAGACGATACGTATGAAAGCTATTTTGATAAAAAGGATGGTAAGCCTTATAAATTCATTAGAAAAATAAACGAAGGTGGTTATACCAAGGATATTGAGATAAACTTTGATCATGAAGAGGATAAAGCTGTTCTGAACGATAAAAAACACAATAAAAAGTATAATTTTGAGCTACAGGACAGTATTCAGGATTTAATATCTGCATTCTACTATCTTAGAAACAACTACGAGCCAAGTGATTTAGTTGAAGGCGAAGCCGTAAAGTTGAAAATGCTGTATGATGATGACGGTGTTTTTAACTTTAAACTTAAATATTTAGGAACAGAAGTGCTTAAAACTAAGTTCGGTAAGGTAGAATGTTATAAATTTAGACCTTTGGTACAGTCCGGTCGTGTTTTTAAGGAAAAAGAAAGTCTTTCCTTATGGGTTTCGGTAGACGATAACAGAATACCTATACGCATACAGGCAGATTTGGCGGTTGGGTCCATCAAAGCTGACCTTGACGGGTATAACGGACTTAAGCATCAGTTCAAGATAATAATGGATTAAAACCCTAATGAGAGATAAAGAGCGAATAGATTCACAAATTTCAAAACTAGAAGAGAAGTATAAAGACTCCGGTCAGGATTTAAGTTCTTATTTAGATGGGCTTCTTTATCAACGTTACCTCACGTATTGGGATTATATTCATTTGGATACCCTTTTAAGTCTTCAGGTACCACGCACCTATTTTCCGGACGAGGAAATTTTTATCATGTACCACCAGATTACCGAGCTGTATTTTAAGCTTATTCTTCACGAGCAAAAACAGTTGGTTGATGATAAATCGCAAAACATAGATTTCTTTATAGAAAAAGCGAGACGGATCAATAGCTATTTTAAGGCGTTGATATCTTCTTTTAGTATTATGATAAAGGGTATGGAGAGAGAACAATTTCTTCAATACCGTATGGCCTTGCTCCCGGCAAGTGGCTTTCAATCGGCACAATACCGCATGATCGAGATTTATTCCACTCCTATGGAGAATTTGGTCCATCATACGGAGAGAGATTCCTTTTCTTCGGAAAATAGTCTTGAAGAACTGTATGAGGAAATTTATTGGAAAAAAGGAGCCACTGATTTGGCCACCGGAGAGAAGACGTTAACATTGAAGCAGTTTGAGTATAGGTATACCCCGCGCCTAATACGAATAGCAAAGCAAGTAGAGCATAATACCATTTACCAAAAATATCAGCAACTACCTGCCAATAAGAAAGATAATAAAGAGCTAATAGATGCGTTAAAGACATTGGATATGAATGCCAATGTAAACTGGCCTTTAATGCATATGGGTTCTGCTCATAGGTATTTAGGAAAAGACAAAGAGGAAATAGATGCAACAGGAGGAACAAATTGGAAGAACTATTTACCTCCAAGTTTTCAGAAAATTGTATTCTTTCCGGAAATCTATTCAAAACAAGAGTTAAATAATTGGGGGAAAGAGTGGGTAGACCATATCTTTAACCCGGACAAGAAACAAGCAGAGTAAAATGAATAAATATTGGGGCCTTCTTTTCGTTATTTTAATATCACTTTCCTGTAAAGATGACAAGCCAGTTCTAAAAGAACCGGTCAAACAAATGGCTGCCATAGTTCCTATAGAGAAACCTGTAATGAAACAATTCGGGTTTAATTTAGATGAGTTTACCGTACAGCTAGACACCGTGAAAAATGGTGATAGTTTTGGTGAGCTTATGCTTCAGAACAAAGTAGACTACCCCAAGATTGCCAAAATAACCCAAGATTTTAAAGATACTTTTGATGTTCGCAAGATTCGTGTGGGCAAACCATATCTTATTTTAAAGTCAAAAGATACTACAGAGGCGGCGCAAGTATTCATTTATGAAAACGACCCCATTAATTATACCGTAGTTGATCTTAGGGATACGGTTAAGGCTTATAGAAATAAGAAAGAAGTTACCTATGTAGAGCGTGAAGCTTCGGGAGTTATTGAAACTTCCTTGTCTCAGGCTATTTTAGATCAAGGCATAGATTATACCGTTACCAATAGCCTATCCGAAGTGTATGCATGGACCATAGATTTCTTTCGTCTTCAGAAAGGAGATAAGTTCAAGGTAATTTATAAGGAAAAGTACATTAATGATTCCATTTATGCAGGAGCAGGTGCTATAGAAGCAGCTTACTTTGAGCACAACGGAAGACCAATTTACGCTTTCGCTTATGAAAACGATTCGCTAAAAAGTAAAGTCGATTATTTTGATGAAGAAGCCAACAACCTTAGAAGAACGTTTCTAAGAGCTCCGGTTCAGTTCAGTAGAATTTCATCTAGATATAACCTTAAGCGAAGAATACGTTATTACGGAAATAAGATAAGACCTCATAAAGGAACGGATTATGCTGCGCCAAAAGGAACACCTATCTTGGCAACTGCAGATGGTACGGTAACCGAATCAACAAGAAGAGGCGGGAACGGGAAATATGTTAAGATTAGACACAACGGAACCTATTCTACCCAATACTTGCATATGAGCAATCAGAATGTAAAAAGAGGGCAATTTGTAAGGCAGGGAGATGTAATAGGTTGGATTGGAATGACCGGTAATACCAGTGGTCCTCACGTTTGTTACCGTTTTTGGAAGAACGGAAGACAAGTGGATCCTTTAAAAGAAGAACTTCCGTTGGCAGAGCCTTTGGACGAGTCTTTACAGCCAGACTACTTCAATTACATCAATCCAATAAAAGATCAGTTGGATTGTATGGTATATCCAGAAAGTCCGGTAGAAGAAGATATTCTAGTTGAAGATTTGGCATCCGCCGAAAAATAACGACACTTAAGGTTTTGGTTTAGAATGAATATGGCTTATTTTCGCCGTAGTAATTTCTAACACATTAAAAAACCCAAAATGTCATTACAGAGCACAAACCCTACTGAAACTTCTGCTTGGAAAAAACTTGCCCAGCACTTTGAAGATACTAAAGAAGAACAGTTAAAAAACCTTTTTGCATCTGATGCTTCTAGGGCAGAAAAGTTTACTTTAAAATGGAACGATTTTCTAGTTGATTTCTCTAAAAACAGAATTACTGATGAAACCGTAAACTTGCTTCTGCAATTAGCCGATGAAGTTAATTTGGCCGATGCCATCCAAAAACAATTTGGAGGCAAAGAAATTAACCAAACAGAGGGGCGTGCAGTATTACATACAGCGCTTAGAGCTAAAAAATCCGATACAATTTTAGTGGATGGTGAAAATGTGGTTGAAGAAGTTTACCAGGTTAAAGAACATATTAAGGAATTTACAGAAAGTATCATTTCTGGGAATGCTGTAGGATATACAGGTAAAGCCTTTACCGATGTTGTAAATATTGGTATTGGAGGTTCTGACCTAGGGCCGGCTATGGTAGCGGAAGCCCTTAAATTCTATAAAAATCACCTGAAGCTTCACTTCGTCAGCAATGTAGATGGTGATCACGTTAACGAGGTTTTAAAAGAACTTAATCCGGAAACTACTCTTTTTGTAGTAGTGTCAAAGACCTTTACCACTCAAGAAACATTAAGTAATGCAACTACCATAAAAAAGTGGTTCTTAAAGCATGGTACACAAGAAGATATTGCTAAGCATTTTGCTGCGGTATCTACCAATACAGAAGCCATAGCCGAGTTTGGCATTGCTGCGGAAAACGTATTTCCTATGTGGGACTGGGTAGGTGGCCGTTTTTCCTTATGGAGTGCCGTTGGCCTATCAATAGCTTTAGCCGTTGGTTTTGATAACTTTGATGAGTTGTTAATGGGAGCCAATGAAATGGACGAGCATTTTAAAACCGCAGATTTTAAAGACAACCTTCCTGTTGTTCTGGCATTGTTAAGTGTATGGTATAACAACTTTTATGGAGCAGAGACAGAGGCTATCATTCCTTACACGCAATATTTGAGCAGGTTTTCGGCCTATTTACAGCAAGGTATTATGGAGAGTAACGGTAAAAGTGTTGACCGTAACGGCAAACGTGTAGGTTATGAAACTGGTACCATTATATGGGGTGAGCCGGGGACCAATTCACAGCATGCTTTCTTTCAGTTAATTCATCAAGGAACAAAACTTATCCCAGTAGATTTTATTGGGTTTAAAAAATCCTTGCACGGAGATGTTGATCATCATAATAAATTAATGGCCAATTTCTTTGCCCAGACAGAGGCGCTAATGAACGGTAAAACTGCCGGGCAGGTACGTGAAGAACTGGAGGGTAAAGGCATGGCCCAAAATGAAATCGAAAAATTATTGGCCTTCAAGGTCTTTGAAGGAAACAAACCTACAAATACAATTCTTATAGATAAGTTGTCTCCTAAGAGTTTGGGTGGCTTAATAGCGCTTTATGAGCACAAAATTTTTGTGCAAGGGGTTATTTGGAACATCTTTAGCTACGATCAGTGGGGCGTAGAACTCGGAAAGCAGTTGGCAGGAACAATTTTGAAAGATATTCAAGGTTCAGAAATTGCCGATCATGACAGCTCTACTTTGCAGCTTTTACGTTATTTTAAGGGTTAAAATAGAATTTTCATATTTTTTTATAATATTGGCGCAACTTCTTGTTTTTGAGTGGAAGTTGCGCCTTTGTTCAGTATATTCGCAAAGGGGTTATTTAACCTTCTCTTAACATTCGCGCCAGCAAAATGCAGCACTTTTGCAGCAAATTGAGAAAACGTAAAAACTGAACAAATGAAAAAGATGTACTTCGCATGGGTCGCATTTCTGATGACGACTATCGCATTTTCACAAGGAACTATTACGGGTACCGTAATAGATGGTGAGCTTAATGAGCCACTGCCAGGAGCCAGTGTTGTTCTTCAAGGGACAACCAACGGAACTTCAACAGATTTTGATGGTAAGTTTCAAATTGAAATCACAGAAAATGCAGGAACACTTTTAGTTTCTTACATTGGATATACTTCCAAGAAAGTAGCTTATACCAGTGGTGGTAATATAGGTAATATTGTATTGGAACCTAATGCGCAAGAATTAGAAGGTGTTGTAGTAAGTGGTGTAATTGATATTGCAAAAGACAGGGAGACTCCTGTCGCGGTTTCGACTATTAGAGCAGCAGAGATTCAAGAAAAATTAGGTTCTCAGGAATTACCTGAAATACTTAAATCTACTCCTTCTATTTACGCTACCAAAACAGGTGGTGGTTTTGGTGATGGTAGAGTAAACGTTAGAGGTTTTGATTCTAGAAACACTGCGGTAATGGTTAATGGTATTCCTGTTAATGATATGGAAAATGGCGCAGTGTATTGGAGTAACTGGGCTGGTTTAGGTGATGTTACTACTGCAATGCAGGTACAAAGAGGTTTAGGGTCATCTAAGTTGGCAATTTCTTCTGTAGGTGGTACCATAAACGTTATTACAAAATCTACCGAGAAAGAAGAAGGTGGTACAGTTACACTTGGTGGAGGAAACGATGGTTATTTAAAAACTAACGTCGCTTACAATACTGGAAAATCTGATAAAGGCTTTGCGGCTTCTATATTGTTAGGTAGAACTTCTGGTGATGGTTATATTCAGGGAACTGAATTTGAAGGTTACAATTATTTTATAGGTTTGGGTTATGAGCCTAATGAAAAACATAATTTCCAGTTCGTTTTAACTGGAGCCCCACAAGTACACAACCAGAGAACATCAAGTTTCTTTAATGTTGCAACGTTGGCAGATCATTTAGAGTATGGCGCTAAATATAATTATAACGATGGTACTTTAAATGGTGAAGAATTTGGTTGGAGAAGAAACTTCTACCATAAGCCTATTACTTCATTGACATGGGAATGGAAAGCTTCTGAAAAATCAACTTTATCTACTTCTGTTTACGCCTCTTTTGGTCGTGGTGGTGGTACAGGGGATATTGGTTCTGGTCCAAATTCCGGTTTTGCTAGTTCTAGTAGATATAGAATTCCTGAAACTGGTCAGGTTGATTATGATTTAATTTCTCGTTTCAATGGTGGTGAGGCGGTTACTTTTTATGATGGTAATGATTACCAATTGTCGCCTAATACCGATGGAGAATATATCACTACAAGTTTTGGTGATGGCCTTGCAAGAAGAGCATCTATTAATTCTCACAACTGGTTTGGTTTAATTGCTAATTTGAATACTCAAATTAACGAAAAATGGAGCTATGATGTAGGTTTGGATTTAAGAAGCTATAAGGGTATTCATTACAGAAGAATGGATAATTTGTTAGGGGCTGATGGTTATTTTGATGATGATGACATCAATAATCCTAATCATGTTGTACGTCAAGACGGTGTTGTAGATTCTGATTTCTCGTCTATTTTGAATGTGTTCAAGAGTATTGATGATGAGGAGAAAATTGATTATTATAATGATGGTCTTGTAAGATGGGCTGGTGCATTTGGTCAAGTTGAATATACTGATGGTGTAGTTTCTGCTTTTGTTCAAGGTGGCATTTCTAACCAAGGATTTAAGAGAATCGATTATTTCAACTATCTAGATTCTGATCCTTTACAAGAAACAGATTGGGAAAATATTTTGGGAGGTAACATTAAAGGTGGTGTTAACTTTAATATTAATGAAGCAAATAACGTATTTTTTAATGGTGGTTACTATTCAAAACAACCATTGTTCGATGCCGTTTATATCAATTTCGTAAATGAGTTGAATCCAGATTTAACTAATGAGAAAATTTTAGGTCTTGAATTGGGTTATGGTCTCAATCTTGGTGACTTTAGAGCTAAGGTCAACATTTACCGTACTACTTGGAAAGATAGATTTGTTAGTATTGGCGTTGAAACTCCAACAGGAGATGAGGGTAATGCAAATATTAACGGTGTAGAGCAAATTCACCAAGGTATTGAAATTGAAGCTAACTACCGTGCATCAGAAGTAGTACAGTTTAGAGGTATGCTTTCTTTGGGTGATTGGGAATATGGAGGTAATGCATTTGGTCAAGCTTTGGATGATGACAGAAATATTATTGATCCAGATGTTTCTTTATTTTTAGATGGGGTAAAAGTTGGTGATGCTGCACAATTTACAACTAACCTAGAAATGATCATAAGACCTATTGAAGATCTTAAGATTAGTGCTAACCTTTACAATGCTTCAAGATTATATGCATTTTTAAATGCTGAGGATTTTGATTCTGCTGATAATAACGGTTCCTTACGTTTGCCAAGTTATACACTTTTTGATTTAGGTGCTTACTATACCTTTGGTTTTGGAGGAAGTAACAAACTAAGTATTGCAGCTAATGTAAACAACCTTTTTGATACAGAGTATATTGCTGAATCTTTAACGAACACCTTTGCAGGAAGTGGTGATTCTTTGTATGAAGGAATCTCTACAGATAATAAAGTATTTTTTGGATTTGGAAGAACTTTTAATGTTAGTGCTCGTTATAGCTTCTAGTATTAAATTTAAAAAGAGATAAAACCCTGCCAAGCGGCAGGGTTTTTTTATGCCCAAAAATCAGTACATTTAAAGCTTAAAATATATCTATTATGTACGAAGTTATTCAGGTGGTTCACTCTTATTTGGCCTATGTTGTTCTCGCTCTGCTATTTTTGGCCGTTTCCAACGCCATTATGGGCTGGATTGGTAACAAAATGTTTACTATGGAAAAGGATTTGCGCCTAAGTCTTTTTACGTTGATTTTGTCGCACATTCAACTATTGGTAGGCTTAATACTATATTTTGTTTCTCCAAGCGGACTTCAAGCTATTCAGGCATTGGGTATGGGCGGTCTTAATTCGGCATCAAGATTATTGGCGGTAGAGCATCCGTTCATAAATATTATCGCCATTGTTTTAATAACAGTGGGGTGGTCTCGTCACAAGAAGTTTGTTGAAGGAGACAAGAAGTTCAAAAGCATTGCTATTTTCTATGGTTTAGGTCTAGTATTTATTCTTAGTCGTATTCCTTGGGGGCAATGGTTTAATTAACTTCCGGGAATCATTTTACTTTGCTAACTCAAACCAACCAACATGAAAAACATTTTAGTATTCGTATTCGCATTTTTTGCGGTCTCTACCTTTGCACAGGAAAAAGAACTTTTTAATGGTAAAAACTTGGACGGATGGACAATTTACGGTACTGAAAAGTGGTATGTAGCAGATGGTCTTTTGGTTTGTGAGAGTGGTCCGGATGAGCAATATGGATATTTGGCTACGGATGAACACTATAAAAATTTTGAGCTAACAGTAGACTTTAGACAGTTGGCAGACGGTAATAGTGGTGTGTTTATTCGTTCTACTGTAGAAGGCACAACGGTTAGTGGTTGGCAAGTAGAGGTGGCACCACCAGGATATTCTACAGGGGGAGTTTACGAATCATATGGCCGGAACTGGCTCATAAAACCGGCGCCCGAAAAAGATAAGGCCCTTAAAATGGGCGAGTGGAATACCATGAAAATTCGTGTAAACGGAGATGAGATTACTTCGTGGTTAAACGGTACTGAAATGATTACGCTGACCGACAAAATTATAGGCGCCGGAGAAGGGTCGGTTATTTTACAGATCCATGATGGAGGAGGAATTAAAGTGCAATGGAAAAACATTAAAATTACCGAACTGAAGTAACAATTTTTATAAAAAAATACTTAGAACGACCTATTCATTTTTGTAGAATGATTAGGTCGTTTTAGTTTCTTATTCGGTTGGGGGTTTGTCCATAACAGGTTTTATTAGGTAGATGTAAACCGGAAAATGATCTGAATATCCTCCGGTGTAACTTCCACCGGCATAGGTTCTTTTGGGGTAGCCTTTGTATTGTCCCTTTTTGGTAATTAAATAGGGAGCGTTAAAAACTTTGGCCTTCCAAAATTTATAAAGCCTTTCTTTAGGCTGTAAAAGATTTTGGGTAAAGAAAATCTGGTCAAAAAGATTCCATTTGTCCCTGTACGCAAGAGACCCTATTCCCTTTTTATAGAGTTTCTCCATGGGGTTGTAAAGGCCTAGGCTGTCCAATTTGTTGGCCTTACCTTTAGTCTTAAGAATCTTTTTAAAGCTATCGTTGGTGGGGTCGTCGTTAAAATCGCCCATGCTAATGATTTTCGCATCGGTATCCAACCGTTGTACAGAGTCTATAATACGTTTACTGAGTTTTGCTGCGGCCATACGGTTGGGCTTACTTCTTGCTTCGCCACCACTTCTAGAAGGCCAATGGTTTACCATAAAATAGAACTGTTCATTGTCTAAAAGTCCGCCAACAATAAGTTGGTCTCTTGTGTAATTTCTTTCGTCATCATCATTAATAAGCAATAGTCTATGACTTGCAGATGAAGTAGGTAAGAACACGGACTTTTTGTACAGCAGGGCAACATCGATCCCGCGTTCATCGGGAGAATCATAATGCACTATCCCATAATCTCTTGAAATTAAATTAGGATGGTGAATTACATCCTCTATAACTTTTCGGCTTTCTACCTCACAGATTCCTATGATGTCTGGGGAAGTTTTACTAGTGTTCAATCCAATTTCCGAAAGAACACGGGAAAGGTGATCAACTTTTTTATTGTAACGTTCAAGTGTCCAGTTATCTTTTCCTTCGGGAGTTCGGTCGTCATCAAAAATAAGGGTATCGTTTTCTGTGTCAAATAAGTTCTCAAAATTATAAAATGCAACAGTTCTAATTTTATACAATTTGTCTTCCTGAGAATACCCTCCAAGAGCAAACAATAGTAAGAGTAATGTAAACCTAAAATTCATACAGTTAGATAGATACGAATACCAATTAACGAAAAAACAATGATTTTTGTAGGTAATTCTTGTAGGATAATTTGTGTTTTCGATATCTTGTTAGGGATTCCCGACCATTAAACCCCGTTAATGCGATTATTCCTTTGTGGTACCTTTCTATTTATGTGGCATTTTGCCATATGGTCTCAAACCAGCTTTTCTGTAGAAGGTATACTTCTTTCATACCGGTCAAAAATTCCTGTTGAAAATGCTAAGATTAACTTGGAAGGTACGAACGCGTATACGGTATCTAATGATGAAGGGGTGTTCGTTCTTTCGATTCAAAATTCAGGGGATTACATTTTAGAGATTGAAGCGACCGATTATATTCTTAAAAGGGTACCCATTTCTGTGGAAAACGGAAACTTGGATTTAGGTACACTTTACTTGGAGGAAGATATTCAGATAGAACAGGCAGATAACCTTATCTCATTGAGTGATGCGGAATTGTTGGATGATGAAGTAAGTTCTAATTCTTCCGGTCTGCTCAGGGCAACTAGAGATTTATTTTTAAATAGAGCAGCTTTTGATTTTGGTCAGGCCTTTTTTCGGGTGCGTGGATACGATTCACAGAACGGAACGGTGTTGTTGAACGGTATTTCAATGAACAAGTTTTATGATGGTCGTCCTCAGTGGAACAATTGGGGAGGCATGAACGATGTAACCAGAAATCAACAATTTACAAATGGCCTAGAAGCATCGGACTATACTTTTGGCGGTATTTTGGGCAACACCAACATAGATACAAGACCTTCTGGTTTGCGGCCTGGTACGCGTTTATCTACATCATATTCAAACAGAACTTATGCGGGCAGATTAATGGCCACCTATACTTCTGGCGTTCAAAAAAATGGTTTGGCGTATTCGGTTTCTGGTTCAAGGAGGTGGGCAAAACAGGGGTATATAGATGGTACACTATACGACGCATTTTCATTTTTTGGTGCTCTAGAATATCAATTCAATGAAAAGAACAGTATAAACCTTACTGCACTTTGGGCTTCAAATAGACGAGGTCGTTCCTCTGCTATTACAGAGGAGGTCTTTGATTTGGTAGGTAAAAAATATAATCCTTATTGGGGGGAGCAGAATGGTGAAATCAGAAACTCTCGAGAGCGAAAAATCTCGGAACCAATTTTTATGCTCAACCATTATTTTAGCTCCGATCGGTTTAGTTTAAATACGGGAATAGCATACCAGTCCGGTTCTAATTCTAGAAGCCGGTTAGGGTATTATAATGCGCCAAATCCGGACCCAACCTACTATAGATATTTGCCTAGCTTCTATATCAACTCCCCATTAGGGGCTAATTTTAGTAGTGCTAATGCGGCTAAAGAAGGTTTTTTGAACGAACCTCAACTTAATTGGAGTCAGGTTTACACGGCTAACACCAATGGAAATGCCGCTTATGTTTTGTATGATGATGTAGCTGATGATACCCAGGTAAGTTTAAATACAGTGGGGAATTTAATTTTGACCGATAGGTTTTTAATGGATTTTGGGTTGAGTTATAAAACCCTTAATTCTGAAAATTATGCTAGAATTAATGATTTATTGGGAGCGGATTTTCATGCTGATATTGACCCGTTTTCCGAAACACTGAACGATAGTAACGGAACGGTTGAAAAAGGAGAGGATGACATATTCAATTACAATTATAAAATGAAGGCCGATCAGTTTGAGTCGTTCGTTCAATTTAAATATAGTCAAGAAAGGTGGAGTGCATTTATATCCGGTAAATATGCGACTACCAATTACCAACGAGTAGGTCTTTTTAAAAATGATAGATATCCGCAGAGTTCATTGGGTGAAAGTGATGCAGCGGTATTCAATTCATTGGGAGGCAAATCTGGCTTTACTTATAAATTAACGGAAAGACATTGGCTGTCCGCTCACGGTTCCTACATGACCAGGCCGCCGGTACTTCAAAATGTGTTTATTAACCCACGCGAGAATAATAGCGTTGTACCCAACATTAGTAATGAAATAAATACGACCGTAGACCTTAATTACTTTCTGCGCCTTCCTAAATTAACTGGTAGGCTTACGGGATTTTACACCCGTTTTCAAAATACAACGGACGTAAACTTCTTCTTTGTTGATGCCGGTGTTGGGTCAGACTTCGTCCAAGAGGTTCTCACGAGGCTAGACAGGCTGCATATGGGCACGGAACTAGGTTTGGAATATCAATTGTCGTCAGCAGTAAAATTGACCGCTGTGGCTGCTGTAGGCAAGTATGTATATGCGAGCGACCCAAATGTTGCCATTAATTTTGATACGGCAGGAAGGGAAGAAGACCTTATAAACTTAGAGGGCACGGTAGATTTGGGTGTTGCCAAAATCAAAGATTATAAATTGGCGCAAGGTCCCCAACAAGCTTATGCGATAGGTATAGAGTATCGTGACCCCAAATATTGGTGGGTGGGAGCTACTACTAATTACTTGGCAAATAATTATGCAGGCATATCTACTCTTACCAGGACCCGAAGTTTTTATTTGGATCCTGAAACCAATAGCCCGTTTGCGGATGCCACGGAAGAAAATGTAAATAATGCACTGGCTCAAAGACCGCTGGATAATTTTTACCTGCTGAATCTAGTAGGTGGAAAATCTTGGTTGAAGAACGGAAAATACATAAGTGTTTTTGCAAGTGTCAATAACCTTTTTGATGCCGTGTTCCGGACGGGAGGTTATGAGCAAAGTAGAAATGGTAATTATGGTCAATTCAAGCAAGATAATTTAAGTGGAACACCATCCTTTGCTCCTAAGTATTGGTACGGTTATGGACGCACTTATTTTTTGAACTTGGCATATAGTTTTTAGTATGGTACAGATGGGAGATAGGCATAGATTCAATAAGTTGGTTTTTGTTTTTTCGGTTCTTGTAGCTGCGTGTTTTTACAGTTGTGTAAAGAGCCGTAATTACGAACAGCCATCAAACGACTGTACTTCAAACCTGACAGCTAATAGTACATATGCAGATGTGAAAAGTCTTTATAAGGGCGATACTTTCCAAATACAAGATGATTTAATAATTGAGGGGTATGTTGTTTCCTCAGATGAAGCTGGAAACTTTTTTAGTGTACTATATTTTCAGGATAGTTCCGTTAATCCAACCGAGGGATTCCAAATAGAAGTAGACGTTAGGGACTCGCATTTGTTTTATCCCGTGGGAACAAAAATCGGAATAAAGTTAAAAGGTCTATATCTAGGAAAGAGTAAGGACGTATTTAAGCTAGGAGCTACCTTTACCTCTTTTGGTAATGTTTCGGTGGGGAGGTTACCGGCAGCCATAGTTAATGAACATGTTTTTAGAATTTGTGACGAAGAAGTATTTGTTGAGCCTACAGTAATAACAATTTTCGACGTAAAAAAGGAATTGACCAATACACTCGTTTCGCTTACTGATGTAGAGTTTAAAGAAGAGGAACTAGGGCAACCTTTTGCTCTTGCGGGAGAGGAGACAGAACGTATTCTGGTAGATTGTAACGATAATGAAATTATTATGCTGAACAGCGGATATTCTGATTTTCAAGCCGATTTGTTGCCGGAGGGTAGAGGAAGCGTAACAGGGATTTTGTTGAGGGAGAATGCAGATTACAGGATTGGCATTCGTAGTTTGCTGGATATAGACTTCAATCAAGAACGCTGTACCGAGTTGGTAGATGAATTTACTTCTGAAAATATATTGATCTCAGAATTAGCCGATCCGGACAATAATGCTTCGGCCAGGTTTGTTGAGCTTTATAATTCTTCAGATGAAAGTTTAAGTCTTAAAGGCTGGAGCCTAAAGCGGTATACAAATGCGAGCACAGAAGTCAGTTCAGAAATAGACTTGTCCGCTCTAACTATAGATGCAAATGGTTTTATAGTGATTTCACCAAACGCTGGGGAGTTTGAAGCGGTTTATGGATTTCCGCCTGATTTAGGTGTAGGAACCAATAGTCCGGCAGATTCTAACGGAGATGATAATCTTGAACTGGTAGATCCATTCGGGAAAATAATTGATGTATTTGGGGTTGTAGGAGAAGATGGCAGTGGCACCAATCATGAATTTGAAGATGGCCGGGCGTTGCGTAAACCAGAATTTTCGAAAGGAAATGGCAGTTTTGATTTTAATGAATGGTATATATGGAACGACTCGGGAGACATGGGTACAACCAAACAGGTTAAAATAGCACCGGATGATTTTTCCCCAAAAAAGAAAGGTTAAATTTAGTATTACACTAAAATATCTTGTAAAACCTCTGCATAAATGGGTTTTATGAGATAATTGTTTTCTAACCCAAAGCTTTTGGCCGTTTCAACATCCATAGGGCTTAAAGAAGAAGTCATCATATAAATCGTTGGCTCTTCTAGGCCTTTGGGCCATATTTTACGCATTTCGGTAATGAAATCCCATCCGTCCATCACTGGCATATTAATATCTATTAAAATTAGGGAAGGGAGAGACATTTCGTCTACTATCATTGTTTGAAAACCTTCTATGGCGTCAAGACCGTTTTCATAAATAATGAGTTCTGGCGAGAATTTTAAAGCTTGCATTACTCTTTTTAATCCAAAAACGGCTATCGCATCATCGTCTATAATACATGTTTTTTCAAAATTGCCCATTCAATAAAGTAATATTCGCTTAGCTCTTGGTTCAATGATTTTGTCCAATCGCCTAAAATAAACAAATAGCCTTAATTACCTACATTTTGAAGAATATTATGAAGATCTTCTATTGAAATAGGTTTTAAAATGTAGTTGTTGACAACTTTGTATTCATGAATTCGGACAACATCACGAGGGTCAACAGACGAACTGATTATATATATGATTATGTTTTCTGTGTTGTTATTGGGTAGCTGAACAAACTCGTCCAAAAATTCCCACCCGTTCATAATAGGCATATTTATATCCAGAAAAATCATGGAGGGCAGTTCCTCTCCCTTTTGAGTCATTTCCTTTAATCCATCAAATGCAGCAAGGCCATCGTTATAAACAATAATTTCGTCAGCAAAATCAACCTCGTTCATAATACGTTTGGTGCCGTAGATAAATATTGGGTCATCGTCTATAATGCAGACGCTCTTAATTTTAGTGATATTCATATTCATGTTAATGGTTTTTTAAAGTGTAGTTTAAACGTACTTCCTGCATCAACGGCGCTTTCTACCTCAATTGTACCGTTCATGGCTTCTATTTGGTTTTTTGTAATAAAAAGACCAATACCTTTAGCGTCTTTATTGCGATGAAAAGTCTTATACATGCCAAAGAGCTTTTCACGATGTTTTTCCAGGTCTATTCCTAAACCATTGTCTTTAAAAGAAAGAACTACGCCTTCTTCTTGGATTTCTGAATTTATTTGAATTAGAGGTTTTCTGTCCGGAGAACTATATTTAAGACTATTTGAGACTAGGTTAAGTACAATACTGTCTATATAAGCCTGGATGCCACTAACCGTAAGATTTTCGGGAACGTTAATTTCTAAAATCGCACCTTTTTCTTGGATTAGAAGGTTCAAGTTCTTTTCTACATTTTTAATAGCCTCGTATAGGTTAATGCTTTTCATCTTTTCTAAAGAACCAACTTTTACTTGAACTACCTCGTTCAAATGTAGTATGGTTTCGTTAAGACTGTCCGATGCGCCTCTGAGCATACCCAAAAGGTTTTGGCGTTCTTCATCACTTTTTTCTTTGACCAAAAAATTGGTAAGCATAGCCAAATTACTGGAATGTGAGCGTAGATTATGTGATACGATATGGGCAAAGTTTAAGAGACTTTCATTTTGCTCTGAGGTAATATCAACCAAACGTTTTAATTTTTTTTCGTTTTCTATCTGCGGGGTAATATCCGTAATTTGTGAAATGAAGTGTAAAATTTTACCGTTAATATTTTTAACTGCGGTTACGGTCAAAATACCATGAACAATGCTGCCGTTTTTGTGGAAATAACGTTTGCCCATCTGGTAACTTGGTATTTCTCCGACAATAGTTTGGTTCAGTAAATCTATGTCATTCTGTAAATCTTCGGGGTGGGTTATTTGCTGAAAGGTTAATTTAAGAAGCTCTTCTTCTGTGTAGCCTAAACTAGAGCACAGACTTGCGTTTATTTTAATCCATTTGCCAGTTATACTAACAATGGCCATACCTGTATCCGAATTCTCGAAGGCACCAAAAAAAGATTCTTGACTTTTAGTGAGCATCATCTGGGTATTCTTGAGCTCTGTAATGTCCCAGTTGGTCCCTGTCATTTTTATGGCTTTCCCTGCGGCATTTCTTTGGGTTACCGCAGTAGCTTTTATGTACCTGATGTCTCCATTAGGCCAAACGACTCTAAACTCGGTATCAAAGTCTTTTTCTCCGGATATGGCCTTGGCAATCTCTTGGTCTCCCCGGGTTTTATCATCAGGGTGCAGGCCTGCTTGCCAAGCTTCGTATTCACCCTTAAAATCATTTCTGTCAATCCCGTAGAGTTGGTACATGTTATCGTCCCACACGAGTTGGTTGTTTATGATATCATAGTCCCATATACCTACATTGGCTCCTTTAGTAGCAACTTCCAGTCTCTGGGTAACCTCGTAATACTTGAGTTGTGTTTTCTTTTTTTCGTCAATATCCTGAAAGGTTCCAAAAATACGAACGCATTTCCCGTCTAGAAACTCAACTTCGCCTTTTGCCCTAACCCATACCTCATTTCCTTTTGCAGTAACGATTATCAACTCTGTATCCCAAGGAGTGCCATCTGTAATGGCGTTGGTTACCAAGCTTGTTATCTTTTCTCTATGTTCTCCTTTTTTATAAAAATTTATGCCGGTTTCTAGATTCGGTTTAAAATCTCTGGGTACTTCATGTATATCTTTGGTTATATCTGTCCAATGCACAAAATTTGTGGACATATCAACCTCCCAACCACCTATTCTTGCAACACGTTCAGCCTTAGCATAGAGTTCCTCACTACGTTTTGTTTCGGTTACATCTTCTAGGGTAACTATGAGACCTCCTATTTCGTTGTTATTATTGGTCCAAGCGCTTATTCTCCATTTCAGCCATTGGACTTTACCGTTGGGGAAAATAAATTTTTCTCCCTCGTTAAGATTTTTTAATCCCTTTTCAAGGCATTCATGAAGTACGGATTTTAATTCTTCTGGAGTATTGGGAAGTATATCAAAATAATTTTCGCCTATGATTGATTCATAATCAGGGCAGAAATCGTTTAGCCACACTCTAGAATTTCCTACAAAGCGTAGTTGCGTATCCAAAATAGCAACTGCTGTGGGGGAATCTTTGATTAAGGAAGTTATAGAAAGAGTTTGCAATGTTTAGGGGTTTTATCGTAAAAATAGGACTTAACAATGAATAGTACGTTTCCTTATGAAACATAAGAGACCATATTTAACACAATCCTATATAATATACGACAATAATATACGAAAAATCTGTCATATTTTGTGTTAAGTTGAATTAAACGAGTTGGGCTAAGACATTGTTTATTAAAAATTAGATGCTTTTACTAAAAATCTTATCTCAATCAATCAACTTAATAGTTAAAATCTATTTTTAAATAATATTTTAATATTATTTTTTTATACTGTATTTGTCTGTTTTTGGTACCTTTATTTTGAAAATAATTGATACTCAGTGAAATGGGTTGTTTAAAAATACTTAGATATGAAGAAAAAATTGACAACATCGGCTGGAGCTCCAGTAGCAAATAATCAGCGCTCAAAAACAGCAGGAGAAAGAGGTCCCGTAGTAGTACAGGATTACAAGTTATTGGAAAAGCTGGCACATCAAAATCGTGAAAGAATACCGGAACGAGTGGTTCATGCCAAAGGATGGGGTGCTATGGGTACTTTTACGGTAACCCATGATATTTCTAAGTATACATGTGCAAAAATATTCTCTAAAGTAGGTAACCAGATTCCTGTACTTTCACGTTTTTCAACAGTTGCAGGAGAATTGGGCGCTGCAGATACCGAAAGAGATGTACGTGGTTTTTCTTTAAAATTCTATACAGAAGAAGGTAACTGGGATTTGGTAGGTAACAATACTCCGGTTTTCTTCCTAAGGGACGGTTATAAATTCCCAGATTTTATACATACACAAAAAAGACACCCTAGAACTAACTTACGCTCCCCTGAAGCAATGTGGGACTATTGGTCGCTATCTCCTGAAAGCCTTCATCAGGTAACTATTTTAATGTCCGATCGTGGTATTCCAATTACACCAATGCATATGAACGGGTACGGATCGCATACCTTCAGTTTTTGGAACAATGATGGTGAGCGTTTTTGGGTAAAGTTCCATTTTAAAACACAGCAAGGTCATAAGCACTATACCAATGAAGAAACTGCTGAGGTTATAGGTCAAACCAGAGAAAAATATCAAGAAGAGCTTTTTGGTGCAATCGAAGCCGGAAACTTCCCAAAATGGACGTTAAAAGTGCAGATTATGCCAGAGGCAGATGCAGAAAAAACACCGTATAATCCGTTTGATCTTACAAAAGTGTGGCCACATGGCGATTATCCGCTAATAGAAGTGGGAGAGCTTGAGCTGAACAAAAACCCGGATAACTATTGGCAGTATGTTGAGAATGCCGCTTACTCCCCATCTAACGTAGTGCCAGGTATTGGGTTCTCACCGGACAAGGTGCTACAGGCCCGTATCTTTTCGTATGCCGATGCACATAGGTACCGTTTGGGAACACATTATGAAGCACTTCCCGCCAATGCACCTATTAATGAAGTAAATCACTATCATAAAGATGGTGCTATGCGATTTTTTAGCAACGACTTTGGAAATCCGGATGCGTATTATGAACCTAATACAAAAGGAGGAGCAGAAGAAGTGCCAAGTGCAGAGGAACCGCCAATGAGAATTAACGGAGACGTTAGGCGTTATGAGGAGAACGATACGTTTGGGGATTACAAGCAACCTGGAGATTTGTTCCGTATGTTCAATGATGGTCAAAGACAACGTCTCTTTAATAATATCGCCACTGCCATGGACGGAGTTTCGGAAGAAATAGTGCAAAGACAGTTGAAACATTTTTATGCAGCCGACCCGGCCTATGGAGCAGGTGTTGAAAAGGCACTAAACGATAGAAAAGGAGGGATTGATCCAAATTCCAATGTAAAACCGGAAGAGGTTGGAGCTTAATTTTTAAAATCCATTTCGTAGAAAGTAAAATTGGAGTAATTATTTATAGGGCCGCGGCACATACCGTGGCTCTTTTTTTTAAATTTATAAATTGAAAGGTATAGGGTGTGTTTATTCATTAATCATTCTCAAGACCTACATGATATTAGCAGATTATGAGTGACAAATTTTTTAATGAAATACGCTTGGGTAATACACAAGAGGTGGTCTCAATGCTAAAGGAAAATCCAGAATTGGTAAATACTACAGATCAAAGGGGTTCTACTCCGTTAATTTTGGCTACGTATTACGATCAGATAGAGACGGCCGAGGTGCTTTTGAACAATGGGGCTAAAATAGATGCGGTAGATGCTTCAGGGAACACAGCACTAATGGGTGTATGTTTTAAAGGTTTTGCGGGCATTGCCAAAATGTTGATTGAAAAAGGAGCTAACGTTAATGAACGTAATTCAATGGGGGCAACTTGTTTGATATATGCGGCTACTTTTAATAGATTGGAAATAGCAAAACTGTTATTGGAACATGGAGCGGATACAACGGCAAAAGACGCTAGGGGCAATACGGCGTTTGACCATGCCAAGATGCAAGGCGTTCCAGAACTTATAAGTTTGTTGGGTACTAACGATTAATTCAGAAATTTAAATGAAGCAACTGGAGCAGATTAAAAGAATTAAGGCCCTAGCGGAAACGGGTCTTGTTTATGCAGAGGACGAATATAACAGAGAGCGTTATGAAGAGCTTAAGCAAATCGCGCTGCAGTTGATTGCTTCATTGGCGAATAAGCCATTACCCGTTTTAGAGGAATTTTATATGCCCGTTACGGATTATCCAACGCCAAAAGTTGATGTTCGTGGGCTTGTACTGAACGATAAGAATCAGGTTTTAATGGCTAGGGAAAGCATTGATGGTAAATGGACCATACCTGGTGGTTGGGCCGAAGTGGGATATCCGCCATCTGCCTGTGTTACTAAAGAAATAGAGGAGGAAACCGGTTTGAGCACCAGTGTTGTAAGATTGTTGGCGGTATATGACAAGCAGTCGCACCCGCACCCACCACAACCCTTTTATGTGTATAAGCTTTGCTTTCTATGCCAGCTTACAGGTGGTGAGCTTAATCATGGTTTTGATATGGAAGGGGCCGCTTTTTTTGATATGGACAATTTACCGGAGCTTTCAATAGATCGGATTTTGGAATCGCAGCTAAAGCAATTGCATAGTATGGCAGTTGAAAATAAAATTGATGTACATTTTGATTGATTTTTTCTATGGATGAACTATTGAACGTAGCCTTGGTACAGACCTCATTGAAGTGGGAAGACCCTGAAGCCAATAGAGTGGCGCTAGATGCAAAACTAAAAGCTCTTCCTTCTGATGTTGATTTAATAGTCTTTCCGGAAATGTTCACTACCGGATTTACTATGGAACCCCAGAATATCAAAATAGAAGAGGGACAGAAGACATTGGGCTGGATGAAAAAAAAGGCCCAAGAAAACAATGCAGCTGTTATAGGGAGCATTGTTTTTTCAGAAAATAAGATTCATAAAAATAGGTTGTTCTTTGTTGAGCCGGACGGGAAAACTTCGGTTTATGACAAGCGCCATACATTTACTCTTGCGGGCGAGGATAAAGTATATAAGGCAGGCAACGAAAGGCTCATCGTAAATTATAAAGGTTTCAAAATCTGCCCTATGATTTGTTATGATCTGCGTTTCCCGGTCTGGGCACGAAATACCGAAGATTATGATGTGTTGGTCTATGTGGCCAACTGGCCGGAACCAAGAATTACCGCCTGGGACACTTTGTTAAAAGCACGTGCTATTGAAAATATGAGCTATTGTATAGGTGTCAACAGAATTGGTTCGGATGATGTTGGGCATGCATACCCGGGACATTCCGTAGTGTTTGATAGTTTGGGCAAGGACTTGGTTTTTTCAGAAAATGATGAAATAGTAACGGCGTCATTATCAAAAAAACATATTCAGAACGTGCGCGCCAAGCTTAGGTTTCTGAACGATAGAGACCGTTTTAATTTGGAATAATAAAAGTTTGTTCCATTTCCCAATTAGCCCTTACTTCAATAACATCAGGATAGTAGCTAATTTTTTCGGGCTGCTGTTTTTTTAGGAAATTACCCGTATCCCATTTGTTGTTGCCATTGGTATCAAAAATAACCCGGATAAGGTATTTGGAAGGTTCAAGATTGTTGAATTCGAACACTTTGGGTTCAGTGGCTATAATTTCCCTTTTTAAAGCACCGTTCTCATCGGTTAGCTGAACAATTAAAGGATAGTCACCTCCAGTAATGTTAAATCTCAAATTTCCATAATCCGCATAGCTACTTGTAGATAGGTAGTATGAGATTGTGTCATTTGCCTGTCCAAAGAAATCCGTAATGGCACCGGGTAAAAGATCTAATTGATAGCTTTGGTTAGGTTCTACGGTAAAATCAATATCAACTTTGTTGTCTATCGTATCCAACGTTGTGGTAAAATTGACAGCCAAGGAGTCTTGGTCCGTCATAAAAAACAGCGTAGAATCAATAGCGCTTATCGGTGTATTGGCCGAAATAAAATAAGGGTCACTAAAATTAAGCGAACCGTTTTGATTGGGGTTCAGTCTCAACGAATCCGTATCAACTTTTCTGCCCTTAACAGTAAAGGTATCTATGATTTTTAATCTTTCGTTCGTGGCAGTAAAGACTATAGAGTCCATTTCGTAGGGAGTAAACCAAAAATTGAGGGAGTCTTTGTCTTTTTCTTTGAGTATTTTGGTCTTGACGGTATCGGGTATAGATGTTATTGGTTTTATTTCCACATCACTGGCATCGCCATAATAACCAAAAATAATCCTGTTTTTAGCCACCAGACTTGGTACGGCCATACTGTAATTGGGTATTTCCTTAAAAAGGGTCAGTACGTAAGTAGAATCTGTGGGTAAATTTATAGTGTCTTGAAGAAAGGCAATTTTATCTACATTCTGATCGAACATGTTGTTCTTGGCTTCATCTTTTAAGGCAAAAAGTTTGTATTGCCCTTCTTTAAGGTTTTTAAGCTTAAATATAACTGCACTGTCCAAGGTGTTGGTAATGTAGTTTGGAGGTCTTTTAAAGATGGTAGAATCTGTATAGGCCGTATCAATTTCATATAGCATTACGCTAATAAAATCATCCGCTTTTTTCTTAAAAGCATCTTTAACCGCGCCGGTAAGGTCAAGGGAATCAATATAGTCTCCGGTAGAAAAAACATAGGTTAAAAAACTACTGGGGTTGCCCTCGTTGTTATCTTGTACGCTTTGCCCAAAATTAAGGGTGTATGTTGTGTTTTCGCGTAACGTATCCTTAAATTTTACTTCAAGGTATTTACTTGCTCCGCCCTGTGGGGTTATGTCCGGTTGATACTTTAACGGAGGAGAAACTATGAGTTGTTCCTGAATATCTTTTAGTTTTATAAACTCATCAAAATACAATCGGATACGGCTGGCCTTAAAGTTGGTGGTCATACTATCCGGTTCGGTCTTGGTCAAAGTAGGGGGGGTAAGGTCTTTAGGACCACCACTTGGGCTTCCCCTGCGTGCACATTGCCATAGAACGGCAACAATCATGAATAGAAATAAAAAGGTGAAAAACCGGCGGACCATATTAACTGAACTATGGCACAAAGAAACAACTAATTTTCTTTAATTCCACACTTAAGGTACAACCGCCATACTGGCAATAAATATTGTGGTATTTGGCGTTTGGGCTAATGTTCTAGCACATATTTCCATGGTGGCACCGGTAGTGATAACATCATCTACCAAAAGAATACGCTTGTCTTTTAGTGAGTTAAAGTCTGAGAGAGTGTACAGGTCTTTTTTATTTTGCCATCTGCCTATTCTCCCCTTTTTGGTCTGTGTTTTTGTATTTGCTGTTTTTATTAAAATGTGGTCAACATAATCTGCGTTTAGGTGAAACGCCAAACGCTGTGCAAAAGAAGCTACTTGGTTGTAGCCGCGTTGTCTTAGTTTTTTCTTGTGCAGGGGAACGGGAATTACCAGGTCTATTGCGTTGGTAAGTTCATTGTTTTCCTTTAGAAGTTGCCCGTACCAGTCCCCTAAAAATGTACCCACTTCTTCCTGATTTCTATATTTTAAGTGGTGTATAAGCTCGCGAACGATACCTTTTTCGTAGAAAAAAAGCATGGAACTTGCTTTTTTTATGTTAATTCTGCCATAAAATATACGGTCAACGGGGTTTTCGTCGTTAAAAGTATAATCGGTAAGCGGCAAATCGTTTCGGCAAATGGTACAGATGAGTTTCTCTCCTCTGTTTAAATGAACATTACATCCAAAACACACCCGTGGTGCTAAGACCGAATTGATATCATTTAGTATATTTGTTAACATTTTAAACACCAAACCTTAGCCTTAGCGCAACCTACCTTAAAGCCCCACACGCCCCAATGGACGTTCAAGATACTAAATTTAACTACAAGATAATACTTACTGCCCTAGTTGCAGTTATCATAGGTATCTTAATAGCATTTTACTATAGCTATGCACAATCTAGAAGTCAGATTGTTTTCTTGGAACAAGAAAAAGAGCTGCTGGTAAAAGACCTTACCATAATGAAAACCGATGTTGATAGACTTTCGGCACTTAATGAGGTAAATGAAATTGAGCTAGAAAGTTCAAAATATAGGGTGCAACAATTGTTGGATTCCGTTGGTCGTTTAAATTTTACCGTAGAAAAACTTAGGGAATATAAAACCGAGTTACGTAGGTTGGAAGCTAAAAACGATAGTTTAAAGCTTAAGAACAATTTCTTGAGGTACAACAATATGCTTCTTTCGGATAAATATGAGGAAACCAAGAAGCAAATAGAGGTTTTACGAGGAAAAAGTAGTTCCCTTGCCGAAGCTGAGGCTCTTCAAAGAAAAAAGATTAGCGAGTTGAACAAGGAACTCAAAGCTAAAAAATACTTGGCCCTACAGAATACGGAAGGCAGTGGTTTTCGTTTACGCTCGGGCAAACCAATAAAAACCAATAAAGCATCACTTATTGAAAAATTGCGCGGTTGTGTTACCGTAGCTGCGGACGGCCACGAACTAAATGCCGAAAAGGTAATCTACTTCCAATTTTTAGATCCGAATATGCGGGTTATAGAAGATAATGCAAACACTATAGCCGTAAACGGGAATATTTATAGCAAGCGAGTGGCGTTTGTGTTTAGTGGGGAAGAAACCAATGTTTGTGACTTCATTACGTTGCCCCAAGGATCTTTAGAGGAAGGTATTTACAGGTTGAATATTTTTGAAAACCAAAAACTTCTGTCTTCAAGTGAATTTGAATTAAAATAAATTTTTACTCATTGCCCTAATATTCTATTTTTGCCGCATGGCAAAACAAGAAGATGATTTTAAGAGGGTAATTTCCCATGCAAAGGAATACGGTTACGTATTTCAATCTAGCGAAATATATGATGGATTAAGTGCCGTTTATGACTACGCGCAGAACGGTTCCGAACTTAAGAAAAATATACGGGACTACTGGTGGAAAGCAATGGTGCAGCTTAATGACAACATTGTAGGCATTGATGCCGCGATTTTTATGCACCCTACTACTTGGAAAGCCTCCGGTCATGTAGATGCCTTTAGTGATCCGTTAATAGATAACAAGGATTCCAAAAAGAGATACCGTGCAGATGTTCTTGTTGAAGACCATGTTGCAAAAATTGAGGGTAAAATAGAAAAAGAAGTGGCTAAAGCCGCTAAGCGCTTTGGAGATAAGTTTGATAAGGAACAGTTTTTGGCAACCAACCCACGAGTGGTGGAGTACCAAGAACAAGCAACTTCAATTTTGAAAAGACTAGGTAGGTCTTTGGAGAATGAAGATTTGGCAGACGTTAAAAAACTTATTGAGGAGTTGGATATTTCTTGCCCTATGTCAGGTTCTAAAAATTGGACAGACGTAAAACAGTTTAACCTCATGTTCGGAACTAAGTTAGGTGCTACTGCAGAAACTGCTATGGACCTTTACTTACGTCCGGAAACGGCACAAGGTATTTTCGTGAACTTCTTGAACGTTCAGAAAACCGGAAGAATGAAAATTCCTTTTGGTATAGCCCAAACGGGAAAAGCGTTCCGTAATGAAATTGTGGCGCGCCAATTTATTTTCCGTATGCGAGAGTTTGAGCAAATGGAAATGCAATTTTTCATTAAGCCGGGTACGCAGCAAGAATGGTATGAAAAATGGAAGGAGAACCGTTTAAAATGGCACCTTTCCTTAGGTCTTGGTGAAGAAAATTATCGTTTTCATGACCATGAGAAATTGGCGCACTATGCAGATGCTGCCGCAGATATAGAATTCCGATTTCCTTTTGGCTTCAAGGAATTGGAAGGAATACACTCAAGAACGGATTTTGATTTGTCTAGCCACGAGAAATTCTCCGGAAAAAAGCTACAATATTTTGATCCGGAAACCAGAGAAAGCTACGTGCCTTACGTATTGGAAACTTCAATAGGTTTGGATCGTATGTTTTTGGCCGTATTCTCTAATTCGCTAAGAGAAGAGCAGCTGGAAAACGGTTCGGTTAGAACGGTCTTAAAATTACCGGCTGTTTTGGCTCCTACCAAAGCGGCTATATTTCCATTGGTAAAAAAAGATGGTCTACCAGAAATAGCCCATAAAATCGTTGATGACCTTAAATGGGATTTCAATGTAATATATGATGAAAAAGATGCTGTTGGGCGTCGTTACAGAAGGCAGGATGCCAATGGTACTCCATTCTGTATAACGGTTGATCACCAAACGGTAGAGGATAATACCGTTACTATTCGTCATCGTGACTCAATGGAGCAGGAACGTGTTGACATATCTAGCTTAAGGTCAATTATTCACAAAGCGGTAGATATGAAAAGTTGGTTAATGAAAATGCAAGAGGCTTAAATTTTCATTCCTAATTTTAAGCCTCCATACCAATTACGTCCGTTTCCTGGGTAATAATAGCGTGGTTCACTTCCGCCAAACCCTGTAGCGTTAATAAGAACGGATTGGGCATATTTGGTGTCAAAAATGTTGTTGACCCCAAAATCAAACCCAATAGAGAAGCGGGCGGATAATTGTTTTCTATAACCAATTTTTGAGTTGAGTACATTAAATTCGTCACTGTAGAGGGTGTTGGCATCTGTCAATGATATTTGATCTACATATTGGTGGGTTGTGTTCCAATAAAAACCGTTTTTCATTTGTAACTGCAGGCCAGAATTTAATCTGTTTTTAGGAACACCTGTTAACGGGTTTCCTGAAAAATCGTTGTCTTCATCAACAAATTCTACAAAGCTAAAATCACTTAAAGTATAATTTATAAAAGGTCTGAGTTGCAGTTGTGGCGATAGTTTAATGGCGTAGCTTAACTCTAGGTCTATTCCTTGATGCTTGGTGCTTCCTGCATTTTTTCCAACATATTGATCCTCGCCAATGCGTTGGTCTACTAGAAGGTTTTTGATGTCCATGCGGTAGATAGCCACGTCTACCCGAAAGTTTTTATTGAAAAAATTAAACAGTCCGCCTATTTCATAATTCATGCCTGTTTCTTGTGCAATATCAGGATTAATTACGCCTTCCGGGGTAAGAGATCGTTCTAAGCTTGGATTGGAAAAACCTCGGCTAACATTGACGTATATGGAATGGTCCGTATTCAGATGGTAACTTACGTCAAGACTGGGTAATACAATGGCACTAAAATTGCGTTTTGCACTTTTATTATCTGAGCCGGTGTTGAACTGGTCCCTAAAGTCATAATGCGTTTTGTTAATGTTAAGGCCTATTTGGGCCGTTAACTTATTGGTAAAGGGTAGGGTCAAAGATCCAAAGCCATTAAATTTTCTACGAAATTCTTTGTTTCTGCTAATGCGCATTCCCTTCAGGCTCCCATTACCGTTATTCTCTTGGTATAAATTTTCAAATGTGCCCCAATTGTATTCGTCTTTGTAAAGTTCGGCCCCAAAAGTATATTCCGCCTTCCCTTTGAGAAAATTAAAATCGCCAAGAAATCTACTTCTAAAACCATACCCATTGGTAATTTCATCTAGAATGTTAAAGGGTCTTGGCTCATAATGATCAAGATAAGTATAGAAGATACTGGTAGTGTTTTTTAATCGTGAGCTAAATTTATGTTGGTAAGAGAGTCCAGCAAGCGTGTAGTTGTTGTCTTCAAAACCTTGAGAAGATTTCCATGTAAAAGCTGCTTGTTTCGGGTTTTCGTCAAAAGCAGATCTACTTAAAGAGCTTGGTATTTGTGCAGAATAATCAATATGGTTCAATAAAAAAGAAAGGGTGTTTTTAGCGTTGATTTTATACGAAGTATTAATCAAAATTCCATCGCGCTCAAACTTGTTGTTTTCACGATATCCATCCGTTTCCATATGTCCATACCGTAGCATCAGGGAGAGTTTTTTGTCTGAATGCGAGAATCTAAGATTGTTCTTAAGGAGGCCGTACGAACCTACTGTAAAACTATTTTCAAGACTAGAGATTTCTTTCAGATTTTTGTCGGACCGTAGAATGATAGCTCCGCCAAGACCTGTGCCATAGGCTGTGCCTTTTGGTCCTTTAATAACTTCTATGCCGTCCAGATTTTCTAGGTCATAGGTCTCAATGGTAGAAGCGCCCGTACCATTTGTTACGGGAATATCATTGTAATAAAGTTGAAGCTTGTCCGTCCCGAACTGGGCACGGGCCCCGATACCTCTAATCGTAATTTTATTTGTGTTCAGAGCTCCCGAAAGCACAAATACCCCAGGAATCTGATTAATGGCAGAAACCATATCTACAGGGCTATAGTTCTGAAAACTTTTTGTGCCTATAATGGTAGAAGGAACAATGCCGGTAGCTTGTTTTTTTAGGATGGTGTCCGTTAGAATTACTTCTTCTAACACGGTAATACTATCTTTTTGAATTGGGCTTTGCGCATTTGCAAGTTGTGCAAAAAGTAAAAGGGTAAGGGCTGAAAAAATAGACTTCATTTGGGGCTTTTGTTAGAAGTGCGTAAAAATAGGAAACTTCACGGGCTTCTTGGTCTACAATGCTTATTTTCGTAAAAAAGTAACAAACGTGAAAATAGTATCGTATAACGTAAATGGCATACGTGCCGCATTGAATAAAGGTTTTATAGAGTGGTTGCAAACGGTTGGCCCGGATGTGGTCTGTCTTCAGGAGATAAAAGCGATGGAGGAGCAACTAGACCTCTCACTTTTTGAAGAGGCCGATTATAAGTACAATTATTGGTTTAGTGCTCAGAAAAAAGGATATAGCGGAACTGCTATTTTATCTAAAAAACAACCGGATGCCATCCAAAAGGGAACAGGTATAGATTACATGGATTTTGAAGGGAGGAATATCAGGGCAGATTTTGGAGATATTTCTATAATGAGCATGTACTTACCATCGGGCACGAATTTAGCTCGGTTGGACCATAAATTAATGTATATGGCAGATTTTCAGAAATATGCCGATGAACTTAGGAAAACACATCCTAACCTTATTGTCTTGGGCGATTATAACATTTGCCATGAGGCCATAGATATTCATGACCCTGTTCGTAACAAAAATGTATCAGGATTTTTACCGGTTGAGCGGGAGTGGATAGGTAATTTTATGGAAAGTGGATTTATAGACAGTTTTAGGCATTTTAATAAAGAACCGGATAACTATACCTGGTGGAGTTATAGGGCCAATGCCAGAAATAATAATAAAGGATGGCGTTTGGATTATGCCATGGTGGCAGAACCTTTAAGAGATCGGTTAAAGAGGTCTGTTATTCTTTCTGAAGCAAAACATAGTGACCATTGCCCTATTTTGGTTGAGGTAGATAAGCCTTAGAGTGGTAAATGAGATTGATCGGCACGTAATAAATGAGCATTTGGGCGAATTTTAGATAACATTCGATAAGGGGTTTTTCCTAACCCTTCAAAATGCTTAAATTTGGGGCTTTTGAAAATAGTACCCCAAAATACCCCAAAGAATACATGAAAAATACTACCCTACCTTACACTGATATTGAAGTCAGTAAAATTTGCCTTGGTACAATGACCTGGGGCAAACAGAACACAGAAGCGGAAGGCCATGAACAGATGGATTATGCTCTAGAAAACGGTGTTAACTTCTTTGATACAGCTGAGTTGTATCCCGTTCCTGCACACCCGGACCGCCATTCTGCAACGGAAAAAATAATTGGAACATGGTTCAAGAAAAATAGTAACCGTGATAAAGTTGTACTGGCAACAAAAATAGCCGGGAAAGCAGATTTTACAAAGTTTATCCGTACCACTGGTTTTTCGCCAGAAGCAATCCGTAGTGCCGTTGAAGGCAGTTTAGGTCGTCTTCAAACAGACTATATAGACCTTTATCAGTTGCATTGGCCAGAGAGAAATACCAATTACTTCGGGAAGAGAGGGTATAAACATGATATATCTGACCATTGGAAAGATAATATCCACCAAGTATTAGAAACCTTGCGCGATCTAATTCGTGAAGGAAAGATTAGACACGTAGGCATATCCAATGAGACGCCTTGGGGAACTATGCGTTTTTTAACGGAAAGTAAAGTACATGCTAGTTTGCCCCGTGCAATCACTATTCAGAATCCGTATAGTCTCCTGAATCGCCAGTTTGAGGTTGGCCTTTCTGAAATTTCGTTACGTGAAAAAATAGGGCTGTTGGCATATTCTCCAATGGGTTTTGGAACGTTGTCCGGAAAATATTTAGGTGGTATGAAGCCTGCAACGGGCAGAATTACTTTATTTCCTAACTATAACAGATACAGTAGTGACCCGGCAATTAAGGCTACGGAGAAGTATCATGACCTAGCTCAAAAGCACGGACTTTCTATGGCGCAAATGGCATTGGCTTTTGTTAACACAAGACCGTTTGTAACAAGTACCATTATTGGAGCAACTTCAATGAAACAATTACAGGAAAATATTGAGAGTATAGACCTGAAGTTAAGTGATGAGGTGCTTGAGGGTATTGAAGCAATACACAATTCAATTCCTAATCCGGCACCATAAATGGGTTGTATGTTTTTTCTAAAGGTAGGTCTTGGACAGCTGATTGTAATAGTGGCAGTAATCCTCATAATTTTGGTAACTGCCCGTATCCTTCGTGATAAGCGATAGGCCGTTGCTTTTTGTTTTAAATATGTTCATTATCCAAAAAGCGCACTGACCATATCTTCTATTTTTGAAACTAGGTGTACTTCTATTTTTGTGTTTTTTAAGGTGATTTTATTGTTCTTGGAAACATAGATAGAGGTAAAGCCAAGTTTCTCCGCTTCGGAAATACGCTGGTCTACACGCTGTACAGGCCTAATTTCTCCGGCAAGTCCTACTTCTGCAGCAAAACAAACCCCTTTTTCAATAGGGATGTCCTCATTGCTGGATAAGATGGCGGCAATAACAGCTAGGTCAATAGCTGGGTCGTCTACGGAAATTCCTCCGGTAATGTTCAGGAAAACATCTTTTGCCCCAAGTTTAAAGCCTGCTCTTTTTTCTAAAACAGCTAAAAGCATATTAAGGCGTTTGGCATTGTAGCCTGTGGTAGAGCGTTGTGGAGTTCCGTATACTGCGGTGCTAACGAGGGCTTGTATTTCTATCATTAATGGCCGCATACCTTCTACAGTAGATGCAATGGCCGTTCCGCTTAGTCCTTCATCATTTTTGGAAATCAATATTTCCGATGGGTTGTTCACTTGTCTGAGTCCGCCACCTAGCATTTCATAAATACCCAATTCCGCTGTTGAGCCAAAACGGTTTTTCAAGGCTCTAAGGATGCGGTAAACGTAATTTCTATCGCCTTCAAACTGCAGAACGGTGTCTACCATGTGCTCCAGAATCTTTGGACCGGCAATAGAACCATCTTTGGTAATATGACCGATTAGGATAACGGGAGTATTGGTTTCTTTGGCAAATTTAATGAGTTCGGCGGTGCATTCGCGTACTTGGGATATGCTTCCAGCAGCCGATTCAATATAATCGGAATGTAGGGTTTGAATGGAATCGATAACGACTATGTCCGGTTCTGTAGCCTCTATCTGCTTAAAAATATTTTGAGTCTTGGTTTCGGTAAGGATAAAACACGTTTCGCTATTGGGGTGAATTCTATCCGCCCGCATTTTAATTTGTTTTTGGCTTTCCTCCCCCGAAACGTAGAGTGTTTTATAGGGGAGTTTCAGTGCAATTTGTAAAAGCAATGTACTTTTACCTACGCCCGGTTCACCTCCTAATAAAACTAATGCGCCAGGTACCAGGCCGCCTCCCAATACACGGTTGAATTCCAAGTCAAAAGTGTTTAGCCGAAGCTCTTTATCCGTACTAATTTCATTGACCCGTAATGGTTTTGCTATTTTTGAAACAGTTACGCTACTTGTCTTCCAACTTGCCTTTTCTTCTTTCTGAATGACTTCTTCAACTACGGTGTTCCATTCTTTGCAGGCGGAACATTGTCCTACCCATTTGGCATATTGTGTACCGCAATTCTGGCAGAAAAAAGCTGTTTTTGTTTTGGCCATCCTTAAATTTTAAGTTGACCTTAAAGGTAAAACTTTGTTTGGTATTTTATGAATTGTAGCTTAAGGATTAATATCCAAAATCAGCTTTCAAAGCATCAATTTTTTCTAAAGCCATCTCTTTGGTAAGAAAATCTATTTCATCCATAGCAAAAGCTTTTTCAAAAGTTTTAAAAGCCTTTTTGGGTTCGCCCAATTGCTCATAGTATTCGCCTTCAAAATAAAAGCCCATCATCGTATCCGGAAACTCTTTTTTACAAAGTTCGGCAAGGGGTTTTAAAGATTCTGTGTCTTCCTTTTTACGGCATGCGGCGTATATGGCCATGATGTCATTAAGGTCTACGGTTTTTTTGAATCCGAACAAATCCTCTATACTTTGGTATTTGGTTTCTAAATATTGAAAAGCAGGTTCTTCGGATGTCAATATCTGTGTTTTGTACTCTTTAGGGCTAATGGGTTTAAACATGCCAAAAATGTTGTCAAAGGCCTTTCCTAGCCCGTAAGTAGCTATTGAAATATGGTCGGCACCGTCATATTGTAAAAAATTGTAATGAAGAGATTCTTTATCAATTGCCTTAATAGCTTTGTCCATCTGTAGAACCCGTGGTGTATTCTTGTTTTTTTCGGACTCCATTATTAACTGATAGAAAATCTGCTTATCAAACGCGGCCAGACGTGTAGGTACCCTTGTTTCCATTTCTGGGGCCAAATCCGGAGATATATTTATGTATGCGTTAAAAAGTGAATTTTCTTTAAAGAGCCAATAGTTGGTAAAGTTGGCCGTAATATCATAACCTACAATCATTTTAAACGGGGCGGTGCTGTAATTGAGGTCTAGGTAGGGTATGATTTCCATCCCTAAAAACTCAAAGAATTTTTTTGCTTTTTCGGAGGGAAGACCTGAATCTGGCTCAAAAGCACAATCGTCAAAACGGATGCTCTTTTTACTCTGCTCTATACCTACTACAATGCTAGCGGGCATACCATGAAACTTATGATAAAATTTGGCGTTGGCCACTACTTGGTCAAACAGGTATTCGCCGTCTAGAACAACGATTAAGGGGTACTTTTTTTCTTCGTCATAGTCTTCTGGAAAATAGTATTTTACATCGCGCCGCTCTTGCAGTTTAAACGATTCAAAAATTTCCTGTGTGACTTGTGCGTTCAGACTAACGCATAGCAGGCATGCAAAAAAAGTGAGTTTGCGTAACATGGTTCAGTTTTTGGGTACAACAAAACCTTATCGGTTTCTGTTGAATAACGGTAATACCAGAAAAGATATTGCCCCAAAAACAACGATCATGAGAGTTTGTGCAATCCACATAATCCACCCAAAGGCATCACCGGAAACTGCACTAATGCCAAAAATGGCCAAAGCACTACTTACCGCAATAGGGTAGAGGCCTATGCCGCCATTGGTAGCGGTCATTGCAAAAGACCCTGCTACAAAGGCAACCATAAGTTCACTAAGAGATAGGTGAATGGTTTCCGGCACGGTAAATTTTATGACCCAAAGCATAGCAATATAACAACCCCAAATAAAGAGGGTGTGCATTACAAATGCCCATTTTCTTTTCATTTTAAAGATGCTAAAAACGCCCTCCATGAGCCCATTTACGAATCCTTTGATTTTCACGGCCAGTGTATGCGTAGATTTTTTAATGAAGAAAAAGAAAAATACGAGTCCAATGACACCTGCACCCATTAAAAGCAATAAGCTTTTTAAGTTAAAACCCCTGTCCTGCAAAAAGCCCAAGATACTATCAGTCTGTAAAATTAATGTAAGACCAATAAGGAAAAGAAGCATGATTACATCTATGACCCGCTCCGTTACAATAGTGCCAAATCCTTTTTCAAAAGGAACGTCTTCATAGGTTGTTAAGGCGGTAGCCCTAAGAATTTCACCTGTTCTGGGAATACCCAGATTGGCAAAATAGGCCATTAAAATAATAAACACATTATTTGTAATCTTAGGCTTGTATCCTAACGGTTCTAACAAATAGTTCCAGCGTACGGCTCGTGAAATATGGCCAAGAATGCCAAGTATAATGGATATGCTTACCCAAAAAAGGTCGGCCTCTTTAACGTAAAATAAAATTTGTGTCCTGTCTTCCGGTGAGGTCTTGTAGTAAGAGTACCAAACTAAAAAAACTCCCAAGGCTATTGGGAGTACAGTTTTTAGTATCTTTTTAAGTTTTTCGTTCAAGTTTACTTCAACAAATTTGTGCCCTCATCAGGAAAAACCAATGCGGGGTTAAACTTCTTAGCTTCTTCAATATCCATTCTGCCGTAGGTAATAAGGATTAAAATATCACCTACTGCAACTTTTCTTGCCGCGGCACCGTTTAGTGTAATTTCTCCACTATTTCTTGGTCCTGGAATGGCATAGGTTTCTAACCTTTCGCCGTTATTATTGTTTACAATTTGTACTTTTTCGCCTCTAATGATATTGGCTGCATCCATTAAATCTTCATCAATAGTAATGCTGCCAATATAATTTAAATCGGCGCCAGTGACTTTTACACGGTGAATCTTGGATTTTACAACTTCTATTTGCATCTGACAAAGGTAATTAATTATAAGGCAATATTATCTATTAGTCTAACGCCTTCGGCATAAACGGCAATAAACGCCCTATATTTTAGGTTTTCTTTTTTTATTGTAATCGGGCCTAAGGTTTCTGTATCTGTTATTTCAAAATATTCTAACTCTAAATCTAATTGTGCGTTAAATTGTTCTTTAACCCAATCCTTTACATAATCTGCACTTTTCGTGCCAAATTTTTCTTTGGCAGTTAATAACGTTGTGTAGATGAATGCAGCCTTTTGTCGTAATTGGGGCGATAACCTTTCATTTCTAGAGCTCATGGCAAGACCGTTGGTTTCCCTAACAATTGGGCAGCCTATAACTTCAACCGGAATTTCTTTTTGCTTTACAAGTTTTCTTATGATTTGTAACTGTTGAAAGTCTTTTTCGCCAAAGTAAGCCTTGTCCGGTTTTACAAGTAAAAGTAGCGCTTCAACAATAGTACCTACTCCATTAAAATGATCATCTCTAAATGCACCTTCCATTACGGTGTCCAAACCTTCAAAATCATATTTTTTGGCTTCTATTTGGTTGTCGTAGACTTCACTTGCTGAAGGGGAAAAGACTAAAATATGTTCCGAAATTTTCGATAAGAGGTCTAAATCGGCGTCAAAAGTATGGGGATATTTGGCCAAATCTTCTTTATTGTCAAACTGAGTGGGATTGACAAATATGCTCACCACAACGGTGTTATTTTCGATGACCGCTTTTTGAACTAGAGAGGCATGCCCCGTATGGAGTGCGCCCATAGTGGGTACGAGTCCTAAAGTGTTTGTTTTAGGCCGGTTTAAAATGTGGTCTAAGAGTTCTTTTTTAGTTTTGAATACCAGCATAGGTTTGGTTTAAAAGCGAGCAAACTTACTATAATTACGGCTAATCTGTAGAATTTTTGTAATTTTGCAGCCACGTTGCACCAAATACACACAAAAAACATTGCATATATGAATGGTAAAAAGATATTGTTCGTATCCTCGGAGTTAGTGCCCTATCTTCCGCAGAACGAAGTTTCCCTAATGTCTTATGAAACTCCTAGGATGGTTAACAGCAATGGTGGCCAAATTCGGATTTTTATGCCCAGGTATGGCAATATCAACGAGCGTAGACATCAGCTTCATGAAGTTATACGTTTGTCCGGTATGAATTTAGTTATTAACGACATGGATATGCCGCTAATCATTAAGGTGGCTTCTATACCTCGTGAGCGAATTCAGGTGTATTTCATAGACAATGACGAGTACTTTAAGCGTAAGGCTACTTTTGCGGATGCTGATGGGAATTTATTTCCGGACAATGACCAGAGAGCCATATTTTTTGCTAAAGGTGTTGTTGAGACCGTTAAGAAATTGAACTGGTCTCCAGATATTATACATGTTCATGGTTGGATGGCGTCTTTATTGCCATTGTACCTGAAGAAATACTATGCGGACGAACCCTTGTTCGATACCAGTAAAATCGTAACCTCTGTTTACGGTAAGTCTTTTGAGGGCGAACTGGATTCTGAAATGATAAAGAAGGTGGCTTTTGATGGTATTTCAGAAGATAGTATTGAAGCACTTAAAACTCCTACCTATAATAATTTGTTAAAGATAGCCGTAGATCATTCTGATGCGGTTATTTTAGCAGCGGAAGAAATTCCGGAAGATTTACAAAGTCACATATCCAACCTTGAAAAACCTGTGTTGCCGTATGTTTCCTTACAAGAATTTGAGGAAGCGTATGCCAATTTTTATAACACTGAAGTTTTAAAATAGCCCGAATGATTTTTTTGAACAGATTAAAGCTCCCTGCTCTTGCAGTAATAGTATTGGTTACCATCTTTACGTCTTGTGAAGAAGACTTGACAACCATTGGTTCTGGCGTAGTTGGTGGAGAGCCGTTCAAAAATAATAAGGCCGTCTTTGATGTCTTTTCCTATAATAAAAAGGTGAAGGCCGTATCTACGAATAGATTGCCAATTTATCAATTGGGCATTTATGATGATCCACTTTATGGTAAAACCGAAGCACAGGTAACCACTCAGGTCTTGTTGCCTAGTGGTTCGCCTACTTTTGGCACATATAGTCAGGAACTGGAAGATACTGAAAACACTAGTGTGCCGGCACAGATTCAAGAAAATGAAACTGTAGAGTCTGTTTATTTGTACATCCCGTTTTTGACAAATCCTTCAGGTGATGCTGATTTGGATGGCGTTATAGATGAACTGGATAAGGATCCGTTAGACCCCAATAGTGATACTGATGGCGGAGGACTTTTGGATAATCAAGAAAAAACAAAAGGGTCTAACCCTCTTGATAGTACGGATGATACGGATGACGCAAATTTTGTAAGGGATCAGTTTGCCAAGACTTTTGATTTGGATAGTATTTATGTTGATGGTCGTTTATATCGTGAAGGAGACAATCCATCCTTTAATTTAAAAGTACAGCGGTCCACTTATTTTTTACGTGATCTTGATCCTTCAGCCAATTTTCAAGAGGCCCAAGAATACTATTCAAGTCAGGAATTTGCGCCCACTTTTGTTGATGAGGTATTGTATGATAGCGAGGCAAGTTCTGAAGAAATTGTAATTAGCAGAGATCAGATACCTGTGCCTAAAAGAGATGATGTTTCTACTGAAGATGTTGATGAGTCTACCCAATTCAACTATTTGGCACCTGGAATTCGAGTAGCTTTGGACAAAGACTTTTTTCAGGAGAATATTTTGGATAAGGAGGGTTCTACAGAACTTGAAAGTCAAGCAAATTTTAAAGAGTTTTTGCGCGGATTGCATTTTTCTCTCTCATCGGGAGGTAATGATGTCATGTTTTTGTTCGATATAAAATCGGCAAACATCACCATTACATATAATTATGATACTGCAGATTCTGCCGGTGCAGTTACAGAGCAAGCAGGACAAAAGGATGTAGTGTTGAGTTTTGTAAGGGATTCGTTTAGTTCGCAAGGTCAATTTTTGGGTACAGATGGTAATGCCGTAAATACATTTATTAATGAAGCCTATCCTGCCGAGATAACGGATAACTTGGATACAGGTGAAAATGCAGCAAAAATCTATTTAAAAGGAGGGGCAGGTGCTTTTGCTGAAGTTAAATTGTTTGATGAAGCAAATAGTAGAGAAGCACTTAACGAGATAAAATCCAATAATTGGATTATCAACAATGCCAATCTTGTATTTTATGTTGCCAATGATAATTTAGGTGCTGAGCCACAACGCCTTTATCTATACAATTCGGAAACGAATACCATATTACCGTTATCAACAAGTGATGCGGATGGTAGGTCTACCGAGTATGGAGGAATAATAGAAACTGATAGCGATGGTAAAGGTGTCAAATACAGTGTTAACATAACAACGTATATCAATAGCCTTATCGTTAATAATGAAGATAATGTAACTTTGGGTCTTACCACTACACCCAATTTGTTTCTTAATACTGTGGGGAATGCTATGCTGGAGAATGGAGAAGAACAGCAATTGCCCATAGCTAATACAGTTTCACCTTTAGGTACTGTCCTTTATGGTAGTGCTGATGGGGCAGAAGATGATAAGAAACTCAAGCTTGAAATTTTCTATACCGAAACCAACTAAGTTTATACAAAACAACTACTCTAATTTTTATTAATGTAAGTTTTATACTAGCAGGTGTTCAGATTGGCCTTACTTATACCAATTAACGATATTTTTCGTTTTATAAGTGTGTTTTAAGGGGATTTGGCTAGCTTCTAGTACATTTGTGATGAATATTTATTTTCCCCAACTTAAATTAACATATACAGTATGTGTGGAATAGTAGGTTATATAGGGTATAGAGATGCCTATCCGATTGTCGTAAAAGGTTTACAACGTCTTGAATATAGAGGATACGATAGTGCCGGTGTTGCAATTTACGATGGCGAAAAAATAAGTTTAGCAAAGACCAAGGGTAAAGTTGAAGATTTAAAGAAGAAGGCAGAAGGTTCTATTTCTTTAGAAGGGAAACTGGGTATTGGTCATACACGTTGGGCAACCCACGGTGTACCGAATGATGTAAACTCTCATCCGCATTGTTCAAATTCAGGTGATTTGGTAATTATCCACAACGGAATTATCGAAAACTATGAATCCATAAAAAAAGAGCTTATTAAAAGAGGCTACACTTTTGAATCCGATACGGATACCGAGGTTTTGGTAAACCTTATTGAGGAGGTTCAAAAGACCGAAGGCGTAAAGTTAGGTCAAGCAGTGCAGATTGCTTTGAATGAAGTTGTGGGTGCTTATGCTATAGCCGTATTCGACAAAAAGAAACCGGATGAAATAGTGGTTGCCAAATTAGGTAGCCCGTTGGCAATAGGAATTGGCGATAACGAGTTTTTTATTGCGTCGGATGCTTCCCCTTTTATAGAATTTACCAATAATGCAGTGTATCTTCAGGATGAAGAGATGGCCATTGTTCGTTTAGGTAAGGAAATTAAACTTCGTAAGATAAAAAATGATGCGGTAGCATATCCTAATATCCTCGAGCTCAAAATGAATATTGAGGAAATTGAAAAAGGAGGGTATGATCATTTTATGCTCAAAGAGATATATGAGCAACCAAGAGCTATTTTAGACACTTATAGAGGTAGGTTACGTGCTGCCCAAGGCCTCATAAAGATGGCTGGGATTGATGAGAATATCGAAAAGTTCATGAATGCCAACCGTATTATCATTGTGGCATGTGGTACATCATGGCATGCTGGGTTGGTAGCGGAATATATATTTGAAGATTTAGCGAGAATACCTGTAGAAGTAGAATATGCTTCGGAATTTAGATATAGGAATCCGGTAATTACAGATAAAGATGTATTAATTGCTATTTCTCAATCCGGAGAAACCGCAGACACCTTGGCGGCAATAAAACTGGCTAAGGAAAAAGGAGCTTATGTATTTGGAGTTTGTAACGTGGTTGGTTCTTCTATAGCAAGAGAAACGGATTCTGGTGCGTATACGCATGCCGGTCCTGAAATTGGAGTGGCGTCAACTAAGGCATTTACTACTCAAATAACTGTTCTTACGTTAATTGCATTAAAGTTGGCCAAAGAAAAGGGAGTTTTCTCCCAATCTAGGTTCCATGAATTTTTGACGGAGCTAGAAACTATTCCAGCAAAAGTGGAGAAGGTTTTAGAAAGCAACGCTTTAATAGAAATCATATCGGAAGTATATAAAGATTCTACCAATTGTCTGTATTTGGGTAGAGGGTACAATTTTCCGGTAGCTTTGGAAGGCGCTTTAAAGCTTAAGGAAATCAGTTATATTCATGCAGAAGGATATCCTGCTGCGGAAATGAAACACGGTCCAATTGCATTAATAGACGAGCAAATGCCGGTCTTTGTTATTGCAACTAAAAAAGGCCATTATGAAAAGGTAGTAAGTAATATTCAAGAAATAAAGTCAAGAAAAGGTAAGATTATCGCTATTGTAACAGAGGGCGATACCCAAGTTAAGGAGTTGGCCGATCATGTGGTTGAGGTTCCTGAGACTTTAGAAAGTCTTACGCCATTGCTAACAACTATACCTTTACAGCTTTTATCCTATCATATAGCGGTAATGCGTGGTTGTAATGTAGATCAGCCTAGAAATTTGGCAAAATCCGTTACAGTGGAATAGTATTTTAAGATAAGTATAAGTTTTTAACAGGTCCCGACATATGTCGGGACCTGTTTTGTTTTGGTGAATTTGTAATTTTTAGGGGTCTTTTTTAGGAAAAATATACTATGCATGCATAATTTTTTTCATTTTATGATTATTGGTCAAAAAAAAAATGTAACTTCGGGTTACTAACGTTTTTAACTTAAACTTAACATGAGAGCAATACTATTTTTAGCCTTGCTGTTGGCGTCTAGCTTTGGATTTTCGCAAACAACGGTAAACGGGAAAGTGGTAGATCAGAACAGTCAGCCCGTACCAGGGGCCAATATCGTTATCGAAGGAAAAGCGATTGGTACCACAACGGATTTTGACGGTAATTTCAATTTGCAAACTTCTGAAGTACCCCCTTTTCAGTTAAGAATTACCAGTATCGGATATTCCGATACTACGGAGGAAGTCACCTCTAACAATCAAACCTTGACCATTGTAATTAATGAGTCCCAAACATTTTTGGATGAAGTGGTTATATCTGCTTCAAGAACACCCGAGCGTATTTTTGAGTCACCGGTTACGGTAGAGCGAATAGGTGTTTCGGAAATAAAGAACGGTACTGCCGCAGATTTTTATGGTGGTCTTGAAAATTTAAAAGGGGTTGATGTAAACACAAATAGTTTAACCTTTAAATCAATCAATACTAGAGGATTTGCATCTTTTGCAAATACGCGTTTTATGCAGTTGGTTGATGGTATGGATAACTCAACACCTGCATTGAACTTTCCAATTGGTAACTTGGTAGGTTTAGTTGAACCGGACGTTTTAAGTGTTGAATTGTTGCCGGGTGCATCATCTGCGCTGTATGGAGCAAACGCTTTTAACGGAATCTTGTTCATGCGTAGTAAGAACCCTTTTGATTATGAGGGTATAAGTGTTTCTATTAAAAGAGGTATAACATCGCAAAAAGCTGCAGGTGACAATTCGTACACGGATTTTGGTATTAGAGCTGCATATAAGTTCAGTGAAAAATTTGCAGGAAAAGTCAATTTCGGATATCTAAAGGGAACTGACTGGGCAGCTAATAATATAGATGATAAGAATACTCCCGGGGGAACTAGGGATAATTTGAATTATGACGGTGTTAATGTTTATGGGGATGAGGTTTCTACGAACATTAAGGATGTAGCCCTTACTTTGGAAGGTTTAGGTGTTTTGCCTGCAGGAGCTAACGCTCTGGTTCCTTCTGAAATCGTAAGTAGAACAGGTTATGATGAAAGTGACCTTACCCAATACAACGCTGAAAGTATAAAGGCGGATTGGGGCTTGTATTACAGGCCAATCGAAGGCAAAAGTTTGGAGATTTCCTACGTAGGTAAGGTGGGTACAGGTACAACAATTTACCAGGGTACCAATAGATACAATATAGACGGATTCTTTCAAGAGCAGCATAAGCTTGAGGTTAGAAACGATAACTTTTTTGTAAGGGGTTATGTGGTTGGTGATAAAGCAGGTGATTCTTATGATATGGTTTTTACCGGAATCAATATTAACCAAACTTGGAAAGATAATAATACTTGGTTTGGAGAGTATACGGGAGCTTATGTTCAGGCAACATTGGCCGGCGCCACAGACGAACAGGCTCACGCTGCCGGTAGGGCACAAGCAGAATCCGGAAGGTATCTTCCTGGTACGCCGGAATTTGAGGCTGCTTTTAATAAAGTGATTAAAGACCCGGACCTAAGCAAGGGATCTCAATTTTACGATCAATCTAAGTATTATCATGCAGATGGTAATTATAACTTTAGTCATTTGATTGATTGGGCAGAAATTCAAGTTGGTGGTTCATTTAGGGAGTATAGTCTAAATTCCTTAGGTACCATTTATACGGATTCGGAAGAAGACGGGCCAATTGACTATTCTGAATTTGGAATTTATTCTCAAATCCAAAAGACCTTGCCTTTGGCAGGAGAAAAAAGCTTGAAGTTAACCGGGTCTATTCGTTATGATAAGTCTGAGTTTTTTGATGGTTTCTTTTCGCCAAGACTATCTGCGGGTTATACGTTAAACAGAGACCATAATATTAGGGCTTCTGCTCAAACCGGATTTAGAAACCCTACTACACAAGATCTTTTCATTGGTTTGGATGCCGGTAGGGCAATTCTAGTTGGGTCTGCACCGGATAACTTGGAGCAATATTCAAGAGATTTTGATGTAAGTGCTACTGGCCAATTTCAGTTTCAACAACCATCAACGGTAACCCAAACCGGTGCTGTGGCTTATAATAATTCCTATTCTGCTGCCTCTGTGGCCGCTTTAGGGGCAACAGGAGATCCTTCCGTGCTGGAAATTGCAAATCCGGATTTAGTTAAACCGGAAAGAGTAACATCTTTTGAAATTGGTTATAGGGGTAAGGTAGATAAACTTGTAATAGATTTTAGTACCTACTACAATACATACAAAGACTTTATTTCACAAGAAGTTGTAATTTCTCCTTACTATGGAGTAGTTGGTGATGGTGGCCTTTCTGTAGGTGCGATAGCTAACGGAGATTATCAAGCGTATAGCACGTATACTAATACTGATGCAGACGTTAGTTCTTATGGTGCGTCTTTAGGCCTTAATATGAAAGTATTTGGCGACTATAATTTAGGAGGTAGTTACACGTATACAAAATTGGATTTTGATCGTGATTCTAATCCAGATGTAATGTTGAATTTCAACACTCCTGAACACAAGTTCAAGGCATCTTTCGGAAATGAACAGTTATTTAAAAACTTTGGATTTAACGTATCGTACAGGTTTAGCGATGATTATTTCTGGGAAGCTACTTTTGGTAACGGTGTTATTCCAGAATTTCATGTAGTTGATGCACAAATCAATTATGAAGTTCCAAGTATCAAATCTTCATTTAAATTGGGAGGCACAAACTTGACTGGTAAAGAATACTACACGGCATTCGGTACCGGTTATATTGGTTCTATGTACTACTTATCTTGGACAATTAACAATTAATTTTTAATCTCAAGTTGAAATGAAAAACTTAAAATATATATACTTTTCTTTAGGTATCTTAGCCTTTACGGCCTGTAATGACCCTGAAGATGTTAACCTTGAGCCAGAAGTAATGGCGGAGGCACTTGCCGAATTAAATGCGGGCTCTGCAGATTTTTCAACCTATGTTTCTTTGGGGAATTCGTTAACCGCAGGTTTTACGGATAATGCACTTTTTCAAGCGGGACAAGCCAACTCTTTTCCGAATCTGCTGTCAACAAAGTTTGCGCTGGCAGGAGGTGGTTCTTTTTCTCAACCACTAATGAATGATAATATTGGGGGGCTATTGGCCGGTGGGTCACAAATAGAAGGCTTTAATCCTAGATTGGTGTTCGGAGGGGCAGGCCCTGTTGATTTGTCCGATGTAGTTGGTGAGGTGGCCCCAACAACGGATATTGTTTTGAACAATCCATCAGGCCCGTTCAATAATATGGGTGTTCCAGGAGCAAAGAGTTTTCATCTATTGGCGCCAGGTTATGGAAATATAGCCAATTTATCGGCTCAATTGGCCAATCCTTATTTTGTTAGAATGACGGGTGCTACACCAGATGCTAGGGTTTTAGAACTGGCCATGGCACAATCACCTACATTTTTCACATTGTGGATTGGAAATAATGATGTACTTGGATATGCGCTTTCAGGAGGTGATGGAACAAATCCTATTACGGATCAACCTACTTTTGACCTCGCAATTAATACGCTCGTAACTACCTTAACTTCGGGTGGTGCAAAAGGGGTTGTGGCAAATATTCCATATGTAACTTCAATTCCGCATTTTACAACTGTTCCTCATGATCCTATTGATCCTGAAGAAAATGATTTTGCTGCTCAGGTACCAACTCTTAATACGGTTTACGGTGCATTGAATCAAGTGTATACGGCTTTGGGAGAGACCGAGAGAGTTGTTGTTTTTTCGGATACGTTAGACAATGCGGTCGTTATTAAGGATGAGGCACTTGTAGATATATCGGCCCAGATTACAGGTGCTTTTAATGCAAATCCCGCTTTTCCAGTATTTGTTACACAATTAGGGCTGCCTCAGGAAGCGGCTCCGTTGGTAGCTAGTCTGTTGGGAACAACCTATGGTCAAACCAGACCTGCAACGGAAAACGATTTATTGGTGCTACCTAGTAGTAAAGTTATCGGAACCGTTAATGAAGAATCTTTTGCCGCACTTTCTGCAGCAAATCTTCCTGCAGCGGTAGCCGGTCAGTTTTCTGTTGAGGGTATAACGTTACCTTTAGCCGATAAATGGGTCTTAACACCAGAAGAACAAGATGAAATTAAGATTGCTACGGATCAGTTTAATGCTACAATTACATCTGCCGCTTCTGCTGCTGGCTTGGCGTTTGTAGATGCCAACCAATTATTGCAGGATTTGGCCCAGGGCGGTGTTACGGACGGTGATTTTACTTTAACTGCCAATTTAGTAACAGGGGGAGGTTTTTCTCTTGATGGAGTTCATTTGACAGCTAGGGGGTATGCACTTATTGCAAATGAATTTATGAAAGCAATAGATGCTACATATCAATCTAATTTTGAGGCATCCGGGTCTTTGTTCAACATTGGGAATTTCCCAACGAACTATTCGCCGGCATTGCAATAGGTATAGATTTTCTTACGTTTTACAAGGCACCATTTAACGGTGCCTTTTTTTATGGTGAAAAAAGAATAAAAAGTAGTTTTCAATTCAAGTTGAAAAACATACCTTTGCAGCCTGAAAAACATCGCTGTATTAAGGTGTTTTTCAATACAGTAAGTAATTTGAATTCATAAACTAATAAAGTAATGTCAAAAGTTACAGGTAAAGTTTCCCAGATTATTGGGCCAGTAGTCGATGTGGAATTCCAATCAGGAGATGCCCTTCCAAAAATTTACGATTCTCTTGAAATCGCTGGTAAAGATGGTTCTAAACTTGTTTTAGAAGTACAGTCTCACGTTGGTGAAAATACTGTGAGAACAATTTCTATGGATTCTACTGATGGTCTAAGTAGAGGAACAGATGTGCTTTCGACAGGTAGCGCAATACAAATGCCGGTTGGTGATGATGTATACGGTCGTCTTTTTAATGTAATTGGTGATGCTATTGATGGTTTAGGCGATTTGCCTAAAGCAGGTAAAGATGGTTTGCCTATTCACAGAGACGCTCCTAAATTTGAAGACCTTTCTACTTCTACCGAAGTTCTTTTTACCGGTATTAAGGTAATTGACCTTATTGAGCCTTATGCAAAGGGTGGTAAAATTGGATTGTTCGGTGGTGCAGGTGTTGGTAAAACCGTATTGATTCAGGAGTTAATTAACAATATCGCTAAAGGCCATGGTGGTCTTTCTGTATTTGCCGGTGTTGGAGAACGTACTCGTGAAGGAAACGATTTACTTCGTGAGATGTTGGAATCTGGTATTATCAAGTATGGTGATGATTTCATGCATTCTATGGAAGAAGGCGGATGGGATCTTGCAAAGGTTGATAAAGCCGCTATGAAAGATTCAAAAGCAACTTTCGTTTTTGGTCAGATGAACGAACCACCAGGAGCACGTGCTCGTGTGGCATTGTCAGGATTGACAATTGCTGAGTACTTCCGTGACGGTGCTGGAGAAGGTCAAGGTAAAGATGTACTTTTCTTCGTAGATAATATATTCCGTTTTACGCAAGCGGGTTCTGAGGTATCGGCTCTTCTAGGTCGTATGCCTTCTGCGGTAGGTTACCAACCAACTTTGGCAACAGAGATGGGTGCTATGCAAGAGCGTATTACATCAACTAAAAGAGGTTCTATTACATCTGTACAGGCGGTATACGTTCCTGCGGATGATTTAACGGATCCGGCTCCTGCAACAACCTTTGCTCACTTGGATGCAACAACAGTACTTTCCCGTAAAATTGCGGAGTTAGGTATTTACCCTGCGGTGGATCCATTGGATTCTACTTCTCGTATCCTAACTGCCGAGATTTTAGGTAACGATCATTATAACTGTGCACAACGTGTAAAGGAGTTGTTACAACGTTACAAAGAGTTACAGGATATTATTGCTATTCTTGGTATGGAAGAACTTTCCGAAGAAGATAAGTTGGCAGTAGGTCGTGCAAGACGTGTACAACGTTTCCTTTCACAGCCTTTCCACGTAGCAGAGCAGTTTACTGGTCTTAAAGGGGTGTTGGTTGATATTAAAGAGACCATAAAAGGATTTAACATGATTATGGACGGAGAGTTAGATCACCTTCCTGAATCTGCCTTTAACCTTAAAGGAACCATTGAAGAGGCAATAGAAGCAGGTGAGAAAATGTTAGCCGAAGCTTAATTAGGAGCAGTACATAGTAATTAGTACTGTGTGTGCAGAACTAATTGCTAAATACTAACTACTCAATACTAAAAAGGATGTATTTAGAAATTGTATCACCAGAAGCCACTTTATTTTCGGGCGAAGTAACATCGGTAACTGTACCGGGAGTTAATGGCGAGTTTCAAATTTTGAACGGTCACGCTGCTATAGTTTCTTTACTTCAAGAAGGTAATGTTCGTGTGGACGGAAACATAACAATAGATGAGGCACATGCTTCTAAATTTTCAAAAGACGCTAGCGGAAAGGTTATACTTCCCATTTCTAGTGGAACTGTTGAAATGAGTGATAATCGGGTAATAGTTTTGGCCGATTAGAGGTTTGCACTGTGCAATAAATATTAAAAAGCCATACTTAACCGTATGGCTTTTTCGTTTTTATAAAGATGGGTAAGGGCAACGTAATTATTTCAGGGGGTAACCGTCCATTTTGGCAACTGGTACTGGCATCTGTGTTTTTCACCGCTGCTATTTATTTTTTCTATCGTTTTTTGGTCACTATTGATTTATACGGTGAATCCAGAGAGGTTAGAGGTGCTGTATATGCTCTGGAGGCAGCCGTAATTACATTTATGGGAGGACTAGGGTCATCCGTAACAAGAGATTATTATTTTGACTTTGACAATTATCGCTACAAGTCCGTTTATAGGGTAGGCCCTTTTAAGAAAGGGAAATGGCAGGACTTTCAAAACTTGGAGTACATTTCTATTTTTAAAAATTCAAAAGCTCAGTTTGAGGTTAATTTATGGTACAACAGAAATAAACATTTTAATATCTCGCTTTTAGAAAGTAAAAAAGATGCTATAGAACAAGGAAAAGTACTGGCCCAAAAATTACAGATAAGTTTACTGGATGCTACCCAAGCCAATAACCAAAAATGGATAGAAATTGATTGATTTCTTGAGGATATATATTTTAAATAAGGTATAGAATAGAAGTTCAAGGATTTACCCTTTGGCTTCTTATGCAAATACGCTAGTCTTGACTTTTTTCGGTCAGGAAGACGTTAATAGTAAAACTGACATAGTTCAATTTTGAAGATAGCCTACTGCTTACTTTTAGAGTTTATTGAAGTAAAACAATCACCCATTTTTGCCCAGCGGATTCATAAGTTTGTAATTCATTAAAACCAATAGCATAATGTGCACTTAAGGAACGGGTATTTGTGGCATCTACTTCAGTGATGATAGAATTAAAATTTTCTCGTGTTTCGGTTTGCATGGTTTCGTATAATTTTCTGAATATACCTTGCTTGCGAAATGCCTTATCAATGCAGATTTGTCCCATAACCATATAATTTTCCGGTTTGGGAATAACGGATTCTATTTGGGTAAACATAGGTTTTAAAACCTGTATTTCATCTGCAAACTTTGGATGCATACAGAGGGCATAACCAACAACTAAATTACCTGATTTGGCTATAATATGCGGACATACATCATTCATTGCTTTTAAAACTTCAAAAGTATGTTCTACGGTTACAAAACCTTCTTGGACCTTTTCCTTGGGAGAAAGTGTGGAAGACAGGTTTTTCTTTTGAAGCGCTAGAATTTGCTTTAGCTCACTATCTGTTGTAACTGTAGTGGTAATCACTTTTAATTCACTTTTAGCCATTCTTGTCTATTGCGCAACTGTTTTTTTGAAGGTTTTATGTTTTCTTTTTCCATTAGTTGCAGATGGTAATCCGGATTTCTTTCCAGAATAAGTTTGGTCTGTTTTATGAATCCTTGGCTTGTAAATTTAATGTTTAGGGTATCCCCAACCTTTAGCCCTGCTATATAAGCGCTAAACTGTTGCCCGTCCGGGAATCCGGCATCATTTATATGGGTTATAATATCTTCTTTGTTCAATCCGGATTTATATGCTGGAGTGCCCATTTTGGGATTCGATTGTATCTGACCGTGTCCGTCGCCATTTAAAGAAACCGATGCCCCAAAATAAGGTTCTTCCGGATTTTGTTTGAGCGCAACACCAACGGAGTTTAAAAGAGACTTGTAATCCGGCATTTCGCTTTTATAAATGTATTTGCCAAAGAAATTTTGGGCAATATCATTTCCTGCATATTCTGCTAAGGATTTTTGCAGGTTTTCAACGGTATACGGTTGCTCGCTTTTACCATATTGCATCCAGACGTGTTTCATAAAATCGTCCAGGTTTAGTTTTTCTTCTCTCAGGGATAGATCAAGCGCTAGTCCTAGAATACTCCCGTAAGAGTAATAAGAGATAAAAGTATTTTCCCGGTTAACAGGATCTACGGAAGTGGCTGCATCTACAAAAGGAGCTTGGTAGCTCATTTCTATAGGATTAAAAAATTGGCGTGCAGGTGAGTTCCAAACATAATTAAAAGTACCGCTAATACCCTCTACATATTTTGTGGGCGAAATAATCCCTGCCCTACAAAGTATAAGGTTGGTGTAGTAACTTGTAAAACCCTCGGCAAACCACAACGCTCCGCTCATGTTGGTTTCTTCAAAATTAAAAGGTTCCAATGATTTGGGGCGTATGCGCTCTACGTTCCAAGCGTGAAAAAACTCATGAGACACGGTACCTATGTTACCACTCATGCCTCCTTCTGCTAAACTACGTGTGCTGGTGAGTATAGTTGAATTACGGTGCTCCATGCCATCACCCGAAGCATTGGGAATGTAACAGGCCAAAAAGGTATAGGTGCCGTAATCGAATTCGGGTAGTTCTCCATAAACATCTCCCTCCGCCAAAACGATTTTCTTCACGTTCTCAAAATAGGCATCCAATTCTTCATCGGTGCCATTATGATGCAATACAAAACGTATTTTTTGCTTCTTTCCATTATCCTCTACCTCAAACTCACGAACGGAATGGTTACTGATTTCCGTAGGGCTATCCATAAAATAATAGAGGTTGGGGGCAGAATAGGTTGTTCCGGAAACCAAAGGAAGTTGGGTGGCGACTTTCCAACCTAAATCCTTTCGAACTTTGAAATCCACTTTAATTTTTCTCTCATTAAGCGCAGGAGTATACATGAACGTTGCAGGTATGTTCAAGTGTGCGTGGGTTTCGTCTACCTGTGAATAAGTTCCATCACCTCGGTTAGCAAAGAGCGTATAGCTTATGTTAATAAGACCGTCATGTCCTATTACTTGCCATTGGTAGGGGTCTGGGCGCAGAACTTCCAAACTTTTTCCTTTACTGTCCGTAGCCTTAAAATTATATACGTTCTTGGCAAATTCATGTAACGCATAGCGGCCAGGTGACGTACGGCTCATTCTAAAAGAGACCGTATCCGTTTTTAACTCTGGAAAGCTTCCTTTGATAACCGCTTCATGGTGAACGGCGTTTTCAAAAGAAATTTCATAGCTATTGGTTTGGGCAGAAAGTATACTAATGGTAGTAAGCAATAGGGACGTAAGGTAGAATTTCATTAATGTAAATTTAATGTCACTAATATAAGATTAATAGCGAGCATTATCTACATTTGATTTTTGCTACACAAGAAGAAAGATTTGTATTACATAGTGTAAATAAGCAACCTTTTGAAAGCATAAACATCTGATAGAAGATTAAACTGCCATAATGAAAAAAGCTTTTTGTAGTATTCTGTTTTTCTTGAGTTCTTTTCTGTTATGCCTTGCACAAGAAGGTACAGACATGCCTCAATATAAAAATCAGATTTCTTCTAATTTGATGTTACCCATATTTCAGAGTTTTGACTTGAGTTATGAGCGTATCGTGGCCAATAAATGGGCAGTAGGTTTGTCCGGGGCAATTTATGGTGACAGGATTGAAGAGTTGGATACCGAAGGCTCTTATTATAGTCGCACTACAAATTTTGAGATAATGCCATTGGTGAGATTTTACTTAAATGGTACACAAAAGAAGAGTCATTTTTTTGAAATTTTCGGGTCCGTATCTCAGGTTGATGAAGCCGAAAGGTATGTGAGGATTGTTAATGACCAAGGTTATGGTGTGTATACTATTGGTACTGAAACCTATATGGTGGGTGGTTTAGGAACAGGGTATGGCTACCGATTTCTATTTGTAGAAAATAAATTGGCGGTAGAGGCACAACTGGGCTTACGCACCAATTTTAGCACTAATTTTCTTCTTTTAAATGTTGCCATGGTGCGAACAGGAATACGAGTAGGCTATAGATTTTAAACTGAAAAGATGCATATAAGATATATTGTTACAATACTATTGGGTTTGTTGCTGACTGGTTGTCTTTCGGATGATGGTGGTTCTAATTTTCATTATGTCCACGTTGAGGCCATAGATGCATTTACTTTTGATGAGCAAATGGAATATGCCGTGGGAGACACAATTTTCTTTACACAAAAATTTAGCAGATATCTTAAAGAAGACGGTTATTCTGAGCTGTTGGATATTTATGAGACAACAGACGATGAAGCGTTCAGTTACTATTTTGGACTGCAGCAATTTTCTGAATTCTCAAATGCTTACGAAGACGTGTATGTTGATCCTGAATATATAGTTACTTCAGTGGAAAACACGGCTGATAATTATCCATATAGTAATTACGCTGTTACTGCAATATTGAATGAAGCAGAAAACGCATATGAGTCCAATGTAGGTGTAATTCTAAGGGAAGGTGGAGCATTTAGACTTGACTTAAGCAATGTGAGTTTTAATAATCAATCCAGTTATTACCGTGGGGAGGGAGTAAGTCTGAATATAAAACACCGTTTTACCAATCCGGATAACGCCTATTTAGAGTTTAAGGTAGTAGAACAATAGTAACATTTGCTTAGACAATACTGTGGTTAATAGAAAATCAATCATAGGTATAGTCAAGATTAAAGGTCTTACTTCTTTTGTAATGACAGTTAAGAGTCACAATATTTCTTTAATAACCCTAGTTATTGTTCAGGACGATATTCTATAATCTTTCCGTTTAAATAAAACCCCTGAAAAAGGGGTGTTCTTAAGAAATGCTTGGTCTTACCTTTGTTGTCAATAAAAACCTCATTATGATTCATTCTTTAAAAAGTTATACTTGGTTCATCTTAATAATAGCTTCAATAAGTGTTGTACATGCCCAAAATGACACTATCTACTATAATAAAAGTTGGAAACCGGTTACGGTGAAAGATAGTGCTTCGTTTTTTAGAATTCCGGTTACGAAGAATGGTGAGTTGTTTCATATGCAGGATTTTTACCTGTCCGGGAAGAGACAAATGGAAGGGTTTTCGCTATCCGCAGAAAAGGACATTTGGCAAGGTAAGGTAAGATGGTATAATGAAGATGGCTCTGTTTATCAAGAAGGCGATTATGAGCAAGGTTACCTAGAAGGCGATTTTATAACCTATTTAAAAGGGAATAAGTTAAAGGCAAAATATAGCAAAGGTCAATTTATATCGGGAAAAAGGAATACAAGTTATGGAGACCGAATGTACTATATGGAAAAGGCGGGTGATACCATAAAGGAAATCGTCTATCAAGATGATATAGGCGGTATACGGTTTGAGCGTATTGGCACCAAAGATATATACGAGCTTAGTTCAAAATATTATGGAGAAGGAGGTACATATATTGGGGAAAAAACAACTTCGCCCAACGGCAATATCAAAGGAGAAGAGGTAACTTATATGTATGGCCCCATGCGAGTTAAAAACATTAACTATTATAGTAGAGGTACGGTATTGGGACAGACTTTTTACTACCCCAACGGAAAACTCCGATCGTTCTTTCAGAAGGAGCCGGATTTGGCCCATATTTATTATACTCCGGAAGGAGAGGAGATGGGTAGGATAAACTATAAAATGGATGCTTATGGCATTATCCCCAACAACGGAACCTTAATAAATTTTGCTTACGGAAACTACAAGGACAATTATAAAAATGAGTATAAAATTGCTAGAAAAACAACTTACGCCAATGGTAAAATAAGTGAGGACGCAGATTACTATTTGAACGGTCAGGTAAAAGCAATAAATAAATTTAAAGATGGGCAAAAGATACTTCAGGTAAGTTATACAGAAGATGGTTCCGAGCTGGCCAAGATGGAGTATGAAAACTATAAGCCCATGAACGGTACGGAAATTTATTCATTGGGACAAAGAACCTATGAAAATGGAGAATTGATCAAGGAAATTATCTTTTTCTACAAGACTGATATTGTTCAAATTGAAAAAATCAACGAAATAGAAATCTATTATGACAAGGAGGGGAACAAGTTGGGAGAGCTAGCGCTAGAAAACAGTAGTTCATATCCAAAACCTTTGGAGGGTAAGCGTTATACCTACGATTATAATGATGGATCCGTAAGCGGAATAGAAGAGTATGAAAACGGAGGGCTAATTCGTAAAACCTACTGGAGAAAAAGAAAAATCAATGAAGATTCTTCTGCTGTTTTTAAGAGGATAGAAGAATATGATGGAGAAGGTTATTATAAAACCAAAGAAATAAAGTTTTATAGTAACGGCAAGAAACAGAGCGAAACTTTATATAAAAAGTATGTGGAGTCAACCGGGACTTTCTACAGTAAAACAGAAGAGGTTTTGGGTTCTTTTGATTATATAAAAAAGGAAGGAACGCGATATAAATTTTTTGGAGATTCGGATGCGGTTCAAGAATATGAGGTAATCAAAGATGGAGAACAAATCGCCTTTAAAAAATATGATTACGGAAATGATGCTAAGTATGGTAATATTAATCCGGTACTGGTTGAAAACATGGATGTTAATTGCTGTGCGTCTTTTTATGATAGGGACGGTAAATTAATTGCCGAAGTAAAATTCAAGAATCAAAAACCATGGAGCGGTGAGTATTACGACCCAATTTCAAGGGAATTGTTTCAGATTAAAGAGGGCAAGAAATCTGGGGATTACAAAAAGTTGGATTATAGTAAAAACCTACTCGCAGAAGGAACTTACAAGAACGACAAAAAAGAAGGCGTTTTTAAAACCTTTACATATAAAGGTGGTTTGCTGTCAAAAGAAATTTACCAGAATGATAAATTAAATGGAAAAGCTACATATTATGATCAGGATGGAGAGCAAATTGGGGAAATGCTGTATAAAGACGGAATTCCCATGGATGGTGTGAGGACATCAGTTTCCAGTTATAAAAATACCATTCAAACCTATAAAGGCGGACAACTGCTTAAAGAAGATATAAAAACTAAAGAAGGCCTATTGGTCAAGTCCTATTCAAAGGATGGCATAGTGAGTTGTAAGAAGTATTTTCCTAATGAAGAGAAGATAAAATACAGTTTTGAATTGTGGCAAGGACAGCTGAATGGAGACGTCGTAAAATATGATGTGGATGGTAAAGAGTTGGCGAGAGCCGTTTTCGATAAAGGCCGACTTGTGAGCGGAACGGTGTATTTGAAACAGGGGTATAACGATAAAAATTTGGCATACTATAGTCTCAATAAAAAAAGGGATGCCCTTCTACTGTCCATTTACGGAGAAGATGATAAGCTTTTGTTTTCATCCGAAGAAAGGCTTTATTTTGGAGAACATACTTTTTTCTCGCAAAAGCTAGGATTGGAAATGAAGTATTTTAATGAGGGTATCCTGTATTGATCAAATATGTATGTTTTAATTAAACAGCTTACATTTGGGGTATGGTAAACCTGCCCCATAAACTAATACAAAAACTTGAGGATAGGGCCCGGCAGAACGCCATGCGCAATTTGCCGGTGCCAAATGCAAAATGGGTAGACTTTTCTTCAAATGATTATTTGGGCCTTGCTCAAAAACCCGAGCTGTACCATGTTGCCCAAAATATCCTGAAACAAACGCCAGGCGTAGTAAATGGGGCTACCGGTTCTAGATTAATAAGCGGGAATCACCCGCTATACGCAGAACTGGAAATGCAGTTGGCCGCATTTCACGAATCGGAAGCTGCGCTGGTCTTTAATTCCGGTTATGATGCCAATATTGGCTTTTTTAGTTCCGTGCCCCAGAGAGGAGATGTTGTTCTGTATGACGAATATATTCATGCCAGTATTCGTGATGGAATGCGCATGGGCAATGCCAAAAGTTATAAGTTTAAACATAACAGTCTTGCCGATTTAGAAGCAAGATGTAAAGCAGAGCGAAGTCGTAATCACCCAGATATAGAAATTTATGTGGTAACGGAATCTGTTTTTTCTATGGATGGAGATGCGCCCGATCTAGTTGGGTTTGCCAAAATATGTGGCACATACAACTGTAGGCTCGTTGTTGATGAGGCCCATGCCGTTGGGGTCTTTGGGAAGCAAGGCGAAGGTTTGCTCCATGAATTGAATTTGCAAAAAGAAGCTTTTGCCCAAATTGTAACTTTCGGTAAAGGTTTGGGTTGCCATGGGGCCGCTATTTTGGGGAGTGCTTCGCTAAAAACGTACTTGGTGAATTTTGCTCGGAGTTTTATTTATACCACTGGGCTTTCACCGCATTCGGTCGCTTCGGTTTTATCGGCTTACGGGCATCTTAAAAATCAATGTGTTGAGGTGGAGAAATTGAAACATAACATATCTTATTTCAACCGTAAATTGGTTAGCTCAGGATTGCAGGGGCAGTTTATTTCCAGTAATTCTGCCATTCATTGTTGTTTGGTACCAGGCAACGATAAGGTGCGTGACATGGCCAAGGCAATTCAAGAAAAAGGATTTGATATCAGGCCTATTCTTTCGCCCACTGTGCCTGTAGGTCAGGAACGTTTGCGAATTTGTCTTCATAGTTTTAATTCCGAAAAGGAGATAGATAATTTACTCAAAACGGTAATGGATACGGTCTAGTATGAAAGAAAAATTTTATACCATAGCTTCTTTTGAATATCCGGCGGATGTTCAGATTCTAAAGGGAAAATTGGAATCTGAGGGAATATCCGTTTTCTTGAAAGATGAATATACACTTAATTCAGACCCAATGATCAGTAATGCAATTGGCGGGGTTAAAGTACAGGTCTACACGGAAGATAGGGAAAAGGCTGTAGAAATTTATAATGAAATTAGGGCCTATGCCATAGATGATAATGGTAATTTGATTGTGTGTCCTAACTGTAAAATGCAAAAATCAGAGGTGTATTATAACAGAAAAGGAATTTTATATAAACTTTTTCCATTTTTTGAGGAAAAAAAATACAAATGCCTACATTGTAACATGATAACAAAACCTCAATAGCATGCAGCAGATTTTTGTAACAGGAATTTCAACTGAAGTAGGAAAAACTATAGCTTCGGCAATTATAGTGGAAGCCCTAGAGGCCGATTATTGGAAACCTGTACAAGCCGGAGATTTGGACAATACGGATAGTGATAAGGTTAAGTCCTTGATTTCCAATGAACGGACCGTTATTCATAAAAGTAGCTACGAGTTAAAAACACCAATGAGTCCGCATGCTGCCGCAGAAAGGGACGGTGTAAAGATAGACCGACTAGAAATTGTTGAACCCCAAACGGATAATTCTCTTGTTATTGAAGGTGCCGGAGGAATTTTAGTACCCCTTAGCGAGAATGATACGGTCTTGGATATAATTATGCCCACCTATCATGTTGTGGTGGTATCCAGGCATTATTTAGGGAGCATTAACCACACACTTTTAACGGTGGGTTGGTTGCAGCAAAAAGGGTACGATGTGTCCATACTTTTTAGCGGAGCCTCTAATCCTGAAACCCAAAATATTATTTTGCACAAAACCGGTGTTTCTGCCATTGGTCGTATAGATGAAGAGGCTAGTTTTGATAAGGCCATTGTTAAGAAATATGCAGATAAATTCAAGTCTGCACTCATATCACTCTAACCGTTGGTGTATTTTTGCGTTGCCTACTGTTGCGGTAAGTTTATAGCGGCTTTCTAAGTAGTGATTAATGTATAAGTTTGCTTCTTTGTATTTTTTGTCGAATACTTTTTTGTTTTTTCGTATTACTACGGTTTGTGGTTTAATGGTTTCCATAATATAACGAATTTCCTCTAGGCCTGTTTTTCTTGGGTTGTTAAAATAGGGAAATAGAGATTCGCGTAGAATATTACTGGGGTGAGTGGCCGCTACTGTAAGAGGGGTTTCATCTAAAACCCAATAGCCTATATGGTATTCTAAAAAGAGAATATTCTTGGTCTCCAGATTGTTCTGTAGGATATAATTGGGCGCTCTAATGCCTTCTCCATTATAAAAAGTACCCTGTTCCCATTTAGATTTTAGAATATTGGCATATTCTATATAACTTTCAATAGGTATTAAAAATAATAGAAAAGGCAAATATTTTAACAAAAAGTTTGATTTGTTTCGAACTATTTCAAGTTGTGCTATCACCATGAAAAAGAGTACAATAAATACGGGGTAAAATTGAATTAAATAGTGACCGTTAACTTTACCTCCCATAGTAAACATAAGTATCTCCCCAAAAACTGTCGCCATTAAAATAGACACACCTCTATTGCTGAAATTCAATAGTTTTTGTTTCCAAATCAAAACCAAGAAAGTTAAAATGATAATGCAAAAAGGGGCGGTTTTGTATATTGGGTTCTGGTGCGAAGCAGAATACTCAATTGGTGCCATAATTACGGAATTCCACCAAACATCTGTCAAGTCTTGAAAATAGTATGGTAAAAAAGTTGATAGTGTAATAGATATAATACCTAACCCCAAAAGAAGGATGTTTGTAAGTCCTTTCCAAAATTGGTTTGTATTGAAGAAACTGTACAATAGGTTTAGACATAATACAAGAATTACGTAAGCTATATTCAATTTAGACATTAAGGACAACCCAAGTAAAAGGCCAGCACATAAAAATGCCCACGGCCTTATGTACTTAATAACTAGATAAAGGGCAGGAAGAAAGAATAGCATGCAAATGTGTTCGGACATGACCCCTTGTAAACTTCCGAAAAGGCTTAAAAGAAGAACACAGGCAATAGCTGCCCAGAGCCCTATTTTTTTTGAATGGGTAGTTTCTCCAATTTTGTAAGTAAAAAAGGCTGTTAAAGCTACTATAACAGCACCAAAGAACCTTATGGCAATAAAGCTTTTCCCAAAACTGTAAATGATTGTTGCAAAAAACAGAAAAATGACGGGAGGTTTGAGGTCCCAAAGTTGTGTATAAGGAAGATATCCATCTACCCATGACTGACCCATTAAAATAAAAGTGCTTTCATCACGGTCTATATAATCCCTAAAAAAAAAAGGAAATCTAATAAAGAAAGAAGTTATAAATAGAACCGTTACAACGGTTCTATTTGTAATGGAATCGTAATTCTTTACGAATAAATCTATAAGTTTTTGAAACATGAATTCTTAAGGGATTAATTCCCATCTTTGCAAGATAGAAAAAGAGAGTTTAACGAATATAATTGTTTTGAAAAATCTATCTGCTAGAGATAAAAAACACCTGTGGCACCCATTAACGCAGCATAAACTGCATTCTAACATGTTAGGAATAGTTAGGGCAAAAGGTGCTGTTTTGTATGATGAGAATGGAAAGGAATATATAGATGGCATAGCCTCATGGTACACCAGTGCCTATGGCCATTGCAATGAGTATATTACCAACAAGGTGCATGCTCAAATGAAAAAGTTGGATCAGGTGGTATTTAGTGGATTTACCCATGAACCTGCAGTAAAACTGTCCGAAGAGCTGATAAAGGTTTTGCCCGAAAACCAACAAAAACTCTTCTTTTCCGATAATGGTTCCACGGCTACGGAAATAGGGATTAAAATGGCCTTACAGTTCCATTTTAATCAGGGTAGAAAGCGCAAGACCATGCTTGCCTTTGAAGAGGGTTTTCACGGAGATACGTTCGGTGCCATGTCTGTTTCAGGGCTTTCGGTCTACAACGGACCATTTGAGGAATTTTTTATCGATGTAGAGCGAATTGCCGTTCCTACGGATGAAAATATTGAGGAAATCTTACTTCAGTTGGAAACGAGGTTAAAACGAAACGATATTGCAGGCTTCATTTACGAGCCTTTGGTACAAGGTGCTGCAGCAATGAAAATGCACAAAGCCGAAAATCTAGATCGTATATTGCGCCTTCTAAAACAGCATGGAGTGCTCACCGTTGCCGATGAGGTAATGACGGGCTTCGGAAAAACCGGAAAACCCTTTGCTTCGGAGTATATTGAAACCAAACCTGATATAATTTGCATGTCCAAGGCCTTGACTGCGGGCTTGATTCCTATGGCAATTACGAGTTGTACCCAAGAGGTTTATGATGCCTTTTATAGCGATGAATTGGCTAAAGGTTTATTCCATGGTCATACCTATACGGGTAATCCATTGGCATGCACTGCGGCTTTGGCGGGACTGGAACTGTTGCAGTCACAGGATATCCAGGCTAGAATTCAAAGCATAATCGCATCACATCAGGTGTTCGACCTTAAAATTAGAAAGCACCCAAAAGTAGCCCGTACCCGCCAATGCGGTATTATTTACGCCTTGGACCTTAATGTAAAAATGGAACGCTACGGGAATTTACGTGACCAAATGTTCAAACATTTTATGGATAATGGCGTATTTTTGCGGCCCCTTGGTAGTACCATTTATATTTCTGCTCCCTATGTGATTACGGATGCGCAGTTGCAAAAAATATATACTACCATAGAAGATTTATTGAACAGTATTTAAACTTGCCGCTTGAAAGAACCAATATCCATTACCGCCATAGGCTCAATTTCCCCATTAGGGAAAACTTCCAGCGAAACTTGGGCGAACTACTCTAAAGACAACCATTTTTTTATTCAAAATGAATTTGGGGAGGAGTTGGAATGGATAGCCGCTTTGTCTAATGAGTCTAAGCAAGCGATAGAGGCACTCAGAAATTCGGACAATAAATACAAAAGTCTGGATGATTCCGTTCTGTTCGCTTTGTATGCCTCAAGAGAGGCCATTGCCACAGCTGGATGGAAAGCAGGAGATGACTTTGGTATCAACATAGGGTCATCAAGAGGGGCAACGGCACTTTTTGAAAAATACCATCAGGACTTTTTGGCGAATAATAAAACGGCAACACTCACTTCACCAACTACAACCTTAGGGAATATCTCCTCGTGGATTGCGCATGACCTTAAGACCCAAGGCCCGGAAATTTCCCATTCCATAACCTGTTCTACGGCACTTCATGCTGTTTTAAACGGTGTGGCATGGCTAAGGAGCGGTATGGCAAACAAATTTTTGGTAGGTGGCAGCGAAGCCCCGTTAACGCCTTTTACCATTGCCCAAATGAAGGTACTAAAGATATATTCCCAATACAAAAAGGATACGGATACCAATAAGGGGAATGAGTTCCCGAACCGTGCCTTGGACTTTGATAAGGAAAGGAACATGATGGTTCTTGGAGAGGGTGCCTCCGTTATCTGTTTGGAAAATGGAGTTTCCTCTAAAACCTTGGCCGTAATTGAGGGTGTAGGGTATGCCACAGAGCCTTTGCGCCATAATATTTCAATCTCTACGGATGCGGAGTGTTTTCAGAGTTCCATGAAAATGGCTTTGGGAGAAATAAATCCAAATGAGGTAGATGCCATTGTAATGCATGCGCCAGGAACAATTAAGGGAGATATATCTGAGTATAAGGCCATTGAGAAAGTATTTTGTAACAAGTTGCCTTTTCTGACTACAAATAAATGGAAAGTAGGGCATACTTTTGGAGCTTCGGGAGCGTTAAGCATAGAATTGGCGGTCTTGATGTTGCAGCACCAACAGGTGGTAAAAGTACCTTTCGTTACCTATTCGTCTACACCAAAAAAACTTAGTAAAGTTTTGGTAAATGCGGTAGGTTTTGGGGGTAATGCAGTTTCTATTCTATTGTCTCGTAACGTATAGTCCGCTTTCGAATTAGTTTAAGGTAAGATTATTCTTATCTTTAATCGCCAACCTAACTTTTAGCTTATGGAACTAGGGTTCGAAATGATGACTTTATTTGAGAAAATCTATTGGGTAACGGCCTTTGTGGCCTCCGTAATTCTCATTATTCTTCTATTATTAACTTTTATTGGTGGGGAGGTAGATGATATAGATGGCGATGTAGATGCCGATATTGATGCGGACACCGGAATTGAATTTCAATTTTTATCCTTTAAAAACCTTGTTGGTTTTTTTACCCTTTTTGGGTGGTCCGGTATCGCTTGCTTGGATGCGGGAATGTCCAAAGGCATTACGGTTCTTATATCGTTGATTTGCGGTCTGCTAATGATGTTGGCCATGGCATCTTTATTCTACTATTTGGGTAAACTGCAAAGCAGCGGTACTCTCAAACTTAAGAATGCCCTTAACCAAATTGGTGAGGTGTATTTAACTATTGGAGCCAATCGTAAGAGCATTGGTAAAGTAAGTATAAATGTGCAGGGAACACTGCGCGAACTGGAAGCATTGACCAATGCTAATGAAGACCTTTTGCAAGGCAATGTAGTTATCGTAAAAGAAGTTACCGCAAACGGAATTTTAATTGTTGAACCCCTAAATAAATAACCAAATGTTATTAATACCCTTACAGTTAGCGGGAAGCGCCTCGTTGCTCGCCATTGGCTTTGCCATTCTCTTCTTTTTTATCATTATCATATCGTTCATTAGAAGGTACAAACGTTGTCCTTCTGATCGTATCCTTGTGGTGTATGGTAAAGTAGGTGCCGGTAGTTCGGCAAAATGTATTCATGGTGGTGCCGCCTTTATTTGGCCAGTGATCCAGGATTATGAATACTTGGACTTAACGCCTATTTCCATTGAGGTTAACCTTGTAAACGCGTTAAGTAAGCAGAATATTAGAGTGAATGTCCCTTCTCGTTTTACCATTGGTATTTCAACGGAACCGGGAATTATGCAAAATGCCGCTGAACGTCTTTTGGGGCAGGGTATGCAAGAGGTTCAAGATTTGGCAAAAGAGATTATTTTTGGTCAATTACGTTTGGTAGTGGCTTCAATGGATATTGAGGAAATCAACTCGGATCGAGATAAATTTTTGACCAATATCTCGCAGAGTGTAGAATCGGAATTAAAGAAAGTGGGTCTCAAACTTATCAACGTAAATATTACGGATATTGTAGATGAATCGGGCTATATAGAAGCTTTGGGTAAGGAAGCCGCGGCACACGCTATTAACGCGGCAAGAAAATCCGTTGCTGAGAAAAACAGAGATGGTTCTATTGGTGAGGCCAATGCGGTACAGGATCAACGTACACAGGTGGCAGCTGCCAACGCGCAGGCTGTAGAAGGGGAAAATATTGCAAAAATTAATGTAGCAAATTCGGATTCGTTACGTCGTCAGAGAGAAGCGGAAGCGGAAAGAACGGCTATTGCAGCCGAAAAAGTACAGGCAGCAAAAGCTTTGGAAGAGTCTTATGCGGCTGAAAAAGATGCAGAAATTGCAAGAGCGGAAAGGGTGCGTAGTTCTCAAATGGCAGATATTGTAGTTCCTGCGGAAATAGACAAAAAGAAAGTTGAGATTGATGCCGAAGCGGAAGCAGAGATGATCCGTAGAAAAGCAAAAGGTGAGGCAGATGCTATTTTGTTCAAGGCTCAGGCCGAAGCAAAAGGTTTGTTCGAAATCCTAACGAAGCAAGCACAAGGTCTTGACGAAATTGTAAAAGCTGCGGGCAACAATCCTGAAGATGCGGTATTGTTATTGGTGGCCGATAAGCTTCCTGAATTGGTGAAAACCCAAGCAGAAGCTATCAAAAACATTAAGATAGATAAAGTGACCGTGTGGGATTCCGGTGCCAAGACAGCAGATGGAAAAGGCTCAACGGCTAATTTTATATCAGGAATGTATAAGTCGGTTCCGCCATTGCAGGAAATGTTTAATATGGCCGGAATGCAATTGCCAGAATATTTAAAAGGCAAGGATGTAACCGATGAAAGTGAGGCCAAAGATGTAAATCCTGTTAATTCGGACGAGAAAAAAGAAAAGGAATAAATCGGTTTTCAATCTTTAGAATAAGGGCCCGTTGAATTATTTCAGCGGGCTTTTTTCATTTCTATAGGCATGATTATTTAGCCTTATTTGGTATTCTAAATTTAGAAAGGTTATTTTTGAAGCCAGATTTCAAAAAGACTATGAGCGAAACTAGACATAACTGGACGAAAGAAGAGATTCTTGATATTTACAATAAACCTTTAATGGAGCTGCTGTATGATGCGGCTACCATCCATAGAAAACATCATGATCCCAATACGGTTCAGGTGTCTACTTTACTTTCCATAAAAACGGGCGGTTGCCCGGAAGACTGTGGGTATTGCCCACAAGCGGCAAGATACCACACGGATATTGAAGGGAACGACCTTATGAAAGTTTCGCATGTAAAGGCTCAAGCTTTAAGGGCAAAAGCTTCCGGTAGTTCTCGTGTTTGTATGGGGGCTGCATGGCGTAACGTAAAAGATGGTCCTGAGTTTGATCAAGTTCTGGAAATGGTACGTACCATTAACAAGTTGGATATGGAGGTTTGCTGTACTTTGGGTATGTTAACCGAAAACCAGGCACACCGTTTGGCAGAAGCAGGTCTATACGCCTACAATCACAATTTGGATACATCTGAAGATTATTATAAAGATGTTATTTCTACCCGCGCGTTTGAAGACCGTTTGGAGACTATAGATAACGTGCGCAAGAGCAACGTAACAGTTTGTAGCGGTGGTATCATAGGTATGGGAGAGGCAATTGAAGATCGTGCCGGAATGTTGGTGGCCTTGGCTAGTCTAAATCCTCAGCCGGAATCTGTGCCTATCAATTCATTAGTAGCTGTAGAAGGAACTCCAATGGAAGATATGGAACCTGTTTCCATTTGGGATATGATCCGTATGGTGGCTACCACGCGTATTGTGATGCCGGAGACCCAAGTGCGTTTATCTGCTGGTCGTACAGAAATGAGCAGGGAAGGACAGGCTATGTGCTTTTTTGCCGGAGCCAATTCTATTTTTGCTGGAGATAAGTTATTGACCACTCCAAATCCTGATGTAAACGAGGATATGGAAATGTTCAAATTATTGGGATTAAATCCTCAAAAGCCGTTTACCAAAGTTTCTCAACCCAAAACTGTGGAAGCCTCGGAATCTAAATTGCAACCTTTGGGTGAAAAGCCAAAATGGAGCCGACCGGGCCATACTATTGAGCGTAATGAGGAGGCTAAGGCAAAGAGTAAAGTGGTAGATTAGGTTAATTTTAAGAAAATATTTCCATAAGGTTAATTAAATTTGCCAACTATACATAACCTTAATTCCATTGAAATTAGCGGCTATTCCAAGGGTATCAACAATCTCTAAGGAAGATTTTTTAGAACAGTATTTTAAACCGCAGAAACCTGTGGTGATAGAACGCGCCATAGAAAATTGGCCGGCTTTTAAAAAATGGAACCTTGATTATATTCGGGAGGTTGCAGGAGATAAAACTGTTCCTCTTTATGATGATCGCCCGGTAAACCATGAAGATGGTTTTAATGAGCCGCATGCGCAAATGAAGATGTCCGAATACATTGATTTGCTAAGGGCCAAACCTACCAAATACCGAATCTTTCTTTGGAATGTACTAAAGGAAGTGCCTCAGCTTCAAAAGGATTACGAGTTTCCTGATTTTGGATTGACCTTAAAGAAAAAGTTGCCCATGCTCTTTTTTGGGGGGATGGACTCTTACACCTTTATGCATTATGATATAGATATGTCCAATATTTTCCATTTTCATTTTGAAGGAAAAAAGGAGTGTATCTTGTTTGCGCCTTCAGAGACTAAATATTTGTACAAGGTGCCCAATTCGCTTATCACCCATGAAAGCATAGATTTTGATAATCCGGACTTTAATAAGTGGCCCGCCTTGCAAAAGGCCAACGGTTATAAAACGGAATTGAACCATGGTGAGGTGTTATATATGCCCGAAGGCTATTGGCATTATATGAAATACAAAACTCCGGGATTTTCTATGAGTCTAAGGTCTTGGCCAAAGAACCCCATAAATTTTGCCGAGGGGCTTTATAATGTTTTCATAATGCGTAATTTTGACATCTTAATGCGAAAAATACAAGGTCAGAAATGGATAGACCGAAAAAACCAAAAGGCCATAGAGCGAACCTCTAAAAGAGTGTCCAATTAATTTTTTCGAGCATCCATTTTTCATAAAAACACACTTTAAATGAAATTTTACATTCTATCAGTTTGCTTACTTCTTACAACTACTTTTCTATCGGCTCAGGCCTATGAGGGTAGGGATGATCAAAAGTTCCAGGTTGGGGCCAATTTTCAGGGACACGGCACAGGAATTATGACTTCTTATGATTTTGGATTAGGTGAGAATATATCTATTGGTGCAACGGCAACCTACCTTTTGGGTATTGATGAGAGTGTTTCTGCCAGTACTTGGGAACGTTTTGATACAAAGGCCCGTTTTAGTGCGCATTTAGGAAATATAGTGGGACTTAGTGATGAGGTAGATGTTTATCCGGGATTGGATTTAGGTCTTAAGAATTTTGGTTTTCATTTGGGTGCGCGTTACTTTTTCTCGGACGGTTTGGGAATTTATACGGAATTAGGTTTTCCTATTGCCAAATATAAAATTGAGGATTTGGAACCTGCCGATAAGCTTCACAACCAATTCATGGTTAACATAGGGGCTGTTTTCAACTTTTTATAAAAGAATATAGTTTAGGGAACAAGCTCTTTTAGTTTTTCGTAGACCAAATGGCTTTCCCATCCCCTATATAAAAGATAGTCCGCTAATTTCTTCTTTCGTTTTAAGGGATTTTGTTCGGTAATCTGCTCCAGTCTTTTTAAGGCTAAGCTGTCCAGCGTTTTTAGATAGGCCTCGTCGTCTATTTCTTTTAGTGCTGTGGTAATATTGTATTTAGAGATATTGCGTTGCTTCAGCTCACTTACAATACGATTTCTGCCCCATTTTTTCATGGAGAACTTACCTCGGGCAAAACTTTGGGCAAAACGTTCTTCGTTCAAGAAGTTCTCATTGATCAAGTGAACTATAATTTGATCTATGGCCTCAGGAATCATTCGCATTTGCTTGAGTTTTGTAATCACCTCTTTGTGGCAGCGGTCTTGATAAGTGCAATACCCTTCTAGTTTTCTTTTGGCTTCTTCAATGGAATAGGCGCGTTGTTCATGCATATAAAAATTCTGGTTTTGCCAATGTATCTAGAAACAAAAATACAATTTGAAGTAGTAAGGAAGCTAACTTTGAATTTAAATATAAGGCATAAAAAAAGCGACCATCGTTGCCGAAGGTCGCTTTAAAAACTTTTAATATATGGTTTTACCGTCTTTATCTTTAAAACGGTATTCAAGATACGTATACGCATCCCTAGGTTGAATTTTAATCCATTTTTTGTGTTCTAAGAACCATTTAGAACGCATGGAAGGAAAGCCTTTAGTAATATAAGCCGCGATAAACGGATGAATGTTAAGTGTAATTCCGTTATCTTTTTTAGGGCCTTTCAACAACTTTTCAAGGTCGGCACTAATTTTGTCTATCAAGACTATTGGGGCTTCTATTTCTTTCCCATTACCATTCGGATTTTCCTCGGTGGTCTTGATGTTCATTTCGGGCCGTACCCGTTGTCTTGTAATCTGTATAAGTCCAAACTTACTAGGAGGTAATATTTTGTGCTTGGCGCGGTCATCTTTCATTTCATCGCGAAGATGGTCAAAAAGTTTTTTCCTGTGCGGTGCTTTTACCATGTCAATAAAATCAACAACAATAATGCCTCCCATATCTCTCAAGCGCAATTGTCTGGCTATTTCAGAAGCTGCCAGAAGGTTTACCTCTAAAGCGGTATCTTCTTGATTTTTGGCCTTATTGGAACGGTTACCGCTGTTCACGTCTACAACGTGAAGTGCTTCGGTATGTTCAATAATAAGGTACGCACCTTTGCTCATGCTGGCGGTACGGCCAAAAGAAGTTTTTATCTGTCGCTCAATTCCGTATTTTTCAAAAATAGGAACGGATGAATTATACAGTTTAACTATAGATTCCTTTCCAGGTGCAATTTCTAGCACATAATCTTTGATCTGATCATGAAGGGTTTCATCATCTACATGAATTCCGGTAAAGGAATCATTAAAAATATCCCTAAGGATAGACGATGCCCTGTTGAGCTCGACCAATACTTTTGAAGGCGTGTGGGCCTTGTACAATTTTTTACACATTGTTGACCATTTGGCCAACAAATTTTCTAGGTCTTTGTCTAGTTCCGCTACTTTTTTGCCTTCGGCCACTGTTCTTATAATGACGCCGAATCCTTTAGGTTTAATACTTCTTACCAGTATTTTTAACCTTTCTTTTTCTTCACTGCTTCCTATTTTTTGAGATACGGAAACACGATCGGAAAAAGGTACCATTACCAAATAACGCCCCGCAATGGAAAGTTCGGAGCTAATTCTAGGTCCTTTGGTAGAAATAGGTTCTTTAACGATTTGAACCAATAATGACTGGTTGGCTTTGATGACGTCTGTAATTACGCCATTCTTGTCAATGTCTTTTTCAAATGGAAAGTTGGCTAGTGAGTAATCCGTAATTTTATTGGTACTCACGCCTTTTATGAATTTAAGCATAGTGGCCAGTTGTGGGCCAAGGTCATGATAGTGCAGAAAAGCATCTTTTTCATAACCAACGTTTACAAAGGCGGCGTTTAGACCGGTAACCGGTTTACGAACCTTTGCCAAGAAAATATCACCAACGGAAAAATCGTTGTTGTCTTCTTCTTTATGCAATTCAGTGAGCTTTCCATCTTTTAGGAGTGCAAAATCGACGGCATCAGAACTAGATCGTACGATTAATTCTCTATTCACCTGAATGTATTTGTATTTGCCGGTACTTAATTAATAAGTAGGCAAATAGATTAAACAATTATTAAAACGAATTACTGGAATTCGCCGAGATTTTCTGCAATCTCTATGTCAATGAACGTATGGGGTGAAAAAACAAGCGAAGGGGTTGAAAATTTCAACCCCTAGCAACTATTTTTTCTTGTGTCTGTTAGCTCTCCTACGCTTCTTGCGTTTGTGGGTAGCTACCTTATGTCTTTTTCTCTTCTTACCACTCGGCATAAAATTCTACTTTAAGTTAGTATATTTATTTTACTTGTACGTTGCTTTTGACACCTTCTACAAAAACCTTTGCAGGTTTAAATGCAGGAATATTGTGTGCCGGTATTTTAATTGTAGTGTTCTTGCTAATATTTCTTCCAGTTTTTTCGGCTCTAGTTTTAATAATAAAACTACCAAAACCGCGAAGGTACACATTATCACCACTTTCCAAAGAAGATTTCACCTCTTCCATAAAACTCTCAACTGTAGCCTGTACGTCTCCTTTTTCAATTCCCAGCTTGTCTGAGATTTTCGATACAATTTCTGCTTTCGTCATCTTTCGTGTTAAATTTTCAGTATAATTTTTTTGGGATGCAAATATATAAATTAAAATTAATCTTTTGTGCTAAAGGGTTAATTTTAAGTAGTTCACCATCACTTTTCAATTTATGGCTGTTCTGGGTAATGTATATCCGTTTATAATCCGTTAATTTTGGCATGAACTAGCGGTAAAAATGACCTTTTCAGATAAAATCCTTACTTGGTACGAAGAAAATAAAAGAACCCTTCCTTGGCGTGGTACCCGTGATCCGTATAAAATATGGCTTTCTGAGATCATGTTGCAGCAAACACGGGTGGTTCAAGGTACTCCGTACTACCTTAAGTTCATTAGCAATTACCCCAAAGTTCACGACTTGGCCAATGCTTCGGAAGAAGAAGTTTTAAAGCTTTGGCAGGGTTTGGGATACTATTCCAGGGCAAGAAACCTGCATGCTACGGCTAAGATGGTAGTTAATGAATATGGTGGTAATTTTCCTGATACCTATAAGGAGTTATTGTCCTTAAAAGGTGTGGGAGATTATACTGCAAGTGCCATTTCGTCTATATGTTTTGATAGGCCCGAACCGGTGATAGATGGTAATGTTTACAGGGTGTTAGCTCGGTATTTTGGTGTTGATTTGCCAATCAATAGCACGGAAGGTGTTAAATATTTCAAAAAGTTGGCCAGAGAGGTTATGGATACGGGTAATATTCGTGATTATAACCAAGGAATCATGGAGTTTGGTGCCATACAGTGCTCTCCTAAAAATCCCAATTGCATCGTGTGTCCTTTAAATGAAAGTTGTGTTGCACTTCAAAAGAACAAAGTAGATCAACTTCCAGTAAAGCTTAAAAAGACCAAGGTTCGCAACCGTTATTTTAACTATGTTGTTTTCATGTCGCAAGATGAAAAGACCATTCTAGAGCAGCGAAAAGGCAAGGGAATTTGGCAAAATCTTTGGCAATTTCCACTTATTGAATCGAAAAAAGAGCTTTTAGATGCAGAGTTTTTGGAAAATGTAAAGTGTTTGGACGATGAAATCAGTATTGCTTCCATAGATAAGTTCAATGCCAGCCCTATTATACACAAACTTTCCCATCAACATTTATACACAACGTTCTGGATTGTACAGGTCAAAAGTGATTTAAAGGAAGGTATTTCAATGGCAGCGGTACAAAAATACCCGGTTCCAGTATTAATAGCCGACTTTTTAAAGAAATTGTAAGCTCTATTACTAAAAGGAACCTTAGTGTTTTTTTATTTTCTTCAACTTTATCCGTAATTTATAAAAATCGTAACAGTAACACTTGATAGTGGAGGTTAAAAAACAAGTATATTTGTAGATTCAAACTTGCAAAAAAAAGTAGATTATGAGCGGTACATTAAATAAGGTAATGTTAATTGGCCATTTGGGCGATGAAGTAAAAATGCATTATTTTGAAGGTGGAGGATGTATTGGCCGCTTTCCTATTGCTACTAACGAAACCTACACGAACAAGCAAACGGGAGAACGTGTTACTAATACGGATTGGCACAACGTAGTGGTGCGTAATAAAGCTGCTGAAATATGTGAAAAGTATTTAAGTAAAGGAGATAAGGTCTATGTAGAGGGGCGTTTAAAAAACCGCCAATGGCAAGGAGAAGACGGCAACACACGTTATAGTACCGAAGTTCATGTGCAGGACTTTACGTTTCTTACTACTATGAAAGAGAGTATGTCAAATCAGCAAGGAGGTGGGCAACAACCACAGCAAAACTCCGTTTCAAATACAGCAAGTAGTCCTAAGGCCGCGCCTTTAGTTCGGCCAGAGCAGGAAGATGACCTTCCTTTCTAAGAAAAAAGATGTATTTTTAGTAGTAGCCTCTATAGATGCAATTAAAATATGAAGCAAGCGCACACAGACCATTGTAATTTTATAAAATCACCTAATGCCGATTTATATCTAGAGCAAGGGTGTGGTGCGCAGTTATATTCACTAACCGCCTTTTATTACTAAATTTCTGACTGTTGGACCCTGACCCCCTTAGTTTAGTACCTTATTTTGTCACTTTTACAGGTGCTTTTGCATTTGAAATTACAATTCTAGTTGTACTGTTAATGTCTTCTGCCCTCATTTCTGGTGCGGAGGTTGCTTTTTTTGGTCTTTCACCTACAGATGTAAATGAGATTTCGGAAAAGAAAAGTGTTCGTGGAAATATAATAGTTAAACTCTTGGATAGGCCCAAGAAGCTTTTGGCCACTATTCTTATTGCAAACAATGCCATTAATATTGGTGTTGTATTGCTCTTCAGTACTATTGGTAATTCACTTTTTGCGAATGTGGAATTAGAATGGGTCCGGTTTCTTTTGGAAGTAGTGGTCGCTACTTTTTTAATATTAATGTTCGGAGAAATATTGCCTAAAGTCTACGCGAACCGGAACAGAATAGCATTTGCCCATTTAATGTCTTATCCTCTAAATATTCTAGACTTTTTGTTCAGTCCGCTTAGCCTGCCCATGAGAGCGGGTACAATTTTTATGTATAACAAATTGGGCAAACAAAAATCTAACTTAAGTGTAGACCATCTCTCGCAGGCCTTGGAGTTAACGGCAGATGGTGATACTACCAAGGAAGAACAGAAGATATTACAGGGTATAGTTACCTTTGGGAATACGGACACAAAGCAGGTCATGCGGCCCAGAATAGATATTTTTGCGGTTAGCGAGGATATGAAGTTTTTAGAGATACTGTCCGAAATAAAGACCCATGGCTATTCTAGGATTCCGGTTTTTTCGGAGAATATGGACAATGTTCTTGGTGTGCTCTACGTTAAGGATCTACTACCTTATATAGATAGGAAAACCTTTAATTGGATGACGCTTATTCGTGAACCTTATTTTGTTCCGGAAAACAAAAAACTAGATGATCTGTTATTGGAGTTTCAGGAGAAGAAGAACCATTTGGCCGTAGTTGTGGATGAATATGGGGGGACTTCGGGAATTGTAACTCTAGAGGATATTATAGAAGAAATTGTAGGCGATATAAGTGATGAGTTTGATGATGAAGACCTTGTGTTTTCAAAATTGGACGATTTTAATTTCGTTTTTGATGGTAAAACTGCCTTAAAGGATTTTTATAGAGTAGCCAAAATTGAGAATGAAACCGAATTTGAGGAACAAAAAGGAGAGTCTGAGACCATTGCCGGTTTTGTTCTTGAGATAGCCGGAAGTTTTCCTAAGAGAGGAGAGGTAATCTCGTTTAACGAATATCAATTTGTAGTAGAGAGCTCGGATAAAAAGAGGTTAAAACAAATAAAAATAACGTTGCCCCAGAATGTATAGATATCCTTTATTTCTTTTAATGTTGCTCGCATTGGTCATTGGATGTAAGGAGGAGGTTTTGCCCAAGCCCAAAGCTCAGTTGCGTTTGGAGTATGATGCTCCCCAGCAGGGAGAGTTGCAAACAGAGCATTTTATGTTCAGTTATAACACAAATGCAAAAATTAAAAGTAATACGGAGACTTCTTTAGTTTTAGATTACCCGGAAATGAAGGGTGAAATCTATATCAATTACAAAAAGGTGGATGACAATGTAGAAAAATTGCTTTCTGACGCTCAAAAGTTGAGTTATGAACATTCCGTAAAAGCAGATGGTATTTTAGAGCAGCCTTTCGTTAATGAAAAGAACAACGTATATGGTATGTTCTATGAGGTTAGCGGAAATGCAGCTTCACAAGCTCAGTTTTATGTAACGGATAGCACTAAGAATTTTATGACCGGTGCGCTATATTTTTATACAAGGCCCAATTATGATTCCATATACCCTGCGGCTGCTTATCTTCAAAATGATATTAGGGGAATTATGGAGACTTTAAAATGGAAAAATTAGGTAGGGTCTGTATTTTTTAAACTTGTTGTGTTTATCTTAGGCAATTAAAATCTTCTTGAGATTTATATATTTAGCATAAATATGAAGTTAAGTTTGCTTTCATGAAAAATATTTAGCTTTTGTTGTCTTAAAATGATCGATATAGAAGTTTATTATAATAAATTTGTATTATTATACTTACAAAATTCATAATTGTTTTAATAGGATCTAATGTCTTTACTCCAGATAATCCATCGACTAAAAGAAGTAAATAGTTTAACCAAGCATGAGCAATTGGTGCATGGCGTTATCGAAGCTTTGGATTCGGGTGAAATTTCTGTTGGCGATAAGTTACCTTCCATAAACAAAATGGTATCTGATGTTGGCTACGCTAGAAAAACCATCGTTAAGGCATATGAAGAGTTAAAAGAGAGAGGATTAGTAGAGTCCAAAAAGCTCAAAGGTTATTTTATAATAAGTGATGAAACTAAAGTAACGCTTAGAATAGCCTTGCTTTTATTCTCCTTTCAGCGTTTTCAGGAAGATTTTTACAATACTTTTAGAAAGGAGTTAGGAAACCGCTATCAGATAGATGTCTTCTTTCATCATAACAATGTTTCTATTTTTGAAACCATCTTTAATAATATTCGGGGGAAGTATGGAATGTACGTGGTGGCTCCAATTCCCGATAAAGCCATTAGACCACTTCTTGAAACTATTGAGCCTCAGAAATTATTGATTGTTGACCGGTATTTGCCCATGCCAGAAGAGTATTCTTATATTTCGCAAGAGTTTGAAGGAACTACTTTTGATAAATTGGTAGAACTGCTTCCGGAAATTAAAAAGTTCAAGAAAATAGTTCTTTTCTATGCGGAAAATAGAGATTATCCAAGAGGTATACTAATCGCGTTCCATAGATTTATTGCCGATTATGGGTTGAATGGCGTTGTTGTAGAGGATTACGTTGAAGGTTCCGTCGAAAAGGAAACAACCTATTTTTTCATAAACGATGCGTCTCTATGGGAATTACTTAAAGATTGTCATACTAAGGGATTGTCAGTAGGTGACGATGTTGGTGTGTTGTCCCACAATGATCATATAATCAAAGAAATTGTCTTTGACGGCATCACTACCATCTCCACAGATTTTAAGGATATGGCCACTTTAGCGGCTCAGCACGTAAAAAACAATGTTACTTCTCAGGTTATAGTTACTTCAAAACTGTTCAAGCGTAATTCCTTGTAATACGATTGGAAGATCCTGAGAATTATAGAAAAATACACTTCTCAAATTTAAAAATTCGCACTTTTTTCCTTCTCAATTAGTTAATTCTTATCCTTGAGGTTGAAAAATTGTTTTTTGTATCAAAAAAATACTTATTTTTGACCTGTAGCATAGAGTAGCATAGAGTAGCATAGATTTAGTTAATTTTGTTAATGATTTTGGTGTTGTCTCCTTATAAATTTTGGTTTTTTCAAAAAAAAGGGGGTAACTTGGTCAAAAACAACTTTAAATTACATTTCTGTTGTAATATGCGCAATAGCACTTTCTGTCTTTTTTAACATTACTCAACATGTTAGGTTAGGCAAATTATAAAATACTAACTCAATTACTAACTTAAATTACTCATTATGAACCAGAACTTTAAGAGGTTAAATAGGGTTCGATCACATGTTTTTGTGCTCGTGGCTTTATTTTTCTTTGGCGTGGCATCTGTATGCGCGCAAACCACAATTTCAGGTACTACTTCTGACGATCAAGGCGTTTTGCCTGGCGTAAATGTCTTGGTGAAAGGCACTACTGTTGGGAGTGTTTCCGATTTTGATGGAAATTATTCTATAGAAGTGCCAGAAGGTAGTTCTACTTTGGTTTTTTCCTATGTGGGATATTCCAAACAAGAAGTGGCCATTGATGGTCGGACAACAATTAACGTTACTATGTCTGAGGACGCTCAAGCGCTTAGCGAGGTTGTTGTTGTTGGATACGGTACGCAACGTAAAGCGGATTTGACAGGGGCTGTTGGCTCAATTAGTTCTGCAGATATCGTTTCCAAACCAATTACAAGTCCTGACCAAGCTTTGGCAGGTACAATCTCTGGTGTTAATATTACAAACCGTAGTGGAGATCCTGGAGCACCTATCAGTGTGTTGATTAGGGGTGTGGGAACAGCTGGAAATACTGACCCTCTTTGGGTTATTGACGGTATTCCTATTGTGCAGACGACCAATATTACGGTAAACACTTCTTCTACTACTGATTCTAACCCGTTAGCTGGTCTAAATGCAAATGATATTGAGTCCATAGATGTCCTAAAGGATGCGGCTTCAACTGCAATTTATGGTTCAAGAGCTGCAAACGGTGTTATTATTGTTACAACTAAGAGGGGAAAAAGTGGCGACGCTAGGGTAACTTACAATGGGTATGTTTCAACGGCTACAACGAGAGATAGAATAGATGTTCTTGATGTAGAGCAGTTTATTGACATCCAGGGGGAGTTGGCAAGAGATCTTTCTGAGTTTTCTGGAAGTCCATATGTTGACTGGCAAGATTTAATTTTCAAAACGGGCTTCATTCAAAATCATAACGTAAGTGTTAGTGGTGGAAATGAAAAAGCCAAATATTTTATTTCAGGTGGATTGTTAGATCAAGACGGTATAGAGTTGGGTCAAGGTTTCAAGAGATATTCCTTAAAAGCCAATTCAGAAATCAATGTCGGTAAGTATTTGAAATTTGGAGAGTCTATTCTATTAAGTCAAACAGATAGACAGGTACAGAGCGAGCAAGGTATTTACGCCGGTTTCCGTTCGTCATTGAATGCGCCGTATTACCAGCCTTTTGGTGATGGAGCTTTTGGGTATAATGACTCTACCCCTGAAACTAGAGGTAACGGAATAACTGCTAGTAACTATCTTTTTAATACTGATGATAGATATACTAGAACAACGTTACAAACACGTAAGGTATTAGCTAGTTTCTATGGAGAGTTGCAAATTTTAGAAGGTTTGAAATTCAGGCCTTCCTTAGGTATTGATTATAATGTAGGTGTTGGAGATTACTTTACTTCGGACGCTGTTCTTAATAATTCAACAGGATCTTCACTTTTGGTTTCGTCCAGACCTATTGAATTAACGTTAACATCATCGGCAACTTTACAATATGACAAGTCTTTTGGTGATCATAACCTAGGGGCATTGTTCGGTTTTGAACAAACAAAGTTTAGATTTGATAAGCTTAGGGTTCAAGGTAGGAGTTTGTTTAACGAAAACTTTGCTTCAACGGGTGCAGTAGGAACTGTAGGGGCGGCCAATGAAGCGGATCTTTGGACTTTGCAAGGGTGGTTAGGTAGACTTACCTATAATTATAAAGGAAAGTATTTGGCAACCTTTAATGTTCGTCGTGATGCCACTTCAAGATTTTCTCCAGATAATAGAACAGATGTATTTCCTTCTGTATCCTTGGGTTGGAGAATTTCAGATGAGTCTTTCTTTCCTAAGGAAGGAGCTTTTGATGATTTAAAAATCCGTGCAGGTTGGGGGCAGTCTGGTAATCAGGCTTCACCTACCAATTTTCCATATCTAAGTTCTGTTGATAGTAATATAAGGTATGTTATTGGCGATGATCAGGGAACGGTTGTTGCTCCTGCGCCAACTCTTTTTGCTAACCAAGATTTATTCTGGGAAACTAGTACTCAGTTTGATATTGGTCTTGATTTTAGTTTATTTAATTATAAGCTAACAGGTAGTTTAGATTATTACAACAAAGAGAATGATGGAGTTCTCATTGGCTTGCCATTACCTTATGTATCCGGATTTTTCTTAGCTCCGGATGCAAACATTGGTTCAATAAAAAACTCAGGTATTGAGTTTTCAATGAATTATGCTGGAGAAATAGGTGATTTCACCTACTCCATTGGAGGTAATTTTACGACCAATAAAAATGAGGTCACAGATTTAGGAGAAGTTACCCAAATAGTTACTGGAATTGGTGGGGCTAGCACGCACCGGACTATAGAAGGTGCAAGTCTTGGTCATTTTTACGGCTATAAGACAGATGGTCTTTATCAAAATGATGCTGAAGTGGCTGCTGCTGTTCCAGATGCAAATGGCACACCATCACCTGGGGACATTCGTTTTGTAGATGTAAATGGAGATGGAATAGTGAACGCAGAAGATAGAACTGAATTGGGAAGTCCTTTTCCAGGGTTTTATTATGGTGCAAACTTTAATGCAGCTTATAAAGGATTTGATTTTTCAATTAACTTTAGAGGTGTTGGTAACAAACAGGTATATAATTCAGCAAGGATCGCATTAGAAGATCTAAGTTCTGGAAACAACTTTAGTACGCAGGTCTTAGATCGTTGGACAGGAGAGGGAACGGCTACTTCCAGTTCTAATCCAAGATTAACATTGAACGACCCTAATGGGAACAATAGATACTCTGATCGTTGGATAGAAGATGCGGGATACTTGAGAATCCAGAACGCTCAAATAGGGTACAACCTTCCTCAAGACCTCTTAACTTCTTGGACCAATGATATGATTTCAAATTTTAGAATATATGTTGGTGCACAGAACTTGGCAACGTTTACGAAGTATTCTGGCTATGACCCAGAGGTAGGGAGAACCCAAAGTTTCCAAAAAGGTGAGTTCACATTGGCAACAGGTCAAGATGGTGGAGCATCACCTTTGCCTAGAATCTTTCAATTAGGACTATCCGTAACGTTCAATTAAGCCTAAAAAACTAAAAATATTATGAAAAAAATAATTGTATTTTTCGCGTTTGTATCGCTATTGGGAGCTTTCTCCTGTGGTGATCAACTAGACCTCGAGCCGCTGGATCGTGTCACCACAAATCAGTTCTATAAAACTAGAACGGATTTTGATGGAGCTGTTTTTGCCTCATACTCATCTATTCAAGATTTTTGGGGTACAAGTACAGAAACTTTAGGTGAACGAGGGGAATTTTGGAAGATTTCTTTGGCTATAACGGATGATGTGGCCGCAGATGAGGTTAACGGAACATCTTCTAGGGATATAGATAACCTCTTACTTCGTTCTAATGATGTGCCATTTGGAGCTGTGTATACTCAAATCTATGAAGGCATATACAGAGCTAACATAGTTATTGAAAACTTAGATGGTGAGAATGACTTAACGGAAGAGGATAAAACCATAATTAATGCAGAAGCCAAATTTTTAAGGGCTTGGTTTCATTTTCAGGCTATGAAAATGTTTGGTACGCCTCCTTTGGCTCTAGAAATTAGAACTGGTATTAATGATCAGGCTAGGCCAAATGCAACTCAAGAAGAATTGTATGCTGCAATATTGGCTGATTTAGCTGAAGCTGAAGCTGGCCTTCCTGCGGAGTGGGACGGTTCCAATACTGGTAGGGTAACCTTATGGACTGCTAAAGCCTATATAGGAAAAGTGAATGTTTGGAAAGAAGATTGGCCTACTGCAATTACTGCTTTGGAAGAAGTTGTAAATTCAGGACCATATGTTTTGGTTCCGGATTATGAGCAATTGTTTGCTTATACCAATGAAAATAATTCAGAGTCTATTTTTGAGATTCAGTATGGTGGACCGTTTTCGGATGATAACCTTTGGGTTTTTGATGATACGCATTCAGAAGATTTTAAAGCTTCTCAAGGAACTGCACGCGGAAATTACTGGGATGCGGCCGGAGGTGCTCCAGGTGGAAAGCAAGGTCAGTGGGTGCCAACTCAGGATTTAGTTGACGCCTATGAAGCTGGAGATGAAAGATTAGGTGTTACAGTTTACCAAGAGGGAGATATGTATTACTCTTTTGATGGAACACGTTATGAATTGGATTACGATCCAGCTTGGTCTTCAACAGGATATACACTAAAAAAATATAGAGGAACTTTAAATGCTGTAGTGGGCAATTCTTCTGCTAACGGACAAGTAGATTTTAACAATGAACGTTGGTTCAGGTTTGCAGAAGCCAAATTACTTTACGCCGAAGCTTTAATCAGAGGAGGCGGTGATGTTGGAATTGCATTTGACGAGATAGATGATATTCGTGAAAGAGCAGGTTTAGGTCCTGTTGATCGTTCACAAGATCCAATGGATGCGTTAATGCAGGAAAGAAGAGTAGAACTTGCATTGGAGCCTCACAGGTATTTTGATATTACCAGATGGGGAATTGGTGCTGAGGTTTTTGGAGCAGCTTGGGATGATAAGTACAATGTATTTCCTTTTCCACTTACGGAGATTGACAGGTCTAAGGGCTTGTTGATTCAGAACCCAGGATATTAAAAGTTTTCTTTTTGGGGTTTCCCTAAAAAGTATAGTAATTTTACTGAAAAGGAATCCAATTTTGAATACTCTCTAGATTGGATTCCTTTCTTTTCATAGACGTTTTTAATTTTTCTCATGTTCACTACGTATAAAATAGGACGGTTCTATTGTATTCTCTTTTCGTGCGTGGTATTGCTGTTTGTATCATGTACTCAAAAGAACCGAACGCTTTTTCGGGAAATAGACCCTTCCGTATCGGGACTTGGTTTTCAGAATGCCTTGACATTAACGGATTCCCTTACCATACTTGATTTTGAATACATGTATAACGGGGCTGGTGTTGCCGTAGCCGACTTTGATTTAGATGGTCTACAGGATATCTATTTTACGGGAAATATGGTAAGTAACCGTCTGTATCGTAATCTAGGGGATTTTATGTTTGAGGATATTACAGAAACGGCCAATGTAGGTTCTACACACTGGTCAAATGGGGTAGCAATAGTTGATATCAACCAAGACGGCTATCCTGATATCTATGTTTGTAGGGCAGGTCTAAGAGGAGCTAAAGACGCGGATAAGACCAATTTGCTATTTGTAAACAATGGTGTAAAAGATGGGAAGTTATCTTTTACCCAAGAAGCAGAGAAATGGGGGTTGGCAGATGCCAGCTATTCTGTACAGTCGGTCTTTTTTGATTATGACGGTGACGGTGATCTGGATATGTATCTTTTGAACAATGCACTTGTAGATTTCAATAGGAACACGGCAAAACCTAAGGATAATGCGGATAAAGTGCCCTCCGTGGATAAACTTTACAGGAATGATAGTGGGGAAGTACTTCCCGGTAATCCTGTTTTTACCGATGTTTCGTTAGATTCCGGAATTTCCATAGAAGGGTATGGTTTAGGTGTGGAGGCGTGCGATATTAATTCAGACGGTTGGCCAGATATATATGTCTCCAATGACTTTCTAACGGATGATTTGCTATACGTTAATCAAAAAGATGGAACGTTTAAAAATGAAATAGCTACCTATTTTAAACATCTTACATTTAATGGTATGGGTAATGATATTGCCGATATTGATAATGATGGTAATATGGATGTTGTAGTGTTAGATATGCTTCCGCCGGATAACAAACGATGGAAACTTACTATGATGGGTAATAATTACGATCAATTTAGGACCAGACAAGTTTACGGCTATCAACCACAGTATATTAGAAATACTTTGCAACTGAATAACGGTAATGGTTCTTTTAGTGAAGTAGGGCAATTGGCAGGAATAGATGCTACGGAATGGAGTTGGAGCGCTTTGTTCGCAGATTTTGATCAGGATGGACTTAATGACCTATGTATTACTAACGGATACCGTCAAGATATCACTAATCTTGATTTTATGGTCTACGGAGATAGAGTGCTTACTATGGGTACGGAAGAGGCCAATCGTAAAAAACGTATTGAGGAGCTCAATAAGTTGCCAGGTATAAAGGAGAATAATTACTTTTTTAAGAACCTAGGAGACCTAACTTTTAAAGATACATCACTAAAAGTTGGTTTTGATAAAGCCACATATTCCAATGGAATGGCCTATGCGGATTTTGATAACGATGGTGATTTGGACTTGGTCATGAACAATATTGATGATCCGGCAGGTTTGTATGAAAACACTATTTCATCAGAAGAAAACAGATACATTAGATTTAAGTTTAAAGGAGCTCAAAAGAACCAACAAGCCTTGGGAAGTCAAGTCGAAATTTTTTATGCAGATAGTGTACAGAAAAAATACTTTACTCCTTATCGCGGTTATTTGTCTACCGTAGAACAGGCTTTACATTTTGGGGTTGGGCAGTCTAAGGTATTAGATAGTGTAAAAGTAGTTTGGCCTAATGGTAAAGTTCAAAAGCTTGAAGGTATAACTACCAATCAAGAGTTGGTATTGGTCTATGAAAATGCAAATGAAGCAAAGCATATTTCAAAAATTTCAACACCTAAAACATTGTTTCAATCAGTAGATAGTATAGGTCTTGATCGGTTACATGTAGAGAACGAATTTGTAGATTTTAAGGTTCAGGCACTTTTACCCCACATGCATTCAAAAAACGGGCCTGGACTTGCCGTGGGTGATGTTAATGGTGATGGACTAGAAGATATGTACGTGGGTGGTGCTACGGGTCAAGCAGGAGCATTAATGCTTCAAAGGCAAGACGGTTCTTTTGATACGAAGGAGTTTGGTGAAACAGATAATGAGGATATGGGTGCTCTGTTTTTTGATGCTGACAATGATGGTGATCAAGACTTATATGTGGTGAGTGGGGGCTCCTCTTTTCCTATAGGAGACAAGAGGTATCAAGACCGGTTCTATGAGAATGATGGGCAAGGCAATTTTAAGTTATATAAATCATTACCAAATATGCCTGTCAGTGGATCTGTTGTTACCGCGTCCGATTATGATAAAGATGGAGATTTGGACCTTTTTGTTGGGGGTAGGGTAAGGCCGGGAGAATATCCGTTAGCTCCTGAAAGCTTCCTCTTAAAAAATAGTAGTAATGCCAGTAGTATAAAATTCAGTAAGGATTCGCAGTCTGTCAGTTCGGTACTCAAGGATTTGGGCATGGTAACTTCGGCCCTGTGGACAGATTTTAATAATGATGATTGGGAAGATTTAATTGTAGTAGGAGAATTTATGGCCCTACGCTTTTTTCAGAACAACAAAGGGATATTGTCTGAGGTAACAGAAGAAACGGGTCTTGCGCATACCAATGGTTGGTGGAACAGTATAACTTCGGGTGATTTTGATAATGATGGAGATACAGATTATATATTGGGCAACCTTGGTCTTAATAGCAAGTTCAGAGCTAGTTCTAAGGAACCTTTGTGTATCTACGCAAGTGATTATGATAAGAACGGACAAATAGATCCCGTTATGTGTCATTTTGTTGATGGAAAGAATTACGTGGCACACTCCAGAAACGATTTAATTAGTCAGATCAATGCCATGCGTTCGCGTTTTAGAACCTTTACGGACTATGCCAATGCTACTTTTGAAGAATCTTTTTTAGAGGAGGAAATAGAAAATGCCCATGTGGTACGAAGCGAAACATTTGCCAACTCTTATCTAGAGAATTTAGGTAACGGAAAGTTCAAGCTTTTGCAATTACCGAGGATAGCTCAAATTGCACCTATGTACGGGGTAAGGGTTGGAGATTACAATAATGACCAAAATCTTGATATACTTGCTGTTGGTAATTTTTACAGTGGCGAGGTATTCTCGGGCAGGTATGATGCTTCAATTGGTTGGTTGTTGATGGGTAATGGCAAAGGAGGTTTTAGCAAAGCCAATGTGTCACAAAGTGGTTTTTTGGTTGATGGAGATGGAAAAAGCTTGGTTGGTCTAGCTGCTCCTGGTAAAGAAATAATTGTAGCCGGAGTAAATAATGATAGTTTAAAAAGCTTTTATAGACCTGTAAAAAATAAAGTATATCAGCCAAGGCCGGGAGAAACTTCAGTTTTATTGACCTTTGAGAATGGTCAAAAACAAAAAATTGAATTTCACTATGGAGAAGGTTACCTTTCTAGTGGAAGTCGCATTTTGAGTATTCCCAATTCAGCAGTTTCAGTTAAGATTAAAAGTTTGGACGGTACTGAAACCGAAATTTTAAACGACCTATGAAGAATTTGAAACCCAGTTTGTTGACGTTAGGTCTCATTCTTCTTTTTATAAGTTGTGGTGAGAACAAATCGCATCGTTTTCGTTTGCTGGATGTCTCTCAAACGGGAATAGATTTTCAGAATACGATTGCTGAAAATGACAGTATAAATGTGTTTGAATTTATGAATGTATATACCGGTGCCGGTGTGGCAGTGGGCGATATAGATAATGATGGCCTTACCGATGTTTATTTTAGCGGTAATATGGTTTCTGGTAGGTTATACCTAAATAAAGGAAACATGCAATTTGAGGATATTACGGAAAAAGCAGGGCTACTTAACACGCGTTGGGGTACAGGAGTGAGTATGGTTGATATTAATCAAGATGGATTTTTAGATATCTATGTCTGTGTTTCCGGAAGTGCTACGGTATCGGAAAGGGCCAATATGCTTTTCATTAATAATGGCGATATGACGTTTACCGAAAAGGCAGAGGAATACGGCCTAGCTGATACGCGTCAAAGCATGCATGCCGCTTTTTTTGACTATGATAGAGACAATGATTTGGACATGTACTTGCTGGTAAATCCCGCAGCTTATGAATATAATGTAAATGTGAGTAAACCGCGAGAGCTTGATGGTCAATCCGTAAGTAATGACCGTTTGTATAGGAATTTGGGTAATGGCAAGTTTGAAGATGTTTCTGCAAACGCCGGAATTTTAGTTGAAGGGTATGGACTTGGCGTTGGGGTTTCTGATATAAATGGAGACGACTGGCCGGATATTTATATCTCCAATGATTTTATTGGGAATGATATTCTCTATATCAATCAGAAAGACGGTACGTTCAGAGATGCAATTACCGAACAGATCAAGCATACTTCTTATGCCGGAATGGGTAATGATGTAGCAGATGTAGATAACAATGGTGAACCCGATATTATGGTGCTGGATATGCGTCCCGAAGATAATTTAAGGCAAAAAATGATTATTTCCTCAACGGGTTACGATCGGTTTCAAATTATGCTGAATGCAGGTTACAATGCCCAATATAGTCGTAATACCCTTCAGTTAAATCAAGGTATGGATAGGTTTAGTGAAATTGGTTTTATGGCGGGAATTAGTAGCACAGATTGGAGCTGGAGCCCACTTTTGGCCGATTACGACAATGATGGTCGTAAAGACTTATATGTTACTAACGGTTTTTTAAGAGATTTGGGAGACTTGGATTATATCCATTATCAAAAAGCATACGATACACCTTTAGGTGATGTGGACGCAAAAATAGACTTAAAATTAAAGTCAATTAGTGAACTGCCTATGGCAGATTTACCAAACTATGCTTACCGGAATAATGGGGATATGACGTTTGAAAAGGTATCCGCTGCTTGGGGCATAGATAAGGCCAGTTGTTCCCATGGTGCAGCTTATGCTGATTTGGATAATGATGGTGATCTTGACCTATTGGTAAATAATATGGATCAACCAGCTTTCGTGTATGAAAATGAGGGTAACTCTAAAGAGATAAATCATTATTTACGTGTTAAACTGGAGGGTCATCAAGGCAATCTTCAAGGAATAGGCGCAAAACTAAAAGTAACAACAGAAGATTCGGAACAGTATTACCAACATTACTTAAGTAGGGGGTATGAATCTAGTGTAGACCCTACCGTACATTTTGGACTGGGAAAAGCTAAAAAAATAAGCAGTGTTGAAGTATGGTGGCCTAATGGTACGTATCAGGTTGTGAATAATCAGGTTGTTGATACGCTTTTAACGTTATGGCAGTCTAAGGCTTCTAAAGATAGTCCCCTAAAAAAGAAAGTTGAAAAGCAATTGTTCTCTGATGTAACGGATAGTCTGAGTATTGACTTTACGCATCATGAAGATGATTTTGTTGATTTTAAATTACAGCCAATTTTACCGCACATGCACTCACGAAACGGACCGGGCATTGCTGTTGCAGATGTTAATGGAGATGGTTTAGAGGACTTTTATGTAGGTGGGGCAAAAGGTCAACCGGGAGAGCTGTTTTTGCAAAATAACGATGGAGATTTCGTGTCCAAAGAGGGTTTTGATGCCAACCTTGAAGATATGGGTGTTTTGTTATTTGATGCTAATGGGGATGGTTACAAAGATCTATATCTAGTAAGTGGGGGTGTAAGTGCAGAAATGGGTTACGAGGTATATCAAGATAGGCTTTATATGAACGATGGTAAAGGAGGCTTTGTGCTCTCTGATGCACTGCCTAAAATTAATGCAAGTGGTTCATGTGTTGTTGCAAGTGATTTTGATAAGGATGGGGATTTGGATTTGTTCGTTGGAGGCAGATTGGACCCTGGCAAATACCCAATGCCATCGCGTAGTTATTTGCTTGAAAACCAGTCATCGGAAGACGGGGGTTTTAAGTTTGTAGATGTTGGCAATGAGGTAGTTGGCTGGGAAGAACTCACCATGGTTACATCTGGTATATGGACAGATTATGATAATGATGGCTGGGCGGATCTTTTAGTGGTTGGTGAATTTATGCCTATCACTATTTTTCATAATGAAAAGGGCAAATTGGCCATGCAAAAAGAATCAGCCGGATTGGCAAAAACCGAAGGCTGGTGGAATAGCATCAACGGTGGCGATTTTGATCAAGACGGAGATACGGATTATATTTTGGGCAATTTAGGGCTCAATAGTAAATATAAGGTTTCTTCCGAGGAACCTCTTTGTATTTATGCTAATGATTATGATAAGGATGGCCGTATAGACCCTATAATGTGCTACTATATTGATGGTGAAAATCATTTGGCCCACTCGCGTGATGAGATTATTGGTCAAGTCAACGCTATGAGAAGTAGGTTTAAGACCTATAGGTCATATGCGGAAACTAGTTTTGAGAAATCATTTCTGCCCGAAGAGTTAGAAGAGTCTTACGTAGTAAAGAGTCATACTTTCGCCAGCAGTTATCTTGAGAATATGGGAGATGGCAGATTTAGTTTGAGCCAACTTCCATTGGAGGTGCAAACGGCACCTGTTGAGGGGATTGCTGTTGATGATTTTGACGGAGATGGAAATTTGGATGTACTCATGACTGGTAATTCGTATGCTACGGAAGCCGCTACAGGTAGGTATGACGCCTTTATAGGTGCATTGTTAAAAGGAAATGGTCAAGGTACTTTTGAAAATGTCTCTGTACAAGAAAGCGGATTTTTAAACGACTTGGATGGAAGCGGCTTGGTTTCAATTCAAAGAGGTGATGGGGTTCAGAATATATTGGCAGCTAATAACGATGCAAGGTTAAAAGTTTTCGAAGTTAATGACGTTCCTAATAGAAAATGGGTAAGAATAGAAGACAATGTTGCGTTTGCGGAAATAAGGCTAAAGAACGGTAAGAAATATAAGAAAGAGTTTTATTTTGGTTCAGGGTATTTATCGCAGAACAGTAGAAGTATGCCCGTAAATGAAAACATTCAGGAAATAAAAGTTATAGATTCAAACGGAAATACAAAAACGGTGTATTTAGATGAAGAAATTAAGTAGTAGTATCATAATATGTATTGTGTTGCTGGTGTCATGTGGTACCAAGCACAATCAAGAAGATTTGGATACTTATTTTGAAGGAGGGTTGTCAAAATATAACCGCCAGCTTACTGATGTTATAGTTGCCGATATTTTTACACCCCCAGTAGCAAGTAGAATATACGCATATTCCAATGTTGCCGCATATGAAGGAATTCGGTTTATGGAACCTTCAAAAAAGTCTTTGGCATCTAAGCTTAATGATTTGGAAAAATTATCTGAGCCTGAGTCAAGTAAGCAGTATTATTATCCTTTGGTGTCTGCGGTTTCATTTTTAAACGTAGGTAAATCTTTAGTGTTTGATTTGGACAAGGTAGAGGCGATTAAAAGTGAGTTGCTCAAGGAGGTTAGAGAAATTGGTATTGATGAAGAGGTCTATGAAAACTCGGTGTCTTTTGGGGAACAATTGGCAGCGGAAATATTGGCTTGGGCTGCAAAAGATGGATACTTGCGTCGCACGGCGCTCCCTAGATACTCTGTAAGTGAGGATGCTGGCCGATGGCGACCTACTCCGCCCGATTATATGGAGGCTATAGAGCCACATTGGAATACCATAAGGCCCTTTGTTTTGCAATCTGCTGGTCAGTTTGATCCAGGGTTGCCCACGTCCTTTGATGTAGAAAAGGACTCTAAATTTTATAAAGAGGCCATGGAAGTATATAGTACGGTCAATCAACTAGATGACAAGCAACTAGAGGTTGCCAAGTTTTGGGATTGTAATCCAAATATATCGCATACCAAGGGACACGTAATGTATTTTCAGCAACAAATATCACCTGGTGGGCATTGGATGCATATTGCCGCCCAAGTTTTAGAAGAGCAAAAGGCAGGTGTGGTTGAGTCTGCAGAAACCATGTCTTTAGTTGGGGTGACCATTGCGGATGCTTTTATAAGTTGTTGGGATCAAAAGTACAAGAGCAGTTTAACTAGGCCGGAAACTTATATCAATAATTATATAGATCAAGATTGGGAACCTATTTTACAGACACCAGCTTTTCCTGAACATACTTCGGGTCATAGTGTGGCATCTAGTGCAGCGGCAACTGCGCTTACACAGTTGTTTGGTGAGGATTATGCTTTTGTAGATGCTACAGAAGTGCCATACGGTCTTCCGCCAAGAAGTTTTCAATCATTTTGGCAAGCAGCAGAAGAGGCAGCAATAAGCCGATTGTATGGTGGAATTCATTATAGGCCTGCAATTGAGCTTGGTGTACAACAAGGAAAAGCCATAGGTAATTTTGTTGTCCAGCAATTAAAGTAAGAATTAGTAAGAGGGTATTTTGTTTTGATTTTTAGAAGGATATAAAACTGCGGGAAATTCCACAGACCACGTTAATTGAAGGAAATATCTTATTTTATAAATAGATTATATGTATCTTTCAAAGGTTTTTACGTTATGAAAATTTATTGATTGAGACAATTTTCATTAGAATTCGGTAAACTTTTTTCTTTTTTTATTGGTTAAACGTATTTAAAACGGCATTAATAAGCTGACACGCTCAAATTATTTTTGCAGTTTTTACAATACACTGTATATTTGATTAGTAGCATAGAATATCATAGCACAATAATTAAAATTATATTACGTTTTCTTACACGACTTTAGAGTTGGTAGAATTTAATTAAACACTAATTTTTTATTACAATATATAAATAGATGACTTCAAACACGACTCTAATGACCGACGGCCCCAAGATAAATACTATTGGAGCGGATGATAATTTTCAAACCACTCTAGAAAAAATATACGATCAAGACGGTACGGTCATTTACAATTTTGAAGTATCAAGTAACGAGGAGCGAATTCCTGAACCAATAACCCTGCAGTGGAAGGTTCCAGCGATTAATGTAAAAGGGGTATGGAAGCCAACAACTGATTTTAACAAGCGTATTCAGGCAGACTGGGAGCTGGATAATATGGAGTCTAGAATTTCTATTGACTCTCCTGTCATTTCACTTTTTGGTAACAGTGACGAGAATATCTTAACCTTTGCTTGTTCCAATGCAATCAACAAATTGGAGATGAATGCGCGTTTAAGGGAAGAGGACAATTGTTTTTACTGCCATATCACCTTTTTTACGGAGCAACATTACCCCATAAAAAACTTTAAGGTGCAATTGCGATTGGATAATCAGAATCAGCATTTCTCTGAAAGTTTAAAAGCGGTTTCCTCATGGTGGGAGACGTTTGATGAGTTGAAACCTGCCTATGTTCCCGGAATTGCAAAAAAACCATTGTACTCCACTTGGTACCAATTTCATCAGAATCTTGAAGTAGACCTACTACTTAAGGAGTGCAAAATTGCCAAAGAGTTAGGTTATGAGGCCATTATTATAGATGATGGATGGCAAACGTTCGATTCGAACCGAGGTTATGATTTTACCGGGGATTGGCAACCGGACCGCATTCCCGAAATGGCAGAATTTGTCAGGAATGTGCATAAAACAGGTATGAAGGTAGCCCTTTGGTACTCTGTTCCTTTTTGTGGGGAAAAGTCAAAAGCGTTTAAACGCTTTAAAGGCAAATTCTTGACGGAAGACCATAGATGGGCACCAGTTTTTGATCCACGCTATCCAGATGTAAGACAGTATTTAATAGATATCTATTCAAGCGCGGCCAAAGACTGGAATCTAGATGGTTTTAAACTAGATTTTATAGATGACTTCAGATTTTATAAGGACACGCCTACCCAACTAGGACCGGATGCAGACTATACTTCAATAAATGATGCTGTAGATCGCCTGTTGACCGATGTAAAGGAGGCGTTGACAGCTATAAACCCTGAAATTTTTATTGAGTTTAGACAAAAATACACCGGACCTGCAATGCGTAAATATGGAAACATGTTCCGCGCTTTTGATTGCCCTGGAGATGCTACCATGAACCGACTGCGAATTGCCGATATACGTATGCTTGCCGGTAATACCGCCGTTCATTCGGATATGGTTACATGGCATGCGGACGAACCCTTGGAAATTGCCGCATTACAAGTAATTAATACACTTTTTGGTGTGCCTCAGCTCTCTATTATGCTGAGTGAAACACCAAAAGAGTATGTAAACATGATTGGTTTTTATACAAAGTATTGGAATGAAAACGCCAATGTTCTCATGAACGGTAATTTCCTTCCCTCAAAGCCTCTCGCCAACTACCCAACAAAGCGTGTGTCTAAAGATGGGCATGCAATTATAGGAGTTTATGACGCGTGGGTTGTAGAGTTTAATGAAGAATATAAGAGTATGGATATTTTAAATGGTCAAATAGCAGACCATATTGTCATCCGGAGCACAAAGGATTGGGGCGCTTACCGTTGCAAAATTTATGATTGCCAAGGAAATTTGATTAGGGAAGATAATGTAGTATTTTCGAAAGGAGTACTTGAGGTTCAAGTTCCAGCTTGCGGAATTATCAGGACCGAGAAAATATAATCGAATTCAATGACTGAAAAGGAAAAAATGATCGCTGGTCAACCTTATAATCCACATGATAAGGAGTTGGTAAAAGGTAGGTTGAATGCACGTAGACTAATGCGTGAAATTGAGGCCATACCAATGGATAAGGAGCGGCAGCGCAAACATTTTTTCAAAGAACTATTTGCCGAAACGGGCAAGAATTTCTACATAGAAAACCGTTTTACTTGTGATTACGGGTTCAATATTTACTGGGGAGAAAATTCTTACGCTAACTTTGATTGTATTATTTTAGACGCCGCGCCGGTTTACATAGGTAAAAATGTAATGATTGCACCGGGGGTAAGGTTACTTACCGCTACGCATCCCTTGGAATTTGAAGCCCGAAATTCTGGTATAGAGTATGCAAAACCAATTCATATTGGAGACAATGTTTGGATTGGTGGCGGAGTAATCGTTAATCCTGGGGTTACTATTGGTAATAATAGTGTTATAGGTTCTGGAAGTGTGGTTGTAAAGGATATTCCCGATAATGTTGTGGCCGTAGGTAATCCGTGTCGCGTACTAAAGAAAATTGATAACTAGTGCCCTTGTAACTTTTTTGTTCCATACCAATTTAAAATTTCAAATTCATGCTCTCAATTGTTTCTTTTGTAGGTTTTACACTCTTAGTAGCGTTCATTGCTTGGTACGCTACAAGAAGCACTAATGAAAAATCTGCCGATGGGTACTTTTTGGCAGGTAGAAGCTTAGGGGCAATTACAATTGCCGGTTCTTTGCTTTTGACCAATCTTTCCGCAGAACAGATTGTAGGGCTTAATGGACAAGCGTTTACCGAAGGTGTATTGGTAATGGCATGGGAGACTTTGGCGGCAATTGCTATGATTATAACAGCTGTGTTCCTGCTTCCCAGATACATGAGGGGCGGTATAACCACTATTCCACAATTTGTTGAGGATAGGTTCGATCACGATACAAAAGCTATTCTCACGGCTTTATTTTTATCAGGTTACGTTATTGTAGTAATTCCCTCGGTATTGTATTCCGGTTCGTTGGCGTTTAGTACAATGTTTGATTTGCCTAGTCTTCTTGGACTTTCAAGTACGGTTACCTTGTGGATTTGTGTTTGGAGTATTGGTATCATCGGTATTATATATGCAATCTTTGGAGGATTAAAAGCGGTTGCGGTTTCTGACCTTATCAACTCTATAGGGCTTTTGATAGGTGGTCTTCTCATTCCTGTTTTTGGATTGATGGCTATTGGCGATGGGAGTATTTCTGAGGGATTGAGTATGCTTTGGAAAAGTCACCCTGAAAAATTTAATGTAAAGGGAGATGTGGATGCTTCCATTCCTTTTGGGACCATTTTTACGGGAATGATGCTCGTGCAGATGTTTTATTGGGGAACCAACCAAGTAATTTTGCAACGTGTTTTTGGGGCTAAAAATTTAAAGGAAGGTCAAAAAGGGGTTATACTTGCTGCTTTAGTAAAGTTTTTAATACCCATAATTGTGGTTCTTCCGGGTATTATAGCATGGCATATTTTTGAGGGGAATCTTGATAATCCGGACCAAGCCTATCCAAAACTGGTTGCTACGGTTCTTCCAGCTGCATTTACTGGCCTCTTTGCCGCAGTGTTATTTGGTGCAATTCTCAGCTCCTTCAATAGCCTTTTGAACAGTAGTGCCACCTTGTTCGGGTTTGATTTGTATCGTCAATATTTTAAGAAAGATGCCACAGAGGTACAAACCGTAAAAGCAGGTAAAACATTTGGTCTTGTTCTGGGTATTTTGGGTATGTGCGTAGCGCCATTGATTGCCAATGCGCCTCAAGGACTGTTTGCCTGGTTGCAAGAAGCGAACGGTTGTTATAGCATTCCCATTTTAACGGTTATCGTAATAGGTTTCTTTACCAAACGGGTTCCAGCCATAGCGGCTAAAATAGGGGTGATTTCAGGCGTCGTTTTGTATTCTATAAGCCAATTTGTTATTAAGCCTTATTATGTGGATAGCGCATTAGCGGAAGCAGCACAGAACGGAATAACCGATGCCAAAGCGTTGAGTGTGATACAAGCGGAAGCTTATCCGCATTTTTTACATGTAATGGCCATTTTGTTCGTCTTGAACATTATAATTATGCTGGTGATTGGTAAACTTTATCCAAGGAAAACGGATTATAAACCAATGACTACCGATGCTGTAAGTGTTGAGCCTTGGAAATACGCCTTTGTTGTAGGGGCGGCCATAACGGTCTTGGTTCTTAGTACGTATTTAATATTTTAAAATTGAAGAACCACTCCTAAAGTTCCGGGGCCAAAATTAAGGTTCCAGCTCATTTTCTTGGCCTGGTCATTGTATTTTTCGTTGTATTTTCTATCTAAGTAACGGTCTATAGATTCTACTGTGGCTACACTGATTGCTACGGCAAATACAAAATCACTTAACCAATGTTGGCCATCCCAAATTCTAGAAATGCCTGGTACGGCTCCTAGTGTATAAATACCTGCTTTTACCCACGGACTTTTAAATTGCTTTCCAATCGCATACGCGTTTGTAAAGGCCAATAAGGCGTGTCCTGAGGGGAAAGAATGATAGTTTCTGTTCGAGTTGAAGGGGTCAAAAGTGTCTTTTCCCTTTTCGGCTACCGGCCTTGCCCGTCCTACCGCAGATTTTAATACTTGCTGTAAAAAACCGGCCGAGGTGGCCGATGATATTAAGAGTACTCCGGTACGACGTAATTTTTCGTTTTTTGTTATCAATCCAGCTAAATAAACCCCGGAAGTTGCCAGGTAATTGTTCTCGGGGCTTCCGTAAAGTTCGCCGTATTCCCTAATAATATGGGGTACGCTTTCTTTTTGTCTTTGTATAAATTGAGAAGTATCATCATCCAAAAGGTAAACGGCACCTGTACCTGCTACTACACCGCCAAATTGAGCCCATTGTTGCCCTTTCCAGTGAAAAGGTCTGGAGTAGGAGTAACCAACGCCTTTAAACATGTTTACAAAATCATACTTGAACATATCCCACCGTTTTTCAGGTAAAGGAACAATTGAGTCCTGGGCATAGGAACCCATCGTAAAGATGGTAAGGAGTAAGGCTAAGGTCTTTTTCATAATAATTGCAAAACTAGACGTATTCTTTAAAGTTTCAGCCTTTGAAAATGAAAAAATAGATAGGATTGTGCGGTTTGGCTGTATTTAGAGGTTACTTTCAGTTAATTTACAAAATAAATGGATAGAAAGAGTATTGCCGGGAATCATAAATAATTGAGCCTAAACTTTAGAAATAGATTTCCTGAGCTAGGCGAAACGTATTGGCGTGAGCCTCTACAATAGTTTTGATGTCCGGGGAATAACCACCACCCATGCTGCATTGTACGGGTATTTGCAAATGATGGCAAATTTCCAATACTAGAGAATCCCGTTTTTTGCATCCTTCCATACTTAGGGCCAATGTTCCCAATTTGTCCGAGCCTATAACATCTACACCGCAGAGATAAAAAATAAAATCAGGTCTTTCTTTAGAAATAAGTTTGGGTAAGGTTTCCTTTAAGATTAAAAGATAATCATCATCATTCGTGTTTTTGGGTAAGGCGATATCTAAATCCGAATTTTCTTTTTTGAAAGGATAATTGCTTTCTCCGTGCATAGAAAACGTAAAAACCGAGGTGTCGTTCTGAAAAATTTCGGCAGTGCCGTTACCTTGGTGTACGTCCAAATCAACAATGAGTATTTTTTTGGCCAATTTTTCCTGCTGTAGATATCTTGCGCCAATAGCCTGGTCATTCAGCATACAAAAAGCTTCACCGTGATCGGAATAGGCATGGTGGGTTCCACCCGCAATGTTCATCGCTATACCATTTTCTAAGGCATATAAACAACCTTTCATTGTACCGTCTGCAATGATGCGTTCACGCTCTACCAAATCTTCCGTAAGAGGAAACCCAATTTTTCTTGCCTGTCTAGGAGGAATTTTAATGTTGAGTAAATCATAGAAATATTCAGGGTCGTGAACGGCTACAATGTATTTGTCATTGGGTATTTCCGGTTCAAAAAAGTTCTCTGGTGTGCAGGTACCTTCGTGTAGAAGTTGCTTGGGAAGCAATTCATATTTAAGCATTGGAAAACGGTGCCCTTCTGATAAGGAATGCCTGTAAATAGGATGGTGCGCTATTTTTAGCATATCACAAATATAGTTAAGCTTTTCAGGAACTAGAAAATGGATAGTTGATAAATGGAAGGTGGACGGTTGGTTACGCTACTTTTTTAAGAAGGTCAAAGCACGGACATTTGCCACATCTTTTGCTTTCGTTCTTTTTGTACTTTTTACAGCACTTGCTTTTAAGTTTAGTCTCGCAAGATAGCACCTTCTCCAGACGTTGTTGCAGCAACTCTGGTTTTGCCTTTTTTTTGTCTTTCTTCTTAGACGATTTCTTTTTCTTTGACACCCGCTTAAATTCTAAATATGGGCAAATGTAACTATTTTAAATAAATCTAAATAAGATAGAAAAGTTAAAATTCATACTCCAAGTTCAAAAAACATCAAATTATAATGTGTTGAGATTAAGTGTATTATTTCTGAATAGTTGTCTTTTGAATTTAACCCTATAAAAAAGATAGGATAAATAGAGTTTTATTTTTGTTTGTGTTTTTCGTTCCTATATCTTTGCCGGTTCTTAGTGGAATTGAAAAGAAATTGAATTGTAAAAAGAAGCATTTGCAATGAAAACAGGAAGTGAACTAAGTAGAAAAATTAACCGCAGGGCACGTATTTCAAAATATGTAATCTATAAAGAAACCTTAGTAGATTTTAAAGAGCAATTTTGGTCTTTTCTTGGTGCGTTTATGGGTATTGGTCTTATTGCCCTTTTGCAGTCTTTTTACCTGCCTAAACTAGAAAATGTACTCTTGATCGGTTCTTTTGGTGCCTCTAGCGTATTGATTTACGGAGCTATTGAAAGTCCGTTGGCGCAGCCTCGTAATTTTATTGGAGGGCAATTGTTATCTGCATTCATTGGTGTTACGGTGTACAAGCTTTTGCCAGATGTAATTTGGTTAACTGCACCATTGGCCGTTGCTACCTCTATTGTGGTTATGCAGGTAACTAAAACTTTGCATCCGCCAGGTGGTGCCACGGCTCTAATTGCTGTCATAGGTACGGCAAAAATTAAATCCTTGGGTTATTTTTATGTAGTTTCACCTGTTTTAATGGGTACGGTAATTCTCTTTGCTACGGCCCTTGTTTTTAATAACATTACAAAACATAGAAGATACCCTGCAAACGGCAGGCTGGCACATGCTATAAAGAAAAGAGCTCATAAAGGAAAGAAGCCTTGTGCTACATAAAAATGTGCTACTTGTCTTTTAGTACATCCCTACTTTTTATGTAATTTAAGTTGAATACGCTTGCGCGGAACATCAACCTGTAGCACTTTAACTATAATTTGTTGGTGTAGGCTAACATGTTCGTTAACATCCTTAACAAAGGTATCCGCTAGGTTAGATACGTGAATGAGTCCACTTTCTTTTATGCCTATATCTACAAAACAGCCAAAATTGGTAATGTTATTGACAATACCCGGTAACAATTGGCCTTCCCTTAAATCCGTAATGGACTTTATGTTTTGATCAAAGGTAAAGACCCTAGCTTTCTCCCGACGGTCAAGTCCTGGTTTTTCAAGCTCGTCTACAATATCCTTTAGTGTGGGTAAACCTATGGTTTCAGTGCAATAGGACTCTAATTTTATACTTTGCAAAACGCTGCTGTTTCCTATCAATTTGGTAACAGGAATACCTTTATCCTTAGCTATTTTGGTAACAATACTATAACTTTCCGGGTGTACGGCAGAATCGTCCAAAGGATTTTTGGCATCTTTTATCCTGAGAAAAGCAGCTCCCTGTTCAAAAGCCTTACCTCCTAAGCGAGGTACTTTTTTAATTTCCGTTCTACTTTTAAAAGCTCCGTTTTCGTTTCTATAGTTTACAATGTTTTCGGCCAATTTTGGTCCAATACCGGATACATAACTAAGAAGAGGAACACTAGCGGTATTGATATTTACACCAACCGAATTTACGCAACTCTCCACCACGCTATCCAGAGACGTTTGTAATTTACCTTGGTCCACATCATGTTGATACTGGCCCACTCCAATAGATTTTGCATCTATTTTTACAAGTTCTGCCAATGGGTCTGCCAGTCGTCTTCCTATGGATACGGAACCTCTAACGGTAACATCATAATTTGGGAACTCTTCTCTCGCAATTTTTGAGGCGGAATAAATAGATGCACCAGCTTCACTAACTACAAAGACTTCGATTGGATTTTTAAAATGGATGCGCTTCACCAGTTGTTCCGTTTCACGGGAAGCGGTTCCGTTACCAATTGCAATGGCTTCTATTTTATAGGCGTCACAGAGTGAGCTTATTTTTTTTATAGCTTCCTTGTCCTTGTTTTGAGGGGCATGCGGATAGATTGTCTCATTATGTTCTAAATCGCCTTGAGCACTCAAACAAACCACTTTGCAACCGGTTCTAAAACCAGGGTCTATTGCTAAAATCCGTTTTTCTCCCAAAGGAGCCCCTAACAACAATTGTTTTAGGTTTTTAGAAAATACCTTTATAGCATCTTCATCTGCTTTCTCCTTGGCATTTTTAAGTATCTCGTTTGATAAAGAAGGATAAAGTAGGCGTTTGTACGCGTCAGCAACGGCCATTTCTATTTGAGGCGTACAGGAATTATTGGATTTTATAACCCGGTCTTCAATACGTCTGAGCATTTCATCCGAATCAATTTCAATTTTAACACGTATAAAACCTTCGTTTTCGGCACGCAAAATAGCTAATAAACGGTGAGATGGACATCGTTTTAAAGCTTCGCTCCAATCAAAATAATCACGGAATTTCTGGGCTTTTTCGTCATCCTTTTTGGTTGAGATAACCTTTGTGACAATTATGGCGCTACGCTCTAACTGATTTCTTACCAGATTTCGAACAGAAATGTGTTCATTGATCCATTCCGAAATAATGTGTCTGGCTCCTTCCAAAGCTTCATCTGCATTGGCAACTTCACTATTGGTGTATTGATTCGCAGCCGATTCTATATCACCATGGTTTTGGGCCATTATGATTTTCGCCAAAGGCTCTAGTCCATTTTTACGGGCGGTTTCAGCTTTGGTCTTTCGCTTTTTCTTAAAAGGAAGGTAAAGGTCTTCCAAGGAAACGAGGTCATCAGTCTGTTCAATCTTATGCCGGAGTTCGTCCGTTAACCCACTTTGTTCCTCAATGGCCTTTAGAATAGCGGTTTTTCGCTTTTCAAGTGCTTCAAATTGGGTTTTAAACTGCACTATATTTCCAATCTCAACCTCGTCTAGATTGCCCGTTTTTTCTTTTCTATATCTAGAAATAAAAGGTACGGTACAGTCTTCATTAAGAAGTTCTACAGTATTCTCAATACTCTTTTGCGGGAGTTGAGTGTGCTTGGATATATAGGAAATGAGTTGCATAGGCCCTTAGTAACCAATGTTTAAATAGTTAGTGCAATGTAAAATGACGAGTGGAAAAAGTTCTAACTTATTCCTTCCCCATTACCAACACCCTCTTCATCTGGGTTTACAAAAACCAATTTGCCCTCTTCGTTTTCGGTCATAAGAATCATACCTTCACTTTCAACACCGCGCAATGCACGTGGTGCCAAGTTGATGAGAACGGTTACTTTCTTACCAACAATTTCTTCTGGCGTAAAACTTTCCGCAATACCGGAAACAATAGTTCTGGTATCTAGACCGGTATCTACTTTTAATACCAACAACTTTTTGGCTTTTGGCATTTTTTCTGCCTCTACAATGGTGCCAACGCGCATGTCTAATTTTGTAAAGTCGTCAAAAGTAATGGTGTCTTTTTGTGGCATAAGTTCTTTGTTCGCGTTTTCGTTTGCTTTTTTAGTAGCTTCCAATTTATCTAACTGAGCTTGTATTTCGCTGTCTTCTATTTTTCTAAAAAGTAGCTCGGCTTTATTTATTTTATGATTTGCCGGAATCAAGTAATTTTCTTCATCGAGATACTTAATTTCGACCTCGCTCCAGGCTCTATCTTTAATGTTTAAAATATTCTTCAACTTTTTTGAAGCAAATGGTAAAAAGGGTTGAGATAGATATGCTAATGCCGCTGCTATTTGAAGTGCAGTGAACATTATCCCTTCTACTTCATCTGGGCTCTCTTTTATTTTTTTCCAAGGTTCTTGATTTTGTAAGAATTGATTACCTGTTCTTGCCAGATTCATTAATTTTTGAGAAGCTTCTCGAAACCTGTAGTTTTCAATAGACTCAGAGATGTCCATTGGAGCATTATTAATAACTTCAAATTCTCCATAGTTTTGATGCTTTCGAGGAGTTACTCCTTCGTAATATTTGTTTGTCAAGACCACTACGCGGTTAATAAAGTTTCCGAGAATAGCAACCAACTCATTGTTGTTCCTGGCTTGAAAATCTTTCCATGTAAAATCGTTATCCTTGGTTTCGGGAGCATTTGCGGTCAAAGTATACCGAAGTACATCCTGCATATCCGGGAATTCCTCTAAATATTCATGCAACCATACCGCCCAGTTCTTGGAAGTAGAAAGTTTGTTACCTTCTAAATTCAGGAATTCGTTTGCGGGTACGTTTTCAGGTAAGATATAACCGCCGTGAGCTTTTAGAATAGCCGGGAAGATAATACAGTGAAAAACGATATTGTCCTTTCCTATAAAATGAACCAGTTTGGTGTTTTCATCTTTCCAATACGGCTCCCAGTCTTTGCCTTCTCGTTCTGCCCATTCTTTAGTAGAGGAAATGTAGCCTATGGGCGCATCAAACCAAACGTAAAGTACTTTGCCCTCACCACCTTCAACAGGTACGGGAATACCCCAATCCAAATCTCTGGTTACGGCACGTGGTTTTAGTCCGTCATCTATCCAACTTTTACATTGTCCGTATACATTGGGTTTCCAATCAGATTTATGGCCTTCCAAAATCCATTCTTTCAAAAAGTCTTCATAACGGTCCAACGGTAAGAACCAGTGTTTGGTTTCTTTGGTGGTAGGTACGGTACCGGTAATGGTAGATTTTGGATTGATAAGATCGGTTGCGTTCAAAGTAGAACCGCAATTTTCACATTGGTCTCCATAAGCTTCCTCATGCCCACACTTAGGGCAAGTACCTACTACAAAGCGGTCTGCCAAAAACTGTTTTGCCTCTTCATCATAAAGCTGAGCGGTGGTTTCTTCTATAAAATCTCCTTGCTCGTATAGCTTTACAAAAAAATCGGAGGCTGTTTTATGGTGAATTTCCCTAGAGGTACGTGAATAATTATCAAAAGTAACTCCAAAATCTTCAAACGATTTACGGATAATACCATCATACTTGTCAATGACCTCTTTTGGCGTAATACCTTCTTTTTTCGCCTTCATAGAGATAGCTACACCGTGCTCGTCACTACCGCAAACAAAGGCAACATCGTTTCCGTTTAAACGTAAGTAACGTGCATAAATATCTGCGGGCACATAAACACCTGCCAAATGACCAATATGTATTGGGCCATTTGTATAAGGCAAAGCGGCTGTAATTGTATATCTCTCTGGTTGTGTTAGCTTCTGGGCCATTGATTATGAATTAGGGTGCAAAAGTACTGATTTTGCACTGCATTACACAAGCGGAATGTAGAATGAAAATAGTGAGGTTAAAAACAATGATTTTAGGCAGGAGTGATGTAGCTGTGCGGTTTGCCGAAGATGTATACTAATTTCCTGACTATTTGGTTTTATTAATAAGCATTACCCTAAACTATTAACTATGAGTACAATTAACCCCCGGAACTTCAAGAACCTAGAAAAAATTAAAAAGAGTGTTGAATCGATAAAAAGTGAAGTGGATACTGAGGACGTAACCCATCTGTACAAAAACAAAGCTTCCCGCATCTCAATAGAACTATCTTTCAAGACCAAGAATAAATCTAAGCTTGCTTGATAAAAATTCATTGGATATAAGAAACCTTCGCGAATGAGAAATTCATAGCGAAGGTTTTTTTATAAGTTGAATTTGGTAATGGTTATGCTACCATAACCGATTTACTCATTTTATGTTGCTGCACTTGAATGCGGTAAATGTATTTGCCTGCGGCCAAATGACCGGGAATGTTTTCTTTAATGTTTATCTCATTTACTCCCTCGGACATAATAGCGTTGCTAATGGTTCCTACTTTTTGTCCAATAATATTAAAAAGCTGGATGTCTACATGTGCCGTAACGGGCATTTCTAGGTAGATATGCGGTGTGTTTTCCGAAGGATAGAACGGTTTATGGACTATGGCATTTAATTCTTCCCTATTAGGAATTACCGGTTTGTCCGTTAATCCACCATCCGGAGATGTTGGTATGGTTGGTTCCCCATCGCTATATACAATGTCCGGAAAATCCGTGCCGCTACAATTAAATCCTAGATTTACCGGAGCATAGGTATGCCCCAATAAATGTTGTTCTACTAACGGTATAGGCACACAGAGCCATTCTGCCAAAACCGTGGCATATAGGTCTCTAAAATCCATAGTGTATTCCAAGTTACCTCTTCCATCCGGATTGTCTAGCGTAGGGTGCTCGCCAACAAAGGCGCTGCCTTGTAGACCGGGACCAAAGAAAAGTGTTGGTGCGGCCTTGCCATGGTCGGTACCATTGGAACCATTTTCAAAAATACGCCTTCCAAATTCGGAGAAGGTCATACTAAGAACGTTATCATCCTGTTCCGTATAAGCCAAATCTTCATAAAAATTGTCAATGGCAATAGATAGGGTGCTCATTAGGCGTTCGTGGGCTAAAGGTTGATTACCGTGTGTGTCAAAACCACCCATGGAAATCATATAGACCTTTGTACCTAAATTTCCTTTTATCAATCTAGCTAAAAGGGCCAACTGCCTAGCAAAGCTGTTTTTCTGATATTCTACTTGGTTTTGGCCTCGTGACCAAGCGTCATGTATTACACCTGAATATTCATATGTGGTGTTGGCAACACCTCTCAAAAATTTCAATTGGTCGCCATACATACAGTCGTTAAATAGTTCCTGCTCAAGACCGTAGCGAACACCAGATTCAGCAATCTCTTCTAGTTGTTCCACATTTGAAGTAACAAATGCATAGTTGGTTTCGTCTCCTTGAAAAACCAAACTGCCAAACTGACCAATTTGGATGGCCGCCGGAGCGGGTGGGGGAGAAATTAGATAATCTGGGTAGCATTCCTCAAAATGCCTTCCCATCCAACCTGTATTCAGTCCGCTAAAACCTGTTGAGGTTAAATCGGTATTTGCAAAAACATCGGATCCCGTAAAGTGAGATAGACTCTGGCCTTCGTAGCCTACACCATGAACCGCCTTAAACTGACCTTCTCCCCACATGGGTTCTAAAGATTTCATATAGGAAGGTACACCAAATTCATCTGTAAGTTTTAAAACCTTACTTTCTGGAATATAGATATTGGGCCTTGCGTTGGCGTACGAATCAAATTGTTCAATGGGAATAACCGTGCTAAGGCCGTCGTTACCACCGGAAAGCCTAATCAAGATTAAAATTTTATCCGTTTCCGCATTTGCTATGGCCGATGTTAATGGTGATGGCGCAGAAGCGGTAAGCAAGTTACTGCCCAGCATCATTGAACCTGAACCGGCAATGCCCAATGCCTGTAAAAATGAACGTCTGCTCCAAGTTTTATGTTCTTGGTCATGACCGTCGTGTTCTATGCCTTTATGGGGATGATTATGATGATTGTCGCACATAGTAGTAGGTTTACTTTAGTTGAAATTCAGGTTGTCTGGCTAAATATTGTAAGAGTAGGTATACTTGGGTTGGCCCTTCCATTGCCGTGGCCAAAGTCCAAGTTGGTGTGCTTCCTCCCTCATAATATTGCGGTTGGATGTCACTTCTAAAAATAGTGTATGCCTTTTCGTATTCAGATTCGTTCAACAGGCCTTTTGGAAGAATAAAATCTATAATTGGTCTGGCTACAATATCAGGGTTGTTACTGGTGAGTCCGTCATTACCGGATATGGAGAGCCCCAAGGCTCTGAACTGCTCATCATCGGCATTAAAGAAATCTTCCAGAATAGTTTCTATGGTCAGCCACCGGCCAATCATAAAATTGGTGTTGATCCAAGAGCGGTTTCGTTGCCAACCGGCCACATCAAAGGGGTCAAACATACGCTGACTAAGGAGTCCGCTATAGTTTATAAGACTGGCTAGAACCGTATCATCATAACTAAAACTACTTTCTTTTAGTAAGTTGAAATAAAAATCAAAAGGACTTTTAATAATTACCCCGATAGCTTCATCATCAAAGAAATGTTGACTTTTAAATAATTGGGAAAGTACCGGAGTAATTTCAAAATCATTGGCAATAAATGTTGTTGCCATGCCAGAAATTATAGTCTGGGCGTTACCTGCACTGTCCTGTGAGTCCGGGTGCACGAAAAACTCGTATAATTTTCTGCATATAAATTCCGCTATTTCATTAGGCCGTTGTTCAAATAGGATATCAATAACATCGTCGTATCCCCAATTGCCCGCCTGTCCAAAAATCGTTTTACTGTCGGCATCATGGCGTTCCGCATCAAAAGTTACCTTTTCACAACCTAATTCACCACGTTCTACGTAACCGGAGAGGGCACGTGCGGTTTCTATAATATCTTCTTCGGTATAATTGTTTCCTTCCCCAAGGGTAAAAAGCTCATAAAGTTCACGGGCATAGTTTTCATTGGGGTTGTAGCCGTTGTTGTAAACTCCATCTAAATAATAAAGCATGGCATCCGTAAGCCCAATTTCACTCACGAACGTTTTAAAATTGCCAAGGGCATTACGTTGCAAACAGTTTACGTAGTAATATAGATAAGGGGTACATTCATAGATATCCAACTCGGTAACAAAATGGTTGCTCCAAAAGAAGCTCATACGATCACGCAGGTTGTTGTTCAGTAAGTCTTTGGCATAGGCCAAACTAAAATCCGTTTCCTGGGTTCGTTTTAATTGATTTCTTTGGGTGTCGTCTTCTGGATAGTTACTGCCGTTCCAATCTGCCCATTCGGGAGCTGGAATAAGTGCTGCGCTTTGCGCTTGGTTCATTAGGGTGTTTACTATGGTCTCTGCTGTAGAACCAACGGCTTGGTCAATGGTCTCTGTAGAGGCACTAAAACCGAGTCTTCTGTACAGATGAGCCGCCCTATTTCTGTCTAAGGGAGTTGTATACGGTGCCAATGGCGCCGTATTACAGTTAACAAAATATTCCATAATTTTCGTAGGCTTTAAAGAACCGTTTCATGTGTTTGGGGCTAGTTCTTAACGCACAAAGATTTTGGATAGTATGTCTTTTCTGGTATTTTCGATGTACTGTTGCTTCATTTACGAACGCAATCCAATTTTTGATGTTGTTTTACGCGACTTTTCGACGAATGACACGTTTTATTAAGATTTACAGGTGGTTTTATGGGAAAACATAATGAATTTGGCAAAGAAGGGGAGAAATTGGCTGCCGACTTTCTGCTTGAGAACGGATATGATATCCTCTATAAAAACTATCGCTATTTAAAAGCGGAAATTGATATTATAGCCCAAAAGGAAAATGTATTGGCCATAGTTGAGGTGCGTGCCCGTAGTAACGACCAAATTATACCTATAGCGGAAACAATAACCTCTAAAAAAATAAAGCTGCTTGTTGCCGCTGCGGATAACTACATTGTTGAAAATGACCTAGATGTAGAAGTTCGTTTTGATGTAATTACCATTTTAAAGAACAGTAAAATCTTTAAAATTGAACATTTGGAAAGTGCTTTTTATCATTTTTAATGTTTTTCCAAAATCTAAAACCATGGGATACTTCCCATTTTTAGGGCAAAAACTGAGGTTGCAAAAATTTTAAGAAAGAAGATTACAACACAATTTGTTTTATTTATAACAATATGTTATTTTTGCTCAGCAACCAATACTTGTGAACCCATGAAAACGATTTCTTCCGTAGTGGAACAGTACATTAAAAAGAAGCCTTTCTTGCAAAGTGCGTTGGCACAGGGCATCATTAATTTAACGTCACTTTCAAGGATTGTAAAACCTGAAATTGAAAATGAGTTAGGAAAAGACATTCGCAACGGAGCGATTGTTATGGCCTTAAAACGTTTATCAGATGATTTAGAGTTCAGGGCAACCCACAAAATCATAAAGGTTTTAAAAAATATTGGTGAGATTACGGTGCGTTCTTCGCTCACCGATTTTACATTTTTGGTCTCTGAGTCCATTCTTGAGAACCAGACCCAACTGTTAGAAGAGGTAAATAAGAACAAAGATGTATTTTACACGTCTTCGCGTGGTGTAAATGAACTGAATATTGTAGTAAGTAATAGTCTGGATGGTACGGTAGAGGAGCTTTTTAAGAATGAAAAGTGTACTCAAAAGGCCAAGAATCTATCATCTATTACAGTAAAGCTTCCTGCTGAGAACGTATCCGTTCCTGGAATTTATTACTTTATCTTTCAGCGCTTAGCTTGGGAGGGAATAGTACTATATGAAGTAATATCCACAACAAACGAATTTACTATCCTAGTAGATGACAAGCAGGTAGATGTAGCTTTCAAGACCATAAAAGACTTAAAAACCCTTTAAAAGGGTTATTTTTTTAGTAGTTCTACTACATCTTTATCGCTCTCTGGTTTAGCAATAATGCGCTTATCAGAATCCAACAAGAAATATGTGGGAGTATGGCTTATGTCATACAATCTTGCATATTTGCTTTCCCATCTGCCTAGGGCAATGACATGTTCAAAATTTGGTAGTTTGGCAGATTCAGGTGTCCATGTAGTAGTATCGTCTTCCAAACCTACGGCAATGACCTTTATAGTACTGTACTGTTTTAGTTCTTTGTGAAGTTGGGGAAGCTCTTTTAAACAGTGCGAGCAGGTGCTGCTCCAAAAAACCAGTAGATACTTTTCGGCTCCTTCAATAGTGCTTAATTTTTTTTGGGCATTGCCCGTGGTCCATTCCAATTCCGGTGCTTTCGCGCCAATTCGCAAGCGGTGCTGAGCAGCTAGGGTCTGAGCTTTATTGGGGTCACTGGAAGCGGGAATAAGAGACTCTAAATAGTTGTTGTAAACAAAATCCGTAGTTTCGTGTAGCCCACTATTGGAACTCATTTTCCATATGTTATAGAATACATCAAACTTATAGGCATCAGCAACTGGGGCCAATTGGGTGTTCACTTTTTTAATATTGGCCTGGATTGCTTTTTCCATATCTGCGGCAGACAATTGTTTTGCAGGTAGGGCCGTAAATACGTAGTTTTTGAGTTTATCAGTTAAAAAATCAGAAGCTTGTAGAACTTTGTTGTCTACTTTTAGGTAATCAAAATAATGCTCTTTTTTATGCGCTATATACTCCTGAACGGTTTCAAACTGAGAGGGAACGTAAGGTTTATTGGCTTTAATAAAGTGCTCTACCATTAGATTTTTAGCCTGCTCTTCATAGGCTTCTTGGGTAGCAGTTAGTTGCTCCGTGCATTCCTTGAATTCTTTCTTATCGGATTTTCCTTCCACATAAAAATCTACCAACTCCTCTACTAATGAGCCAATTGCTCGGAAGTAGGAGTCCATGATTTTATTTTCTTTTGAAGAAATGAAGGAAACGCCCTGGTTTTCATCAAAAGTTAGTTCTATATTTTCTTGGCCATTGTAAATGACATCAAAATAGAACTCGTCTTGAGGAACCGCATAAACCAAGCGGTACATGCCCGGATTGGCGTTTTCAGGTATTTGTAATGTGAATTTACCATCTTTAATAGACGTATTTGCAACAAAGGACTGTGAGCCCGGTTTTAGCTTATAAGCCAATAAATACTTGTATTTGCTGGCAGGTGTAAAAGTTCCGGAAATGCTATGTTGTGCCTGTGCAAAAAACGCAAAAAGCAGCGTAAATACGACTAGAATTTTTTTCATGATATAAATGCTCCAAAAATGATACCACAAAAGTATCAGTTTTGGAGCGATACCCTAGTCTTTTATTGGATTTTCGTTCGCAGTACGAAACGGTTCAGGTGCGCAACAATCCTGCGTACCGCCTACTTCTATTGACGAGGAGCCAAATACTTTAATGGTAGACTTAATAAAATCATCTTCATTGGCTTTATAAATATTGTCTACGTATTTCTGAGGATTACGGTCAATATAAGGAAACCAAGTACTGTGAACCTGAATCATTATACGATGCCCTTTTTTAAACGTGTGCAGTATATCTTGCAATCTAAAGTTAACGTCACTTGGCTCACCGGGTACAAACGGTTCTGGATTTTCAAAACTGTTTCTGAATCGTCCTCTAAAAACTTCGGCACGTACCAGTTGCTGGTAGCCACCCATGATAATGTTATCCGGATTGTGTTCGTAATTTTCGTGATCATTAGGATAAACATCTATCAGCTTTACTATAAAATCGGCATCCGTACCGGTCATGGCTACTTTAAGCTTAGCCATAATTTCACCTGCCAAAACCCGGTCATCTTCAAGAACATCCGTCTCAAAAGTTAGTACGTCCGGTCTTCTTGAAGCTTGTCTCTGGTCATCGGACATATATCTTCTTGGGGTGAACGTCAACCCCTCTATTTGTGATGTATATGGAACCGGCTTTTTGGGATCGCTAGTGTATTCAAAAACCGCCTTTTTATCAATTGGTTCATTGATGCTTAGTTGACCGTTTTCACCAAAATAAAGACTAATAGGCTCAATTTCTTTAGGGGGCCAAGTATCAAAAGTTTCCCATTTTTTAGCTCCGGTATCAAACATATAGGCTTCCGGAAGGGTGTCCGGACCATCTTCCTTTAAATGATGTGCAAAGAACTTTCGTTCAATATTTTTTAGATAAAAGGAAGAAATGCTATCCCCAAAATAAATGTGGTTGTGTACAGTCTTGCCTTTTTCTCTAGCCCAGCCACCATGATCCCAAGGGCCCATTACAATGCTGTTCTTGGCTTTTGAACTAGTGGCTTCAACGGTTTTGTAGATGTTTAAAGGTCCGTAAAGGTCTTCAGCATCAAACCATCCACCAACGGTCATTACTGCATGGTCAATATCCTTTAGGTGAGGAAGGATATTTCTTTTTTGCCAGAATTCATCATAATTGGGGTGTTCAACAATCTGGTTCCAGAAAAAGTTATCGTGATGATAGTTTTTTGTAATGTTCTTAAGTGGTCCTAATTTCAGATAAAAATCATAGGCATCAGCAGCTGGGTTGCCATACAGACGCATTAATTTATCCATGTACCACGGGTCTCTGGTAAGGCTGTCTTTTTGATATCCGAACACGGCAAATGCGGCTGTGTAACTTTCTAAGTAAGCACCTTGATGGTGAAAATCATCAAAGAAAAAATCGGCAATTGGGGCTTGGGGAGAAGATGCTTTGAGAGCGGGGTGTGCATCTATCATTCCAGCGGCGGTATAGTGCCCCGGATATGAAATGCCATACATACCCACACGGCCATTGTTGCCCTTTATTTTTTTAATCATCCAATCTATGGTATCGTAAGTGTCCGAGCTCTCATCAATATCTTTTTTGTTCCTACGATTGTTTCCCGGGATATTAGGGCGCATGTTGTCAAACTCACCATCGGACATATATCTTCCTCTAACATCTTGAAAAGCTAAAATATAACCGTCCTCAATTAAATATCTAGAAGGGTAACTACTGTAATTGAAGTTTGAATATTGACTGGCATTATAGCATGTGCGGTTGAGTAAAATAGGGTAGTCTTTAGACTTGTCCTTTGGCGTGTAAACTGCGGTAAAAAGCTCAGCTCCGTCACGCATAGGAATGCGGTATTCCTTTAAGTCATAATGCTGTCTAAAGTAAAGTGAGTCGGCATTTTGGGCATGTGACGCCAAAGCTCCCGTAAAAATGAAGAGAACTAGTAGAAACCTTATTTTCATAGTAGTGTTTTTTCTGTGTGCTTAAAGATAGATAATTGTAAGAATTTTGACTAGTCTCTTAACTTTGAAAACAACCATTTGTTTTTAAGTTCGTGTTGTTCAGGAAATGTCCAGTGACGGGTTTCCTGAAAAACGTGAAGTTCTTTCTTGGCCGGAATAAGATTGTATGCCGAATAGGTAGAAGCAGGCGGACAAACATTGTCATTGTAGCCCCAACTATACCAACCTTCTGCTTTTACAAAACGTGAAAAATTGGCAACGTCGTAGTATTTTGAAACTTCAATTTTTTCTGATTTGTTCGTAAAGTCATCAACAAATAGCTGTGGCCATCCACCGGCACGGCCATGTAAAAATCCGGTAAGGTCGCTTAATGCTGGGTAGAATGCAGCCAGATAGTCAATACGGTCATCAAGTCCTGCAGTTACTATAGACAAGGCACCTCCTTGGCTTCCTCCGGTAACGGCAATATCCTCGCCATTAAAATTGGATACACTTTCTAGAAAATCTACAGCGCGAATACAGCCAAGGTAAACCCTATGGTAATACGTATTTTTTTTATCATCTAAATTCATGGTGTTGTAGTTACTTAAAGCTCCGGCTCGTAAGTCATCATACACTTGCTGGTCAAGGTTTACGGGTATACCATGAATACCAATGGTAAAGGTGACAAAACCTAGGGCTGCTTCGTCTACCTCACCATAATAGGGTCGAATACCTGCTCCCGGAACATGCAAAATAGCGGGGTAGTTTCCTTCTTTTTTGGGAGTGCAAAGAATACCGTAAATCTTACCTTTTATATTGTCCAATCGTACGTGGTACACGTTCACTTTGTCCGTGCATCGTTCTGGCATTAATGTAATAACAGCATTCATAGGAATCTTGGCTAGTTCTTCCTTACCCTTGTTCCAAAAGGCTTCAAAATCTGAAGGTAATGTGGTCGTGGCCTTTATTTTTTCGGGAGAAAAGCCGGCAGTGGCGTACGAACTATATTCTTTGCCATCTACAATTACTTTGGCCGTACAGCGCAGAAATCCAGGTTCATTGAATTTATTCGATTTTACTTTTGCAACACCATTTTTCAACTTAAGCTCTCCTTGATTCCATATTTTTATGGAGCGATAACCTGGGTCGGTTTCAACAGTGTAATTTATGGTGATGTTTTCTAGAGGTACGTTGTTTCTTAAGACTGTGATTGAAAACTCGGCCCGTTCACCAACGTTGTAGGTCCAATCCGTATGGTCCGGTGTCACAATCACGTTTACGAGTTCTTTGCTAGGTTGGGCAATGAGGTTAAAGCACAACAAGAGAGTTGCCGTTAGGCTAAAGCAGATTTTTAGTTTCATGGTCATATAAGTTGTTTGGTAAACAAAAGAATTAGGGCCAAAACTCTATAGTTTTAGCTCTAACTAATATAGTTTAATTAAAACATTTTATGAAACCGGCTCAACGATTTCATCAAATGGAGCCATGGCTTTCAATGCTTTTTCTACGGATGTTATTCGCTCAAAGACCAACAAGAGCCTAAGTCCGTTTCTGGTTTGTTTTTCCTTTATTTTACAGTACTGCGGATGACTTTGTACAAATTGTAAGACTTTGGTGAAAACCGGACTTTGGTAAAAATGCGACTGCTGGTCCGAAATAAAGTAACCAATTAGCTTGCCTTTCTTCATTACTACTTTTTCAATACCTATGCTATTGGCAATCCATTTGATACGTACGGAATTCAATAAATCTTCGGCTTCGGTAGGAAGCTCTCCAAAACGGTCTATTAACTGGGCCTCGAATTTTTGTAGGTTCTCTTCGTCCGTAATCTCGTTCAAATCTGTGTAAAGGGTAAGTCTTTCGGTAATATTGTTGATATAATCATCTGGGAAAAGCAACTGGAAATCAGAATCTAGCTGGGTTTCTTTTACAAAAACTTTCTCCTTATGACCTTCTACTTCTTCATACAGGTCTTTAAATTCGTTTTCCTTGAGTTCGTCTATGGCTTCACCCAATATTTTTTGATAGGTTTCAAATCCAATTTCATTGATAAACCCACTTTGTTCACCGCCCAATAAATCGCCGGCACCCCTAATTTCAAGGTCTTTCATGGCAATATTAAAGCCGCTGCCCAACTCTGTAAACTGGGCCAGTGCCTCAATACGTTTTCTGGCTTCCGCCGTCATGGATTCATAAGGAGGGGTGATAAAATAGCAAAATGCCTTTTTATTGCTACGCCCCACACGGCCACGCATTTGGTGCAGATCGCTTAGTCCAAAATTATTAGCGTTGTTAATGAAAATGGTATTGGCATTGGTAACGTCCAAGCCACTTTCTATGATGGTCGTGGATACCAGAACATCAAACTCGCCGTTCATAAAAGAGAGCATGAGGGCTTCCAATTTTTTTCCGTCCATCTGGCCATGACCAATACCTACTTTGGCATCGGGTACAAGGCGCTGAATCATACCTGCTACTTCTTTGATATTTTCAATGCGGTTATGTATGAAAAATATTTGCCCGCCGCGTTCTATCTCGTACCGAACAGCGTCCCGTATAACTTCTTCCCCAAAACGAATGACCCTACTTTCAATAGGGTAACGGTTGGGCGGGGGTGTTTTTATGACCGAAAGATCACGAGCGGCCATTAAGCTAAATTGTAGCGTTCTTGGAATAGGAGTGGCCGTTAACGTTAGTACGTCTACATTTTCTTTAATGGACTTTAATTTGTCTTTGACCGCAACCCCAAATTTTTGTTCCTCATCAACAATAAGGAGTCCTAGGTCTTTGAATTTCACGTTTTTATTCACCAATTGGTGCGTGCCAATGATAATATCTACTTGTCCTGCTTCCAGCTTTTCTAAAGTTTCCTTACGCTCTTTTGCCGTTCTAAACCGATTCAGGTAATCTACATTTACGGGCATCTCCTTAAGACGTTCCGCAAAAGTACGATGGTGCTGAAATGCTAATATAGTAGTGGGCACTAGCACGGCAACCTGCTTGCCATTGTCTACCGCTTTAAAGGCCGCACGGATGGCCACTTCGGTTTTTCCGAAGCCAACATCGCCACAGATAAGGCGGTCCATGGGACGCTCACTTTCCATGTCTCTTTTAAAATCTTCGGTAGCCTTGCTTTGGTCCGGGGTATCTTCATAAATAAAAGAAGCTTCTAGTTCTGTTTGTAAATAGCTGTCAGGGTCATATTGAAAACCTTTTTCCAAGCGTCTTTTGGCATAAATTTTAATAAGGTCAAAAGCAATTTTCTTGACGCGGGTTTTTGTCTTTTGCTTGAGTTTTTTCCAAGCTGCAGACCCTAATTTGTAAATTTTAGGAACGGCCCCGTCCTTCCCATTGAATTTGGATATTTTATGAAGCGAATGAATACTCACATACAGAATATCCCGCTCGCCGTACACTAGCTTTATGGCTTCCTGCTTTTTGCCTTCTACATCAATTTTTTGAAGTCCACCAAATTTCCCTATTCCGTGATCTATATGGGTTACATAATCCCCAATTTCAAGTTTGTTCAGCTCTTTTAGGGTAATGGCCTGCTTTTTTGCATACCCGTTTTTAAGGTTGAATTTATGGTAACGTTCAAAAATCTGATGATCCGTATAACACACCAGTTTTTGGTCATCATCAATGAAACCTTGAAAAATGGGTGTTACCACGGTTTGATAATGAACCTTCTCGTTAACCTCTTCAAAAATGGCCTGAAAACGTTTGGCCTGTTGGTCACTGGCGCAAAAAATATAGTTGGTATACCCACGTGCTTTATAAGCGTTAAGGTTTTCAATCAACAAATCGAATTTCTTGTTGAAAGAAGGTTGCGGGTGGGTGTTGAATTGAACGGTTAAAGCACCACTAATTAATTCGGCAGTTGTAGTAGCTTCGGTAGTCATAAGCCCAAACCCTTTCAACTGTGATTTAAAATTTTCCGAATTCATAAAAAGCGCTTCGGGCTCTAAATGCTTGATGTCTTGCGATAGTTTAGAAAAAGCTTCTATGGCCTTTCCAAAGAAATCATCCAAACGGTCAAAAATATAATCGGTGTTTTTGGCGAATATGATGGTATCCGAAGAAACGTACTCAAGAAAATTTTGTCTTTTCTCCTCTAGAAATTTACTGGCTACGTTAGGAATAACGTTTATCTTGTTCACTTTGCTCGTTGAGAGTTGTGTGTCTACATCAAACGTACGGATACTATCCACTTCATCACCAAAGAATTCTATACGGTAGGGCTCATCATTGGAAAACGAAAAAACATCTACGATTCCACCACGCACCGAAAATTCGCCAGGTTCCGTAACAAAGTCCACCCTTTTGAACTTGTACTCAAAAAGCACCTCGTTAAGGAAATCAAGTGATAAGGTGTCGTTTAATTTTACTTTAAGCGTATTTTTTTCCAGTTCCCGGCGGGTGACAACTTTTTCAAAAAGAGCATCAGGATAGGTGACGATTATGGCCGGCTTTTTTCTAGAGTTGATGCGGTTGAGTACCTCCGCACGCAAGAGCACGTTGGCATTGTCGGTTTCTTCTATTTGATAAGGCCTGCGGTAACTACCAGGATAAAAGAGCACGTCTTTATCGCCTATGATCTGCTCCAAATCGTTCAGGTAATAGGCAGCTTCTTCTTTGTCATTGAATATGAGGAGAAAGGGCTTGTTTGTTTTTTGAAAGACATCGGAAAAAGTAAACGACAAAGCAGAGCCGGAAAGGCCTTTTAGAATAATAGACTCTGTGTTTTTTGCGTTTTCCGTGAATTTTTGGGCAATAGTGTCCTGCAGTTTCTGCGTTTGCGGAGACTGAGAAAACAGTTGTTGAATAGAAGATTGCGTCAACCGTTAGTTTTTTAAGAACTTAAACGGATTTTATGGTACCGGTCCGTTCAAGATGATAATACCTTGACCTGATAATGAACAGGTCTTTTCATTTTTGTGAGTGTAAAGGTAGCGAACTCGGCTCATGTTTTTGTACCCTATTAATCGGTTTTTTGTGTTGTATTGCTATAAATTAATGAACCTCGTGGTATAGCGTTCACAATTGTAGCGGTAGCATCAATAGGTTTGAGGCAAAAAAAGGAACTTGTTTGACTAATTTGAGGATTGCCGTCTAGTTGCGACGGTGCTAAAAATGAATTCAGATGAAGGAACAAAAATATGATGTATTTGTGATAGGAAGTGGAACTGCCGGTAAGGTAGTTGCCAAAAAATGTGTTGATGCAGGCCTTACTGTGGCCATGGCCGATAAGCGCGAATATGGCGGAACCTGTGCCAACCGGGGCTGTGACCCCAAAAAAGTGTTGTTGGGTGCCACTGAGGTATTAGAGACCAGCAACCAACTTCTAGGTAAGGGAATTAAAAGCATTCCTGATCTGAGCTGGAAAAAGTTGATGAAGTTTAAAGAAAATTTCACTTCTCCCGTGCCCAAAGCAACAGAAGAGGATTTAAAGGATAGAGGTATCACCTTATATCATCAATCGCCCGAGTTTCTGGATGAACAGACATTATCCGTTGAGGGGAAAACCATTAAAGCGGACAAGATTGTTATCGCAACAGGGTATGAGCCTAGAAAATTGAATTTTAAAGGGAATAAACACTTAAAGGCAAGTGATGACTTTTTGGGTCAAAAGAAGCTTCCTAAGAACATTACCTTTATCGGAGCGGGGTATGTAGGCATGGAGTTTGCACATATTGCTGCTAGAGCGGGCGCTAAGGTTACCGTAATAGATTCGGGCAAAAGGCCACTTAAGCCTTTTGATGCGGATTTGGTAAAAGAATTGACCTCCTATTCAAAAGACTTGGGCATCAAATTTATTTTTGGAGCTAAAATTACAGGCGTAAAAAAGGGTTCTAAAAACTATAAAATCGCTTACGATAAAAAAGGAAAATCAGAGATATTAAAAACGCGTTCTGTTTTTAATACGGCCGGTCGTATTCCTGCTATTGCAAAGCTGAAACTAGAAAATGGAAATGTAGTCTATGGCGATAACGGGATTGAGACAAACGCATATCTACAGAGCAAAACCAACGAAAATGTATATGCTTGTGGGGATGTTGCGGATAAAGGTTTGCCATTAACCCCACTTTCTGGAATAGAAGGTAGTATAGTGGCAGACAATATTATTGAAGGTAACAAGGGTGAGTTTGATGTACCGGTTACTCCTTCTGTGGTGTACACGTTGCCAAATTTAGCTTCTGTAGGCTATTCCGAAGAAGAGGCAAAGGGAAGGTATAAAAATGTGATTGTCAATTTTGAGTCGGTACCGGATTGGTTCAATGCCAAACGTGTTAATGCTCCGGTATACGCGTATAAAATTCTTTTGAACCAGCGTACTCAGGAAATTGTTGGTGCTCACCTTATTGGCCCTGAAGCTGGTGAGACTATAAATCTATTTGCTATGGCAATTAATCAAGGTATGACCGCTGATCAAATAAAAAAGACCATATTTACGTATCCATCATGGTCCAACGATATTAAATCCATGGTTTAGCTTAATGATTATTGAGCCGTTCCTTAAGTTTATGAGCTGGGCTGGTGTCCTTGTTTTTGATGCCATGTATCATTGAAGAAACAAACAGAATTACGGATGCAACAAGTGCAGAATAGGCAATCAGTTGATAGTTTTCTTGGTGTCTAACAAATATTGCGATAAAAGCCCAAACGGCCACAAGTGCAAATTCGCGCATGTTCCGTTTCCAAGTGATGGTCAGATTTATCGCCGTGGCAATACCGAGAAGTATAAGGGTCCATACTTCTTCTGAAAACGGACCTCCGCTCCAACCCAATTTCGTTAGATAAGCGGAAATATTAGCAATAGTTGCTACCGCAATCCATCCGCTATAGATACAGATAGGCCACCAAGTGAAAGCAATAATTTCAATAGGAGCGTCCCACCTTTCCATATTCGTATTCAGAATAATTTTAATGAGCGAGAATAGAATTCCGAGCATTATCAAAACCGATAATCCGGTATAATCGAAAACAAAGGCCAGCACCCATGCCGCATTGAGCATGTTGGCGATAAAGAACCAATATCTCGTTTGATTAATAAAGTCACTTTCCTTTTTGCTGAAAAAAGCCCGTCTCACCTGAAAAATAGAATAGCCAATAAGACTTAAAAAGATGATTCCCCAAATGGAAAAAGCATATCCCGCGGGAGTAAAGAGATTATCATATTTGGCACTGATTTCTCCTATCGTAGTTTCATTCAACCGAAATGCTTGAGAAACATAATTGACTAAAATCACTAGAATTACCGAAAATAAATTGAGGATGGAGTATGTTTTGGCCATGTTTTTTTTGCTTTAGGCAAATGTAGTCAGCTCAACTTATTTTAGTGAATCGTATCCCTTTTAAAAAGAACTTTTTTAATACGGGCAAGCAATATAAACGTTATACCTTAATGACCTCGTCATCGGCAATTACGAAAATCTGGTCACTTTCTTGAGGTTCCAGAACATACGTCCCCGTAAATGCGCCAAAAGCGGGCAAAATCATTTGATTTTTTGTTTTGAAAAAACAAGGGAGTCTCAGGTGTTGACGCCCAAAACCCTTCAGTTTTATAGCAGGATGTATGTGTCCGCAAAAATTGAACAAACCTTCTCTTTCTTCAGGGTGGTGGGTCAGAAGAAAGCCTTCTACGATTAATTCGTCAAATTGGTCTATATCCAATGCTTCAAATCTTTCAGGAGCTATGATGTCATGATTGCCGGTAATCAATGTGATTTTTGATGGGGTTTTTGCCACCCAATTCTCAAATAGTGCCCATTCTTTATTGATGTGCGAATGAAACAGGTCTCCCATAAAACATACATTGAAAGGTTGGTAGGTTTTGATGAGTTCATCCATCAAAATATAATTTTTATGTACCGCATATTTTGGAACCGCGGCACCAAATTTTCTAAAATGAGAAACCTTCCCTAAATGCACATCACTTATGAGAAGCGTTGATTTTTCCTCCCAAAAAAGTGCTCCTGAAGGGTGCATGATAAAATGGTGTTTTTTTATTTCCAAAGATGGGGCCATAACGAACAAAGATACTAAAAGGATAAATGATCCGTTTTGTTAAAAATCAAATAACAAAAACCCCAAACCTTTACTTATGAAAAGAAGTTTTATTTTATTCAGTGCAATCGCCCTAGGTCTGTTTTCTTCATGTAGCGACGACGATAGTTCGGATACGCCAGAAGATACGTTAAAGGGCTCTTGGCAGCTTACTGCAGAACTAGAAAACGGTGACCCGTACGAGTTGGATAATTGTGATTTAGAAGAGACTATTGTGTTTAAATCCGATGGAGTCTTTGAATTTTTGGATTATGACCCAGCTGAAGATAATGAGAATGAATGTGTTCTAGATGATGATAGTTCGGTTGGTGAATGGTCTATATCGTCAGAAGGTAAATTAATTGTTATAGAAGATGATTTTGAACCTTATACAGTTGACTATGCTATCTCAGGCAATACATTGACCATTACTGATATTGAAGAAGATGGGGATGAAACTTTTGTCTACGAAACGATATATATTAGAAAATAGTCGAAAAATACAGTACTAAAGAACATCATGATAGCCTGCTAAGTCCTAAGGATTAGCAGGTTTTTTTGCTCTTATTTTTTCATTAGAATCTTGGTCATCCGCTTAATACGATCGGCCAATTTTTCCGAACTCAGTTTTTCTCGCAGTCTGTCCGTTATAATCGGAAACGAAAAGGGAGTGGCTTTTAAACATTCCTTCCAGACAATAGTTTGATGTTCAATTCGCGTAAGGGCCATTCGTAAACGTCCTTCTTCCAATTGATGCTCAAAAGTTTCGGTGAAAGCCTGTTGAAAAAGTAGATTGTCCGCCTCATAATCCTTAAAAACATCAAATAATAACTGGGAATTGCTTTGCAGGTGCTTCATTTTAATATTTTTATTAGGATACCCGGTAAAGACCATACCGCTAATTACGGCGATATCGCGAAATTTTCGGCGCGCCATTTCGTTGGAGTTGAGGCTCTTCTGTAAATCGGACAACATATAATCCGTAGTGAACAAATCATTGTCCAAAACCGCTTGAATGTCTATGGGCTTATCGCTCAACATCTCAAAACCGTAGTCATTGAATGCCAAGGAGACCGTTATAGGTTGCAACAGACTAATTCGGTAAGACAGCAAACTACTCATAGCCTCATGAACGGCCCTGCCTTCAAAAGGGTAGAATATGTGGTGGTACCCGTCTCTGGTCTTAAAGGTTTCTATTAAAAATTCCGCAGGTGTGGGAACGATACTTTCTTCCCGCTGTTTGTCGAAAATAGGTTTAAGCGATTTTAATTCCGGACCTTGCAACTCATTGGCAGCAGCTTTGTATAGTTCTTGACGAAGCAATTCTGACATCTGTGCCGAAAAACTAAGTCGACCTCCCATCCAACTAGGAACCTTATTGGTCTTTTTGGTGGAGTTACGTACATGCGCCTGCATGCCTTTAATACGGATGAATTCCAAATTTCTTCCTGCAAATGTAAAGACATCCCCTCGTGTTAATTTAGAAATAAAATACTCTTCAATAGAGCCGATGTAACCTCCGGTTTGGTACTTGACGGTAATAGTAGCATCACCAACGATTGTCCCGATTTGAAAACGATGGCGCATGGCAATACCGCGGTTGTTCACCTTAAACTTACCATCTTCTTCAACCTCCACTTTTTTATATTCGTCATAACTGCTAAGACTCTGGCTGCCCATCACCAAAAAATTCAATAGCCATTGCCATTGGTCTTCGGTGATACCTTGGTAGCAAAAAGTTCGTCTTATTTCAGGAAAAATATCATTGGGATAAAACCCGTCCGAGATGGCCAAAGTGGTCAAATATTGAAGGAGTACATCAAAACTGTTGAGGTAGGGCAGACGGTCTTCCACGGCATTATCCTTGACGGCTACTTGTAATGCGGATGCTTCAATAAGTTCCATGGCGTGGGTAGGTAAAAAATGAATGACACTTTCTTTTCCGGGTCGGTGGCCACTACGGCCCGCACGTTGTAAAAAACGGGCTACGCCTTTTGGTCCGCCAATTTGTATGACCGTTTCCACGGGAGCAAAATCCACACCCAGATCCAAACTAGAGGTACAGACCACGGCTTTAAGACTCTCGTTTCGGATGGCCTGTTCTACCCAAAGCCGCGTTTCTTTGTTGATGCTTCCGTGGTGCATGGCTATCACTCCTGCATATTCTGGGTGTTTTTCCAAGATTTTCTGGAACCATATTTCACACTGGCTACGGGTATTGGTAAATAGCAGGGTGGTTTTACTATTGTTGATGATAGGCACAACATCTTCCAATAAGTGTAATCCTAGGTGCCCGCGCCACGGGAAGGTTTCCATCTTCTTGGGAATGATGCTCTTTACCTTGATTTTCTTTTTGATATTCGCCCTTATCATAACGGAATTTTCCAAGGCATCGGTCTGTGGGCCTAATAATACTTCCCGAGCTTGGTCCAGGTTGCCAATTGTTGCTGATATTCCCCAAATACGGAGGTCTTTGGATATGGTTTTCAAACGGGATAAGGCCAGTTCCATTTGAACACCTCGTTTGGTGCCCAACAGTTCATGCCATTCATCAACCACGATTGCAGAACAGTCTTTAAAAATCTTATCGTAGCCTTTTGTAGCCAATAAAAGCTGAAGACTTTCAGGCGTTGTAATCAATAGGTCGGGCATTTGTTTTTTCTGTCCTGCCCGTTCTTTAGCCGTCGTATCGCCGGTTCTTATGCCTACGGTCATCTGGGTTTCTAAATCTGCGGTGACCCGCTCTGCCGATTGCCTGATTTCTTGTGAAAGTGCCCGTAACGGGGTAATCCAAATGGCTTTTAAACCTTTTTTGTGTTTGGTCTTGTACTGCGGATTTTTCTTGATGTAGTTCAAAACAATGGGAAACCAGAGTGCATAAGTTTTACCACTGCCCGTAGGGGCGTTTAATAGTCCGTTTTTACCTTGTAGGAAAGCTTTCCAAGTATTTTTTTGAAACTTGAAAGGCTTCCAGTTTTGTTGGTCGAACCAATTTTGTGCGACTTGATAAAGTTCTTCTCTTGTAGTCATTGCGAGCAGCGCGAAGCAATCTGTTTAATGTATGGAAAGGTCAATCCATTCCGGGTTTTCTTTGTTAATTAAGTCCATTTTTCGTTTTCTATTACCGGCCTTTAATTGTTTTTCTCTTGCAAAAGCGTCTTTTATGTTTTCGAATTCTTCAAAATATACAAGTAGCGTGCAATTGTATCTCTTACTAAACGCATTCTTGTATTTGCCAGTTTTATGTTCGAGTATTCTCCGTTTTAAATCGTTTGTAGCACCTACATACAGGACAGTTTTGTTTTTATTGGTCAATATGTAACAATATCCTTTGGTCATACATTTGTTCCCTAAGTAAAGCTCTCAATTATATTATACGATTCTGATTAAGTAAGTTAGTGATTATACCAAATTATAGGTTTACTTGCTGGGAGATTCCTTCACTACGTTCGGAATCATCGACTTTAAATCGTCTAAGGAATTGGCTTCATGAATATTTTTGTCTTTACGCCATCTCAATATCCTTGGAAATCTAGTGGCCACACCGCTTTTGTGCCTCTTGGATAAAGCTATGCCCTCAAATGCAATTTCAAACACGTGATGAGGGGTAACCGAGCGAACGGGTCCAAACCGTTCTAAGGTGTTTTTCTTGATCCAAGCATCAACTTTTCTAAATTCTGCATCGGTCAATCCTGAATAGGCTTTGGCAAAAGTAACCAGTTCTTTTTCACCTTTGTCATTTTCGTTCCATAGAGCAAAGGTATAATCGGTAAACAGATTACTGCGTCTACCATGTCCTCGCATGGCATAGGTTAGGACGGCATCAATGGTTAATGGGTCTACTTTCCATTTCCACCAATCCCCTTTTTTTCTTCCCACTAAATAAGGGGAATCCTTACGTTTAAGCATGAGTCCTTCGCTGAACATTTCCCGGGAGCGTTCCCTCTCCTCGGCGACTTCCTCCCAAGAGCTAAAATGCATCGTTTCGGAAAGGTGAAACGGTATATCTGTTTTTTTCGTCTTTTGGTATAATTTTTCTAAAATGACCCTGCGCTCAGCAAAAGGTTTGTTTCTGATATCATTTGCCTCCCATTCCAAAATATCGTAGGCCTTTAGAACCACGGGTACCTTTTTAAGTAAGGCCTTTGAAACGGTCTTACGTCCAATGCGTGTCTGTAAATCGTTGAAAGTGCCTATTTGTCCATCAATGTAGGGGAGAATTTCCCCGTCTATCACCGTGCCATTGGGAATGGTTGTTTTAAATTGATTGAACTCAGGATATTTATCGGTCACCAATTCTTCACCTCGGCTCCAAACAAACAGCTCGTCATTTCTGAGAATTACCTGCGAACGTATGCCATCCCATTTATGTTCTGCGGACCACAGGCTGACATCGCCCAAATCTTCTGGCTCACCTTCAATAGCATACGCAAGATAAAACGGATAGGGCTTGGACAAATAATCGCTTTCGTTTTCTTCTAAAATAAGCTCTTGAAAGCTAATTACGTTAGGGTCCCAGTTCCCCATAAGTTTATAGGCCAAAATATCTTCATCTATTTCAGTGGCCTTTGCCAATGCCCTGGTCATTAATTTCTGGCTTACACCAATGCGAAACCCTCCGGTAATCAATTTGGTAAATACAAACCGCTCATAATAATCAAGTACTTTCCAGTTTTCAAAGAGGTAGGTTTTTTTATCATTGTCCGACTTCTTTTTTAACGCTATCATCTCCTCCAAAAATTGGGTCAATGTTTTTTCTGTGGATGTCTTGCTGGATGGAACAATGAGAGCGATGGTTTCGGCCAAATCGCCCACAATGTGATAGCTTTCCTCAAACAACCAAAGTGGAATGTTGGCCAGTTCGGAAGCCCATTCCCGTAATAGGGTGGTGTTTACGGGACGAGGTGGGCGACGATGCGATAAAATGGCAATCGTCCATACTTTGTCCTTGTCGCTCGCTGCCAAAAAATAATCCGTCAAGGCCTGGACCTTAACATTGGTCTTATTGGTGCTGTCCAAGGTTTTTATCAATGCGGCAAAACCACGCATACCAAGTTCCTTCGATTCAAAAACCGTAGCATTATCAATTTCCGATGTAGTTTGTTCTTGCTTCATGAGGTTTGGGTTTCAAGGGGTGTGGTCTCTTCTGGGGTAGTGCTGTCTTCCTCATCACCGTATTGGGTTTCTTCCGTACGGGCATCATAACCCTGTTCGCGCAGGTATCTTGAAAAGATTTCGGTATACCCGTGGGTGCAAATTATTTTTTCCGCTCCCGTTGCCTCAATGCTGGATAGGAGCCCCTGCCAGTCGCAATGGTCGCTCAGAACAAAACCTTTGTCAATCGCCCTTCTGCGGCGGGCACCTCTAAAAGTCATCCAACCACTTGCGGAAGCCGTAACGTATGGAACCATTTTACGAATCCAAGTGCTGCCATGTGCACTGGGCGGAGCTAGAACAATATTTCCGAGAAGTTCCTCATTTTTAGTTTCCTTGGTAATTAAGGTCGTTTCGGGAAAATCCACTAATGGGCGAAGCACTTGGGTCATGTTCTCAATGGCTCCATGGGTGTATATCTTGCCGATATCCGTATCCAGATATTTGAGTAGCCTTTGTGCCTTTCCCAGGCTATAACCAAATAGAATTGAGGTTTTCCCCTCAGCCTGGTTATCTGTCCACCACTGGTTGATATCTTCAAAAACCTCTTGTTGGGGAGTCCATTTAAATGCGGGTAGACCAAAAGTGCATTCCGTAATGAAGGTATCGCATTTGATGGATTCGTAGGGGGTAGAGATACCGTCGTTCTCGGTTTTGTAATCTCCAGTAAACACCCATATCTCACCTTTGTGCTCTACTCTAATTTGTGATGAACCGATTATATGGCCAGCAGGATGAAGGCTGAATTTTACATTATTGATGGTAAAGGATTCTCCCCATTCCCTACCGGAAACATTAATTTCCCCTAGACGGTGACTGATAATAGGTACATTTCTATGATGTGTAATATATTGCTTGTGCCCCCACCTGCTATGGTCTGCATGACCGTGAGAGATTATGGCTTTATCTACAGGTTTCCATGGGTCTAGATAAACCTTGGCGGCACTGCAATAAATACCTTTATCTGTGAATTCAAGAAGCGGTTTTTTCATGTTCATTGAAAGTTACGTAATATTCTGAAATGCCATCCGTATACATTAAGATATGGTTTAATGCCAAGAGACAGGGTCAAAATAATCATATGGGAGGAAGGGAATGACCTCTAAAAAAATTATATTTGCTGCCAATAAAATTGATACATATGGCAATTGCAGATTTATATACTAGTGGAGAGCACAGAAGAAACTTAGCGCATTTTGCGGCTATTGCAACTTTGGCTAGTGTAGACGGAGAAATAAGCTCGGAAGAAAAAAGTATGTTGGACCGTTTTGCGGCAAAGTTTGATATAACTGAATCCGAGTATAAAGAGGTGATGAAAAAGGAGAATAAATATCCTATTGACCCACCACATACTTCAGAAAACAGATTGGAGCGTCTTTATGACCTTTTCCGTATTATCTTTTCTGACCATCACATAGATGATGAGGAAATGGTACTATTAAAAAAGTACGCTATCGGACTTGGTTTTTCAGGAGAGCAGGCCGATAAGGTAATTGAGAAGTCTGTTGCTATTTTTAGCGGAAGAATAGATTTTGATGATTATTTATACCTTTTGAAACACTAAGGTAAAGCATAAAAGAAGCCCGGAAACTATTTATTTTCCGGGCTTTTTTGTTTTTAGAATGCTTTGGGGTATTTGGTGCGATCAATGATATTTGTCTAGAAATTCTTGTAGTTTTTCTACCATTTTTCTGCTTCCGCAGAAGAAAGGCACACGTTGGTGCAATTCTGTAGGAACAATATCCAAGATGCGGGTTTTACCACCAGTTGCCAGTCCGTTGGCCTGTTCGGCTAAAAATGCCATAGGATTACATTCGTATAAAAGACGCAGTTTGCCCTCTTGGGTTACACTACTTTTAGGATACATGTAGATACCGCCTTTAATCATATTTCTATGAAAATCGGAGACCAAAGAGCCAATATATCTTGAGGTATAAGGTCTGTCTCCTTCTTCGGCCTGGCAATATTTAATATAATCTTTTACCCCTTGGTGAAAATGCACGTATTTACCTTCATTTACGGAATAGATAGTTCCGTTTTCAGGAAACTGCATGTTAGGGTGCGATAGATAGAAGGTGCCAATAGCGGGATTCAATGTAAATCCGTTTACGCCATCTCCCGTAGTGTAAACAAGCATGGTTGAAGTTCCGTACACCACATATCCCGCAGCTACTTGCTTATTTCCGGGTTGTAGAAAATCCTCAATGGTAACGGGTGTGCCTACTGGGGTAACTCTTCGGTAGATAGAAAATATAGTACCTACGGAAACATTCACGTCTACGTTAGACGATCCGTCCAAAGGGTCTATCAGTACTACATATTTGTTTTGGTTATCCTCGTCGTTACTGTTAATGGCGATAAAATCATCCTCTTCCTCAGAAGCTATTCCACAAACAATTTCCCTGTTAGCTAAGGTATTTATGAATTTTTCATTGGCAAAGACATCTAACTTCTGTTGGTCTTCCCCTTGAATATTAGTCTCACCGGCTTTTCCAAGAATATCTACTAGACCGGCTTTATTTACTTCGTGGTTAACCACCTTTGCCGCCAAACGAATGGCATTGATTAATTTTGAAAGCTCTCCAGATGAGTATTTAAACGAATCTTGATTTTCAATAATAAACTCTCCGAGCGTTTGGTTTTTTTTATGGTGCATGTTTAGGCTGTTTATTTGACCACAAATATCGGCTATTTTGTGAAACTATGTTCCATTGGTTTAGATTTGAATGTTTAAATTTATAACTTCGTGTTTTATTTATAACAATTATGAGCTATTCAATTCGAGAAGCCCAAGAGGGTGATATGCCGCAAGTACTGACATTAATTAAAGAACTAGCTGTTTTTGAAAAGGAATCCAATGCTGTTGAGGTAACCGTAGAGGATTTGAAAAACGATGGTTTTGGTGAAAAAAAACTTTTTCACTGTTTTGTTGGTGAGACCCAAGAAGGGATTGTGGGTATGGCTTTGGTCTATCCAAGATACTCTACTTGGAAAGGACCGGTAATTCACCTAGAAGACCTCATTGTTACGGAAAAAATGCGTGGTAGTGGCCTGGGAAGTGCCCTTTTAAAAGAAGTGGTCAATTATGGGAACGACTTGGGTGTACGAAGAATCTGTTGGGAAGTATTGGACTGGAACGAGCCGGCCATTGCTTTCTATGAAAAAAATGGGGCAAGGGTAATGCGCGACTGGGACGTGGTGCAATTAGACGAGAACGGCATTAAAACATTTTTGGAACTCCAATAAGGTCTATTGTAATGAACTACGACGGTAAAAGGTTCCGCCCGGTGCATAATTCCGATAACGGGGAAACCACACAAGAGACTATTTTTAAGTATCGCCAGACAGGCAACATTCTCACTTCTGAGTATGCAGGAGGTAAGATTGTAAAAGGCCATCTCATAGGTTTGGTAGATGAAAACGGAAATATAGACATGCGCTACCATCAAGTAAATACAGATGGAGCATTAATGACAGGCACATGTTTGTCTAAGCCAGAAATAAACAAAGAAGGAAAAATAAAGCTACATGAAAGTTGGCAGTGGACCTCTGGAGATGGTTCCCGAGGAACATCTATTCTAGAGGAGCTTTAATCTTTTTAGTATAAAAAATTTAAGATAAATAGTAAAACATATGCGAGTATTTAAGTTTGGCGGTGCATCGGTAAAAGATGCTGATGGAGTAAAAAACGTGGTGAATGTACTAAGGCAAACAGGCCATGGGAATACTATGGTTGTTGTATCCGCCATGGGCAAAACTACTAATGCTATGGAAGCAACGGTAAATGCCTATTTTAATGATAAGTCCGCTTTAACGGCTGCTTTTCAAGAAACAATAGCATATCATGATGCTATTCTTAGAGACCTTTTTTCAAACAATGGCCATGAGGTATTTGCTTTGGTCAAAGGTTTGTTTGATGAGGTACAAGGCTTTTTGGCTTGGAACAAATCGCCCAATTATAATTTTGTGTACGATCAAGTCGTGGGTTATGGCGAATTAATTTCAACAACTATCCTCAATGCCTATTTGAATGATGTAGGGATAAAAAGCAACTGGGTAGATATTCGAGATTTTATAAAAACCAATGACAGTTATCGTGATGTTTCCGTAAACTGGGAGAAGACCCAAGACCGCATTTCCAAAGGTATAGATAAATCCAAATTGAACATTACCCAAGGTTTTTTAGGTAGTGATGACAATAACTTTACAACTACTTTGGGTAGGGAAGGTTCGGATTATACCGCGGCTATATTGGCCTATTGCTTAAATGCGGATTCGGTTACTATTTGGAAAGATGTACCCGGTGTACTTAATGCCGATCCAAGGTATTTTTCCGAAACCCAACTGCTGAACAACATATCTTATCGTGAGGCCATTGAGCTTGCGTTCTACGGAGCATCAGTAATACACCCAAAAACGTTACAGCCTCTGCAGCAAAAAGAGATTCCGCTTCACGTAAAATCATTTCTAAATCCAAAAGATCCTGGTACCACGGTAGGTAAAGGAGTTGGCATAGAGCCAAAAGTGCCTTGTTTTATCGTGAAGAAAAACCAAGTTCTAATGAAGCTTTCCTCATTGGATTTTTCGTTTATTGTAGAAGATAGTATAAGTGAACTTTTTAAGTTGTTCCATGATCACAAGATGAAGGTAGATCTGATACAGAATTCCGCAATTAGTTTTTCGGTTTGTGTAGATAATCGTTTTGGACGTTTAGAGGATCTTTTAAACTTGCTTAAAAGTAGGTTCAAGGTCGTGCACCATGAAGGCGTATCTCTCTATACCATAAGACATTTTGATGAAAAGGCTATCGAGTCTTTGCAAAACGGACATGAAGTTCTTTTAGAGCAACGGGGTAAGGAGACACTACAGTTGGTGGTAAAGTAATATTGACCGTGTAAGTCTAAATTTGTTAAAAAGGGAGTCTCCTCTAGTGTTTTTCCTATCTTAGCGGTCACCTAATTGATAAAAGAACTATGGGTTTAGTGACCGCAAAAGAAGTGGCCAAAGCTACCAAACTTGATAAATACGGGGTTTTTGGTACGTTTTCGGCTTGGATACTGCTTAAGGTCACGATGATTTCTAACATGAACAGGAAATATGATAAGATGAGCCATCTAGAGGGCTCGGAATTCTTGGATGCCGTTCTTGAAGAGTATGAAATTGATTATGAAATACCCGATGAAGACTTAAAACGTTTGCCAAAAGAAGGACCTTTCATTACAGTAAGCAACCATCCTTTAGGAGGGATAGATGGCATAGTCTTATTAAAGTTGATGCTGGGCCATAGGTCAGATTATAAGGTAATGGCCAACTTCTTGTTACAGCGTTTTAAACCCTTGGCACAGTACATTTTCCCGGTAAATCCGTTTGAAGACCGTAAAGAGGCCAAGAGCAGTATTTCGGGATTTAAGAATGCCATGTTGCATCTAAGGCAAGGTCACCCCGTTGGGATATTTCCTGCAGGGGAGGTGTCTACTCGCAAAGAGGGTAAAATAGCGGTAGATAAACCTTGGGAAGAAACGGCAATTAAACTTATTAGAAAAGCAGAGGTGCCTGTTGTTCCCATTTATTTTCACGCCAAGAATAGTAAATTGTTTTATCGCTTGGCAAAAATCAGTGGGGTGTTCCGTACCGCAAAGTTGCCTTCCGAAGTATTTTCGCAAAGAAACAGACCTATTAAAGTACGTATTGGTCAACCTATTTCCGTGGCAACTCAGAAAGAACAGGAAACGTTGGAAGAGTATTCCGAGTTATTGCGGAGAAAAACATACATATTGGCCAATGCTTATGAAAAGGAGAGGTTAATAGATCAAATACCCACATCTCTAAAGTTACCCAAACAGCCAAGAAAAATCGCCCAGCCCGTTAGAGGAGAGGTTATAGAGGCCGAGATCGAAAAGCTTGTTGAGAATGATAGGCGAATGGTGCAAAGCAAGAACTATGAGGTGTTTTTGGCACCTGCGGATGAAATTCCGTTTACGCTTCAAGAAATTGGTCGTCAAAGAGAGATTACTTTTCGTGAAATTGGCGAGGGCACCAACAATTCTATAGATATTGATGAGTTTGATGCGTACTATCACCATATGTTTTTGTGGGATAACGAGGCAAAAGTAATTGCTGGAGCCTACCGTATGGGGCTCGGTTCTGAAATCTTTGCAAAATATGGCATAGATGGGTTTTATCTTCAAGATTTATTTCGGTTTGAGCCTGAACTTTTTGGTATGATGAGCAAGTCCATAGAAATGGGAAGGGCTTACATCGTAAAGGAATATCAATTAAAACCTATGCCGTTGTTCTTGCTCTGGAAGGGTATTGTACATACTACGCTGCGCCATCCGGAACATAAATATTTAATTGGTGGTGTGAGTATCAGTAACCAATTTTCCAACTTTTCTAAATCGTTAATGATCGAGTTTATGAAGAGTAACTATTGGGATCCCTATGTAGCCCAGTATGTACGACCTAAAAAAGAATTTAAGGTAAAGTTGAAGGACGCCGATAAGGAGTTCGTTTTTGATGAGACTCAAGCCGATCTAAATAAGTTTGATAAATTGATCGATGAGGTAGAACCAGGAAATCTTAGGTTGCCCGTTCTCATTAAAAAATACATCAAGCAAAATGCGAAAGTAGTCGCATTCAATGTAGATCCATTGTTTAACAACGCCATAGATGGGTTAATGTACATTAAGATCGCAGATTTGCCCGAGAGTACGGTAAAACCTGTAATGGAGGAGTTTCAGGCGGAACTGGAGCGTAAGTTTATGGAGGCGCAACAAAACGTTTAGGGGGCTGTTTTAAGTTAATCTACGCCCACTACAGTACTTCTTCTTTCAAACAATAGGTTGTCTTTCCAGAGACCGTCTCTTTTGCCAATACGCTCACGTTTTCCTATATACCTAAAACCCATTTTTTCATGAAGTTTGATGCTTCCTTTGTTTTCGGGAAATATACCGGATTGAAGTGTCCATAGCCCGTTCTCTTCGCTTTGCATGATTAGGGCTTGCATAAGTTTTGAACCTATGCCTTTTCCCCGTGCCTCTTCAGAGATGTAAATGCTGACTTCGCCAACACCTCCATAAACACAGCGGCTAGATACCGCCGAAAGTGCCGCCCAACCCAAACACTTTTCCTTTTCAATAGCTACTATTCTACAATGACCAAGGTGCGCTTTATCCCATGCTTGGTATGTGGGAGTTTGTTGTTCAAACGTGGCGTATCCGGTTGCCATGCCATCAACGTAAATTTTAGAAACGGAAGGCCAATCTTCGGGGAGCATGGCCCTTAACTGAATTTCTACCATAAAAAGTTGAAAGTTATAGACTTTTAAACCAATCTTGAAAATACTCACCTACCACAACTGTGGGGTCCATTTTATTGCTGGCCGCATTTATAAGGCTCATAACGATCAATACCAGTCCGATCACAGCGGCAAAACAACCTACAATGGGGATAATACCCAGAACAATCGTCAGCAGCCAGATGCCAAGGGTCTGTCTAATGTAGAAACTTCCAAATTCTGTTCTGTTCTGCGAGTTCATTATGAGTGCTACGATCCACCCTATTATTGTAATATGTGCCACAATGGCCACAATTTTGCCGTTATCAGGACTGTTAGGGTCAAAGGTCTTCTTTACTTCTTCTTGAAATTCGTTTGCGGCTTTTTTAGCATCTTCTGCAAAGTCTTTTCCAAATTCTTTTTTTTCGTCGGACATCGTGTTGGTTGTTTTGGTTATTCTGTTCTTAAATGTAAGTCGTTTTTTCGATTATAAAAAAGCCTTGTCAATAGGCTCCCATAATTCTAGTTTGTTGCCTTCGGGGTCTAAGATCCACCCGAACTTACCGTATTCGTATTCCTCTATTTCGCCTACAACGGTAACCCCTTCCTCTTTTAAAGCCTCAAGCAACTCAACCAAATTTTCAACCCTAAAATTCATCATGAACTGTTTCTTGCTAGGTTCAAAATAGTTGGTGTCCTCGTTCATAGGGCTCCATTGGGTAGAACAGTCGTTTCCCTCTTTATCTTTCCACCAAAACGTACAACCATATTGGTCCGTATTAAGTCCTAAATGTTCTTTATACCATGTCTTTATCCCGTCAGGGTCTTTTGTTTTGAAAAAGAAGCCTCCTAAACCTGTAACTCTGTTTTTCATATGAATCCGTTCTAAATTTATGAAATGATTGCTAATGGTAGATGGTAGTCAATATAGTTACTTTTTGGTTTTTGTATTTTTTTCATACAATGCGATCCAATCGTCTACGCTCATTTTTGTACTGAGTTCAGCAATGAGTTCATAAGGTATGTCTGTCATAGATTTAAACCGAATGCAGCTTTTGCCCATGTCCAGTTTGCGTTTGCAATGTTTTGGATACTCCGTTACAAACCAATCATAGAGTTCTGGATTAGCATAAATTCCCGAATGGTATAATGCTACAAAATTCTTTTGAGAAGCTAAGTTTATAAAGGGAAGTGGAAGTTTGGGATTGCAATGGTAACCGTCTGGATAAAGGGAGTGCGGTACTACGTAACCAAGCATTCCGTAGCTTATTTGTTCCTCAAATCCAGTAGGAAGATGGTCCAAAATTGTTTTTCTCAATTTGGATATGACTTCTTGGCGTTCGGAAGGAAGCTGTGCTATATAAGCTTCAGGTGAATCTGCTTTATAATTCATGATCAAACGTGTTGGTCAATTAAAATAGGATTTCCGTCCGGGTCCTTTAGCATACAGGAAGCCGGTCCGGAAGAACTTTCATCTGCCTCAACATCTAATTGTAAACCTTGGGCCTTAAACTTTGCCTGAAGTTCCCGAACATCGGTAAAAGAATCCAAGGGTTCTGCGTTGGAATTCCACCCGGGATTAAAAGTAAGGATGTTTTTATCGATCATGCCTTGAAATAGACCAATAGTGGCATCACCATTTTTCATGATTAGCCAATTTTGAGCAATATCTCCGGCAAAAACAGAGAAGCCCAAAGTTTCGTAAAATTGCTTTGAAACCTGAATGTCAAGGACATTCAGGCTTACCGAAAAGTTACCTAATTGCATTGTTTTTTGATTTTGGATGAACAAACTATACGCTCCATAATCCGATCGGGGGAACGTACATGCAATTTGGATTATGGTCTTCTAAGTTAGCAAAATTTTGCTTTTACCTTATCTACTACGGTCTGTGCCAGTTTTTCTAGACTTTCTACGGTCCATCCGGCTACATGGGGTGTGAGCAATACGTTTTCTGCTTGAATAAGATATTGAAACGCTTCTGGCATCTGACTAAGGTCTGCTGTGCCATTGGCGTGGGTCGTGAACATATTTTCAAAAGAGGCCTTTTCGTACTCCAATACATCTAGACCGGCACCCAAAACTTTACCCGATTTAAGGCCTGAAACCAAATCTTCACTAACCACAGCTTTACCTCTTGCCGTATTCAATAACCAAAACGGTTTGTGGAATTTTTCTATGAACTCTGTATTGATCATGCCAATGGTAAGTTCCGTTTGGGGTACGTGTAGGCTTAATACATCTGTACGTTGGTGCAGTTCCATAATACCTACTTGGCGAGCATTTTCATCGCCTACACCACCTTGTATGTCATAACAAATAACTTCTACATCAAAACCGCGTAGTTTTTTTGCGAATGCCTTACCCATGTTGCCATACCCAATAATGCCAACAGTTCTGCCATCTAGTTCTATGCCACGGTTGCCTTCGCGGTCCCATTTTCCGGAGCGAACTTCTTTATCTGCTTTTTGTAGTTTGTTGAAAAGAGACAGAAGCATTCCCAACGTATGTTCCCCTACAGCATTTCTGTTACCTTCAGGCGCCGCCGCCAAGAATATACCATTGGCTTCGGCATGGCGTACATCAATGTTTTCCAGTCCCGCACCCAGTCTTCCTATAAATTGAAGTTTGGACGCTTTGTTCAGAAATTCACTATCAATACTAAATCTACTACGAATGATGAGTCCGTCATATTCATGAATTTTAGCTTCAATTTCTGCTTTAGAAGAAGTGTAGTCTTCATCGTTCTGAAAACCTAGTTCATTAAACTGTTCTATTAAGAGCGGATGGTTGACATCCACATGTAAAATCTTCATTTTTCCTTCCATAGTGTTCTGGCGTTTTGTGTCTTTTCAAATTAATCATACAAACCCTGTTGTTTCCATATGGAACGGCTCATATATTGAAAAGATGTTTGGTCTACCTGAGGCGGTATTCTTTTTACTCAGATGGATGATAATTAAATGGTCTTCTCCACTGAATAGCGAACAAAGGTAATGAAATACATGCTTTGGTCTAGATGCCCAACACCAATTTTGCAATGGAGAAATAAATGAGGATACCAAAAATGTCATTACTGGTCGTAATAAACGGTCCTGTGGCGATCGCAGGGTCAATGCCTCTTTTATGCAAAAACAATGGGATGAAGGTACCAATGAAGCCCGCCACTAGAATAACGGCAATTAAAGAGAGGCAAATGGATAGGGAGGTGAGGAAATCACCCTTCCATAACCAGGTAAAAAGTAATAAAATGGTAGCAAGGATAGTACCGTTCAGGAGTGCTAAAAGCAACTCTTTTATAAGGCGATTCCCAACGCTGCCCTTTAAATCATCGTTGGCCAAACCTTGAACAACTATGGCGCTGGATTGTACACCAACATTACCGGCCATTGCCGCAATTAACGGGGTAAAAAAGAACAATACGGCATGTTTGCTGATCATTTCTTCAAAACCGCCCATGATACCCGCTGCGCCAATACCGCCCACTAGGCCTAAAAATAGCCAAGGTAGTCGTGCTCGGGTAAGGTCCCAAATGCTATCATCTGCCTCTACGTCTTGAGATATACCGGCAGCCATTTGGTAATCCTTCTCGGCCTCTTCACGAATAACGTCTACAATATCATCAATAGTAATACGGCCTACCAATCTTCCTATTTCATCAACTACGGGAATGGCTTCCAAGTCATATTTTGACATGATTTTTGCTACTTCCTCGGGTTTTTCGTTAACGTTTACCGAATCAACTTTTGGAATATACACTTCACTAATGTGTGTGCGTGTAGAGGTAGTAAGTAAATCTTTTAAAGATAGGCGTCCTTTTAGTTTGTCCGTATCGTCTACTACGTAAATGGAGTGGACACGGGTAACGTTCTCGGCCTGGGCGCGCATTTCTTTTACGCATTTGAGTACGTCCCAGCTCTCGCGTACTTTTACGAGCTCTTTGGCCATAAGTCCGCCGGCAGAGTTTTCATCATAACGTAAAAGGTCTACAATATCCTTGGCGTGTTCCCGGTCTTCCAATTCGGAAATAACTTCTTGGATAATCTCATTGGGAAGTTCTCCAATAATATCCGCGGCATCATCCGTATCCAACTCATCCAGCTCTTCTGCAATTTCTTTTGCGGAAAGATTGTTCAAGATGGACTCCCGTACATCTTCGTCCAATTCTGTTAGGACATCGGAAGTTTTATCGCTCTCAAGAAGTTTGATCAGATAGGTGGCTTCATCTTCGTTTAACTCGTTGATGATTTCGGCAATATCGGCATAATGTATTTCCTCCATCAGGTTTACCAAGCTGGTATCTCCTCGGGATTCAATTAGCTGCTCGATTTCAGCTAGAAGTTCATCTGTGAGTTTAAATGGCGTCATCCTATCTTATCATATAAAGCATTTATGAAGAAACTGCGGCAAAGCTAAAGAAAAAGGCTTAAAGCACTGTGCTCTTTACGATTTCTTAGCACGCTTTATAGATAAAAATCACCCTATAAATTTGTCAAGATTATAATTTTGAGAAAATAAAGTATATACAGACCAAAAAATACCTAGTCTAGATTCAAGGCTATTTTTTTTGTAAGTGCAACAAAATCCGCCACGCTAAGTTGCTCGGGACGTTGGTCAAAAATAATATCTCCCCTAAGTTCCGGTGAGAGGTCAAATACTTTTAAACTGTTCCTTATGGTTTTTCTACGTTGGTTGAATGCGGCCTTAACCACTCTAAAGAATAATTTTTCATCACAATCTAACGTGAAATTCTTTTTACGTACCAAACGGAGCACCCCGGACTGTACTTTTGGCGGAGGGTCAAAAACTTGGGGCGAAACCGTGAACAAATATTCGGCATCATAATAGGCCTGTACCAGCACGGATAGAATGCCGTAGGTTTTGTTGCCTTCTCCTTCGCAAATGCGTTTGGCAACTTCCTTTTGGAACATACCGGAAAATTCAGGCACCTGTGCTTTCATTTCTAGCATTTTAAAAACAATTTGTGTAGATATGTTATAGGGGAAGTTTCCCGTTATGGCAAATTGCTCATCACCAAAAATCTCGGTAAGATCATACTTTAGAAAATCGGCTTCAATTACCTGAAGCGTACTTTTTCCTGCCATTGCCTTGGGGTGTTCCAAGGGGAAACTATGATTGAGGTAGACAATAGAATCGGCATCCAAATCCATTGCTACTAGATTTATGTCTTGCAGCAACAGGTATTTGGTAAGTACACCCGTTCCAGGCCCTATTTCAACTACATTCCTATACCCGTCCAAAGAAAGGGTCTCCGCAATTTTTTGGGCTATTCCCTCATCTTTTAGAAAGTGTTGGCCTAAGTGCTTCTTAGCTTTGACCGGACTGTCTTCTTTCCATGATTTTGTATGTGTCTGTTCGTACTGCTTCTTCTTTTTCTTGCCCATATTTTCTTTTTAAGCCTTTACATAAACCCAAGCTATTTTGCCCGATTTTAAGCCGACTTCAATTTTTTTGTATGCCTCTCCCTCATAGAGGTCGGCCATTGTTAACTCGCTTTGCTTAAGCTCATAAACAATGCCCTCAATTTGGTCTTCCCTACTGTTCGTTTTTTCGGCAACGAGGTATCTGCCCATTATTTTGTCAGGGGAAATTCTAAACGCTTCTAAAACATCCTGCTCTCCTTTTAAGGTATGGCCAAAAACCTGTTCCTGAACGTTCAGGTCTTTAAGTGTACCGTAAGTAAAAAGGTGTTGCATGGTACTAATGTTCGCTTACCACTTCCATTTCGGTTCTGAACGAAACGAATTTATTTGGAAATTTTTTGTGTGCATCTTCGCGCAATTTGGGAGCGTCCTCAGAATAATACCTCTCCAGTACTTCTCTGCTCAGCGTTGTAAACTGAACCGAATAACTAACCCCGCCCATATCCTCTTCTATTAGAATTTTGCTCATTTTGGCGTTCAGGAACTTGCCCGTAGCCAATACGTCCGGAATATGGACTTCACGCATCCATATCAGCCATTCGTCATGAACTGATTCTTCTATATTGGTTGTTACATTGTATATGTACATATTGTTGGTTTTTTTAGTCTTTTAGCAAATCTAATGCCTTTTCCAATACCTCGTCCTTTCCTTCTTTAATACCGTTAATGGTAGGTTTTACTTCTACATCAATTTTTACGCCAACTCTTTGGGTTTTCGTTTTATCAGGATAAAAAATACCTGTCCCGGAAATTCCTGTTTTAAAACCGCCTACGAATCCAATTGGGCTAAGATCTCCATCCGCAGCGCAGGTTTGGCTGCCAATTGTCATTACATTGTCGTATGTCTGAAAAGCCATGGTGGTAAACTCGGCATAGCTGATTGTCTGTGAGTTGACCAATAGGATAACTTTCCCATTATAATGTTTCTTACCATTACCTCCGCATTTTAATGTTTTTGTCCACTTAAACCTACCTGGGTAACCTAAATCTGGAACTATAATTTTTACAAATTCTTTTGGACTACTGTTCAAGTAATTCGCTATTCGGTATAGAGTGCCTTTAGGATAATTACGGATATCAAAAATGATAGCCTTTGTGTTTATTAAACTATCCATCATTTGCGAGACGTCCTCTTGGGTAACTTCTCCCATATTCACGTAGCCAATAGTATTATTGAGTATTTTATATTTTTTCTTTGTGGGTCTCTCGTAATTGAAGACGTCAAACGGGTACCTTCCTATTTTTTTGGTAATGGGTTTTCCATTCCTCAATAGTTCTATCGTGACCGAATCTGTACTGCCATTAAAAATTTTGTTCCGGGCAAAAGCAAGCTTGGCGGCGTGGTTGGAGCCTTGTATATAGTTTTTTCCTTCTTCAAAAACATCAATAACGTTCTGTCCGTTCACTTTGCTAATGACATCTCCAATTTTTAAATCGTTTAGTCGGGCCAATGAATCGTTAAAAGGTCTTACGATTACAGCTTTATTGTCAATTATCCTGTGGATTACGGGAATGTACTTATTGCCAAAATATTCATTTAGTATGTCTGTACTTAAACCCGCGTGGCTATCATCAATATGTACCACTAGTTCTAGCATAGCCAAATGGTAATCCAATTCAGATTCGGGGTGAAGAAACTTAGGCAGCATTTGTGTTAATACATCATTCCAAGGGATGTCCATCTGGTATTTGTACGGAAAAAAATACTCAACCGTATTCCAATATCTGAATAAGGCTAGTAGCCTTAAGCTCTTATCTTTCCATAGGAAGTTTGGATATTCCGGTTCATTTTGGATAATGATATTTTGTGCCTTTGTTGTCTTTTTCGCTGTGGTCACGTAGTAGTGCTCGCCTTGAAACCTATTTGTTTCTATAAACCGGAGTTTATCGGAAAGCTGTTTTGAAAAGAGCGGGTTATCCTGTATCCACGATAGATCAAAGTTTTTATTGAAACGGGCCGTAGATGTGGGCTTTTGGCAAGACTTGCAGGGTTTTATTTCACCAAGTGAACCTATCCAGTCTATTAATACTTGTGATAGTTCTTCTTTGGAATTTGTCTTTTCAGTTTTAGCGAGAATTGTGAATAACTGTTCGTCCCAATTGAATTTTCCTTTGGCTACATTGGGGTGGTAATATTTTAGGAAACCCCAGACTTTGCCGACCAAAGCCAGTTTTTCGGTTTCGTTCAGTGGGATGGGTTTTGCTATCACCTGACCCGAAAAAAATAGTGTAATTAGAAAAATCAAAGTGAATCTGCCCATGCTCTATTGTTTTGTTTTTAGATAGCTATCTCAATTCACGGCATCACCTCGCAACATTCTAAAATTCTTTCTCGCCTGTGGAAAATAATAACTGTCTTGATAGTTATAAATAATTTTCTCGTAATGCGACTTAGCTTTTTCAGGTTGGTTTAGTTTATTTCTATAGAGTTCTGCCAGTGCAAAATGCGCGTCGTCCGCTAGAATACCATTGGCGTAGAATTCAGTTATTTTTTGGTAGTTGTATTCGGCAGCTTCGTAGGCTTTGGTGCTTTCTAAAAGTTCACCTTGTTTTAGAAGGGCCTCGTCCTCAATTTTTTCGCCTTTATGATTTTCAAGAATGTCATTAAGTTCCGTGATGGCCTCTTTAGTTTTATTCTGGTAGGCCAAAAGGTCTGCCCGGGCATATTTTTTAAGGGCGGTTTGGGTTGAATCTTCCAGTGAGTTATCCGAAATTAATAAACTCAGCTGCATGGCATCATTGGCTATAAGCTGAGATGTTGAGCTTCTGAGGACTTTTAGTTGGGTGAGGGCCCAATCAAAATCGCCTTTGTAAAAACTGGTCTGGGCCACTTTAAACCGTGCATTTTGCCCCAGCACATCATTTTTTAGATTTTGCTGTATTTGTGAAAAATAGATGAGCGCTTCATTAAATTTTTTATCATATACCAAAATGTCTCCCAACGCTAGTTTTACGAAAGCTTTTCCACGGGCGTTTAACGGAAGCTCTAAACTTTGTTTTAGAATTTTGATGGCTTGTTCTGGAGTTTCTTGTTTAAAGGTCAAAAAGTTGGCGTAGGCAACCTGTAATTGTAAAGTCTGGGCCTTGTAACCATGAATGTTTATCAGCTCGTTAAATTGCTTTTCTACCGCTTCTAAACTTTTTTTTGTGGGCTCAAAAAGTTGAATGTCTATAAGGTTCAGTTGCGCGTTAAGTTTAGTGACCTCGTCTGCACTGTTATCCGCAATGTATTGAAAGATTTCTTGAGCGGTCTCGGTTTCGGAATCCTCAAGGGCTAAATTCCCGAGGGCATTGAGGCGTTGCATATTAGAACCTTCCAAGCGTTTGTAAATAGCCTTTTCCTGACGAAAGGCACTACCATACTGCTTTTGTTGTACAAATAGCCAGCTCAAAAGCTCGTTCCAAAGAATATCCGGATTCTTTTGTGCATTCTGCAATAGCGTTTTTTTAAGGATAAGGTTGTTCTCGTTTTCAGCATCCGCAGTTATAAAATCGTCAATATTACGAAGCACGTTAGATTTTGATGTTTTGCCCTCGCTAATGAGTCTTAAGTAGGATACGTACATTTTCTCAATATTGCCCTGTTCTCCATAAATACGGGCCATTTGATAATTATAGTCCAGCTGAGGGTTGAGTTCCATAGCCCTGGTATAGGCCTTAAGGGCTTCGTCTAACAAAGCGTATTTCTGAAAGCGGTAGCCAATACCATATCCATAATTAGGATTTTCATCTATTTTAGCGATTGCTTTCTCGTAGTATGCCTTGGCCTTTTCCGATTGGTTCTGTAATCTGTAATTATACCCCATTTCAATAAATAACGTAGGGTATGCCCTGGCATTTTTTAATTTTTTCAGTAAAAAGTTTTCGGCATCCGTATAACGTTCCAATTGTTGGTAGGTGGCTATAAGAGCTTCTGTATAATCTGTTCTACTAGGATTTTTATCCGTTAGTTTTTCATAGTACACCACGGCCTTTTCATAATCACCATCATTAAAATACTGTTTGGCCAAGAAATCATCTTGGGCCACAGTAGAGAAGGTAATAAGAAGAATGGCGATAGTATGGAGAGCCTTCATATATGAAATTTAACAAATTTAAGTCAGCTTGGGAAAAGAATCTGTTAAGGGGACTATAATTTGGGAGTAAATAGGCTTTAAAACGTATTTGTTTCAATTTATACAAGATTATAGACTGTTCGTACAATACCATATTTGACCTTTATTATTGTGTAATACATTTATAATCAAATTGTTATTTGTTTCATTTAAATACATATAGAGTTATGGCAACATTTGTAAAAAATTGTGATCGTTACGCGGCGTTCCTTTATCCTAATGGGGAGAATTCCGGTAGAATTAATTTGTATTGTGCGGACGGATATAGGTTATATCTGATTTTTAGAGAGGGAAACCTTTCCGGGAATACGTATAACGAGAGTATAAAAACTGGGGTAGGATATCAGCCTATAGATAGGTATAGTGATTATTTAGATTTGGTTAGAAATGAAAAACCAATTAGGGTAACATTCAATACTACCAATAAGAATTATGTGGTATATGCTTCGGGAGAAGAAGTAGGAGAGGGAGAGTTGTAAATTGTGTTAGATGAAAATCGACCAGAACGGATAACTGTTCTGGCCGATTTTATTTTCTTGGACCTAAAATTAATCTATACGGTCAAACCCACAATAAGGCACCAATACCTCGGGTATTTGAATACCATCAGCAGTTTGATAATTTTCCAAAATCCCAGCTAAAACACGCGGTAAGGCCAAAGAGCTTCCGTTTAATGTATGGGCAAACTGGCTTTTTCCGTTTTCGTCTTTGTACCGAAGTTTTAGTCGGTTGGCCTGGTAGGCTTCAAAATTGGAAACAGAGCTAATTTCTAACCAACGGTCCTGCGCTGTGGAAAACACCTCAAAATCAAAAGTAAGGGCTGCCGTAAAACCTAGGTCACCGCCGCAAAGTCTTAGAATGCGGTATGGTAATTTTAGTTCTCTAAGGATATTTTTTACATGTTCTACCATGCCATCCAAGGCTTGGTACGAATTAGCGGGGTTTTCCACCCGAACAATTTCCACTTTATCAAACTGGTGAAGACGGTTAAGGCCACGAACATGTGCGCCGTAGCTTCCTGCCTCTCTCCTAAAACAAGGTGTGTAAGCCGTATAGCGGATAGGGAAATCGCTTTCGGTAACTATCTCGTCACGAAAAAGATTGGTAACCGGTACTTCGGCAGTTGGAATAAGGTAAAGGTCGTCCTCTCCTACATGGTACATTTGCCCTTCTTTGTCAGGTAATTGCCCAGTTCCAAAACCGGATGCTTCGTTAACCAAGTGGGGTACTTGCATTTCGGTGTAACCTGCTTCTGTATTTTTATCTAAAAAATAAGAGATTAGGGCACGTTGCAATCTGGCACCTTTTCCTTTGTATACGGGAAAACCGGCACCTGTAATTTTTACGCCCAATTCAAAATCTATGATATCATATTTCTTTGCCAATTCCCAATGGGGTAGAGCATCGGTATTTAAAGTAGGTATGTCTCCTTCTCTAAAAATCTCTTCGTTGTCCTCATCTGAATTACCTGCAGGAACTGATTCATGGGGAACGTTAGGTATTTTATAAAGAACGCTCTGTAAATTTTCGGAAATAGTATTAAGCTCTTCGCCCAACCTTTTGGAATCTTCCTTTAAGGTCACTGTTTTCTCTCTGAGAACGTTGGCTTCTTGGGCTTTTCCAGTCTTAAAGAGCATGCCTATTTCTTTAGAAAGTTTATTGCTTTCCGCTAGGGTGTTGTCCAAGGAAGTTTGTGTTGCACGTCTTTTTTCATCCAACTCCAACACTTCATTAATCAATGGTGCGGCATCTATATTGCGCTTTTTTAATGCGTTTATGATGTCGTCTTTTTTGTCTCTAACGACCTGTAGCTGTAACATTGCTCTTAAATTTAGTCTGCAAATTTAAACTAATGATTAAAAACCAATACATTTACGGCCGTTATAATCTTATTATTTTATGGTTTTTGAACATTTTGCACTGAACATTACGGATATACACAAAAGAGTAGACTGGTTTGTGACGCATTTAGGGTTAACTGTTGTTGTTGGACAGGAAAAGCCTCCTTTTATGACCTTTTTGGCCGATTCTACTGGGAGGGTGATGCTAGAGTTGTACCAAAAGCCGGAAGAACCGCTAAGTAACTTTGAGGAGCGCCACCCCGCAACATTTCATGTGGCTTTTGTTTCTGATGATGCCGAAGCAGATAAACAAAGACTTGTTGCTGAAGGAGCCACTCTTGTTGAGGAAGTAAAGCGTGAAGGTCTGCATCTTGTAATGCTACGTGACCCATGGGGCATGCCGTTACAACTTTGCAAGCGGGCTAAAAAATTCTAAGGTTTTTTTTCGTAGGTAGGTGATGGAAAAATCCATTCATTATGCCAAAAGTAGTTCCACTTGGTGTTGGCTAAGTCTACTTTAGGGTCTATAAACGGGCGGTAAGGTTTTCCGTTTACGCTAACTTTAGAGTTTTGTGCGTACACCTCTATATGTTCTCCTTTTTTGGCATATTCCTTTTTTAACCTTTGGGCAAACTGCCATATAAAATCTGGGTAGCCCGCAATTCTCTTCTGTTGCTTTTTGGAGAGGTAATCTTTTGTTTTGATTACGGTCTGTTCCCCGGTTTTTGGATTGACTACCAAGAATTTTACGGTTCCTGTGCGGCTTCGGAGCATCATGCGCCAACTTAATCTGTGCCCTTCCTCTGTCCATAAAACATCGTCTTTTATAAAATGATGTCTTACGGGGAGCGTAATTTGTATTAGAAAATAAATGCCTCCTATAACAAGTAGTGGTTTTCTGTAGGATGGCACTTCTACCTTTTGAAGCAGGTAAGGTTTTTTCTTCTTAAAAAAGATATTCCGTATGGTCTCGGGCTCAAAAAAGAATACGGTAAAAGCCAACGATAAATACGGGAAAATACCGATCTGAAAAACAATGGAGTTGAACAGGTGAAAAAACACAGAAGCGAAAAAGGCAATTTTTCGAGTGGGCTTCCAAAGTAGGGCGGGAACGATCAATAAATCAAAAAAAATACCCGAGACCCCAATAATTCTATGAATAAACGGCTCTTGCAATAGGCCTCCAATAATAGGGTAGCTAGCTTTGTTGAGCATTAGAATGCGAACAATTCCAAAATCTAACCAATCGCCATATAGTTTGGCAATAGAAGCGTAGGTGTAAACAATAAGTAGCTGAAAAATCACAATCCACTTTACATAAGCGAACATACTGTCGCTTTTTAAGTTTGGGTTTCGCTTTACATCCAATGAGTGACTTTGGTGTGCCGGTAGAAAACACATGATGAGCGAAATAAGTACCAGAAGATAGTAATGATTGTTGTACGATGTCTTTTGCATCAGGTAAACACCCGCCCACATAAGGGTAAAGGAAATAATGGCAAATCGGTATTTGTAGCCTAGGGCAATAAGTACGCCCATTGTACCCATAACAAAGAAATAGTAGTACATGCCAAACCCCGGTAAAGGTTGGAGCCAATCAAAGCCAATGAAATTAAAGGTAAACTTTGGTTCTATTAACGTTCTTCTGATCCAACCCGTTAAAATGGCGCCATAACATTCTAGGGAAACAAGTATTCCGAAAAAAATACGGAATATAATCAGTTGCGAGTTATCGATTTTCGAAAAGAGAAAACGATTCAGCATTTATTCTAAGATTAGGGAGAGCGAGGTTTGTTTGTCCTTTTCCAGTTGAGTCTTTAGGGCTTCTACAGATTCAAACTTGTGCTCGTCGCGTATGCGGTGTAGAATGTCTATCTGTAGTTTTTGACCGTAAAGATCTTGGTCAAAATCAAAAAAGTTAATCTCAATAGTTTTCTCTTTGCCAGCAACGGTAGGGTTGTAGCCAATGTTCATCATCCCGTAAACGGTTTTGTTTAAAAGCTGACTTTTAACCACGTAGACCCCATTTTTGGGTATCAATTTATACGATTCCGAAATGTGGAGGTTGGCGGTAGGAAAACCAAGTTGTCTGCCAAGGCCTTTTCCTTTTTGTATAGTGCCCGTAAGCATATAGTTGTAGCTTAGGTAGCTGTTTGCCGTGGTAATATCGCCTTCTTGGAGCGCTTTACGTATTTTGGTTGAACTTACGGATACTTCATCTATTTCTTGTGCCGATATTTCTTCCACCTCAAAATTAAAGGTGCTGCCAAAAGCTTTAAGGTCGGTAATATTGGCATTTCGGTTTCTGCCGAAGCGATGGTCGTAACCAATAATAATTTTTTTTATCTGCAGCTGGTTCACCAAGTTGTCCCGAACGAATTCGGTGGCGGAGAGACGGGAAAATTCTTGCGTAAAAGGATGAATGATCAATTGGTCCAATCCTAGCTCCTCTAATATTTTGGTTTTTTCTTCAATGGTATTGAGCAATTTTATGTTTGCATCCTTTTGCAAAACCATCCGCGGATGCGGGAAAAAAGTCAATACGGTAGATTTAAGGTTTAGTGCAGCGGCATTATTTATCAAACGCTCCAGTATTTTTCTGTGACCAATATGAACACCGTCAAAAGTGCCTATGGTAATGGCAGTCGAATGCCGTTTATCGTTTTTGAAAATGCTTTGGACTGTTACCACCTGTTAAAAATAATAAAAAGACTTATATTTGATTTTGTTCTAAACCCCCTTGATGGTTACAAAATTACGTCTTGTTTTCTCAATTACCATAGCATTTCTTTCCTTTTCCGCCTCGGCACAGAGCGAATATTGGGAAAGCTCTTCGATGAAAAAATCTTCCTACAAGAGATTTTCGCAGGGGTTGAACATGCAGAACGCAAAAGTTTTTTCCTTACAAGAGAAACTTTTTAAGCAGGATTTGCAGCGTTCTACAACGTCAAAGAGTGTTTCAAAAATTGTTCATTTTCCTAATTCTAACGGAGAAATGGTAGCGTATAGTGTTCGTGAAACGCCCGTTTTGTCCGAAGAACTTTCAAAAAAATACCCAGAAATAAAATCATTTTCTGGTTATGATGTAAATAATAGGGAAAACCGTATACGGTTTAGTATTTCTCAAAAGGAAGTGCAGGCCATGATTATTTCTTCGGAAAAAAGAGAGAACAGTTTTATTGAGAAGGTAGAGGGAGATACCTATATGGTGTATTCCGGGAGTGCTAAAAGTGCAGATGATGAAGATTTTGTTTGTAGTACCCAAGAAAAGGTTTTGTCCGCCGGTGCCAGCTTAACGGCCAAACCTCTTGATGACCGTGTACTTAGAAAATACAGGTTGGCCGTTTCGGCAACTGCGGAATATACGGAATATCATGGTGGTACAGTGGTTGATGCACTAGCAAGTATCAATGCCACTATAACAAGGGTAAATGAGGTTTTTGAAACGGATTTAGCAGTGCGTTTGGAGCTTGTAGCAGAAACGGACAAGATAATTTATACCAATGCGGCTACAGACCCGTATACGGGTACATTAAGCTTGTTGGGCGATCAGGGCCAGGCGGTAATGACCAGTGAGATAGGAGAAACAAACTATGATATTGGGCATGTGTTTCATAAAGGTGAAAATGGGGGTAACGCCGGTTTTATTGGGGCTATTTGTGTAACCAATAGAAAGGGTAGTGCATATTCATCCAGCCGAGTGCCTAAAGGAGATAAGTTTGATTTGGATTTTGTGGCCCATGAGATGGGACACCAATTAGGGGCAAACCACACTTGGTCACATGAATTTGAAGGAACCTTGGTTCAAGTAGAGCCGGGTAGTGGGTCTACCATTATGGGCTACGCAGGTATAGCGGATGTAGATGACGTAGCGGCCAGCGGAGACGATTATTTTCATTACGTTAGTATTAAACAAATTATAGATAATCTAAAGACAAAAACCTGTGGGGAGGTTACGGGTATTTCCAACAATCCTCCCGTTGTTGCAGATTTGGAAGATTATGTGATACCAAAATCCACTGCTTTTATATTGGAGGGCAGCGCCACAGATCCTGATGCGGGAGATGTGCTGACCTATACATGGGAACAAATAGACAACGGCGTGGTTACTCAGGCCTCTTTTGGTCCAAATAATGCAAGCGGTGCAAATTTCAGGTCTAGACTTCCAAGTTTGGCACCTGTAAGATACTTTCCAATGTTGTCACAAGTAGTTCGTGGTAATTTGGTGCAGACCTTCCCTACGAGAGGTTCTGCTTGGGAAACAGTATCGGACGTTGAGCGAGAGATGAATTTTGCTTTTACGGTTAGGGATAATGCACCAGGTGGAGGCCAAGTGGTTTCCAAATTAATGAATCTTGCCGTTGTAAACAGTGCCGGGCCTTTTCAGGTTACCTCGCAAGCATCTGCCGAAACTTATGTGGCGGGTGAAGTGTTGCAGATAGATTGGGACGTTGCCGGAACGGATAAGTTGCCGGTTGCTACTAAAAATGTAGACCTTGTGCTTTCTACTGACGGCGGTGTAACTTTTACGGTTCCCTTGGCATCAGGTGTGGTTAACGATGGGTCTCATAAAGTGGTAGTACCGGGTATTGCTACGGATAAGGCCCGGGTTATGGTCAAAGCTTCGGACAATGTGTATTATGCTGTGAATGCTACTGATTTTACCATTGAGGCATCACAGTTTGTAATGAACTTTTCAGGATTGGAGTATGAAGCTTGTCATTTTGATGACCTTGTGATTCCTTTTGACTATGAAACTTATTTGGGTTTTGATGAAGAAGTTACTTTTGAGGTAACGGATGGGCCTGATAATTTAGGGGTTACTTTTATGCCGGATACCGTTTCAATAGACGGAACCCGAGTGGATATGTTAATCGAAAATACCGAAAACGTTCCTGAAGGCTCGTATTCATTGACTATCACAGCTGTCTCTGCTAGCGTAACAAAAGAAATTATCCTAGACTTAAAGATATACGACACGGACTTTCCTGCAGTAGCGATTACGGCTCCTGCCAATAATTTAGTAGATGCCGCAACAACAGAGTTGCTACAGTGGGAGGAGGATGCTTCTTATACTTCATACGAGGTGCATATTGCAACCGATGCCGCTTTTGCCAATCTGGTAGAATTGGTCACGGTTACTACAAATAGTTACGTGCCTACGGAACTTAATAATCAGGAAGAATACTACTGGCGAGTAAAGCCTTTAAACGTATGTGGCGAAGGACCTTACAGTACAGTTCGTAAGTTCACTACCATACAAGTAGATTGTGCCAATAAGCCTGCGCGAGACCTTCCTTTGGAAATAAGTGCTACGGAAAGAACCACGGTAATTTCAAAAATTGCCTTTTTTGAAGATTTAAAGGTAGATGATATAAATGTAAGGTTGAACATTGATCACGAGTACCTTGAGGATTTGGTCGTAACACTAACATCTCCATCTAATACAGTGGTTCCGTTAATTTCTAGTTCATGCGGCAATCTAAGGAATGTAGATGCAATTTTTGATGATAGTGCTTCTAGTTTCTCTTGTGGAGCTACAGCTACAACGGCAATTAAGGGTACGGTAAAACCATTAGGTTCGCTAAGTTCTTTTAAAGGCGAGTCCGTATTGGGTGAATGGACCTTAACGGTAGTGGATAATGCCTCTAGGGATGGAGGTGTGATAAACGAGTTCTCTCTGGATATTTGTGTAGAAGGCGAATTTAGACCGGATGCAGATAATGATGGTGTTTTTGATGATGGAGACGATTTATGCCCTAATACGCCCGAAGGGGCGGAGGTGGACTCCTCCGGTTGTGAGGTGCATAGGTTTGCTTCCGATAATTTTGAGATTACGGTAGAAAGTGAGTCCTGCAGAAATAATGATGATGGGGTCATTTCTATAGAGGCTAAAACATTTATGGATTATACGGTAACTATATCTGGTAACAGTGTAGATGTAACCGATATGTTTACGGACTCGTTCTCGCTTTCAAATTTAAACTCGGGAGTATACACGTTGTGTGTAAACGCTTCAGGTGCCGGATTTGATTATGAACCTTTTTGTGCTCAGGTAACCGTATCCCAACCAGAACCTTTGGGGGTAACATCCTCCGTTTCTTTAGATGGAAAGCAGTTGTTGTTATCTATGGAAGGAGCGGACCTGTATACTATTGAATTAAATGGTGAAACGCTACTGACCGATAAATCCGAGATTACCCTAGATTTGAAATCAGGGGGTAATGTACTGCGGGTATCAACGGGTATTTCATGTCAAGGTATTTATGAAGACCAATTTTTTGTAGGGAGTAAACCTATTGCATTTCCAAACCCGTTTAATGAAAGCACACGCGTTTTATTAGGGGCATCTACGGAAAAAGTAAGAATAGATATCTTTACTATTGGAGGTAGTTTGATGAAAAGTGAACAGAGTACACCAAGAGGTGGGGGAGTAGACTTGGATTTTTCGGTATTGCATTCCGGAATGTATATTGTGAAAATCAAGGGAGAAACAATTAGTGAATCGGTTAAAGTGATAAAACGATGAGGATACTAACTTTTATACTGTTGGGATTAGTACTCTTTTCGAGTTGTAAAAAAGACTCGCCGAAGGCGCCTGAAAAAGTGGATTTGATTGCCCCTGCTAAAAATTCAGAGTGCACACCCGTTCAAAGTGATGGCGATGCCAGTAGTATTGTTCGCTTTAATTGGAAAGCGGCAGACCATACGGAAGATTATGAGCTACAGGTTACGAATCTCAATACAGGTACCGTTCAGTCAAAAAATACATCTAATACTATAGAAACCTTGTCATTGGCAAAGGGTACCCCTTTTTCTTGGGTGGTAATTTCAAAAAATTCAGAAACCACAACGGCAACAAGTAGTGATTCTTGGTTGTTCTATAATCCTGGCTCAGAAATTAGTCACGTGCCTTTTCCTGCAGAATTGACATTTCCGGTACAAGGATCCACTGCATTTAAAGATGTTAATAATGAGGTAAGTTTAAAGTGGTCAGGCAAGGATTTGGATGATGATATAGAGGCGTACGCTATTTATTTTTCTACCCAAAACCCACCTACCAACTTATTAAAAAGTACGGATGCCGGAGTTAGTGAATTAAAGGTAGAAGTAACCTCTGGAGAAGTCTATTTCTGGAAAGTTGTTACAACCGATGAAGAAGGAAATAGTTCCGCCAGTTCGGTTTCGGAATTTAAGACCCGTTAAATTGGTTCATGGTGCGGGCAACACCGGCCAGAACAAAGGATTTTATAAGCTCTGTAGTCTTTTCATAGCGCTCTGTTAACGCATTCTTTTCAGTTTCGGTCCATTCACCCAAAACATATTCAACTTGCCTTCCCTTTCCAAAATCTGCACCTACGCCAAATCTTAGTCGGTTATAGTTTGTGGTCTGTAGTACATTCTGTATGTCCTTAAGGCCGTTATGGCCACCATTACTTCCCTTGGTCTTTAGGCGTATAGTGCCAAATTCCAAGTTAATGTCATCAGTGATTACCAATACGTTTTCCAAAGGAATGTTTTCTTTGTCCATCCAATATTTTAAGGCCTTACCGCTAAGGTTCATATAGGTAGATGGTTTCAGACAAAGCACGCTACGCCCTTTAATTTTGAAAAGACCTATATCTCCCAATTTTGCGGTTTCAAATGAAAAACTGGCATCATTTGCTAGGGCATCCAATATTTTGAAGCCAATGTTGTGTCTGGTTTCTGTATATTCACTACCTATATTCCCTAGGCCAATGATGAGGTATTTTTTCATGGTATCGGTTTCTTCTAGAACACTTTTGCTCTTGTTGAAAATTGATTTTAGAAATTGATAAAACATAATAAATGGTTCTTGTACATGATTATGTTCTAAAGTAGATGCCAAGCGGCAACCTTAAGTTGTAAAAATACAAAAGCGCCCTAAATTAGGGCGCTTTTTATAAAACTTCAATTGAAATTTATTCTTGGCTTTCACCACCTTCAGTAGCTGCTGCTTCAGTAGCTTCTCCTTCTTCTCCTTCAATTTCTTCGTCGTCATCAACGGCCACTGCGGTACGTTGCGTTTTAACTTGAACCACCACAGTTGTTTCTGGGTGTAGGATAGTAAATTCATCTTTCAATAAAGATTCAACGGTAATGTTTTCACCAATTTTCAATTTCGATATATCAATATCAAAATAATCTGGCAAGTTGTCCGGAAGTGCTTTAATGGCAAGTTTTCTCTTTCTAAAAAGTAGACGACCACCAGCTCTAACACCAGGAGCATTACCTACTAAACGAACAGGAATGTTCATGGTAACTTCCTTATCATCAAAAAGTTGATAGAAATCGATATGCAAAATTTTATCAGTCACTGGGTGAAACTGAATGTCTTGCATAATCGCTTTTACCTTAACATCGCCTAAGTCAACCTTTACGGTATGTGCGGCTGGGGTGTAGACTAAATCTCTGAACGCTAACTCATCTGCTGAAAAGTGCAATGGTTTTTCCCCTCCGTATACTACGCAAGGAACCTGTCCAGCATTACGTAGGGCCTTCGTTGCCTTCTTGCCCACGCTTTCTCTTTCTGATCCTTTAATTTTAATTGACTTCATTATATAGTTTAAAAAATTAATACTCTAAATTAAGTAGCCCTTTGAGCTACATTAAAAATTTTGATGCAATGGAAGTATTGTGATGAACCCTATGCATAACATCTGCGAACAACTCTGCACAGCTCAATACTTTTACTTTATCCGAATCCCGTCTTGCCGGAATAGAATCTGTAACGATCAGTTCCGATAGTTGAGATTTTTCTATCTTTTCATAGGCATCACCGGATAATAGGGCGTGAGTTGTAATGGCCCTAACACTTAGTGCACCTCTTTCCATCATTAAATCGGCAGCCTTGGTCAATGTTCCGGCAGTATCTACCATATCATCTACTAAGACCACGTTCTTTCCTTTTACATCGCCAATAAGTTCCATGTGCGATATTACATTGGCTTTTGCCCGTTGTTTGTAGCAGATTACTACATCGCTAGACAATGCTTTGGAATACGCATAAGCTCTTTTGGAACCCCCCATATCTGGTGAAGCTATGGTCAGGTTTTCCAGGTTTAAGCTTTTAAGGTACGGTAAGAACATAGTGGATGCGAACAAATGGTCAACAGGTTTTTCAAAAAAACCTTGAATTTGATCGGCATGCAAATCCATTGTAATAATTCGTGTAGCACCTGCTGCTTCAAGCATTTTGGCGATTAGCTTTGCCGCAATAGGCACTCTTGGCTTATCTTTTCTGTCTTGTCTTGCCCAACCAAAGTAAGGCATTACAGCGGTTATGTGTCTAGCAGAGGCACGCTTGGCGGCATCTAGCATTAGTAACATTTCCATTAGGTGTTCCGAACTAGGGTTTGTTGAACCGATAATGAAAATACGGGTGCCTCTAACGGACTCTTCAAAAGAAGGTTGGAATTCACCATCACTATATCTAGAGAAGATTACGTTGCCTAATTCGGCCCCATAAAACTTGGCTATTTTTTTTGCTAACTCAGTACTTTGGGTACATGCGAAAATCTTAGGTTCGGGAACTTGGTAAGCCATGGGTAACGTATTGTGAATTAGTTTATTGACAAGTCGTTTTGTTAGCGAGGTGCAAATTTAGAAATTTATTTGTCTTGCTAAAGCATAAATGTTGTTATTTTTTTGTGTGGGGAAGAAAAAAATTTTTACTTTTGCAGTCCGATTTTAATGCTCGAGTGGCGGAACTGGTAGACGCGCTGGATTCAAAATCCAGTTCCTTTGGAGTGTGGGTTCGATTCCCACCTCGAGTACAAGATTTAAAATGAAAAGCTGAGAATTTATTCTCAGCTTTTTTTATACCTGAAATCCAAATAACCATATAGGATGGGTAGAAAAGGATATTTTAGGTTTGGTGACAAAAAATAAAAAATTATTACCGAACGTTTGGTAAAAATCAAATAATTTATATATTTGCCCCATGAGACCACAGAAAGTACTGGATAAACAAATTATTGAAAGTCTAGTAGGTGTTTTTAGGTCAAAAGGTTATGACGGGGCTAGTCTTTCTGAATTAGCCCAGAAAACAGGACTTAAAAAAGCTAGTTTGTATCATCGTTTTCCGGATGGAAAGCAGGGTATGGCTATTGCTGTTATGGATTATTTAGGGGAACGAGCAGAAGAAAAAGTATTCAAGGCTTTACGGGATGATAGTGTATCTCCCGCACAACGATTGGTTAACGGTTTGGATAGTATTAGGGGTGTTTATACCAATGGAAAGGATGCATGCATCTTAAGGGCATTTTCTTTAGGTTCTGGTCTGGAATTATTTGGTGAGCAAATAGGGAAAGGCATGTTGCATTGGATTGATGCCTTCAAAAAATTAGGTCAGGATTTGGGCTTGACCGATCAAAGAGCGAAAAAATATGCGGTACAGACCTTATTGGAAATTCAAGGTAGTCTTGTAGTTACTAAAGGGTTGAATGATTTAGAGATATTTGAACAAACTTTAAAGAATATTGAATTTAGGTATCTAAACAAATAAAAAAATTTACCATTAAATTTTACCGAACATTCGGTAATAAATACTAAAACTATGAAAAAATTAATTCTTTACGCTTTGGTTATTGTGCCACTATTTATGTCTGGGAAAACAATGCCAGATGTAGAAAAATCGAATCTAATATTTAAAAGCAAAGAAAATATGACAACAATTAAGTATCGAACTTTAGAAGTTAACGGAATTAACATAGCATATCGAGAAGCAGGTAACCCAGAAAATGAGACTATAGTTTTGCTGCATGGTTTTCCCACGTCCTCTCATCAATATAGAAAAGTACTAGATCAATTATCTGATGAATATCACTTAGTAGCCCCGGATTATCCCGGTTTTGGAAATAGCGATTTTCCAGCTGCTAGTGCATTTGAATATACTTTTGATAACATTGCCGCTACAATAGATGTTTTTTTGGAAAAAAAGGAAATTACTTCCTATGCGTTAATGATTCAAGATTATGGCGCTCCAATTGGTTTTAGGATTGCTACGGCCCATCCAGAGCGGGTTACAGCAATTATAAATCAGAACGGTAATGCGTATGAAGAGGGTTTGGGAGCAGCGTGGAAAGATACTAAAGCATTCTGGGCAAATAGAAACGAGCAATCTGAAAAAGCATTATTACACTCTTTTTCATTAGAAGGGCTTAAGTGGCAATATACGCATGGTACACGTAATCCCGAAAAGGTTAACCCGGATACTTGGCATTTAGATTATTTGAGAATGTCCAGACCTAAAGCTCATGCCGTTCAATTAGATTTGTTTTATGATTATCAAAATAATGTAAAGCTATATCCAAAATGGCAGGAATATTTAAGGGAGAACCAACCGCCACTTTTAATTGTTTGGGGAAAGAACGATGCCTTTTTTCCAGAGAGTGGGGCGATTGCCTTTAAAAAAGATGTAAAAAATATTGATTATAACATTTACGATACCGGTCATTTTGCTTTGGAAGAAGATGCGGATAAAATCATCCCCAAAATGAGAAGTTTTTTGAGTAAGCTTAAAAAGTGAAAAACCTCAAACGAAACTAATAAAGAAGCCTCATTTTGTGAGGCTTCTTTTGTTTGCCGTAATAACTATAACCTAGCTCAATCGTAAAACACAACTTTCATTACCTTAGCACATATGAATGCAATTGAAATTAGAACTGTAGACGTAGTACAGTATATAAAACCCTTAAGGGAAGGCGGCTCGCTACCTGGTATAGTTAAAGCAGACGATGAGTTTCTTTATGTCTTAAAGTTTAGAGGGGCCGGTCAAGGAAAAAAAGCTTTAATTGCCGAACTTATTGGCGCAGAACTTGCCCGTGCCATGGATCTTAAGGTGCCGGAAATTGTTTTTATGAACTTAGACGATAGCTTCAGTAAGACCGAACCTGATGAGGAAATCCAAGATTTGCTCAAATTTAGCGTAGGCTTAAATCTTGGATTACATTTTCTGTCCGGAGCTATTGTTTATGACCCCTTAGTTTCTGTTGCAGACCCTTTAAGCGCTTCTAAAGTTGTACTTCTAGATAGTATGATTAGTAATATAGATCGTACGGCTAAAAATACCAACTTGCTGAATTGGCATAAAGAATTATGGCTGATCGATCACGGTTCCAGTTTTTATTTTCACCATAATTGGGAAACTTGGGAAACGCATCTGGAGCGGACCTTTCCCGCGATTAAAGACCATGTGCTGTTAGAACGTGCCACTCAATTGCCCCAAGCTTCCGGTATCATTAAGAAAAGAATAAGTGAAGAAGTCATTACGGAAATTGTTTCTAAAATACCTGAAGATTGGCTGTCTAGTGAGTCTGATCCGTTAACACCTCATGAGAAGCGTAATGCCTACATGAAATTTTTGAACACAAGATTGGGAAAGTTAGATGTGTTAGTAAAAGAGGCGGATGATGCAAGATAGGGTTACATACGAGTATGCCATTATAAGGTTGGTGCCAAAGGTAGAGCGGGAGGAATTTATTAATATAGGAGCTATCGTGTTTTCAAAACGAAAGAAGTTTCTTAAAATGAAATTCGTTATTGACCGCCAACGTATCCGGGCGTTTTCAAATGAAATAGATTTTGAGGCTATAGAAGCATATTTGGCCGCTTGGGAATTGGTTTGTGAGGGTGAACCCAAAGGAGGGGCTATAGGTAAATTAGATTTACCATCAAGATTTCGCTGGCTTACAGCTTCTAAAAGTACCATTATACAAAGTTCAAAACCCCACCCAGGACTTTGTTTGGCCCCAGAGGAAGAGCTAGAAAACCTTTTTTTGAGACATGTTCTGTAATTATTTTTAGCAACGAGCAACTTTAGGTGTATGCTGGTCTGGTCTAATGAATAACAGGGTTGCGGCATGTTGTATTCATCTATATGTCATATTAAGAGTAACGCTGGAATTTCAAAACATGTGCTTTCAATAGCACTTTTCTAAAAAAAATGTTAAATTTAGGGACTGTTAATCCTTAATTAACAGATTTCTACTTCCCCCCGTAGAAGTTATGAGATAGGTCTAAAGCTATACTCTTGGTAGTGTTGGTAGCTGCTTCCTTGATTATTTTTATAATTTTAAACGGAGAAATGAGTGAACCCCTAAATCGGAATATTGACTTAAATACAGAGGCAAAATATACCCAAACCGTCCTAGACCATATGGGAGATTCTGTGTTCGTCAAAGACAGTCAAAGTAGATTGATATTAGTGAACGATGCTTTCTGTAAGATGATGGATATGTCTCGTGAAGAAATAATCGGTAAAACGCTTGCCGAAGATGTTAGACCTGAAGAGAGAGATTATTTTTTAAAGGTAGATAGACAGGTTTTGACCGATGGTGTTGAGAATATCAGTGAAGAGAATATAACGGTGAGGGGTGCGGAAACAAAGATTATATCCACAAGAAAGTCTCGGTATATTGATGAAAGAGGTGATAAATTTCTTATTTGCGTAGTTCGCGATGTTACCGGAATGAAAAAGGCCGAAAAGCAGTTGCTAGAAAGCGAGGCCCAATTAAGGGAGGTAGCGGCTACCAAGGACAAACTCTTATCTATCATTGCCCATGATTTAAGAAGTCCTTTTAACAATATAAGCCTGCTATCGGATTTATTGAATGATTCCGTGCAAAAAAATGATGTTGCTCAATCTAAAGAATATTTAACCCTCATTGATCGAACTACCAAAAACAGTCTTAACCTGTTGGATAACCTTTTGAATTGGGCCAAATCCCAAACGGGACAGATAGATTTCAGAACCAAAAGAACTTGTATTAATCAGATAATAGAGGAAACTCTGGAATTATCCAGTGTCATTGCATCCACAAAGGGTATCTCTCTTAATTATAATCAAGAGGCTGTTATTTCCGTTAATTCTGATCATAAAATTATAAGGACTGTAGTGCGTAACCTTGTTTCAAACGCAATTAAGTTTACTAAACCTGGTGGGCATATCAATGTATCATCTAAAGCCAGTGAGACCTATGTAGAAATCACGGTTTCCGATAATGGTGTAGGAATGAGCGAGGATACATGTCAAAAATTGTTCGGGATTAATACCAATATGGCTTGCGTGGGTACGGCAAATGAAAAAGGGTCTGGTTTTGGTCTTGTTCTTTGTAAAGAGTTCGTAGAAAAATTGGGAGGTGAAATTTGGGCGGAAAGTACTTTTGGAAAGGGCAGCGACTTTAAATTCACAATTCCCTTAAATATATCTGAGTAGTTTGGATTAATGACATTGTCATAATCTGTTCGTATTTGTTTAGTTTTAGGACTAGAATTGAACAAGGAAAATGAACAGCACTACCTTAAGGACTTTTTTAACTACAAATCTTAATGTTCATGAGAACGAGGTTTTGGCAATTCTTGATAATTGTACAACTAAAACCATTAAAAAAGATTCCTTTTTATTGCGCAGGGAAGAGCGTTGTACCCATACTTTTTTCGTGGAAAAGGGCCTGCTAAGACAGTATTCTATAGATGCTAAGGGTAAAGAGCACGTTATAGCTTTTGCTCCGGAAAATTGGTTTGTTACGGACCGCGAGAGCAGCTATTTTAATTCACCTTCGGTTTATTATATTCAAGCGTTGGAAGAGAGTCGGGTAGTATTGATAGACGAGAGGTTCATTAAGGATTTATCGGAAAAAATACCATCTTTTACAGATTTCAATACCCGGTTGTTGCACAACCATATTAGACACTTACAGAAAAGAGTAAACGGACTTTTAAGTTCGTCTGCAGAGGAAAGATACTTGCAATTTGTGAAAATGTACCCGGATATTCTTTTGCGTGTGCCCCAAACCATGGTAGCATCATATTTGGGTATTACGCCAGAAAGCCTAAGCAGGGTAAGAAAAAGTCTTGCGGATAAAAATTTCAGAAAATAGGTTCTTATCATACATCAATGCTCAGGTTGGCCTATCGCAATATTTTTGTGGTATAAAATCTTAAAGATATGAAAACAAGAACAGTAGAATTAGTGGCAAAACCAAGAGACCCACATTTTGTTGGGGATGGTTTTAGGGTACATAACTTTATCCCTAGCGGATTTAGATTGGATATGCAGCGAATGAATCCGTTTATAATGATGGATTATAATTCAAACTTTCACTTTTCAGCAACGGATAATCCTAGAGGGGTGGACGTTCATCCGCATAGAGGTTTTGAAACTGTTACCATTGCCTATAAAGGTAGGGTAGCCCACCATGACAGTAGCGGAGGTGGTGGCGTAATTGGTGAAGGTGATGTGCAATGGATGACCGCTGCAAGCGGAGTATTACACAAAGAATATCATGAGGAGGAATGGGCAAAAAAAGGGGGCGATTTTCAAATGGTGCAGCTTTGGGTAAACTTGCCCCAAAAAGACAAAATGAGCGCACCCAAATACCAGGCATTAAAAAAGGAAGACTTGGGTAACTATATACTTCCGGACGGTGCGGGTAAAATAGAGGTAATAGCTGGTGTGTACAAAGACACAAAAGGAACTGCGTCTACTTTTACACCAATTCATATGTTAAATGCCCATTTAAAAAGCGGAGCTAAAGCGGACTTCTCCTTTCCCGAAAATTACAATACGGTTGTGTTAGTGATTGAAGGAAGTATTACAGTGAACGGTAAAGAACATGCTCCTACAGATCATTTGGTACTTATGGCTAATGATGGTGAAGATTTTACGGTGGAAGCATCTGAAGACGCTTTGGTGTTGGTATTGAGTGGTGAGCCTCTAAACGAACCAATTGCCGCTCATGGCCCTTTTGTTATGAATACTAAAGAGGAGTTAATGCAAGCTTTTCATGATTTTAATAATGGTAAGTTTGGGTATTTAGAAGGTTAATAGGGCTTGTTCCAGTATTATTAAAAGGGAGAATTCTATGGTTCTCTCTTTTTTTGGACTTTATCGTATTTGAAATCAACAAATTAGCCAAGTATCTATATGTTTGTATAGAAATTTAAACCAATGTAGTTTTAGTATCTGGTTGTTGGCTGGAAATAGCACAATTCTTATAATTTGAAATAAATGGCAGGAGAAAAAAACTTAGCGGAAATGATAAAAGGTATGACCCCCAAGTTAAATGAGGGTGAATACGTATTTGTAACGTTGCCCAATGTGGATCACATCTCAAGAGCGGATACAATTTGCGAATTTAAAGAAGAGGAGGGTGTTACGGTAATTATAGCCAAGCAAAAAGCCGATGCTTTACAACTTCCGTATGAGTACATCGCTTCTTGGATAACTTTGGAAATCCACTCATCATTAGAAGGAGTAGGGCTTACCGCGCTATTTTCTTCGGAACTGGCAAAAAATAACATCAGTTGTAACGTTGTTGCGGCTTACTATCATGACCATATTTTTGTAGACCACAAGGTGGGTGAAAAAGCGGTTTACGTATTAAAGGCACTTTCAGAAAACTATTAATAAACCTTAGAATCCATCAACTTAAAAAGAAGGGCTTAAGTGTTTTTTTCAAGTTTCATTTGTTATCTAATTTAGTATCTTAGAGGGCTTAATACCAATCTAGCCCATGCCACTTGCCATTGTTATTGCCGGAATTTTCATTCTCTTCATTTTAATAGCCCGTTTTAAACTCAATGCCTTTATCGCCTTCATTATCGTTTCCCTGTTGGTTGGGGTGGCAGAAGGAATGGATTTTGAAACGGTAACCAAATCCATACAGTCAGGTATTGGAAATACGCTTGGATACTTAATTCTAATTTTGGGTCTAGGTGCCATGTTGGGTAAGTTGGTGGCAGACAGTGGGGCGGCACAACGTATTACTACCCAGTTGGTAGAAAAATTTGGAAAGAAACACATTCAATGGGCCGTAGTGCTTACGGGTTTTATCGTGGGTATTCCCATGTTCTATACGGTGGGTTTTGTTATTTTAATACCCTTGGTCTTTACAGTGGCCGCAGCTACCAGGCTTCCTTTAATTTATGTGGGATTGCCCATGTTGGCATCTCTTTCCGTAACACACGGGTACCTTCCTCCGCATCCGGCGCCTACAGGTATAGCGGTTATTTTTAATGCCGATATCGGGAAAACCTTATTGTATGGTATTCTAGTGGCCATACCTGCTATTATCGTTGCAGGGCCGCTGTTGTCACGCGCTATTAAAAATGTAGAGGCAACTCCCCTAAAGGAATTTTTGAATCCAAGAGTTTTAACGGATGATGAAATGCCAAGTACGGCTACCAGTATTCTTACGGCACTGCTTCCTGTAATTCTTATCGGTTTCGCGTCTGTAATGACCTTGTTGTTGCCCGAAGGGAATGCTGTTAGAAAAGCAACTGATATTTTGGGTAATCCCGTAATGGCAATGCTTATATCTGTTCTGGTGGCCATTTATACCTTGGGACTGGCTAGGGGTAAAAAAATGAAAGATGTAATGGATTCCGTTTCCAGTGCCGTTTCTGGTATTACCATGGTACTTTTGATTATAGCGGGTGCGGGAGCGTTAAAACAAGTGCTTATAGATAGTGGGGTGAGCGATTATATAGGTGAAATGCTAAAAGGTTCTACTATTTCTCCACTTATCTTGGCATGGCTTATAGCAACGGTCATTCGGGTCTGTGTAGGCTCTGCAACGGTGGCCGGTCTTACAGCGGCGGGTATTGTTTTGCCGTTAATCGCCAATACAGATGTTAGTCCAGAGCTAATGGTTTTAGCAATTGGCTCGGGAAGTCTAATGTTGTCCCATGTTAATGATAGCGGGTTTTGGCTTTATAAGGAGTATTTTAATCTATCGGTTAAGGACACCTTAAAAACATGGACGGTAATGGAAACCACAGTGGGCGTTATGGGGCTCATAGGTGTGCTCATTCTTGATATTTTTATATAAATTATTGAATCATTGCACGATGATGAAAAGAAGACAGTTCATTAATAGAACGGCACTGGCAGTTGTAGGTACTAGCCTAATGGGGTGCTTTGATAACTCCAAATTTCAATTAAAGAAAAACCAGGTTGTGGGTTGTTTTGGCGATAGCATTACGTACGCGGGCGGGCATGGTTATGTTGAAATGCTTCAGGAAAAATTCAATCTAGAAAAACCGGAACTCAATATTACGTTTATCAACTTTGGGAAGAGTAGTGAAACCGTAAGCGGACTTACAGAACAGGATCATCCCGGCCCTAGGCCATACCTTTTTGAACGATTGGATGAGATTTTGGACAAAAACTCTATTGATGTGGCCCTTTTCTGCTATGGTATTAATGACGGTATTTACGGAAAACCTTCCGATGAACTGTTCAGAAGCTTTAAAATAGGCGTTTATTCTTTTCTTGAAAAAATGCGTCAAAGGGATATCAAGACCATTTTACTCACACCTCCGCCCTTGGCCAAGTCCAGTGAAAAAAATGAAAATGCAATGTCCTATAGTTATAAAAATCCCTATCCTAAATATGATGCGGAAGTGCTTGAAAAGTTTACCGATATCATTTTAGAAATGCAGCATCCTTACGCCAATGCCGAGATAAATATTAGGAAACCGCTCTTTGCAAGTCAAAAGGAGTGTTATGGCAAAGACCCTATACATCCTAATAAAACAGGACATAGATTGATTGCCGATACGATTTTTAGTAATTTATCGTTTTAACATTGCCTTAAGCCCCTATGGCAGGGTATTTGTTATCTTTATCTTGCATTTTTTATACAATGATCAAAAAATATTCGGTACTGGTATTGGCTGCACTGCTGTTTTCCCTTACGGGGATGGCCCAGACGGATATTCCTCAAAAGAAAGACCTTAAGATTGATGCCGCCAATAAGATTGATGATAACGCCAAGCCTGATCAAGGCACTTCGTTAAAAATACCATCCGTGGTGGATGACCAGCCTCAGGTAGATTTTGATATTGCAAAACGCAACCCTGTAAAGATGATCGATGACCGCGAACTGGTTCAGGCCGGGGCAGGTATGAAAATAGACCCAAAAGTAGGGCCAAGACAACCCAAGGAAGGTTCTAAACAGCACTTTGCAGATATGTATTTGGGCGATGTAAAAAACAACGGGAAGTTTGTGGGTATCGTTTGTCGTGATCACGAATTTGTAGATGGGGATCGTGTAAAAATATATGTTAACGGTGATGTGGCCGACCCTAATATTCTTTTGACCGGCTCTTTTAAAGGTGTGAACGTTGACTTAAAAGAAGGTTTTAACCGTATAGATTTTGAGGCCCTTAATGTGGGTTCTTCTCCTCCTAACACCGCACAAATCAACGTTTATGATGATAAGGGAGAGCTTATCTATGCGAATAAATGGTTGCTCTCCGAAGGTTCTAAAGCTACTTTGATCGTTACAAAGGAAGCGGAAGATTAAATTTTCTAGATTACGCTGTGTATTCTCAATATTCGCTAGTGGTTTAGCTTTATGATTTAGATAACTTTCTTAAAAAGCAAAGTCACTGTTTTTACCGTAACTTTGCCCTCTTCAAAACATCTTCCATGGCCGAAAAGAAAGTTAGTATCCTTACCGCATTTAAGACCATTATTTGGCCCAGACGAAATCTTGTGTTTATAGGTCTTGTTCTTATTGTAATAAGTAAGGCAGCAAGTTTTGTTGCACCTATGTCCCTTAAATATTTAATGGACGATATTATACCCAATAAAGATCTGGATTTTTTAAAATTACTTGTTGGTGCTGTTGCCTTAGCAATCTTGGTACAAGCGGTAACCTCATTTTTATTGACTAAAATCTTAAGTGTGCAGGCGCAGTTTCTAATTTCTGAGCTTAGGGCTCAAGTGCAGAAAAAGGTACTCTCGTTACCTATAAGCTTTTTTGATAATGCAAAATCCGGAGCTTTGGTTTCCCGTATTATGAGCGATGTGGAAGGGGTCCGTAATCTTATCGGTACTGGGTTGGTCCAACTTGTTGGCGGAACCATTACCGCTGTAGTTTCACTTATATTGTTATTGCGGATCAGTTGGACGATGACGGTGTTCACCTTGGTGCCTCTTGCCATATTTGCTATTATAGCGTTAAAGGCTTTTAAGATTATAAGACCCATTTTTAGAAATAGAGGAAAAATAAATGCCGAGGTCACGGGTAGACTTACGGAAACCTTGGGTGGCGTTCGCGTAATCAAGGGTTTTAATGCGGAAGAGCAAGAGAATAAAATTTTTGAAAAGGGAGTAGACCGGCTTTTTCAAAATGTAAAAAAGAGTTTGACCGCCACTGCTTTTATGACCAGTTCTTCAACCTTTCTTTTAGGGATTGCCACTACGGGTATTATGGGTATAGGAGGTTATAAAATAATGATGGATGAGCTTACCATTGGTGAGTTTTTAACCTTTACCTTTTTGTTAGGGTTGATGATAGCTCCTATTGTTCAAATGAGCAATATTGGTAGTCAGTTGACCGAAGCACTGGCCGGATTGGACCGTACGGAAGAACTTATGAATATGATCCCCGAGTCAGATGAGGAAAACCGAACGATTGTTCTAGATGAGATTAAAGGGGATATTGTTTTTGATGATGTTTCGTTTGCCTATGAGGAAGATAAGGAGGTGTTGCACAACATTAACTTTGAGGTGAAATCCGGAAACGTAGTCGCTTTAGTAGGGAGTTCTGGTTCGGGAAAATCTACCATTGCAGGATTGGCAGCTACTTTTTTAAACCCTCAGTCGGGAAGGATTACTATAGACGGTAAGGACGTCTCTAAAGTAAACCTAAATAGTTTTAGACAACATTTAGGGGTGGTTTTGCAGGACGATTTTCTGTTTGAGGGAACCATACGGGAGAATATTCTGTTTCCTAGACCAAATGCTTCTGAAGAGCAATTGCAACAGGCGGTTGAAGCTGCTTATGTAAATGAGTTTACAGATAGGTTTGAAGATGGACTCGACACTTTGATAGGGGAGCGCGGTGTTAAGCTTTCCGGGGGGCAACGCCAACGTATTGCGATTGCAAGGGCCGTTTTGGCCGACCCTAAAATTTTAATTCTAGATGAGGCTACATCTAATTTGGATACAGAAAGCGAAGCCTTGATTCAAAAGAGTTTAGCAGCTTTAACGGTAGGGCGTACCACTTTTGTAATAGCGCACAGGTTAAGTACCATCCGAAAAGCGAATCAGATTTTAGTTATTGAAAATGGTAGAATTGCCGAAGAAGGTACCCACGACGAGCTAGTTTCAAAAGAAGGTAGGTACTACAACTTGTTTACCTACCAGGCAAGAATCTAACTTTCAGGAGCCAGTTCAACTTCTAGACCGTCTAAATCTGGGGTCATATGAATTTGGCATCCCAAACGGCTGTTATCCTTAACGTCAAAAGCTTCGGCCAACATGGCATCTTCATCATCGGACTTTTCAGGAAGTTCATGATCGGATTCTACATAGCATTGGCAAGAAGCACACATGGCCATACCACCGCAGATTCCAATAGTTCCTTCAGGGGCCAATTCGTACGAACGTACGACTTCCATAAGGTTCATGTTCATATCGGTTGGGGCGTCTACCTCATGGGTTACACCATCACGGTCGGTTATTTTTATTTTTATGTCGGACATTAATATTCTTGAATTATAAACTTTTACTAATCAATGGATTTTACAACCGCCTTTGGCGCCTCTTTTTTACTTCCGTCAAAACCGGTTACGCCGCCTACGGTCGTATATTTCATTACATATTTTTTATCCGGGTAAATACGCTGGTACGCACTTTGGCACATTAATGTTGCTTCATGAAAACCACAGAGAATCAATTTTAATTTCCCTGGATAGGTGTTAACATCGCCTATGGCATATATTCCCGGTACGTTAGTCTGATAATCGAACGTATCTACTTTTATGGCATTTTTTTCAATATCAAGGCCCCAATCTGCAATGGGTCCCAATTTGGGAGAAAGACCAAAAAGCGGCACAAAATTATCAACTTCTAAGGTAACATCCTCATTAGGATTTGTTGTTTTTCTAATGGAAACGGCCTCTAGGGTTTCCTCGCCTTTAAGAGCAACGATTTCAGCAGGGGTAATTAGGTTTATTTTACCTTGGTTCTTGAGGTTTTGCACTTTCTCTACGGAATCTAATGCACCTCTAAACTCGTTTCTGCGGTGTACCAAAGTAACTTCTGAGGCTACATCGGCTAAAAATATACTCCAATCCAGAGCGGAATCTCCTCCTCCTGCAATTACCACTTTCTTATTTCGGTAAACCTCAGGATCCTTAATGATATAGGCAACACCATTGTCCTCGTACTTCTGGAGGTTTTCAAGAAGTGGCTTGCGAGGTTCAAAACTACCCAAGCCTCCAGCAATGGCTACAATAGGAGCGTGGTGTTTGGTTCCTTTATTGGTCGTCACAATAAAAGTGCCGTCCTCTAATTTTTCTATGGTCTGTGCTCTTTCGCCTAAAGTAAAACCAGGCTCAAAAGGTTTTATTTGTTCCATTAAATTGTTCACCAAGTCGCCCGCTAATACCTCGGGGAAACCAGGAATGTCATAAATGGGCTTTTTGGGATAGATTTCGGAACATTGGCCCCCGGCTTGTGGTAGTGCATCAATTAAATGGCACTTGAGCTGTAATAGGCCTGCCTCAAAAACGGCAAAAAGCCCTGTTGGGCCAGCTCCAATAATCAATAAGTCTGTTTTGATCATTGAGTTTTACATTAAAGGTCAGACAAAATTAGGGTTAAAACGTCTGTAAGAATATGACTAAAATCAGGATTTAGGCTACAATATTTATGACCTCTTCAATTTGTGGAGCGTACTTTTTTATGGTCATTTCCACACCGCTTTTTAGGGTCATTTGATTAACGCTACATCCAACACATGCGCCCTCTAACCTTACCTTTACAGAATTTTCGTTATCAATAGAGATCAAAGAAATATCACCTCCATCACTCTGTAGAAAAGGACGAATCTCCTCTAGGGCTTTTTCAACATTCTGTTTTAATTTTTCGGATGTCATATTTTCGGATGTCATATTTTCGGATGTCATATTATTTTTTCTTAACGACAGAACAGCCTGCCATAGTTGTTATCTTAATTGCCTCGGTAGGGGGAAGACTTTTGTTTCTGCCCACAACCTCTTGCACTACATTTTTTGTAACCTCTTCAAAAGCTTCTTCAACCGGTGTGGCCGTTTGCAAGGCCGCTGGTCTTCCCACGTCACCCGCTTCGCGAATGCTCTGAACCAATGGAATTTCTCCTAAGAAAGGTACGTTTAAATCTTCAGACAGATTTTTTGCTCCTTCCTTACCAAAAATATAGTACTTATTGTCAGGAAGCTCATCAGGTGTAAAATAAGCCATATTTTCCACTATTCCCAATACGGGAACATTTATGGACTCCTGTTGGAACATGGCCACCCCTTTTCTAGCGTCCGCCAAGGCAACGTTCTGAGGTGTACTTACCACCACGGCCCCAGTTACGGGCATTGCTTGCATAATGCTTAGGTGAATGTCTCCTGTTCCCGGAGGAAGGTCAATCAGCATAAAATCCAGTTCACCCCAATGCGCATCAAAAATCATTTGGTTCAAGGCTTTTGCAGCCATGGGACCACGCCAAATAACCGCTTGGTTGGGCTGGGTAAAGAACCCGATAGATAATAGCTTTACGCCATAATTCTCAATCGGTTTCATTTTTGATTTTCCACCAACGTTGACCGCTAATGGTTTTTCCAAGGGAACGTCAAACATAATAGGCATGGACGGTCCGTAGATATCCGCATCTAAAACACCAACTTTAAAACCCATTTTTGCAAGGGTTACCGCCAAGTTTGCAGTAACTGTAGATTTACCTACACCACCTTTTCCGGAAGCTACCGCAATAATGTTTTGAATGCCGGGCAATGGTTTGCCCTTAATTTCATTGGTCTTGGGTTTTGCCGGAGCATCTACCTTTATGTTGACTTTTATCTTTGCTTTCTCATATACCTCTCGGTGTATGATTTTTAAGATTTCTACTTCGGTCTTTTTTCTGGCCTGTAGACTGGGATTGCCAATGGTTATATCAACTTCAACCTCGTCGCCAAAAATCTGTATATTTTTAACCGCACCGCTTTCTACCATATTCTGTCCCTCACCGGGTACGGTAATGTTCTCTAGTGCCTTTAAAACTGCTTTTTTATCAATCTTCATTATATAAAATCATTCTAAAGAACAAAGATACGGCATAAGGGCAAGAAACTAAAGCGTTTGCATTGAAATGTAATATGGGCAGATAGGTATTGGTTATGGAGGTTTAGTTTCGCACAATATTCTATAAAACTGGGCCTCAACTTAGGCTGATTTTTTTTGATAAACGGGCTTACACCATCCTCCCATCCAATAAATTAATGATGCGCTTACCATAAGCGGCATTTTTTTCTGAATGTGTTACTTGAATAATGGTTACCCCTTCATCATTAAGCTGTTTAAAAAGTTGCATAATTTCTTCTCCTTGCTGAGAATTCAAGTTACCTGTGGGTTCATCGGCAAGAATAAGTTTTGGATTTGATATTAATGCCCTTGCCACGCCCACCACTTGCTGTTGGCCGCCACTTAATTGTGAGGGAAACAGGTTCTTTTTGCCTACAATATTAAAACGGTCCAACATATCGGCTACCATGGCCTTACGTTCAGAACTGGAGTGTTTTTTATATAATAAAGGCATTTCCAGATTTTCGTAGACGGTTAATTCATCAATTAAATGATAAGACTGAAATACAAAACCGATGTACTCCTTATACAAATTGGCTCTATGCTTTTCTTTAAGTTGATGTACGGATTCATCAAGAAAATTATATTCACCTTCATTAAAATCATCTAACATTCCTATGACGTTCAGTAAAGTGGATTTTCCAGACCCAGAGGGCCCCATAATAGAAATAAACTCTCCTTCTTCTACTTGTAGATTGATGTCTTTCAGCAAGAAGACTCTTTGCCCACCTTGTTGAACCCATTTAAAAATATGGTTTAGTTGAAGTAACATGTGTTCGTTCTTTTATTAGTATCTCCTATTTATTCCATTCTTAGACTTTTGACCGGATTTGAATTGGCCGCTTTTATGGCTTGAAAACTTACCGTGAGAATGGTTATGGCAAGAGCGCCTACTATGGCCAAGAGAAAAATCCACCATTCAAGTATTACCCTGTAGGGGTAGTCTTGCAGCCAGCCATTCATAATATAGTATGAGATTGGAACGGCAATGAAACAAGAAATGGTCACTAGTTTTAGAAAGTCTTTGGATAACATGTTCCAAACGTTGAAAACCGAAGCTCCCAAAACTTTTCGTACCCCTATTTCTTTTTTACGCTGTTCCGCTACAAAGGAAGTGAGTCCGAACAGCCCTAAACAGCTAATTAAAATGGCCAGTGCTGTAAAAATGGCCGAAAGTGTTCCAATACGCTCTTCTGCGGCGAATTTCTCGCCATATTCAGAATCTACAAAATCATATTGAAAGGGGATGTCCGGAAAATGGGACTTAAATATATTTTCAATAGTAGAAATGTTTTCATTAGCGCTATTGTCAGGATTTAACCGTAAATTGTAAAAGCTGGCATTACCATGTTTGTCATAGGCATAAATACCTTGTTTTACGGGTTCGTAAGGAGACTGCGCAATCATATCCTGTACCACGCCAATTATTTTTAGGGGAGGAAAGGGGTCTTCAACATCATCGTCTTTTATAAATTTCCCAACAGGATCCGTAAGCCCCATATACTTTACGGCCGTTTCATTAATAAGCACCGCATTTGAATCTGTGGCGAATTCCCTTGAAAAGTCCCTTCCTTCAAGAATTTTTAGGTTTAAGGATTTGGCATATTCAGGGCTAACATCCGTCCACGCTATATCTTCTTGGAAGCCTTCGGGTTTTCCTTCCCAAATAAAACCGCCTCGGTTAGACCATATTTGGGTAGTTGGAGCGCTTGAAGAAGACATCTCCATTACCGCACCGGATGTTAAAAATTCACTTCGCATTAAATCATATTTACCTTCAAAATCCTGGCTCATTGTTGGTATTTGTACCAAACCTTCTTTATCATAACCAACGGGGCGATCCTTTGCGTAATTAATCTGCTGCATTACGATAACGGTACCTATGATAAATGCAACGGACACTGTAAACTGTAGTATTACCAATATTTTGCGGGGCAGCCCTGCGTATTTACCCGTTGTCATCGTTCCTTTTAGAACATCTACCGGTTTAAAAGAGGATAGATAGAGTGCCGGATAGCTGCCTGCCAGTAAAGAGGTGAATAGGATAAAAGCGAATGAAATTGCCCAAAACAGACTGTCTTTCCAAGGGAAGGCTATTTCTTTTTTTGCCAGATCGTTAAATCCTTCCAAAGAAAGAAGCACGATCAGTATGGCCAAACAAAATGCGAATAAAACTACTAAAAATGATTCGCTCAAAAACTGATAAATCAACTGGTTGCGTTGTGAGCCTATTGATTTTCTAATGCCTACTTCTTTGGCTCTTTTTTCGGAACGGGCCGTGCTTAAGTTCATAAAGTTAATACAGGCCAAAAGCAGTACAAAGCCACCAATAATGCCAAATAACCATACGTATTTAATGCGCCCGCCTACTTGTTTTCCATTCTCAAAACTGCTCCTTAGGTACCAATCTTTCATGGGTAGCAAGAATAGCTGTGGGTTGAACTCTGCGGTATCTTCGTTAAGATTCTTTTTAACGTCTTTTATGGTGGCAGAAACCTGTTCCATACTGGTGTTGTCCGCAAGCTGAACAAACATCTGAAACGAGTTGTTTCCCCATTGGTCCTCTGCATTTTGGATCCATTCAAAAATAGTCAGGTACTTTTCCCATGGCATGATATACTCCAAATCATTAAATGAATTGTTCATGGGTATGTCTTCAAACACTGCGGTAACTTCCATATCATACTGACTATTGGCCCTCACCACTTTACCGATAGGGTTTTCTTCTCCAAAGAGGGCTTGTGCAACAGACTCGGAAAGCATAATTGAGTTAATTTTTCGTAATCCGTTTTTTTCGCCTTTAAGAATAGTAAGACCAAGAAGTTCCGGAGCCTCCTCTTGCATAAAATTTCCTGTTTTGGAAAGGCTTTTGTCCTCATAATTGAGATAGACGGAGTTGTTCCAGGAAGCCATGGCCAGATGTTTAAAATTGTCCATGTAACCATTTCTGAGGCCCATTTCCAATGGGCGAGGTATGGCCGGACCACTACCTGTATTTCCGTTAAGGGTCTGGGATTGAAAAACCTGCGCAATACGTTCTTTTTTACTGAAATAGTTATTATGCGAGAGTTCATCGTGCACCCAGAGACCTATAATTAGGGTAACGGCCATTCCTAATGCCAACCCGCCAATGTTGATAGCAGAATAGCCTTTGTTCTTCAGAAGGTTTCGCCAGGCGATTTTTAAATAGTTTTTGAACATGATTGTTGTTTTTTGATTGGATTGATGTTTTTGCTTATTCCGTTCGTAAGCTCTTTACCGGATTGGCTACAGCAGATTTTAGGCTTTGCATGCCCACGGTCAACAATGTTATAATGAGGGAGAAACCGCCACTGACCAAAAATACCCACCATTCAATTTCAATTCTATACGTAAAACCCTCTAGCCATCTAGACATGAAATAGTAGGCAATAGGTGAAGCAATTAGAAATGCAATCAATACTAGCGTTACAAAATCGCGAGTTAATAGTTGCACTACCGATCGTACGCTTGCTCCAAGTACCTTACGAATACCGATTTCTTTTTTCTTCTGTTCCGTAACGTAAGAAATAAGCCCAAAAAGTCCTAAACAACTTATGAAGATAGCCAGCACGGTAAAAGCTACGGAGATAAAGCCAAGCCGCTTTTCCTCATCATAGAGTCTTTCTACCTCTTTGTCTACAAACCTATAATCAAAAGGAACGTTACTTACGGTAGATTTCCACTGGCCTTCCAGTTGGGTGAGTAGTTCACTATAATTATTGGTCTTTGTTTTTAAAAACAACCAATTTGGTGCCGTTTCCTTATGAAGAAACAGGGGCTCAATTTCTTCCCTTAGGGATGCAAAATGGTAGTCTGCCACAACACCAATAATTCGCATTTCAAAAGTATCCTCTCCGGAACCCTGCATGAGTGATGAGCTTAAGGCATTTTCTTGTTTAATATTGAAAGCCCTTAAGGTGGCCTCGTTCACAATAATTTGGTCTACGGTATCCGCTTCCGTAAAATCGCGTCCCTCCAAAAAAGGAATGCCCATGGTTCTAAAATATCCGTCGCTTACGCCGTTACGATTTACAACTGTTCTGTTCTCGCTGTTTCCTCCGGGAAGATAACATCCATTATCAGCCAATATAATTTCAGAGGGAGCATAATTTCCACTAGATACATCAGTTACTCCGGGAATATTCAAAAATGCAGATTTTAAGGACTCAAATTTACTAGACGCGTCATCCGTGCCTATCCGTAGGGCAATTAAATTGTCTTTCGTATAGCCAAGGTCTTTTTCCTGAGTAAACCTAAATTGTTGGGAAATGATAATTACTGTAGCTACCAAGCCAATGGAAACCACAAATTGGAATACGACCAACGCTTTTCTTAGAGTACCGTTTCCGGATTGCATTATAGTTCCGCCCTTGAGGGCATTTACGGGTTTTATTGAGGATAGAATAATAGCAGGATAGATGCCGGCAGCCAAACCTGTACCTATTCCCAGCGCCAAAAGAACCAATATTAACTTCCATTGATAAAGATTCAAATAGGTAAGGGATTCCTGGGTAAGCTCATTTACCAATGGCAGTAACAAAATTACGATAGGTATACTGATCAGTATGGCGAAAAGTGATAAGAGTAACGATTCGCCCAAAAATTGCCTCATTAGGGCATTTTTTCCTGCACCAACTACTTTTCGTACCCCTATTTCGCGGGCGCGTCTGCTTGCTCTTGCCGTGCTGAGATTAATAAAGTTTATGCAGGCTACCAGTTGAATAAAAAACGCAAGGCTCAAAAGAAAATACAGGTATGTAATGCTCGAAACCTTGTCTAATTGGTTTTTACGGCCATTGGAACGTAAATGAATATCCGTAACCTTTTTTAATTCCAAGGCCTTACTGCTCATTCCTGCATCAGCAAGGTCCTTGGTGGCCCTATCCTCAATAAATCCGGGCATTTTAGCTTGAAATTGGGCAATATTACCGTTAGCGGATAATTTTACATAGCTATGCACAAAATTATTGGTGGCAAAACTCTCAAAAGTTTGCACAAAAGTTCCCATGCCCGGGGTGCTCATACTTACCATGTAGTTGGGATTCAGATGGGATTTATTCGCTTTTTCATCAAAAACGCCCTTAACGGTCAAGATGAGGGCATCTTCTCCGGTGCCCCAAACTATGGTCTTGCCCATAGCATTTTGGTTTCCGAACAGTTTGTGTTTTAAATAGGAAGAAAGTACTACCGCATTGGGTTCGTTTAGCGAGGTAAGCTTATTGCCCTCAATAAATTCAAAATCAAAAACTTTAAAAAAAGTGGAATCGGCCATATAAACCCGTGGCTCGTAATAGGCATCCTTACTTTCCGAAGCACGAATTAAAGTGCTATAAAAAACATCGGTAAGAACAACACGCGTTGCTTCATCTACCTCGGCAAAATCTTCTCTAAGGGCAAAAGCTATAGGAGGAGATGAGGTTGAACTTTCATAGTTTTCTTGCTCATTTCGCTCTATTATCGTCTCTACACGGTAAATTGTATCCGCTTCATTGTGGTGCTGGTCATATCCAAACTGAGCAAAGACATACAATAGAATAGTAAGACAGCTCACGGTACCTAAAGTAAGCCCTAGCAAATTTATGATGGTCTGCTGTTTGTTCTTCAGTAGGTTTCTCCAAGCTATTTTTATATAGTTCTTTAACATGGTTTTCTTTTTTTTGTTTGATGGATGTTTTTACTCTGCATGCAAACTTTTTACGGGGTTTGCTAGGGCTGCCTTAATACTTTGATAGCTTACAGTGATTACGGATATGAGAACGGCCAAAAATGCCGCCAGACCAAATATCCACCATGGAATATTTATGCGGTAGGAAAAATCTTCCAACCATCTGTTCATAGCATACCAGCCTAACGGCAGGGCTACCAGGATCGCAAGTCCGACCAATTTTAAAAAGTCTATAGTTAAGGCATAAGCAACCTGCCCAACACTGGCGCCCAAAACCTTCCGAACCCCTATTTCCTTGGTGCGTTTTTGAGCATTGAAGGCTGCAAGGCCAAAGAGTCCCAGGCAGGCAATTAAAAGGGAGAGTACCGTAAATATGATAAAGATATTGCCTAACCTTTGTTCACTGGCATAAGTATCATTAAAGGCATCTTCCATAAAATAATAATCAAATGGCTCACCGGGTACGATAGTATTCCAGACCCCTTCAATTTGAGCAATTGCATTGGCAAAATCGCCAGGCTTAATTTTTACTGCCATGGCATAAGCCTCATCTCCCAAGTGCAAGCTTACGGCATCGATATCTTCTTTTAGTGAAGCTATATGGAAATCCTTTAATACCCCAACAACGGTATAATACGTTGGAGCATCAGAATCAAAATCTGGTGTATAGCGCTTGCCTATAGCCTCTTGCGGACTCAAATTCATTATTCTTGTAGCCGTTTCGTTTAAAATGATGGACGTAGAGTCATTACCATAGGACCTATCAAAATCTCGGCCTGCCACGAATTCAAAATCCATAGTGGAAACATAATCGTAATCAACGTCCCAGGTTTGCATATTAATGGAAGATTCCACACTGGTTTCACCTGAATCAGGAAGAAAAGTGGTATCACTACGGGACGAGGGAGTAGGAAAATAACTGCTCAACGTAGCATTTTCAACAAAACTCAATTGTTTCACCTGTTCTTTGAGCGACGATACCTTGTCTCCTGCCGCATACACGTCATTTACGATCAGGACCTGGTCTTTTGAGAAGCCCAAATCTTTGCCTTGTATATACTTTAGTTGTTGATATACCGCCAAGGTACTAACAATTAAAAAAACCGAAATGGCGAATTGAAATACGACAAGGGAATTTCTAATTTTACCGCTCTCAACACTATTTCCGTTACCTCCTTTCAATACCGTTGCAGGCATAAATCGCGACATAAAAAAAGCAGGGTAACTTCCTGAAAATAATCCTAAGACAACAACGGAAGCCAACAAAATCAACCAAAAAACGGGATTTTGAAAAGGTATTGAAATATTTTTATCGGCAAGGGTATTAAAATAAGGCAAGGCTACAAGGGCCAAAACCAAGGCTAAGCCCAAAGCCAAAAAAGATACCAATCCCGATTCTACCAAAAACTGGCGTACTAGGTCCCTTTTATTGGATCCCAAGGTCTTTCTAACCCCGACCTCCTTTGCCCTTTTTAGTGAATGGGCGGTAGAGAGGTTCATAAAATTGACACTGGCCAAGACCAAAAGAAAAACAGCTATAAAAGAAAGGATATATATGCTCTGTATGTCGTTGTTCGCACTCATTTCCGCCACCCTATGAGATTTTAAATGGATATCGGTCAAAGGAATGGTGCTAAAGATTAAATGATTGCCGGCCGCCTTAAATTGCGCTTCCGTTATGCCCGGCATAAATTGTTGAACACCAGGAATAACATATTTGCCCAAAAAGCCGCGCAACTGTTCTTGAATATCGTCTGCATTGACCGTGGGGATCAACTTAATGAAGGTTTGGTAATTGTTACTGCCCCAATTGCCCACTACGGCATCTTCATATCCGGCCATCGCCTCAAAAACGGTGTACCCTTTCAAAAAGGAATTTTGCGGAAAATCTTCGATAACCCCAACAACGGTATAGTTTTCCTCATTGTTAAGCACCATATTTTGCCCCACCGCATTGGTGACCGGAAAGTGCTTTATAGCGGCCGTTCTGGTCAAGACCAAGGTATTCGGGTCTTTTAAAGCTGTATTTACATCCCCCGCCAACAGCTCTACGCCGAACATTTCAAAAAAAGAGGGGTCTACATGGGTGGTATGTTCTTCCTTTACGTTTGCCAAATCATCGGCCTTGCGCACAAGGGCGCTACCACGGGTTCTAAAGCGTGTTACTACCTCAATTTCAGAAAAGTCGGATTTGAGGGCTTCAGCCATAGGGGCAGGAGTAACGGCGAATTGACGCTCGTCCCCACCAAATTTTATATTATTGTTTACACGGTGGATCCGTTCGGCATCAGGAAACATTTTATCATAGCTCAATTCCTCATAGATGTACAACGAAATGAGCAGTGCACCGGCCATACCAATGGCAAGACCAAATATGTTCAACGAAGTGAAAAATGGTTGTTTGTTAAGGCTTCTCCATGCTATTTTAAGGTATGTTCTGAACATGATTTTCGTCTTTACAATTGGTTGTCCTTGATTAGGGGACCTTTTGAATTACTTTGATTGATGAATAAACTCCTTTACATAATGGCACCAATAGCCCTGTTCTGGCTTTCGGTAACAATTTGACCATCAAATAGATTTACAACTCTATGAGCGTAATGCGAATCTCTATCGGAATGCGTTACCATTACAATAGTGGTTCCTTCTTGATTAAGTTCCGTTAATAGGTTCATGACTTCAATACCGTTTTTGGAATCCAAGTTTCCAGTAGGCTCATCGGCAAGAATCAATTTAGGGTTGGTTACTACCGCTCTTGAAATGGCCACACGTTGCTGTTGACCACCGGAAAGTTGTTGTGGAAAGTGCTTCTCCCTGTGTGCAATTTTCATACGCTCCAAAACCTCACGTACTTTTTGTTTTCGTTCCGCTTTACCCATCTTTAGATAAATTAGGGGCAGTTCTACGTTTTCATAAACGGTTAGCTCATCAATAAGGTTAAAACTCTGGAATACAAAGCCTAAATTTCCCTTTCTTAGTTCTGTGCGTTGGCGTTCCTTAAGGCGACTTACCTCATGACCAGCAAATTCATAGGAGCCTTCGTTTGGGCTGTCTAGCATGCCTATAATGTTAAGAAGTGTAGATTTTCCGCAGCCGGAGGGCCCCATAATGGCAACGAATTCGCCTTCTTCAACTTTAAGGTTTACGTTGTTCAGGGCCAAGGTCTCTACCTCTTCGGTCTTGAAACTCTTTTTAAGATTTTTTATCTGTATCATTTTTAGTTTGATTTTAGTTGTTGTTATAAAGATGACGCTTTGTGTGTGTAGTGACAGTTTGATGCTATTTTAGAACTATTTTTTCGGCTTCGCCAAAAGAGTCATAGTTACTGGTTATCACTTTCTCACCGGCTTGGAGGCCTTCAATGACTTCGTAATATTTTGAATTCTGTTTTCCTATTTTAATATTGCGTTTTATGGCTTCTCCGCCATCCGGGGAAACTACGAACAGCCACTGCCCACCAGTACTTTGGAAAAAGCTTCCTTTAGGTAATAACAAGGCGTCACTAGATTCTCCCAATTGCAATTTAATGTTGTAGCTCTGTCCGGTACGGATGGTTACAGGTTTCTCTTCCGTAAAGACCAAGTCTACTTTAAACCTACCGTTGCGTACCTCGGGATATACCTTTCGTACCCGCAGCGGAAATTGCTTGCCGTTGCGTTCCAAAACGGCCACTAAGTCTCTTTTTACCCGGTCAATATAGTGTTCATCTATATTCGCCTCAATTTTATAATCCGTAAGTACGTTTACCTGTCCAATACGTTGTCCTTGAGTTATATTTTGGCCTATTTCTGCATCAAGAAAACCTAGTTGACCGTCTGCCGGTGCACGTACGTTCAGGTGGTCTAGCCGCTGATAGACCATACCCAGTGTTTTCTGCATTCGGTTAAGGTCCGCTTCCAGAACGGGCAAGGAGGTTTTTCTAAGCTGGTCATCGTTTTCGGTCTGTACTTTTATGATATCGTACTGTTTTTGAGAAAGTTCGTAGTTTTCTTTTGCGGTAAGATAGGCTTCCTTGGATATGAGTTCCTCGGCGAACAGGGCTTCGTTTTGTTCAAAATTTCGTTTTAATCGTTGTAATTCCGTGGCTGCGGTAGCCAAAGACCTTCGCCCTTCAACTTGTCTTGAATCAAAAGTTAACTTCGTAGAGCGTAGATCGTTTTGCTTCAGGGCCAGCCCACTTTCGCTTTGTAGTATTTGCTCGTACAGGTTAATATTATCCAGTTTTAGGATTATATCCCCTTTCTTGACGATAGCGCCCTCTTCAATTAGCTTTTCACTAACCCGGCCCCCTTCATAGGCATCCATGTAAATGGTGGCAATTGGAGCCACATTGCCGCTAATGGTAATGTAATCATCAAACTTACCATTGGTTATTGAGGCTATGGAGAGTTTTTCCTTATCAGTCCGAAAAGTAGAGACGGAGCTGGCGAAAAGCAGTTGATAACCCACAAAAAGCAGTAGTATTGCCAGTGCAATGTAGCCGTAATGTTTGGGGCGTAATCCTTTTTTCTTTTCTAGTTGTATATCCATTGTGCTATATAATTGTCGTTTTTAGCTAGTCTTTATTTATTCTTTATTCAATATCAAAAACCGGTAGGCCTCGGTAAAACTCCAAAGTGCTTTGATTGATTTCCGACCTGAGCCTTACCTGCAGGTTTTCATTTTGGGCACTGGCAAACAAGTTTTTGGCAGTAAATAATTCCAAGGCATTAATAAGGCCTTTTTCATACCGCTTTTGTGCAATGGTAAAAGCCAGTTCCTGCGCTTGTACTTTTTGTGCGCTCTGCTCGCGCTCAACCTCTAGGGATTGATATTCCTGTACCAATTGTTGAATGGTCTGGTAGACGAGTTGTTCCTGTACCTTTAAATTGTTTTCGGCTCGTAATTTTTCAATTTTCTGTTGTTTGATACGGGAACGAGCGGCCCATCCATTACTGATGGGTACGCTTAAACTTACCCCTATAAACTGCGATGTATTATCTCGGAACTGGTCCCTAAAAGGAACGGTAACACCAAGTGAATCTCTTGTGGTCTCAAAATATCCGGTTGAAATTCCTGAGAATAAAGATAGTGACGGGTATAAGGAACCTCTTTCTATGGCCAGTTGCTTTTTGGCAGCTTTTACCCGTAACTCTTGGGCCTTGAGCATGGGCATAAATTCTTTTGCTTCGGCATATATACTGTCCGATTGTACATTGGGCGAATTTTCGGGTTCCATAGTATGGTTTAGACCGTCTTGTACCTCTATTTCACTGTTTCCTTCTAGATTCATTTCTTGTATCAGTTGAAGCTTAGCCGCGGCCAATTGGTTTTTACTTTGTGTAAGGTTCAGTTTGTCCGTAAGTAATAACGATTCGGCCTCGTACAGGTCGGCTCCGGCTTTGAGTCCTAATTCTATTTGTTTGGCAACCAGATCGTAATTGGATTGGGATACCGTCATCTGTTCTTTTGATATGGCTACTAATCCTTTAAAAAATCTAATATCGTAAAAAGCCTGCATTACTCTAAAGGCCAGTAAGTAACGTTGCTGTAGATTTTCTTCTTGAGTAGCTTTGTACAGAAGTTTGGTAGCCTTTATGTTATTCATTTTCTGAAATCCCCTGAAAAGGTCAACAGAACCTTCTAGCGTGTAACGGTTGGAGAAAAAATCTGTAGTAACCACATCATTGGTAAAGGGATCGGTACTACGCCCAAAATTGATTACATAATTTCCGGAACCCGTAACCGTGGGCAAAAGGTTACGAATAGACTGTCTATAGGTCTCCTCATTGGAATTGGTGTTAAAAGAATAATCTTTCAATTGCAGGTTGTTTTCCAAAGCATAGGCCACACAGGCATCTAAGGTCCACGAATCTTGGCCGGCTAGTTTGGCGGAGATTAGTAACAAAATCCAAATTAAGTATTTAAAAATAATGCTCATAATATATCAAGTGTGCCAAACTTAATACGATTCCCGTGCCAATATTACAAATAACTGAAAATCAACGTACTGTAAATTTGTATTTCGCTGTTGACGTTTTGGTTTGTAAAATATATGTACAGCAAGTGTCAAATTTTTAGACACTGTTAAAAATTTATAATATTGAAATTGTAGTTTTACTAGGTACCGTTTAGTTTACGGTAGAACAAGATTACTATGGTAGATGCAAAAATTTTGATTGTTGATGATAACAAGAGCGTTCTTAGCGCTCTTGAAATTTTGTTGCAATTTGAGTACAGCTCTATACAGACCATCTCAAATCCTAACCAGATAACGTCCTTCCCTAATCTTAATGAAATAGATATGGTGCTGTTGGACATGAATTTCTCGGCTGGGGTAAATACAGGAAATGAGGGGCTGTATTGGTTACGGGAGTTACAGAAAAAAGCCCCGCAGACTTCGGTTGTTATGATGACTGCCTATGGTGCGGTAGATTTGGCCGTAAAGGCTTTGAAAGAAGGTGCCTCTGATTTTATTTTAAAACCTTGGAACAATGATAAGTTATTGGCCACAGTAAAATCAGCGTATGAACTTAGAAAGTCCAAGAAAGAGGTTAAGGAGCTAAAACAGAAGGAAAGCCATTTAAAGCAGGTTATCAATCAAAATAAGAATTACATCATTGGCAATTCAAAAGCCTTGAACGCAGTGCTAAAATTGGTGTCTAAAGTTGCTAAAACCGATGTAAATGTTCTGGTTACAGGAGAAAATGGTACAGGAAAGGAGTTAATTGCCAGGGAACTTCACAAGCTATCTAGCCGAAATAACGAAGTCTTTATTTCCGTGGATATGGGCTCCATTTCAGAAAACCTTTTTGAAAGCGAACTTTTTGGCCACACCAAAGGTTCTTTTACCGATGCCAAAGAGGATAGGGCAGGTAAGTTTGAAGCGGCAAATGAAGGAACTCTTTTTTTGGACGAAATAGGAAACCTCTCATTGCAGGCGCAAGCTAAACTGTTATCCGCCATTCAGAACAGGACCATTGTTCGGGTAGGTTCCAATAAAGCTATTCCAGTAGATATTAGGTTGATATGTGCTACGAACGAAGATTTGGATAAAATGGTAGCGGACGGTCTCTTTAGGGAGGATTTGCTCTACAGGATAAATACCATTAGAGTAGAGGTGCCGGCACTTAGGGAACGCGATCAGGATATTTTGGTCCTGGCGGATTTCTATTTGAAAAAATTTACTTCTAAATATGGTAAACCTGGACTTCGAATCAATCAAGCGGCGCAAGATAAATTAATGGGGTATGTTTGGCCAGGAAATATCAGGGAGCTTTTGCATACTATTGAAAGAGCCGTAATCCTATCGGAAGGGAACATACTAAAACCCGAAGATTTTTTACTGAGCAATAAATCTACGGTTGCCACAAATTTAAACGGTCCCAATACCTTGGAGGAAATGGAACTCTTAATGATCAACAGTGCTTTGGAGCAAAATGATGGTAACTACAGTGCGGCCGCAGAACAATTGGGGATTTCTAGGCAAACCTTGTACAACAAATTAAAGAAAATAGGGAAATAAGCACATTTAGCAAATGGTAAGTAAACACATTTATCTGCAATTAATTCTCCGTACGGTTCTCTTGTCCTTGACCGCATTGGCAGTAGGATTTTTGTTTTTTGGGGAAAAGTACATTTTGGTAGCTTTTGCCCTATGCTTGCTTGTAGTGCAGATTTATTCCCTTATTTACTATGTAAACCAGACCAACCGAAAAATAGCATATTTTTTTGATGCCATAAAGAATGAGGATTTTACTCTTCGGTTTCCAGAAAAGCTAAGCAGTAAATCACTAAAAGAACTGAACCATAGCCTTAATATGCTCAACGCTATGGTGCAAGATATTCACCTTAAAAAGCAGGCCCAGGAACAGTTTTATCAAGAAATTTTAAAACAGGCAGATATTGGGATTATGACTGTCAACCCCAAAGGGCATATTCTTTATGCAAATCCTACAATTGAAAAATTGCTGAACTATCACCCCTTGAACCATGTGAAACAATTAAAGCAAATAGACGAAAAATTGTACGCCAAGTTTCAAGATCTAAATCCGTTTGAAAGTAGTATTCATCAGTTGACCAATGAACGTGAAAAGAAGGAACTGGCCGTAAAAGCTACAGCAATGAACCTTGATGGCGAGCCTTTGCTATTGGTGGTGGTCCAGGATATACGTAAAGAACTGGACGAGAAGGAAACGGACTCTTGGGTGAAGTTAATACGGGTGCTTACGCACGAAATTATGAATACCATTACCCCCATAACCTCAATTTCGGAATCGATATTAAAATATTATAAAAAGGGAGAAAATTTACTGGCCATAGAGGAATTGCAAGAGCAACATTTACAGAGCACAGTTAAAGGGCTTGAAGTTATTAAGGGGCAAGGAAGCGACTTGATGAATTTTGTGCACTCTTACCGTAAATTTTTAAGTGTACCGGAACCTGATAGGGAATTGATACGTGCGCAGAACTTTTTGGAAAAGGTAAAGCTCTTATTGGGTAATAAGTCCGGAGTAGACCCTATTGAAATTTCAATTGCCATAGACCCGCAAGATTTGGAACTTTATATTGATGTAAAGCAGATTACTCAGGTATTGGTGAATTTGGGTAAAAATGCACAGCAGTCCATTGGTAATCAGCAAAACGGGAAAATTGATTTTATAGCCGGTATCAATAGAAAAGGAAAGAAGTTTGTGCAGGTGCGGGACAATGGCCCGGGAATTTCTGAAGACCTAGTAGAGGAAATCTTCGTTCCTTTTTTCACAACTAAAAATACGGGAACCGGTATAGGGTTAAGTTTGTCTAAGCAGATTATGCGCTTGCATAAGGGAACTATTCAAGTAATTTCCCGGGACCAAACTGTTTTTACACTCACTTTTGATTAAGGTAAGAACTTTAACCTAGCTCCTTAAAAGGATCCCAAAAATGCTTTTCAAAGTTGATGATTTGATTGTCAACTACGGTTATTCCTTCATTTTCCAAGAGCTGCTGCATAAGGTTAGTGCCATCAAAATGGTGTTTTCCTGTGAGTAAACCAATTTTGTTTACCACTCTATGGGCGGGTACATCTGGCATACTGCCGGCTCCGTTCATGGCCCAACCTACCATACGGGCACTACGGGCGGCACCTAAATATTTGGCAATTGCCCCATATGAGGTAACACGACCTTCTGGAATGAGCCGGGCCACTTCATATACTTTTTGGAAGAAATTTTTGTTATCAGGATTCATTAGCTAAATATAATTCTTAGAATGGTTATAATCAATAGAACCAACATAAGAGCACTAAGAATATAATTGCTGTTCTGCGAAAATCGATTTGATTTGTGCTCAAGCTTATTGAAGTAAACGGTATACATATAAAGTACGGTAAAAGTGCCCGAACCCGCCGCTAGAATAAATACAAGAATATCCCAAACTTGAAACTTGATCCACCCGGAAGCATTCCACATAATATTAAGTCCGCTATAATAGGGTATGGTCAATAGATTTAACGCTGCTAAAAGTACGCCCTTAAAAAAACTATTTTTTTTACTAACCTTTACCGCTTTTATCTTCTGTACTTTATTTCTCTTGGCGGCTACAAAAAAGTATACCATAAAAAAGGCAAAAACCACTACCGCAATTTTTAGAAGTATATCTACAACTTCTGGGTTTTTATGAAGGAATTTTGAGATGTAAACTGCTATAGTTGCCTGTAGAATAACCATTACGGCTACTCCCAAGCTAAAAATAATTCCGTTAAGTTTACCCTTTTCTACACTAACTTTTGCGGCATTCATGTTCAAAAGACCAGGAGGTACCGTGGCCATAAAAGCTGCCGAAAAAGTAGCAAAAAAAAGAATCAAAAGATGCTGCATGCTTAATGTACCTTGAATTGAATATAGGTAATGGGCTTACCTTTTTCAAGATACTGTTTTTCGTAGAAAGTCTGAAGTTCCAACACTTCTCTTGGACTGCCCTCATTTTTGTACACATCGTGGTTGGCGTAGTTCACTTCCAATCCTAGACCATGTAGTAGTCCTAAGGTATAACCGTGCATAAACTCGCTATCGGTTTTTAGGTGCATAAGGCCATCTGGGCGTAAAATTTTCTTGTATTTGCCCAAAAAAGCCTCGTTGGTCATTCTATGTTTTGTTCGCTTGTATTTTATTTGGGGATCGGGAAAAGTTATCCAGATTTCGGAAACCTCGTCTTGGGCAAAAAGTTCGTCTATAAGTTCTATCTGTGTCCTTAAAAAAGCTACATTCTTAAGATTGTCCTCCAGAGCGGTTTTTGCACCTCGCCAAAGGCGGGCCCCCTTAATATCTATACCAATGAAATTTTTACTAGGGTCTTGTTTGGCCAGACCTACGGTATATTCTCCCTTGCCGCACCCTAATTCTAGTACAATTGGGTTGTCATTTCCAAAAAAATCATTCCACTTTCCTCTTTTTTCGAACCCTTGCTTTACCGCTTCCCGGTTAGGTTGGATTACATTTGAAAAGGTTTCATTCTCTTTAAACCGCTTAAGTTTGTTCTTGCTTCCCAATAGTGTAAAATTAAATTTTAGGTAAGACTTTAGTCTCGGTATTAGTTTTTGCTTTTTCCAAAGTAAATGAAAATTCCGAACCTACGTCTATTTCACTTTCTACATATATCTTTTCTCCGTGTGCCTCTACAATATGTTTTACTATGGCAAGACCAAGACCCGACCCACCTTCAGTACGGCTACCGCTTTTGTCTACGCGGTAAAAACGTTCAAATAGGCGCGGTATATGTTGTTTGGGAATACCTTCGCCATTATCGGTTACCCTAACGATTACTTTGTTTTTGATGAGGTTTTCAACACTTACCTCGGTAGTGCCATTGGTATGACCATATTTAATTGAATTAACCAAAAAGTTGGTTACTACCTGTTGTATTTTTTCCTTGTCCGCAAAGACCATTATGGGTTCATCATACTCCATATCAAAAGTGAGTGTGATTTTCTTCTTTGCCGATTTCATTTCTAAGAGGTCGAAGACATTCTGTATAAGTTCAATAATATCAAACGGTTCTCTTTTAAGATTAAGGTCTCCCACCTCTAATTTGGTAATGAGGTCTAAATCCTTAACAATATATATGAGCCGGTCTACGCCTTTATTGGCTCTTTGCAGATATTTACGGCGTACATTTTTGTCGTTAATGGCACCATCCAAGAGGGTTTCTATATAACCTTGAACGGTAAAAAGAGGGGTTTTAAGCTCGTGCGATACGTTGCCAAGGAAATCTTTTCTGTATTCCTCCCTAATTTTTAAGGTGTCTATTTCTACACGCTTGTCTTGGGCAAACTTCCCTATCTCTTCGGTTAGGGTTTTCATATCTGTCGTTATGGGGCCTGTGCTAATAGATGATGATTCCAACATGGCAACATCATCATAAATCTTTTTAATACGACGATAAATGAACCTTTCTATTCGTATCTGTAAAACAATGAAGGCAATAGGAAATAGTAGTAGGGCAGAAATAATGATTGCCGTCCAATTAAAAGCATTGAAAAGATGTAGGAACAATGCCAAAAGCGAAACAAATGCCACGGAAATCATAAAAGAAGACCTTAGCGCAAAGCGATATGACCTTCTTAGCTTAGCGGGCATAAGAAAACGATTTTGTTTGTGCCAAAAAACGGGTATGTATAATCATGGAACGAGTCACCGCCCAAAATTACTACAAAAAAGACGTATAACTTAATTAATGGACAGACTTAATTAAAGAACAAACTTGTAGCCAACCCCTTTTACGGTCTTAAAATGCTCCTCGCCAATTTTTTCCCTAAGTTTTCTAATGTGAACGTCTATGGTGCGCCCACCAACAACAACCTCGTTACCCCAGACCCTGTCAAGAATAACTTCTCTTTTGAAAACTTTACTAGGTTTGGAGGTGAGTAGGGCCAAAAGTTCAAACTCTTTTCTAGGAAGAACAATCTCTTCGCCGTCGTTGATTATTTTGTATTCCTCTCTATTTATAATAATGTTACCTACGGTTACAATATCATCTTGTGGGGCCGCTTCTTCCTTTAACCTTCTTAAAAGTGCTTTAACCTTACTTACTAGAACTTTTGGTCTAATTGGTTTGGTAATATAGTCATCCGCACCGGCATCAAAACCTGCTACTTGGGAATAGTCTTCGCCGCGGGCGGTAAGAAAAGTAATGATGGAATTTTCCAGTCCGGCAGTGGCACGAATGGTTTCGCATGCCTCAATACCGTCCATTTCTGGCATCATTACATCTAAGATAATTAAATGTGGTTGTTTTTTCTTTGCCATGGCCACACCTTCCACTCCGTTCTTGGCGGTAAAGACCTGATAGCCTTCTGCAGTAAGATTATAACCTACTATTTCTAGTATATCCGGCTCATCATCAACAAGTAATATCTTAATGTCTTTCTTTTTCATAAGGTCTGTAAAGATGGTTAATTCGTCAAAAGTAAATATAATACCGACATACCAAAGTCTCTTAACGTTGATTTAATATAGTAACATAAACCTAACCTTATTGCAATAAAGGTTTAACATACACGTAACTCGACTTTTACTTCACGTGGCGTTATTTGCGGCGTTATAAAACTAGATAATGAGACTAATATACTTTATTGCCCTTTGCCTTTTTTCAATTCAATTAAGCGCCCAAGACACTGGGAGTATTATCGGTAAACTTACTGATAAAGAGATGAATGACGATCCCTTGCCATTCGCTAATGTAGTGATAAAAGGAACTACTACAGGTACAACTTCGGATTTTGATGGACTTTATGAAATAGCAGGTCTTGAGCCGGGAACTTACGTTGTATCTTATAGTTATTTAGGATATGAAACTGTAGACATTCCAGATGTAGTGGTTGAAGCTGGAAAAGTAACAACAATAAATGTGCCGATGAGTGCTGGCGGCGGATTTGAATTGAGTGAAGTTGTGGTAACCACGGTTTCCAGAAAGGATTCTGAAATGGCACTTTTACTTGACCAGAAAAAAGCGATTACCCTAGAAACTTCTATTGGTGCCCAGGAATTAGCGCGTAAAGGTGTTAGCGATGCGGCCACTGCAGTTACTAAAGTAACGGGAATTTCTAAAGAAGAAGGTTCCGGAAATGTTTACGTAAGAGGTTTGGGAGATAGGTTCAATATTACAACATTGAACGGTCTTCCGTTACCTTCTAACAACACTTCAAAAAAGAACATCGATCTAGGTGTTTTTACTTCAAGCATTATAGAATCTATTGGAATAGATAAGACATACAATGCAGCCAATTACGGAGATTTTGGTGGAGCAAACGTTAATATTGTTTCCAGAAATTACAATGGTGATGGTTTTTTTGATGTTAGTGCCTCTGTTGGTGGTAACACTGAAGCCTTGGGTGTTAATCAATTCTATTTGAACGATGGTCCTGATTTTTCAGGATTCTATAACGCGGATATTCCAAACAATCCTTTTTCCGATACTTTTGATACCAGTTGGGACAGGGAAGCTGTAGGTACTCCGGTTAATTCAAGCTTTTCACTTAAAGGGGGTGATTCCTATACTATAGGCGAAGAATCTAGGTTGAGCATTTTTGGGGTAGCGTCTTTTAGTAACAAGCATAGTTATAACGAAGGTATCAACAACGGTCAGCCAAACGTTGGTAACGGTCTTCCTAACTCTGCTTTTGACTTTACTACTTTTGATTATTCTACGGCCACTACATTAATGGGTAACGTAGGGTATAGAATTAATAATGCCAATAACATTAAGTACAATCTATTGGTATTGAACAACTCTAGCCAAAAGCAACAAGAGTTTTTCGGAATCTTGGATAGGGAAGATGATGCACCGGAAGGTGGTGGATTTATTCAACGTGCCACTTTTGAAAGAACCACTTTATATGTACATCAGTTATTGGGAGAGCACAATCTTTCAGAAAATATTGATGTGAACTGGGGAGGAGCCTATAACTACGTAAAAAACTTAGTTCCGGACAGACGCCAAAACACGGTTTTACCGGTACGGAACAACAATCCTGATGGTCCTAAATCATTTGCGTTGGTTTCGGCCGCTTCTGAAAACCACCGCTTTTTCCAAGAGTTGGATGAGCAGGAAATTGCAGCTAACCTTTCGGCTACTTACAAGTTTAAAGAAAATGAAGACGAAGGTTTTGATGGAAAATTAACTGTTGGTTATAACGGTAGGTTTAAGTCGGTAGATTTTGACGCAACACAGTTCAACTATCGTTTTTTAAGACCAAATGACCAGCCAGAGGTAGATATTAGACAAATTGATCAATATTATGATCAAAACCCATTAAGTGCAGGTCTTTATCAAATAGGAACGTTTAGAGGTGGCGCTTCTATCCCTGGGTCGTTACACCCACAGACCTTTGGTGGGGAGCAGCAGATTAATGCGGCTTTCGTTACTTTGGAATACAAGTTCAATCCTAAACTTACTTTGTTTGCAGGTTTAAGAGGAGAACAAATAACTCAGGAGATAGACTGGAATACAACTTTTGGTGAGGATTCAAGTAAATTAGATACGTTTGAGTTTCTACCTTCTTTAGCATTCAAGTATGAGTTGAACGAGAAGCAGAACTTAAGGTTTGCAGCAAGTAAGACCTATACTTTACCACAGTTTAAAGAAAGAGCTCCTTTCTTGTTCCAAGAAGATATTACGCAGGATTCTTACGGTAACCCGGATTTGGAAAACTCTACCAACTACAATTTTGATTTAAGATGGGAGCTTTTCCCTACTTCAAGCGAGATTCTTTCTTTTGGAGTATTTGCCAAGTATATAGAGAATCCTATCAACACTTTCCTTGTAGTTTCTGCTGCTAACGATTTAAGTTATGCCAACACTGGGGATAGCGCTACTGCTTTTGGTCTAGAATTGGAAGCTAGGGTAAACCTATTTGAAAACGAGATTGAGATTGCCGATGATTTTCTTGAAGAAAGATTAAGTCTTGGGGGTAACATCTCTTACTTGAACACCAACCAGAAATTACAATCTGAAAAAGTGGCCAGCGAAACCAGTTTGGCAGCTGCTTTTACCAATACGGAGGCGCCACTACAAGGTGCATCGGATATTATTGTAAACGGAGATATTAGTTTCTACAAAGAACTTAAGAACAACAAAGACCTTAACGCTACTATAGCCGCTAACTATTTTTCAGAAAGACTTTATGCTCTTGGTAGTACAGGACGTGGACATTTGATGGATAAAGGGTTTGTAACGTTGGATTTCATTTCGTCCATGCAATTGAACGAACACTTTAAAATTGGAATTAGCGCTAAAAACCTATTGAACCCACTTATTGAAAGAGTTACTGAGAACGCAGAAGGAGACTTGGATACCGTAAACCCGGCAGTTCCTGGATTCTTGGAAGATGGTCCTGTAACCGATTTGTCTTATAAGAGAGGGTCTGATCTATCCCTTACGTTAACATTCAGCTTCTAAATACGAGTTTTAACCATAATAAATTACCTAACTATTTAAATTTTCAGAAAATGAAAAAAACAATTTTCTCTTTAATGCTAAGTCTAGCTGCAATGACCTTTGTGGTTTCTTGTAGCGATGATGACAATTTGCCGACAAACGACCCCACTTGTAGTGATGGTATAAAGAACGGTGACGAAACTGATATTGATTGTGGAGGTTCTTGTGAGCCTTGTTCTACAACTGGAACTTCTGAAGACTTAGAAGGCGATATTACCGAAGATACAGAATTAGATGCAGCTACGGCCTATAACCTTACAGGTGCTTACATAGTTAAGTCTGGAGCTACATTAACTATCCCTGCAGGTACTACTATTAAAGCCGCAGGTGGTACAGCCGCTTTTATTGGTGTTGAAAGAGGTGCAAAAATAAACATTAACGGTACAGCTGCTGCTCCTGTAGTGCTTACTTCAGGTTCTGCTAGTCCTGCCCAAGGAGACTGGGGTGGTTTGGTTATTGCCGGTGACGCTCCAACCAACAAAGGTGTTGACGTTACTACAGAGGTAGGTGACCTTACTTACGGTGGTGCAAACGCTGCGGATAACTCTGGTAGTATTACATACTTGAGAGTTGAGTATACCGGTGCTACTTTCTCTAACGATAAGGAGTTTAACGGTGTTTCTTTATTCGGTGTGGGTTCTGGTACTAAATTCGAGAACGTTCAGTCTTACATGGGTGGAGATGACGGTATCGAGTTCTTTGGTGGAGCTGTTGAAGGTGTTAACCTTGTTTCCATAGGAAGTGGTGACGATTCAATAGATTTTGCCGATGGTTGGACAGGTAACGGTACAAACTGGTACATTGCCGAAGGTGCTAAAGCTGGTATTGAAGGTTCTAACAACGGTGATGATGGTAACGCTACTCCTGTAACAACTACTACATTGAAAAATATTACTGTTGTAGGCCCTGTAAGTGAAGGTGCTCTTTTCTTCAAAGAAGGTGGTGGTAACTTTACTGTTGAAAACTTCTTTGTTAGTGGTGCTGATTTGGGTATCAACGTAAAAGATACGGATACTGAAGCTAATGCTAGAATTGATGCTGATGATCTAATGATTTCTAACATTCAATTTGCTGATACTCCAGCTGAGTTTGCTGCTACTAATTACGCAGGTACTAATGCTGACTTCTACGTAGAAGGTGTGGCTACAGGTGCTGGTAACGGTGCTGCTGCTCCTGACTGGGCTGCTGGTTGGACTACAGGTTTAAGCAATAGCGCTGCTGCTTCTCAGTTGAACCTTGCTGGTGAAATTTCCGGTGATGTTGAGTTGGACGCTAACGTAGAGTATCTTTTAACTAGCGGATTCGTTGTTAAAGAAGGTGGTTCGCTTACAATTCCTGCAGGAACTACTATTACTGCAACAGGTGGTACTGCTGCCTTCATAGGTGTTGAAAGAGGTGCTACTATTAACATTAACGGTACAGCTACTGCTCCTGTTGTTATGACATCCGGTGCTGAAAATCCTGCCCAAGGAGACTGGGGTGGTTTGGTTATTGCCGGTGACGCTCCAACCAACAAAGGTGTTGACGTTACTACAGAGGTAGGTGACCTTACTTATGGTGGTGCAAACGCTGAAGATAATTCAGGTAGCATTACATACTTGAGAGTTGAGTATACTGGTGCTACTTTCTCTAACGATAAAGAGTTTAACGGTGTTTCTTTATTCGGTGTGGGTTCTGGAACTACTTTTGAAAACGTTCAGTCTTACATGGGTGGAGATGACGGTATCGAGTTCTTTGGTGGAGCTGTTGATGGTGTTAACCTTGTTTCTATAGGAAGTGGTGACGATTCAATAGATTTTGCCGATGGTTGGACAGGTAACGGTACTAACTGGTACATTAAGGATGGTGCCAAAGCTGGTATTGAAGGTTCTAACAACGGTGATGACGGAGATGCTACTCCTGTAACAACTACTACATTGAAAAATATTACGGTTGTAGGTCCTGTAAGTGAAGGTGCCCTTTTCTTTAAAGAAGGTGGTGGTAGCTTCACTGTAGAGAACTTCTATACAGAAGGTGTTGATTTAGGTATCAACGTAAAAAATACGGATACTGAAGCTAACGCTAGAATTGATTCAGATGCACTTTCAATTACAACTATTGAATTTGCTAGCCCTGCTGCTGAGTTCAGTGCTACTAACTATGCTGGTACTAACACAGACTTCTACACAGAAGGAGATGCAAGTGGTGCAGGTAATAAAGCTGGTGAGCCTGATTGGGCTGCTGGATGGACTGTAGGAATCAACTAAGAAAAACGATTTCAACTTTACATAGGAAACCCCGCAATTGCGGGGTTTTTTTATGTCCTATTTTTATGTAATACAAGTACTATTTTACAAGCTTCGTAAATAAGTGGCAACTAGACCTTAATGTAAATTTTCTTCTTGTCCAACCAAAAGCCTATACTCCAACAAAAGAGCATAAAAACCAAAGCAAAGGCCAGAGAACCAAAGTAAGGACCAATCCAACTAAAACCTTTTTCGTACACATAGTTATAAAGAGATTGTTCACCATTAACCCGGATAAAGAGGGCGCCAATGGCTACATATTCCGAAAGTAGATAAATGAAAAGGGGGTTCTTCCCAAATACTTCAAAGAAATTGTAGTTAACGGGCTTTTTTACAAAGTCTATGGTATAGATAAGAACGGATAACACTACAATGTCTAGACCCACGGTAAGTGTTACAAAAGAGCTTGTCCATAATTTTTTGTTTACCGGGAAACCTAAATCCCATAGATAAGCAACCACCAATAGACCGGCACCCATCAATAGCATTTTTGCCAGCTTCTCGTAATTCATCCCGCCATCAATAATATACTTGCCTATAAGATAGCCTGCCAAGACGTTACCAATGGAAGGCAGTGTGCTTAAAAGGCCTTCTGGATCAAACGGTATACCATTGCCCATATATAGATGGCTGTCGCCTAGTATAAGACGGTCTACGGTTCTGGCAAAATTTCCTTCAAGGGTATAGTCGCCAAATGCGGACAACAGCCCCCAGTAGCTTAGTAATAATAAAACTGAAGCTATAATCAGTTGCCTATTGGTTAAAAAGTATATCATCACGGCACCAATGAAGTAACAGAGGGCTATACGCTGTAGCACACCTAGAATTCTAGTTTCGCTAAAAGGAATAGGGGTTAGTTCCCCTGTTTCGGTCCATGAGAAAAAGGGAATCCAATACATGGTATACCCAAGCAAAAATATGAGTAAAGTGCGCTTTGCAATTTTTTTGAATACTTCGGAGAAAGGCTTTTCTCCCCATTTGGTCTTTACAAAAGCAAAGGCGTTACCTACGGCAAATAAAAATGAGGGAAAAACCAAATCGGTAGGGGTAAAGCCGTGCCACTTGGCATGTAACAGAGGTGAAAATGTAGAACTCCAGTCGCCAGGGGTATTAACAATAATCATCAGGCATACAGTCAATCCCCGGAATACATCGAGTGCTTTAAATCTTTTCATAGGTCGGTTACTTTTAGTTATCCCCTAAGTTAAGCGCTCTTTTGATCTTTTCAAACAAATGGTTGTTTTCATATGTTCCTTGAAACAATTGTGAGCCGGGGCCATAGGCAAAAACAGGAACCATAGTGGCCGTATGGTCATAGGTAGTAAAAGTGCCCTCAATGATACCTTCTTCCAGGTTGCCTTGGGGAATACTAAAACCAGAAGTTTCATGGTCTGCCGTAATGATAACCAAAGTGTTGCCGGAAGTATCCGCAAACTTAATGGCTTCGGTAATGGCCCTGTCAAAGTCAATTCCTTCGGTAACGATACCACCTACATTGTTATAGTGCCCGTTGCTGTCTATTTGGGCGGCTTCAACCATTAAAAAAAACGGTTTGTCCTTAGAGTTCAAAAATTCAATACCATTTTTGGTGGCTATGGCTAGTGCATTACCACGACCTTCCAAAACTCCGGGTACTCCTTTTTCAGAAAGAAAATGACCTATTTTTTCAGATTGGTTCTTTCCTATTTCGTCAATGTTGTTCAGGATATTGAATTCAGTATTTTTCCAATCGAATTTAAAATCCTTGGCTCCGCCTCCCACAAAAAGGGACAAGTCGCTTTTGAAAAGGTCACTGGCTATTAATTCTGTATCTGAACGGTCTTTTTGGTGGGCATAGAAAGAAGCAGGCGTTGCTCCTGTAACATGGTCGGTTGTTATGATACCGGACACAAAGTTATACTTAGAGAAATATTCCGGCATGTTTTCAACGGGTTTCCTTTCCGGGTCAAGCCCAATAGCCCTATTGTAGGTTTTGACTCCAGTGGCCAAGGCTGTGCCCGCTGCGGCCGAATCCGTAGTAAAATCATCGGAAGATTGTGTTTTTATAAACCCAATACTCTTTAACTGTGAAAGTGTAAGCTCTCCCCCATTGGCCAAAACAGCAGAAGAAATCTGGCTTAGACCGTTGCCATCTCCAATAAGGAGAATAACATTTTTAATGGGCGTATTTTTTTGGTCCGTTATAAAAGAAGGATGGTAAACTTCCGATTTGACCGTGTTTTTATAGGTGCGTTTTTCAAGGGAGTTCAAATATGTGGCGCATTTATAGGGCATATCCGTATTTATGATATCCACTCCTAAATCCGAAAAGGCTTTCCACGCAGTTTTTGAATCCGGTGTGCCCCAAAAACGAAACGGTTTGTTGAGGTTGTGGGCCTTTTTTATGGCTTCGGATACTGATTTGTAATCTTCTTGCGTAAGCCTGCCCTTGCCGTTCCATTCCGAGTAATTTTTGAAATCAACACTTATAAAAGCTACTTTTTTCCAATCACTGGTATCAAGGTCGCTTTCTAACTTTTGATGGTCAAAATACACATAGTTGGGGTAGGAGTCATAGGTGTTGGGATTGGGCCTATGACCAGAAATCACAATCTTTATATCAGGTCTTGATATGATTTCGGGATATTTTTTAAGTTCGGCCAGTATCTTTTTTAAAGTAGGCTCGGCATCGGATTTAATATCCAACATTAAAGTAAGGTTGGTGGGGTTGCCAATATTGTTCTCAATGGCGTATTTTAAAGGGTCAAGATAAAGCGTCCGTAAGGTTTTGCCCTTTGTAATTTCTGCTTCGGTATGGGTTACGTTCAGTTGTCCATTTTTCAGGAAAATATCAGCCTCAAGAATATCAAGACCGTTTGAATATGCTTTCCAAAACGGTACGTTCTGTAGATAGTCGTTGTGCGAATGAATTAGGATTTTTCTGCTGTGTTGTGCATTAAGAAAGGTAATGCAAAAAAGCGCCAATAGGAGAGAATACTTTGTTTTAAATCTGTACATACTTTAAAATTAAGAAAAGAGTGCCCCGTTAAGAGACACTCTTTCGTAAAAAAAACTAAACTAACGAACTAACTACTACCATCCTTTGTTTTGGGGGATTCCGGATGATTCAATTACGGTACTAGGTATGGGCCAAACATTCATGTAGGAAGCATCAAAATTTCTTGCAGGCCATACAATTTCTGAGGTATATGGTGAGTCTGGATTGGAACGGTCTGTGTAAATACGGCCGTAGATGGGTTGCGCATATACTTCTGCGGCATCGCCCCAACGAACTAAGTCAAAATGCCTGTTAGCAAATTCACCGGCAAGTTCAACCCTTCTTTCGTGTTTTAAATCTTCTATGGTAGCGTTTGTAATGGCTGGAAGACCTGCTCTTTCCCGAACCATATTCAATGGGGCATCTCCATTTTTACCATCCATGATAAGTGCTTCGGCCTTCATAAGCAACACTTCCGCGTAGCGCATTAAAGGAACATTATAAATTGTTGAAGGGTCATCTCCATTGCTGTTCAAATATGTACCTATGGGATTTTCAAACTGGAATTCGTACATGTACTTATTGAACTGAAAACCGGATAAGGAGTTTTCTGATTGGTACCTTCTGGTTTCACCGAAAAAAGTAAATTCATCACCAAAATTTAGAACGGTAACCGCTTTTCTGGCATCGCCATCTTCAAACTCGTTATAAAGTCCTTCGGAAGGAGTGTAATAGCCCCAGCCATTGTATTTACCCCAGCCTTTGTTTTCAAGCATAACACCTGTTAGGATACTACCTTTATCCACTCCGGAGTTAACGGACCAAATGTACTCGCTGGTCCAATTGTTCAGGTTGCTGTGCAGTTCACGGAAATCTTGAGATGGATTGCCCGTATTGATCAATGCCCTTCCCGAACCACTATTGGTAACGGCATCTGCATATTTTACAACTTCAGCATATCTAGCGGCGTCATATTGTGCCCAATAAAGATTGGTTTTGGCCATATACGCCAATGCGGCATCTTTATGCGGGCGGCCATAATTCTCGGATGAATAGTCTGTGAACAAGGGTAACAGTTCTGAAGCTTTCATTAGATCTGCCTCTATCTGTTTGTAATTTTCAACCACACTTGCCGGTCTGGAATAACTACCGGGTTCATCGTTCATGTTTTCTTCTGTAACAATAGGAACTCCACCATTATTGCCGTTGTCTCCATAGGTGTGGGCTACCCAGAAATAGCTAAAAGCGCGCATAAAATAGGCTTCTCCCAAATATTGGTTTTTTAGCGTTTCGCTGATGTCCATATTGGGGATGTTCAAGATAATATCATTGGCGCGGCGGATTACCTTGTAGCTTTTGGGGTAACAGGTAGAGGTGTAACCTCCTTCACCACCGGTGATGTTAAAATCCTTGATATTATCGGCGGAAGCTTTAATACGACCGGTAATCATATCGTCCGAAGCATTAATGTACCAGAAGAATCCTCTTGAGAACATTTCTTGGTCCGTCATGAATTCGTACATACTGTTAACCGCTTCCGCAGCATCTTGTTCAGTGGCCCAAAAATTGGCATACGAGGTACTTCCCAAAGGGTCAACTTCGGTAAAATCGTCCGAACACGTAATTAGGTTAAGTCCGGCAAAGCCTATTGCCAAGCTCATTATTTTTATTCTATTGAATTTCATTTTTCTAAATGTTTTGTTGTTAAAGCGATAAAGACAATCCTGCTGTAATTGTTCGGGAAAGAGGGTATCTGGCAATATCCAATCCTTTGCCACCAACCTCAGGGTCAATTCCTGTGTAATCCGTAATCGTGAATAAGTTTTCCGCAGAAATGTAAAAACGTAATGATGAACCAGGCAATACGGAATTCATAATGCGGTCATTGATAGTGTACCCAAGGGTTACGTTTTTCATTCTTAAGTACGATGCGTCTTCAAGGTACCAGCTAGAAGCTAGTCCAAAGTTCTGGTTGTCATCTTTTGTAGATAATCTTGGAGTTGTTGCTCCGGTATTTGAAGATGACCATGCGTCTAGTACCTTGTTGTCTAAGTTATATCCGGTAAGTGATGCGTTATAGGTGGAAAATTTGTAGCCGTTAAACACTTCAACACCAGAAACCCCTTGGAACAACATGCCTAGGTCAAAATTCCTGAAATTTAGGTTCAAGCCAAAGTTATAGGTAAAATCTGGCTGGTAACTGTCATAGAAAACCTTATCATTATCGTCTATTTTTCCATCATCATTGCTATCCGCAAATTTAAAATCCCCAGGCTGCGCGTTAGGCTGAATTAAATTGCCATCTTTTACATGGGCATCAATTTCTGCCTGATTTTGGAAAACTCCCAGTTGAGGTACTACATAAACAGAGTATAAAGCTCTACCTACTTCTGAACGATAAGGTCTAAGAACCCCTCTAACATTGTCCGTATGGGCAATAAAATCTATACCACTTTTATTATAACCGTCTAGGTTTACCAACTCATTGTCCAGCACACTGGTATTGGCATTAACCGTGAAATCTAGCTCTCCTATTTTGTTAGAGTAACTTGCGGATATTTCAAAACCATTGTTTTTAACTTCTCCTCCGTTAACATCTGCAGCGCTCGTACCTTGGTTAAGGTCTTCAAGACCAGGAAGAATCATTCCTTTGGTGCTTTTTTCAAAATAATCAAAAGTAAGGCTTAACGTGTTGTTGAAAAGTGCGGCGTCCAGACCAAAGTTAACGGATTCCGATACTTCCCAATTTAAATCAGGGTTAGATTGTTTGCCCACAAATGCACCTTTGTCATCAAAAGAGGCATCCTCGCCAATGGTTACTACGGTTGTATTCAACGGAACATCAAAAGAGTAGTAGCCTACAGAATTAATATTTCCTATTTGTCCCCATGAAGCCCTAAATTTTAAATCGTTAATAGCTTCAACATTAAAGAATGACTCATCCGATAATCTCCAGCCTACGGTGGCAGATGGAAAGTTGTCCGCTTGGTTGTTTGCGGCTAAACGAGACGTTTGGTCCCTTCTGATACTTCCTGAAATAAAGTACCGGTTTTTGTAATTGTACATAACCCTACCAATGGCAGACGTTAGTGCATCTTCATAAACCTGACTTGAGGGGTTTCGTATAATGGAAGCGTTGGATAAGTATTGGTTGAACGCTTGTTCGTTGCTAAATCCTTCTCCCTTGCTGGTAAGTTTTTCAAAGTCGGTATGCTGTGAGGAATAGATAGCGGTAACATCAAGATTGTGATTGCCAAATGATTTCTTATAGCTTAACTGGTTGTCCCATACCCAACGGTTGGTTGTAGCGTTACTTTGCTCAAGATAGTTGTTAGGGTTGGAGCGGCCTAGTTCCGGTACTTTAGGCTGAAATCTTTTGTATTCGGAATCTGTGTAACTATAGGAGTAAGTAGTCTTAAAAGTTAGACCGTCTACAATATCATATTGTAAAAAGACATTGGCATTTAAAAAGTTGGTAGGAGCTGTAGTAGTTGGTCTTAATAACAAGGCCAAAGGGTTATACACATCTCCGTACGCCCCTGCAAATTGGGAAAGGTTCTCTGGGGCAACACCTGCAAAACTACCATCTTCATAACGGGTAGGAGAGGCAGAAGGCATGTAAATGGCGTTTATTATGGTTCCTGAATACGGGTTGTCCGTATTGGTTCCTACGGCTTCGGTTTTTGAGAAATATACGTTTTCGCCTATTTTGATTTTATCGGAAAGGTCAAAATCTGACTTCACTCTAAAGTTATAGCGCTCTGAACTTGTTCCTTCTAAAAGGCCATCTCTTTTGGTGTAACCAAATGAAGTTAGGTAGTTCATGCTATCGCCTGCGCCACTTATGTTAACATTTGCATTGTTGATGCCCGCAGGTCTAAAAATAGCGTCTACCCAATTGGTACGGTTTACTTGCCCATAAGGGTTTTGTTCTGGGTCGTGAGCAGATTGTCTTGGGGTTCCGGCGTTGTCCGCTGCGGTATTGTAAACCTGAGATTGCTGTTGCGCCGTTAATGGAGTAGGTAAGTTTGTAGCTTCTTGTATACCACCGTAATAATCTACGGTTACACGAGGTTTGCCGGACTTTCCTTTTTTAGTTTGAATAACGATAACACCGGATGCGGCTTGAGCTCCATAAATAGCAGCCGAGGCTGCATCTTTAAGAACGGAAACGGATGCTATATCGTTAGGGTTTATAGCGGGCCCATAGTAAGGAACACCATCAACTACGGTAAGCGGACTTTCATCGGCGAAAGTTCCCAGTCCCCTAATAACAACGTTGCCACTAGCGGTAGGATCTCCTCCTTGAGACAATACGGTTACACCGGCAACATTACCCTGTAAAAACTCTGTAACGTTGGATACGGGCCGGGAAGCAATGGTCTCCACGTTGTTTACTGTGGCAATGGCCGTGGTTAAATCGCCTTTTCTGGATGAGCCGTAGCCTATAAGTACTACTTCATCTAAAAAACTGGCCTCTTCGGTCATAGCGATGTTTAAGGTTTCACCTCCGGAATATGGTATTTCTTGAGTGGCAAAACCCAAAGAGGAGATTACTAACGTTCCGTTTTCTTCGGAAAGGTTCAATGTAAAATTGCCATCAAAATCAGTAGAAGTACCCACTTGGACATTTCCTTTTACAATAATTGATGCGGAAGGAATGGGCATTCCGTCCGTTTCGGAAACTACCGTTCCCTTTACTGTTACCTGCGAATAAGAAAAGGAAAGACATCCTAATGTTATTAGCAGAGATAAGTACACTTTTTTCATTTAGGTAGAATTTTAAAATTGGTTATCTACCAAAAGTAGGTGGAGACGTTTCTTTACCAGATGAAAAAAGAATCATAAAGGTGTACTTATGACTCAAAAATGGGGTTGTATGGTTTCTTTTTGGTGCACTTTGGTTACAGTAATCCTAACGTAACCTTGTGATAATATGCGGTTAACACTAAGGTTGAGCCATTTTTGCCCTATACCCTTTTGGACTATAGTCAAAATTCTTCTTAAATAGACGGCTAAAATACTTTGGGTCGTTAAAACCGCACTCCGTACTTATTTCAGAAATGTTCAATGAGCGGTTTTGGAGGAGATATTCCGCTTTTTGCAATCTGAGTTTTATAATTACGTCGGAAGGGGATTGTTGCAGTACTTCTTTAAAGGCGCGGTAACATTTTATTTTGGATACAAAAAGCATTTCTTTCAACTTCTGAACGTTGAAAGATGGGTCGTGAAGGTTTTCATTTATAAGCTTCAGTGCCTTTTTTACTAATTTTTCATTAACGGATAAAGTTTGGTCTTCTGTAAAAGGTGTTTCTAAAAACAAGTGTTTGGCATTGTGATTGGCAAATTCTTTTCTAACGGATAATAGTTTTGTGAGCTTACTTTGAATAAAAGATTTGCTAACAGGCAATTGTATAAAGGCATCTACACCAAGCTCAGTGGTCTGTATTCGTAGGGCGTGGTCAATATCTTCGGATATGTAAAGGGTAGGAAGCGCCATTTGTTTTCCATTGTTCTTGGTAAGATGAAACAGTTGCACCAACTGCTCGTCAATGGTAATGTTGTACAACACCAAGCAGTAAATGTTCACATGCTTAATAGCGGAGGAAATTGCTGCTGAGGTACGTTCAAATACTAAATTGTTTTCAGGGTCGTCAAACAACTGAAAGGCAGGTAGGTAATCGTTGTCATTACAGAATATAAGGATATTGTTTTTGTCAGATGGTAGTTTTTGGTTCAGGTCTAAGTGTTTCCATAATACCTCTTCCGTTTTTTGATTGGTGTCCACTACTTTTATAGGCAACAGTGCAGAAATGGTCAGGTTTTCTTCGTTTTTTACGTTCAGAGTCCCTTCCATGGCCGTTAATAGGGTGTTAGCAGCTCTATAGTAAGGACTATAATGCTGTATGCTGAAAAAATTATCAATAAGGACTTTACTATTTGATTCAATAACAAGTTCTAATGACGTATCTACCGTTCGTACAATTACTTTTAAAAAGCTGTTCTTGGAAATGTATTTTAAGATGTCATTAAAAAGATATTTAAAAAATAGCTTAAAGCGTAGAGAGTCCAACTCAACCCATTGGTCTTCTATATTTAGGGAGTAATCTAAGTTTATTTTTGATTTTTTGGCGTGCGCCGAAAGTCCGTCAACTAAGATTTTTATGGATTGCTTTATTTTGGTTGCCGATTTTTTAAGGTCTCCAATATCTTTCATATTGGTAAGGTAATCCCATTCCGAAAGCAATGTAATCAACCTGTTGGATTCGTTGTTTATATTCTGTTTTACGCCTTCATTTTGCTCAAGTTGTTTTGAGTTCTCTATAATCTTGGAAACCGGTTCCTTAAATTCGGACAGGACGAAGGTCTTAAATTTTTCAATTTCAAAATCTTCATTTTTAAGTTGGTGATAGGAATTTAAAAGCTCCTCTCTTTGGCGGTTTATTTCCTTGTTCTTCTCATCTAAGGTTTCGTTTACTTTAACTAATCGTTCCTTTTGGCGGTTTATGGTTTGCGTTCGTTCTTCAATTTTAAGCTCTAGTTTTTTCTGGTTTTTTGCAATGTTTCGGTTTCGTACCAATACCCAACCCGTAAATGCTAAAAGAGTGGTGGCCAACAGCAAAATGTAGAACCAAGGAGTTTTGTAAAACGGTTTTTGGATTACTATAGGTATACTTTTAAAAGCAAGGTCTTGGGACAAAGAATTTTTTACTTCAAAAATGTATTCTCCATCGGGCAAATCCGTGTAGTGAATAGGGGAGTCTAAGAAGGATTTAAACTCACTGTCATATCCCACCAATTTGTAAAGTATTTGGTTATTGGGGTCTTTAGTAAAAACAATGGGCTCTATGGATACTTCTATAGAATTTTCGGTATAGTTTTTTGTTATGCCTTGGGAAAAATCATTGCTATTGTCAATATGCACTTTAAGCTTAGGGAGCTCTTTGGTAATATTGATAGTTGTGGGAGAAAAGTGGTTTAGGCCATTTATTCCGGCAAAGAATATAGAGCCTTTTCGATCTTGGTAATAGGCGCCTTCGGAGAATTCTCTACCTTGCCAGCCTTCGTCCATATTTAAAGACGTTACAGAAAAGTCATTTCGGTCAACGGCAGCTATCCCTTTGGTGGTGCTTATCCAGATTTTGTCGCTATCTAAAAGCATACCATAAACCATGTGACTTGGCAAGCCTTCTTTTTCGGTAATATTATGAATTAGGCGGTCTTTCTTGTCATATATACTTATGCCACCTAAACTGGCAATCCAGTAATATCCGGACTGCTTGTCCTTAAAAGAGGAATAGACGCTATTGCCCAAAATACCGTCATTAATCGTAATGTCTTTTAATGTTCCTGAAGGGATGTCCAATAGAAGTAGACCTTCGTTCTCGGTACTTATCAGAAGTTCGTTATCTGCGTATGCTATATTTCTAATATGGTAAGAACTTAGGGCTTCTTGTCCTTTAAACGATTCAAACTGATTTGTTTTTAAGTTGAATTTGGCCGCTCCGCCCCAGCAGGCTACCCATATATTGTTGGCATTGTCTTCTTGAAAGGAGTAGTTCCTGTCATTGGGTAGCTCCGGGATATCTTTTGATTGGTAAAGTGAATAGTTTCCGTTTTTTATCCGGATAATGCCGGCATAGGTGCCAATCCAGATTTCTCCCGATTTATCAGTGTACAGTGAACGGATGCGTTCCCAATCCGAATTTTTTGCCACCTCTTTGATCTTGAACTTTACAAAACATTCTTTTGTTTGATCATAATAGAATACGCCTTTTGTATAGTACCCCAACCAAATACGACTATTAAAATCTGTTGTAATGGCACGTATAGTTTCGTTAGGTAGGTGCGGGAATTCGTAGGGATGGGGCGTTATGGTCGTAATCTGTTCGGAGCCTGTATAGGCCATGCTTAGTCCGCCATCTTTATGCCCTAACCAAATGTTGCCAAAACCATCTTCATATATTTTCTCTACCTCATTACTTTTAAAGCTATAAGGGTCATAAAGGTCATGGAAATAATGGTCTATTTGCTCGTTATCTCTATTACTTGCATTGTTTGGAATAATATAAACGCCGTTTTTTCTTGTGGCGTACCAGATATTTCCGGATCGGTCTTTAAGAACATCGTTTATAATTGAATTTGGATATTTGCTGAGCAAGATGCCCTTAAGTGTGCCTTTGTCTTCTAGCTTCCCCTCAACAAATTCGGATTTAACAAATTTTCCTTCCGTAAATGTATAGCTGGACTTACTGGTTTTTATTCCAATATTGCCATTTTTAGTAAGCGTTACGTATTTGGGTGCATCATCAAAAACAAAATTTTGAAACTGTCCGTCACCAATGTACCTACTTAGCTTTTTCTCTTTGGTGAGTATCCAAATATGGCCCTCGCGGTCTTTTTTTAACCTTTCTATATTGTTTCCGGCTATTGACTTGGGGATTTTTAAGTCGTGTTTGTAAACCGTAAACGTATTACCGTTATAACTATTAAGACCGTCCCAAGTCGCAATCCACAATAACCCATCATGGTCACTAACAATATCTGTAATGGAGTTGTTAGAGAGTCCGTCGTTAGTACTAAGGGTCTTGAATTTTATGTGCTGGGCAAAAACAGATGTGCCCAGCATCCACAAAAAAAGAGTTAAAAGAAGAAGAGGGGACCGTTTCATACTACTGCTTTTTATTGGGGCTAGCGCTAAAATAATGAAATTTAGTTTTCTGCACAGTTTTCAATATAATGGGGCGCTTTGAAGCTTTCCGTCAAAAAAGAGCAATTCACGCTAGGGACTTATTCTCCTAATTCGGTAATCTTCTTTTCGTACAGTTTTTTGCTTTCCACAACGGCTACGTTCAGTTCTTGCATAATACCATCTACACGGCCCTCTATACTTTTCATCTGGTCGTTTATATTGTCAAAGGAATTTAGGGCGGCAGCCACTTCTAGAGCTTTTACGACCTCTACGGCATCGCCATGTAAAAGTTTTAGTTTGTCAATAGCTTTTGAAGTATTGGCCAAAGTACCGTTGTATTTGGTCTTTGCTTTTTTAATGGCTCCTAAAAGCGTTTTTTTGCTGGTCTCATCACTTAGGCTGTTGGTCTGTTTTTCCATTGCAGCAAAAAGATTAGAGGCCTTCTCTTTTAAATCTTCGTATTCTTTGTTAAGGTTTTGTACGCGGCGGTCTACCTTTTCCCAATCGCCATATACCTTTGCAAATTCCTTGTCTTCGTTCTTTGTGTCTTCCAGTGCACTCTTTAATGCATTGAGCGATTCTAGGCCTTTGTTCACGTTCTTGTTGGCCGTTTCTTTCTTGTTCTCAAAAGCATTTACCTGAGACTTGAATTTATCTTTTAGACGAATAAGGTCTTCTGGGCTTTTATCTTTCCAGCAAGAAGTAAGTACTAATGCAATAAGGGCAATGGATAGTGTTCTTTTAAACATGTAATTTAATATTAGTTAATGGTAGCGGTAAAGATACGTATTCTTCTAACCTTTTGCTTTCTGGTAGTCCGTCAACTTTTGTGGCCCCTCCAATAAGACCCGTACAACACGGAGTGTACCATCATCTGTGGTTGATATCTGCCATTTGATCAGTGAAATGCTGCCGTTTTCTATTTCAATACCCGTAATACTGCGTGGGTGAACGCAACTACCATCATTAAAAAACGGAATATCACCAGGCTCCGGAAAGCGTGGTCTATGGGTGTGCCCAACAATAGTAATCAACAAGTTATTTTTTAAAATCCACCTTTTAATACGGCGCTCTATTTTAATGAGCTCCTTGTAATTTTTGGCCGGGCTTGTGGGGTCTGCAATACCCCAAACCTGTAGCGGTTTCCAAAGAACGCGCACCAAAAAACGGCTCCATCTCCAAAAAGTATAGTTCCACCAATCCGCTTGGTGACCATGGGTCAAAAAGATTTCTTGTTGGGTGTCCTTGTGCTGGAGTATAATGCCTTCGTGGTATGTAATGCCCTCAAAAAGCTCTTTGGATTCCCCGTCTATGGGTTCAAAATAACTGCTTAAATGTGTTTTGACATAATGTGGGTCTTTGTAGACCATGTCATGGTTTCCCCAAATCATGTGTAGTCTACGGCCTAAATGAAATTTTCTCAATAGTCCGTATACATTCTTATGGGCCTCAAATATAGATTCAAAAAAACGGTTCTCCCAGAGCTCGTCACCATCACCTATTTCACAATAATCAAAACCTTCCTTAAAATAGAAATTTAGTGCGTGAAAGTAAATGTTTCGGTTGTTGGCAAAGTCGTCTGCAAAACTATTGTCACCTCTGTGGCAGTCGCTAAAGAGGATAAACTTCGATTCATCGTCAAAAGGTACCATTTTGGCATTTTGGTATGCTCTGGATAACCGGGTATTGGACGACATATTGTAAATTTGCATAAATATCTAAAAAAAGCGACGAAAGGCATAAAGTTTGTTTTAACAAAACATTATTTTCTTTTGTAACTTTAAGGAGGTATTTGCGACTTATAAGAACCGTGATGAACGAAGATAGTAAAATAGATTTGCCAATTATACAGCTCATTAGCTTTGATAAGCTTTTGCGGCAGTATGATGTTATGGCCAAAAGCGATAACATTACGGCTGCGAAAATGGCACAGCGCATTATAGATGCGGCCAAACCCTACCCGGAATTACGGGCAGGGTTTAATGACGTTACTTTGCTTGAAAAACACAAGGATGTCATTAATATAATTTTACAGGATATCTTTTCTGAAGTTCTTACCAACAACGAAATAAAGGCGGCTTCTTTGCCCTATGACAATATCATTTTTAATTCCTCTAAGCGGTTTAAGAAAATATTAAAAGATGCCGGAGGTGATGACTTCTTGCCTCAAATGCGGAATTTGCCCGAACACCAAATGTATATTGTGGCATGTACCGTAATCCTTAATTTTCATTACGGGTTCAATTTTGATTTTAAAAGACCGTTTTTTTACGATATACCGGATAAAAACGGTGTAATGCGTCACTATAGAATTCTGTACAATGCAGATTTTATGGAGATTTTGCCAACGGACAAGGCAAAGGAGCTCACTCAGAAAGATGTGGATGAGTTGTTGGACAATTTTGATAATATAGACTTGTGGAAAGAGAAAATACCACCACATAGTTTTGTTTCAAAAGGTTTTGTTATCTCCAATATGTTTGATGTTACGGCGGAGCATTCTATCTCTGAAATAAAATCTAGCCTGATTGCTAATGACAAGCGAAACAGCAAGAATTTCATGGATAATCTGCAGGAAACCTTTAGGTCTTTCTTCAATACGCCCAACATGAAAGCTGGTTTTGTAGAGTACAATGCCAAAGACAATCGTTTTGAGAGGGTGTATGCCAGTGGTATGGAAAGTTTCCTCTTAAGGGAAAGGGATTCAGTAGCCTGTGCCAGTACCTTGTGCCAAAAGTCTTATCATAAATTGCTGGAGGAGAATAGTTATTTTGCCATTTCGGACGTAGATAGGTATTATGAAACTGCTGACGAAATGTCTCTTTTTAAGGGATTAAAGGAACAAGGTATCAAAAGTGCTATTTTGGCACCTATTGGGCAAAATGGAAACCTTTTAGGAATTTTGGAACTTGTAGCTTATGAAGTTAATGCCCTTAACAGTGTTAATGCTAATAAGTTAGAGGATATAATGCCTTTTATCGTATCTGCGGTATTGCGTTCTAAAATTGAGGAGAGCAACCTGATTGATGCCGTGATCCAAAATGAATGTACATCGGTACACGATTCCGTATACTGGCGTTTTGAGGAAGAAGCTAAACGCTTTGTAAAAGATTCTACCGAAGGAAGAAATCCAACGTTTAGAGAAATTGTTTTTAAGGATGTATATCCTTTGTATGGGCAGGTAGATATAAAAAATTCTTCCCAAGCTAGAAACATAGCTATACAACGGGACCTTATGATTCAGTTGTCTACTATTGGTAAGGTCCTTGAAGAGGCTTGGCAGAAAACAAAGCTGCCTATTTATGAGGAGTTGATGTTTAGGGTAAATAATCATACGGACAGTATTAAGGATAGCCTCCACACCAATAGTGAACAGGCCATCTTTAATTTTGTAACCGAAGAAATAAATCCTGTTTTCTCTCATTTAAAAAAAACTGATGAGAACTTGAAGAACCTGATTCTTTTCTATGAATCGTCGGTTGATATGGGTACGGAGTCTTACTACGATCACAGACGTAACTATGATGAGAGCGTTACACAGATCAATATGAAGCTGGCGGGGTTAATGGATAAAAAGCAGAAGAATGCCCAAGCCATGTTTCCTCACTATTTTGAAAGATATAAAACAGATGGTGTTGAGCATAACATGTATATAGGCGAAGAAATCGTAGGTGATCGCGATTTTGATATGCTTTATCTCAATAACCTTCGTTTATGGCAGTTACAGGTCATGTGCGAAATGGAGAATGCGCATTATGCCCTAAAGCCTAAACTTCCGGTGCCCTTAGACGTGGCATCGCTTATATTGGTGTACAGTACCTCACTTTCTATACGTTTTAGAATGGATGAGAAACGTTTTGATGTAGATGGTACCTATAACGCGCGTTACGAGATTATCAAAAAGCGTATAGATAAATCCTATATAAAAGGAACCAATGAACGTTTGACCCAAGCGGGAAAAATGGTCATTGTCTATTCGCAGAAAAAAGATGAGCTAGAGTATCTAAGATACATCACATTTCTCCGCTCCAAAGGGTATTTTACCGGAAAGGTAGAGATTGTTGAGCTAGAAGGTCTACAAGGTGTTAGCGGATTGAAAGCCATTAGGGCAGACATTCTCTACAAGACCAAGCAAAACAATGAGGAAAAGACGTATACCTATGAAGACCTTATGAACGAATTAAAGGCTTAGGTAGGTAACTCAATTATTCTTTCGGGACCGTAGAATTTCAACGCTACAAAAAATGCGATTACGGATAGGGTCATTCCTATCATAAAGATGGTATAGGTCCAACGTAATAGTTTGTACTTTCTATCCAATACAACTCCCAAAAAGTAAAGATCTTTGGTTAGGGAGTCGTAAACATATTTTTGGTCTTTAATCAACTCCTGTATAGCCCATTCATAATCCTCAAGTTTCATTTTATGAAAATTTCCAAAGAACAATAAATTCACTTTCTTCTGCTGTACATCTTCTTTGGAAAACTCACCACTAGTAACATTGGGCCGCGTTGCCATAACGGACATAATCATGGAAATAACACTGAATAGCACAAAAATACCTGCCGGAATAACCAAATAATCGTTAGAGGGGTTGTCTAATTTTGGTATAAGATTGGAAAGCATTAATGAGATAATAATTGCATTTACGGATAACAAAATGTTCGCCTTTGTATCCGCAATATCACTCAACTTTAGGTGGTTGCGCATAGTAACACGAAACATGGTCTGTATGCCCCTTTCCGGACTTTGGTTCTTTAGTTTAACTTTAAGTTCCTCTTTCTTTAGGGTCTTTTTTTGTTTCTTATCGCGCTTTACTAATTTTCTAAGGTTATCGTCCTTGCCTTCTTGCCAATTCTTAAGTGCGTAGTCCGTATAAAAACGATGCTCTGTCTGGAACATCTTAATATTGGCTCTACGCCATTCCTTTGGTGAATGCTCTGCAAGACCCAATAATTGTAATTCTTGCCGCAGCATTTCGCAGGTTTCCCCATAGCTGGATTGCGCCAGATGGGATGCATCTGCGTCCCTAATGATTTCTTCCATTAGGTTTTGCGGCTCATAGCCTCTTTTTGTAGCCATAATAAGATTGCAGACCGTTTCAATGGTTTGTGCACTACAATCTTGGCTTGCAAGAAATTCTTTAGCTATTTCGCAGCTGCTTTCTTCGTGATTTTCAACACCACGGGTGTAGCCTGTGTCATGAAGCCATGCGGCTAGTGTTATTGCGTCACTATCAACAGTGTTTAAGTTATAGAAATCAAGCAATTCTTTAGTACTTTTGACAACTCGTTGAGTATGCCTAAGATTATGATACAAATAGTTGGTATCTAAATCTTTGACTAATAGGTTGATTGCAAATTCTTCGGTTTTTGATAGTAAATCCGGCATAAAAAAATATTTATGGTTCCAAATTACAAAATATTGAGAATGAATAGTATTCTATTGGGCAAACATTTTGCTTTAATAGCATTGGTGGTATTGTTCGTGGGATGTGCGACCTCCAAGACCAAATACGCTAATGAGGAAGGTAAAGAGGATGTTTCTACCACCAAAACAGTAGCCCATACGTTTTACCTCATTGGAGACGCCGGCCTATCTCCTATGAACGGTATGAACGATGCGCTTAAAATTTTCAAGAGCAAGTTAGATAAGGCGAACGAAAATAGTACAGCACTATTTTTAGGGGATAATATTTACCCTGCAGGGCTTCCGGACCCTAAAGACTCTACCGCAGCGTACATTAAGGCCAAGAACGATTTGGATGCGCAATTAAAGACTCTGGATAATTTTAAGGGAGCCCCTATTTTTATACCGGGCAACCATGATTGGTATACGGAAGGTTTGGTAGGTTTGGAACGAGAACAAGATTACATTCAGGAACAGCTAGACAGTAAAGATGTTTTTTTTCCCGAAGATGGTTGTCCTATAGAAACCATAGAGGTAACGGATAACATTACCGTAATTGCAATAGATACGGAGTGGTACTTGACCAATTGGGACAAGCGCCCTGATATTAATGATAAATGCGATATTAAAACACGAGATGCGTTTTGGTTGGAACTCGAAGACGAAATTAAAGACAACCGGCAGAACACCACTATAATCGCTATGCACCATCCTATGTTTAGCTACGGTCCGCACGGAGGTCAATATTCCACAAAGGCACATTTGTATCCTAAAGGAAAAGTTGGTCCTTTGCCTATTCTAGGAAGTTTTGTAAATCTTTTAAGAAGAACTACAGGGGCATCTATAGAAGATATGAGTAACAAACGGTATACAGAACTCAGGAAGCGGTTGTTGACCTTGGCCCAATATTCGGAAAAAGTTATTTTGGCTTCGGGACACGAACATACGTTGCAATTTATTGTGGAGGAGAATACCCCTCAAATAGTGAGTGGTTCCGGGGCCAAAACGGGAACTACACGTCTCTTGAACGGGAGCAAATTATCCACAGGGCAAAGGGGTTATACTACCTTGGAGGTTTATACGGACGGTTCTTCTCAAGTTAGATACTTTGGAGTAGATGGTAATAAGGACGAGGAATTTTTATTCACTTCACAAGTATTACCACCGGACCGAAAGTTGTTTCAAGGCAAGTATGATGAGAAATTTCCGGCTACGGTAAAAGCTTCGGTTTATTCCGAGGATGAAATAGATAGAAGTGGTTTCTTCAAGTTTCTATGGGGAGACCGGTACCGTAAATACTATGCCACAAAGGTTGAAGCCCCAACGGTAAATTTGGATACTCTTATGGGAGGTCTTGTTCCCGTTCATAAAGGAGGAGGACATCAATCAAAATCATTGCGGCTAAGGGATAAGGATGGTAAGGAATTTGTAATGCGGGCCCTTCGTAAGGATGCGGAACTGTATTTGCAGGCCATGGCCTTTCAGGAGCAATACGTAATGGGTGATTTTGAAAATACCTATACAGAAAATTTCCTTCTTGACTTTTACACAGGATCTCACCCTTATGGGCCTTTTACTACGGCAGAGCTATCCGATGCCGTGGGACTATACCATACAAATCCGGTACTTTATTATGTGCCAAAGCAACCAGCTCTTAAGGATTTTAATGAATCCTTTGGAAATGAGCTATATATGATAGAGGAACATGCCGGTGACGGTCATGGAAATCTAAAAAGCTTTGGGTACGCCAATGAACTAAAAAGTACGAATAGCATGCTGGAAGATTTACGGGACGATGAGAAATATGCCGTAGACTCTGAAATGTATTTAAGAGCGCGACTTTTTGATATGGTTATGGGCGATTGGGACCGTCATGTAGATCAATGGCGTTGGGCAGAATTTAAGGATAAGAAAAATGATAAGGTTCTTTATAAACCAGTGCCTAGAGACCGTGATATGGTGTATTCTAAACATGGTGATGGTTTTTTTATGAATCTGGCCACAAGGATAATTCCGGCTTTACATTTAATGGAAGGTTTTAATGAAGAAATAAGAAACGTAAAAGGTTTTAACTCTTCGCCAAAAACCTATGTTTTGGATATGGCGCTTTTGACCGAAACGACCCCAGAGCAATGGCAAGAACAGGCTAAGTTCATTCGGGAGAACCTTACCGAAGAAGTCATTGATAAAGCGTTTACCCACTTTCCTAAGGAGGTGAGGGATGAAACGGTAGCAGAAATTAAAAGAATCTTATTGGCGCGATCCGCTAAAATTGAAGAAACTGCGCAGACCTATTATGGCGTTCTTAACAAATATGCGGTAGTGGTAGGAACCGATAAGGATGATTGGTTTGAGGTGAACGTCTTGAATGATAAAGAAACAGAGGTAAAGGTCTATAGGAATATAAAAGGTGAAAAGAACAAGTTGTTTTTCTCCAAGGTTTTCAATAAAAATAGCACCAAAGAAGTTTGGGTTTATGGGCTGGATGATGATGATATATTTGAGGTAAACGGAGATGAAAGAAGTGCTATTAAGATACGTCTGGTGGGTGGCCAGAACAATGATATTTATAGGGTAGGCCAAGGCGGTAACATAGCTGTTTACGATTATAAAACAAAGAAAAACACCATAGAGGAATTGAGCGGCGCCAAATTAAAACTTACGGATGATTATAACACCAATAACTACCTGCCACTGCAAATTAGGAATTCTGTAAATCAAATTATACCTACTATTGGTTATAACCCTGATGATGGCGTTAAAATAGGAATTAGTGATACCTATACGTACAACGGTTTCAGGCAGAACCCTTTTACCCAACAACATAAGGTAGATGCTTCCTTTTACTTTGCGACCAGTGGTTTTGAACTAGGGTACAGTGGTGAGTTTGCCCATGTTTTTGAAAATTGGAATTTACACTTGGGAGCTCGTTTTACCAGTCCGAACTTTGCTATCAATTTTTTCGATTTTGGTAATAGTACCGAGAATTTTGATGACGATTTGGGAATGGATTATAACCGAGTGCGTTTACAGACACTTAAATTTGCTCCGGCCTTGGTATGGCGAGGTCAATACGGGGCTAAGTTTAAAACTGGTGTATCTTACGAATCCATAGAGGTAGAAGAGAGTGATGATAGATTTATCAACACTTACTATCAGGCTAAAGGAGATGAGACCGGAAATAAATTTGTAGGTGTTGATGCGGAGTATTCGTATGCCAATACGGATAATGCTGCTTTTCCAACCATGGGAATGTCTACATCGCTTGCAGCAGGATATAAAAGAAGTACCGATAACGGAAATGCTTTTGGTTATGTTATTCCCAGTCTTGCTTTTGATTATAAGTTAATACCTAGTGGTAGATTGGTTTTAGCTACAAAATGGAAGGCACATTTTAATATAGGCGACGATTATGAATTTTATCAAGCCGCCAGTATTGGGGGTATTGATGGATTAAGGGGATTTAGAAACCAACGGTTTACCGGTAAAAAATCGTACTATCAAAATACGGATATCAGATATAGTCTTAAGAAAATAAAGACACAACTTCTGCCATTGGCCATGGGGTTTTATGGTGGCTTTGATTATGGAAGGGTGTGGTTGCCCATGGAAAATTCCAAAGAATGGCATACCTCATACGGAGGCGGATTTTTTCTCAATGGAGCTGATATTGTCACAGCGCGCATGGCACTTTTCAATAGTGATGATGGCTTGCGCTTTTCCTTTGGTGTAGGTTTTGGTTTCTAGCGTAAAAATGAATAGCAGGGGGCAGGCGTTTATTTAAGAGTATACTTATATAGATTTCCGCCCTCTTTTTTTGTCTCTTCATCAGAAAGTAAAAGGGTAGTATTATCTACAAAACTCACAGATTCTAGTTGGGTACGTACCATGAGGTCCGTTTCTTTTAAGGTGCTTTCGGGTAAATTTTCCAAATCAAATTCAGATAAGGTCCATAGCTTTCCTGAGCCCAAGAGAACTACAGTTTTTCCATCGGGAGAAATATCGGCAGAAGTAACTTTACAAGTATCCCAGTCATCACATGTTTTTAACCTGCCCAAGTATTCGGCATCATAATCTCCTTTGGTATCGGGAACTCTATATATTAGCGATTCTCCGCTAAACGGATTAGCCCTATTTTTTGTAAAAATATAAAGGTAGTTGTTATAGTGAAAGAACGCTTCAGCATCATAATAACGCTCTTTTTTTTTAGGAGGAAAACGTTTTTGCTCGGGGTATTTAAAGGCTATTTGCTCCGCGGTAATATGGTCTCCGGTTTCATATTCGGGGTTGGGGAGTTTATAGATTACCAAATCTTTACGGTCACTAGCGTTATTGCCAAAGTCACCTATGTATAAGTTGCCTTTTTTGTCTTCCGTAAGGTCTTCCCAATCATGGTTTTTGGCATTTTTTACCTTAAACTCCTTTAGGATTTCTCCTTTGAAATCCACTTTGGTAATGACATCATCATTGCCGCTGTCCTCAATGAACCATGCTGCATCATTTGTGTACGTAGCTATCCCGGAATTTTCTTTTAGACTACTTGGTAACTTTGTTACATAAGCTAACTGACCGTGATTGGAACAGCTGTAAAAAAGAAAAAGAGCCATGACTTGGAGTGAAAAGTGTTTTGCCATTACTTTCATTGCAACGTGTTTTTAGGGAGCAAAGGTACACTCTATTCCTCTTTTTGGTCTTGTATAGGCATGAAAATTTCAGCTTTCCACTCTAACTTGTTTCCGTGCTATTTGTGCAGGATGATTAAGCGGATGTCCTTAAATTTATAGGGAGTTGTGCTCTCAATAGCAGAGTTTAATTATAAAAAAGTTAGGCTCAGTTTTGGGCCATTGCGTTGCTATTTTTCATTTTGAGTTTTTCAACTACGAACTTGCCTAAGTCCCTACCTTGTTTAACGCCCACTTCAACCGCAGCTCGGTAATGAATGCCTCCGTACATTCTACTGATTGCAGCTTCATTGGCAGCTTGCTCAAAGGATGTAAAACTACGAACAGGAAGGCCATAAGGCACTTCTGTATCATCATCAAAAGCAAAATTTTCGCCAAAAACATCCGTTAGGGCTACTGAAGCCGCTCCGGAAACAACGCTGTGGCCACTTGTATACTCGGGAAATGGTGGGGTCTGTAGTACCGGTTTCCAACTGTCATCTATATGTTGGTTTATCAGGGTTTCAGGGCGAATAAGGTTACTTCTGTACTTTTCGTCCCAACAGCTTATAAACGCATCTGCCATTGCTACTGAGGCCTTGGTATACGCGTATAAGGCTTGATGGAAGTCACTGTTGGTTTTGCGCGCTGCAATTTTTGCTATACCCATCCAGTGTGCTCCCGGAGTTATTTTCTTGGTTGCGAACATAAGGTGACCCCGTGTAACCGAAACATAAGGGTTGCAATCCCAAAATTGAGCAATTTGAATTTCTTCGGAAGCGTCACCTTCTTCTGTAATTTTATTACTTATATCATATACTTCTTTAAGCTCTTTATAAAAATGGGAATCTTCCTCAAGGGAAAATGCCGGTGGAGGAATTGGTTTGAATTGTGCTGCTGAGTCTATTGCAAATGGTCTTATTTTATTCCAGTGGGGTTCAATACCGTCCATGTAAGCAGGAGGAGTAGGCTGCCATCTTGTTTCATCGTCTGCATCTACCGTAAATTTGGGCATGGTTCGCGTTTGTGCATAATTGTCTTTGCTCATCCATTGGGCTATATGGTCCGCTACCTGTAGGCCATACTCTTTGGAACTATTGAACAGAACTGGGTTCTTGCCTTGCCATATCGTATAAAGACTATCGCGTAAAGCTTCCATCCGGTCTTCTGAAAATATCAGCCTTTTGCTTAGTTCCATATGTGCCACCATTGCGGAAAGGTCATAGTTGATGACTTTGGTAGTATCTGGTGCAGGAATAGATGTGAGTCCGTTTAGTTGTCCTGCCAGCGGTCTGTAATCGTCATTGGCCATAGCCATAATCTCATAAGCGGCAACGTTAGGATAGGCAAAAATTCTACTGGCTACAGGAGGCGAGAATATATCATGAATCATAATCTCCGTTACCTGGTCTATTGAAGCGTTAAGGTCTTCTGGGCTAATAGTAATAGATTCTTCTTTTTGCGGGGCTTTACACGAAATCGCAAAAACAAGCGAAAGGAGTACGATAAAAATCTTATTCATTTGTCTTTTGTTTTCTTTTCAGCCTATAGATTTGGGGGCTGTCGTTATTTAAGGTAACCAAGAGGTATTTTTCTGTTCCTAGATTAAGGATATTCAAATCACTTACGGATTTTTGACTAAGGTCTAACCCGATTTTAGCGCTTAAAATTACATTATTTTCAGCTTTAATCAATGTGCCTGGAAAAGAATTGAGATAAGGTTGGTTGAAAACGTACTAAGCTCAGTTTTCCAGCTTGTTTGAAATATTTGAAAATGATATTTAGTCTAAAGCATAAATTTTAGGTGCACTATCGTTTATGGCAGCAATGAGAAAGGTTTTTCCATTTTTGTCTTTAAATTGTTTCAGATGTTTTACCTCGTCCTTGAGGAAAAACCCGCTGGTGTTATAATCTTGCCATTTAAAGTTCAGGTTTCCATCACCTAAAAGCACATTACCGTAGCTGGCATCCAAACGGGAATATTGTGGCTTGAACTCAAAGTTGTTCCCGGCCATGATAAGGTCTAAATTTCCGTCCTTATCAATATCGGCACAAGTAATACCGCAGACACATGATAGTTGAACACGCGATGGCAATTTTTTAATAGTGAATTTGCCACCGCCTTCGTTAATTGCAATTACGGATTCCATAGTGTTGGCTTCTTTAACGATGCTACGGTCAAAAATTTCTTTTGGAAAAAGTTCTCCTATGGTTTTCTTGGCGTATTCGGAAGCTTTTAAACTTTGCTTTTTTAAGGATACGATTTGTCCGGTCAATTCTTTTTTCTGGTGGATGGGATAATCCTTTCCGTCAAAACCGCGAGTAGTAATCTGTTCTAATGTGCCATTGTTGTCATAGTCGTTAATCCATAGTTTCATGGGGTGCTCTTTATCGGCTTCATAGGGCACGTTTGTACCTTGGTTACCCAATATTAAGTCCATGTCGCCATCTTTGTCAAGATCTACGGCTTCTACCGTGTTCCACCAACCGTATAAGCTGTCAAGTGATGTAGAAAGCCGACTAAGTCTTCTTCCGGAATTCTTATAAATGTTAGGTCTGCCCCAATCGGATACGGTTAGCAAATCTTTCTTATTGTCACCATCTACATCTGCCCAAACCGCATCCGTAACCATACCGGCATCTTTAAGGTCGTATGCTAGCCTTTCGGTGGCATCAATGAATTTTCCTTCACCTTGGTTCTCCAAAAACAGATGGTCCGGATCTACACCATAAGTGCCCACCACACTTCTGGAGCCAACAAAAAGGTCAATATCACCATCATTATCAAAATCCTGTGGCGAAATAACCGAAATGTTCTTAAAGGCCGAGGGTAGGTCCTCCGTACTTTTGCTGAAATTCCCTCTTCCGTCATTCAGGTATAACCTAGGCTTATATGAATTTTCCTTGTTAATACGATTGCCACCTGTGCCTATGACCAAATCTTGGTCACCATCTCCATCGGCATCAAAAAATGCAGCGGCTGTATCGTCAAAATCAATATCTAAGTTCAGCGGTTTTTTTGAGAGTTTCCCGTTTCCGGAATGGGTGTATACTATACCGGATTGGCCTTCGGCTCCTCCTATAAAGATATCTTCGTTACCATCGTCATTTACATCACCTATTGCTAATGCAGGGCCTTCTTGAGATATAAGTTTGGAAATAAGTCCTTCATAATCAAAATCTTGATACGAATCTTCTTCGTGTGATTCTAACTTTGTTTCGTTTATTTCGGTGAGTAGTGTCTTTTTGTTCGATGGTTTTTGTGGAACATATTTTTCTGTGGCATCCGATCGTTTTAATGTTAAAAGCTGATCAGCAGAAATGTTTTCCAGCTTCTGCGTATAATCATCGGGCCAAATAACACGAAGAGAATCAACCGTAGTGGTCTCCCCAAGACCAATATCCATTACATAATCTACCGAAGATTGAAAACCACGTGAGGGAATCAATTCCTGAAAGACAATTTGGTCTTCGTAGTACATTTTAATACTGGCACCTACTGCAAACGGATTCTGGCCTTGACCTTCAAATTTTAGCTTAATATAATGGTTGTCCGTTGTTTCACTAGTGTTATTTTTATATACGAACGATTGCATGTTTACATTGTTCACGACTAAGTCAAGATCACCGTCGTTATCTAAATCTCCATATGCCGCACCGTTGGATAAGCTAGGTAGCTCAAATCCCCATTCTACCCCTGCATCGTTAAATGTAATATCACCATTATTGCGATAGGCATAGTTGTGCTGTGGAGCAACTGGCATTTTGTTTATAATGGAATCTATAGATTCTTTTTTACCGGTAAGGGCCATTTTTTGTATGATTTCATTGGCAAAGAAATCTATAAAATCAAGATCGGTAAGGTCATGGTTTACACCATTGGTAATAAATATGTCTCGTAGACCATCATTGTCCATGTCAAATAATAATCCGGCCCAACTCCAATCTGTTTTTGCTACACCACTATGATATGCTATTTCCGAAAACGAACCGTTACCATTGTTCAGTTGTAGTGTATTTTGAATGTACTGCTGATAAAAATCTTTGCTCTGCTTTAGTTTAAAGACATTATAACCTTCAAATTCCATAACCGATTTAACCCGCTGGTCACCTTCCGGAAGCATATCTGTAATAAAAATGTCCGCATTACCATCATTGTTGATATCGGCCATGTCTATGCCCATTGCCGACAGCGATAAGTGAGAGGTCCATTCTTTTATTTCTTCTTTAAAGGTGCCATCCTTTTGATTGATGTAAAGGTAATCGCGCTCATAAAAATCGTTAGAAACATAGATGTCCGGCCAAAGGTCTCCGTTAATATCACTTACCATAACACCAAGACCAAATCCAATTAAGCTACCATAAATGCCGGCATCTTCACTTACATCCGTGAATTTTCCATTATCGTTTCGTAAAAGCATGTCGCCAACACCTCTAAAAATGTGTGGAACACCCTCCCAGTCTTGAGCCCGAACACTACGTTGTTCTGCGTAGCCCAAACTGCTAACGGGTATGTTGCTGTTATTTAAGATGTAGGCATCTAGGTCTCCGTCTTTGTCATAATCAAAAAAAGAGGCATGTGTGGAGAAACCAGTTTCCGCAAGATTGAATTCTTTTGCTTTTTCCGTAAAAGTAAGGTCTCCATTATTGATGTAAAGGTCGTTATCATGGTTGTTGCCTTCCATGTTCCCTGCATTACTTACGTAAATGTCAAGTAAACCGTCTGCATTAATATCTGCCATGGCCACTCCTGTAGACCACGGTTTGTTGCCAGTAACACCGGCTTTTTCAGAAATATCCTCAAAATTAAAATCGCCTTTGTTCAGGTAAAGTTTGTTAGGCCCCATATTGGCAGAAAGGTAAATGTCTGCCAATCCATCATTATTGATATCTCCGATAGCTACGCCTCCTCCGTTATAAAAATTACGGTATTTAAAAATGTTAAAATTCTTCTGGTTCTCTACGGCGTTGATAAAATCAATACCTGTTTCCTCTCCCGAGATTAGACTAAATAAGGTTTCTTTCTTTGGAGTCTCGGTAGTTTTTTTCTCCTTTTCTGAATTACATGAAACATGTATTAGAAAAGCAAATATCAAAAAAAATCCAAAAAAAAATGTTTTGCCGTTCATGCTAAAAGGAGTATTGTGTGGTATCATCTACTGCAATATCATGAATTGTGGGTGCTTCTGCAATAGTTGGTTAAGGCTTTTTTGAAAATTATTGAACTCTATCGTTTTCGTAAGTAAATTTCAATTAAATGAAACTTTGCATTCGGTTGATTTATAGTGATTTGTTATTGGTGAGCGGCTTCTAATTTTTGAAATAAAGTAGTGGGTTCTTGCTTTTTTTCTGAGCAGGAAATCATTAAAAAGGACAGCGTCCCAACCCAAATTGAAAATAGTACTTTTCTCATAGTCAAAATCGTCTGCAAGATAATCAATGCCCAGAGGTATAGGAAATTACAGTCCCGTGAAATTTCATCCTTTTTTTGTGTCAAACGTGATTTCGTATTTATTGTCCGTTAATCTTTAAGTTTTTCGTAAATAATCCAATATATTTAACCGAAATATCAAACCAATTTATAATGATCGGAATTTTGTCCTTTATAGGCTTTACCGCTTTGGTGGCCATAATATCTTATTTTGCAACACGTACAACCGATGAAAATTCTTCGGACGGTTACTTTTTAGGAGGAAGGAGTTTAACGGCTGGAGTTATTGCGGGGTCATTGTTATTGACCAACCTCTCTACCGAACAAATTGTTGGTCTTAACGGACAAGCTTATACCGAAGGAATTGTGGTTATGGCCTGGGAGACTTTAGCGGCTATTGCTATGGTGGTTACTGCCATTTTCTTATTGCCAAGGTATTTAAAAGGGGGTATAACTACGGTTCCTCAATTCCTTAAAGATAGGTATGATGTAACAACAAAAACACTAACGTCTATCTTGTTTCTTACAGGGTATGTTGTGGTGTTGTTGCCAACTATTCTATATTCTGGAGCGCTTGCGATCAGTACTATGTTTGATTTACCTACGATGTTGGGTGTCTCCGATGGTACGGCACTGAACTTAAGTATATGGGGTATTGGTATTATTGGTTCTATTTATGCCGTTTTTGGAGGACTAAAGGCTGTAGCGGTGTCAGATACGATTAATGCGGTTGGACTTTTGATCGGCGGACTTCTAATCCCTGTTTTTGGACTGATGGCTATTGGTGATGGAAGTGTATTTGAAGGTTTGGATGTCCTTTATCAAGCAAATCCTGAGAAGTTTGATTCAACAGGAGAAGTAACTAACAGTGTGCCATTTTCAACTCTGTTTACGGGTATGATGCTTATTAACTTGTTCTACTGGGGTACAAACCAGCAAATTATTCAAAGAGCTTTAGGAGCGAAAAACTTGGCCGAAGGTCAAAAGGGGTTATTGCTAGCTTCTTTTATTAAAATTTTAGGACCGTTAATCGTGGTGCTTCCCGGTATTATTGCTTTCCATTATTTTCAAGGTGGACTGGAAATGCCAGATCAAGCGTATCCGGCATTGGTAAATGCAGTATTGCCAAAGTATCTGGTAGGGTTTTTCGTAGCAGTACTTTTTGGGGCTATTTTGAGTTCGTTTAACAGTGTGTTGAACAGCTCTGTAACCCTTTTTGGGCTTGATGTGTACAAGCAGCATATTAATCCGGAAGCTACGGAACAAACGGTGGTAAAATATGGTAAGATTTTTGGTGTTGTTTTGGCAGTAGGCGCTATGCTTATTGCGCCGTTAATATCTAATGCAGGCAGTCTTTTTGCCTACTTGCAAGAGTTGAACGGTATTTATACGATTCCAATATTTACGATAATCGTGGTGGGGTATCTTACAAAAAGGGTTCCTGCCATCGCGGCAAAAATCGGTATTATTGCTGGTGTTGTATTGTACTGTTTCAGTCAATTTTATTTACAGCCCATGTTTGTTGATGGGGCGTTGGAAGAGGCCGCTGCGGCCGGTATAACAGATGTTGATGCATTGGCATTGGTGAAAGCGGAAGCTTATCCACACTTTATTCACGTTATGGCTATTTTGTTCGTGTTGAATGCGGCTATTATGTTGGTTATAGGTAAAATATATCCTAACGAAAAACCATTTGAATTGGAGTATACCAAACAAGTCTCTATTGAGCCTTACAAATATGTGAAGCAGGTGGGTATTGCAATCTGCTTTATCGTAGTGGCACTATATGTCTATTTTGCAAAATAAAGAACAGCTTATATAATTTAAGGCCTTGTACGGATTACTTCTGTGCAAGGTTTTTTCTTTTCAGGATACACTATTACCTTCTTCTGTTGGGCAAAAGGGGAGGCGGTTCTCCTGAAAACGGGTTCCATCGGCTAATACTTTTAGCTTCCATACCAGCGGCACTAATAACGGAACGGTCTCCGTACCGTTCACGCATTTTGTCTATGGCCAAGCTTAGACGTATTTGCTTTTCATTGTCTTCGAACAGATTAATTTGATGTCCTCCTTCTACCAAATGACTAAACCTAACCCCGATCAAGCGTACCAGCAGACGTCTATTATACAGTTTCTCAAAGAGGTTTAAGACTACGGGCAAGATGCTGCTGTCCAAAGAACTATATGGTATTCGCTGTTGTTGTGTATAGGTTTGAAAATCCGAATACCTAATTTTAAAGGTAACACAGGCGGTTAATTTATGGCCTCTTCGTAATTGGTAAGCTAGATTTTCGGTCATTGCAATAATAATACTCTTAAGTTTTTTAATGTCCGTTGTATCCTTGTCAAAGGTTCGTTCCGTAGAAATGGATTTTCGCTCGTGGTATTGAATCACGGGACTGTTGTCTATACCGTTGGCTTTTTTCCAAATAGACAACCCGTTTTTCCCCAATACCTTATGCATTAATTGCATTGGCATTTCTTGAACGGTTACTATTTTTTTGATTCCCAAATCACATAACGATTTATAGGTAACTTCACCAACCATGGGTATTTTTCTAACGGATAATGGGGCCAAAAAAGGCTTTTCGGTGCCTTTAAAAATTCTAATCTGGTTGTTGGGTTTGGCTTCTCCCGTTGCAATTTTGGAAACGGTCTTGTTTATAGATAATCCAAAGGAGATGGGTAGCCCTGTCTCGTTCATGATTTTTTCCCTAAGTTCAATAGCTATTTGGTGGCACCCAAAGAATCTGTCCATTCCCGTTAAATCTATATAGAATTCGTCTACCGAGCTTTTTTCATAAAGGGGAACGCTGTCCTTAATCACATCTGTAACCAAATTGGAAAATTTACTATAGGTGGCTGCATTGCCCCTTAAAACTATAGCTTCCGGACATAATTGCTTGGCCATACGCATAGGCATGGCCGAATGTATGCCAAACTTCCGCGCTTCATAACTGCATGAAGCTACTACGCCTCGGTCAGAGACACCACCTATTAAAATAGGTTTTTTATTCAGGCGACTGTCCAACAAGCGTTCGCACGATACAAAGAATGTATCAAGATCCATATGTACTATAGCTCTTTCCTCTGGCATTATACGGCACTGGTTTTAGGGTTTTCGGAATATCTGGGGTCTTCAATGATTGCTTGGTGGTACATGCTGATAACCTCAATAGTAATACATTCAAATTCTTCGGTTATTTTACCGGTTATAGAATAAATACCTTTTCCCCTAAAAGGGAATTTTGCGGCTATGGGAGGAAAGTGAACGGTATCTATAAAATCACCGTTCCTATCTAGAAAAGTTCCAAAATGCATTGATTTTCCGTTTGAAGTTGAAGTGTTTTTTGTAGCTACTAAATAACCTTCAATTGTAACTACCCGATTTTTATAGTGAAGTAATTGGTTTGCTTTTAAGGTGTTTTCTTTAGGGTTTGCCAGCAAATCGAAAGGGTTGCATAAGGGAAACCCTAACAGCTCATATTCATCAAATGCATTTTCTAATTCTGAACTTTTTAGCTCAGGGGTTTTGTAGGATATTTTTTTGGGTTGAAAAAGGGTAGGAACATGCTCTTCCTTTGGGGTTTTGCTCGTTTGTAAATAGGCGGCCCATAGAAGTTCTCGTTTGTTTTTTCCGGTAAAACGGAATGCATTAATTTTAATAAGTATGGCAATTTGCTCTACTGAAACAGGAACTCTGTCAATAAAATTGTCCAAGCTTTTGAAAGGGCCATAGCGGGCTCTGTTTGTGCATATTTTTTCTATAGTTTGGGTTTCCAAACTTCTTAGAAAGCTAAAACCAAGATAGATGGTATTGCCCATAATAGTGGTCAGATATTCACTTTGGTTGATGCACGGGGCTTGGATGATACCTCCGTGCATTTTTGCTTCATGAACGTAAAGTTCACGGCTATAGAATCCGCCGCCATTGTTGAGCGTTGCCACCATATATTCTAGAGGGTAGTACGCTTTTAAGAACAGGCTCTGGTAACTTTCTACGGCATATGAAGCAGAATGTCCTTTGGCAAAAGCATACCCGGCAAAGCTTTCAATTTGGCGCCATATATCACTTGTAACGGCATCAGGCTTTTCATCGGCCTTACAGTTGTCAAAAAATTGTTGTTTTACTTTTAAGAATTCATCTCGCGACCGGAATTTACCGGACATGCCACGGCGTAGCGTATCTGCTTCATGAAGTTTCAGTCCCCCAAAATAGTGTGCTACTTTAATAACATCTTCTTGGTAGACCATGACCCCAAAAGTTTCGGGCATGATATTCAATAGCACAGGATGAGCATCTTTTCTTCGTTCAGGATTTCGGTAACGTAAAATGTATTCACGCATCATTCCTGATTTTGCCACACCGGGCCTAATAACGGAACTAGCTGCCACCAAGCCCAAATAATCATCTACCTGCAGCTTTTTTAAAAGCATTCGCATGGCGGGAGATTCTACATAAAAGCATCCTATGGCCTTGGCGTTTTTTAAAAGGTATTTAATGCGCTTGTCCTTTTTGAACCGTTTAATATTATGAATATCTATGGGCTTTTGAAGAGGATGGTTCTTTCTTACAATTTCAACGGCATCTTTTATTTTTCCCAGACCACGCTGACTCAAAATATCAAACTTGTATAATCTAATATCTTCTGCCGCTACCATGTCTATTTGTGCAGTGGCAAAACCTTTGGGAGGCATAAATGTGGCGCAATAGCTATGAATGGGTTCTTCGGAAATTAAAACGCCTCCGGCATGAATACCTAAGTAGTTTGGGAAGCCTTGTATATATTGACTGTATTTTAAAACCAGTTGAGATAAATTATCCAGTTGGTTAAAATTGAATTTTCCTTTGGTAAGTATATCTATTTCGGACTTTGGTAACCCAAAAACTTTTCCCAGTTCACGTACGGACGCCTTGAATTTAAAGGTGTTATAAACGGTTATAAGAGAAGTGTTCTTAAATTGTTTGAACATAAATTGAGTAATATCGTCCCTATCGGACCAAGAAAAATCAATGTCAAAATCAGGTGGATTTCTACGATGTATATTTATAAAGCGTTCAAAATAAAGGTCAAGCTCTATTGGGTCTACATCGGTTATGCGTAAAAGGTATGCTATAATACTATTGGCCCCACTGCCACGGCCTACATAGAAATACCCTTTACTACGGGCGTATTTTAAGATTTTCCAATTGATCAGAAAATAGGAAACAAATCCTTTTTCCTTAATGATGGCCAATTCTTTGTCTATACGGGTATAAATCTGCGGAGCTGCATTTTTATAACGATATGGAATACCTTGTTGGGCTAATTTTTGAAGGAATCGAAAATCCAACTCCTCATTGTTAGAGTATGCACGTTGGTTCTTTGGTTTGGTTTCGGAGAAGTCAAATTTAATGTTACAATTATTTAGTAATCGCAATGTGTTTTCTAGTATCTCCGGAAAATCAATGTGAATAAGTTTGATTTTATCTTCGGATAAAAATTGATCTGTCTCTTGGCCTTGTTCATGTACGGGCAACTTGCTCAATAACGTATTATTGTCAATGGCCCTTAATAGACGGTGGGTATTAAATCCCCTTTTACTTTGAAAAGACACGGTATGGAGTAGTACCAAACGGTCTTTGTTAATGCTCTGTTTTGAAAACTTTAAGCCAGTTAATTGTTTTAAGGAAATTCCTAAATACTCATTTTGCTTTAGCTTATAATTCCTTGCCTTTTCAAAAGGATAGATTATATAGCTGTTTTCAATTTCAATAGGTCTTTCAGGTATGGCTAGACCAGGTTGGTGTAAAAAAGAGGACAGATAAGAGTTGATGTTTTTATAACCTTCATTGTTTTTTGCAAGGAGGATAAATTGCTGACTTGCACCATTTCTAAAATCAACTCCTAGGATAGGTCTTATACCATATTTAGGGGCTAAACGAACAAAATCAAGACCGGCGGAAGTATTGTTAATATCCGTTAACGCTAAAGTCTTACAGCCGTTTTGGGCGGCTAAACTTAGAAGTTCGTCAGTTTTGATGGTACCGTACCTAAGACTATAATATGTATGGCAGTTTAGATACATATATTTTAGGTCTTTATAGTTTTTTTATACCCAATTGAAGCCGAATCAATGGTTTGTGAGAATGTATAAGGGGTAAGTTGTGGACGAAAAATTTGCATAGCTATCCTTATAAAAGTGGAATAGCTAATTTATGGAATATTTCCTTTTATTTGGATTATATCCATAATTTGATTGTGTTAAAATTTGGAGATATAAATAGTTAGGTGTTAGTTATAACATAAAGAGGCCCTTATGATGTAGGGCCTCTTTACTGTTGTATATGGTGGTGTTACTATAATTCCACTTCTATCTTCATTAATCTTTATTGTCAACTATGGGTAAATATATTTCAGCCACCCATTCAAGTTCATTAGACCCCATATTCGGGTTGGTAAAAAATACTTCAACAGGAGTGCCAGTAGTTTTAATACCTAATTTTTCAGCTTCGTTCAATAGACTGTACCAAGCCCTGTCAGATGTAATATAATTGCCGTTATAAACTGCTTTTAATGAATTGCCGCCCTTAAACTCCTTGTATTTAATAATTTTATGTTCCGGTAATGAGTCTGTTTTCTTGATGGGGTAACAAAAATTATATGTAATACTATCTTTTTCTATATTCCATTTGGTAACCTCAATGAAAGGGAGGCCATCGGTTTGGACATTTGGATTTAGAGCGAACCTGTCCAATAAGCGATAGTTAGACATCATTTTTGAAGCCTTTTCAAATTGGGTGCTTTCTAAAGGAATGTAGGCGCAAAAAGCATTTGACAATACCTCTTTGCCTATAATAGTTACTTTAAAATTATCAAGGTGTTCTTGGATTTTTTCGTGAAATTGAAAAATTGTTTTTTTTGACCGTTTTTCAAAATCAGTATCTGTAAAAAGCATTAGTAATTTGCTTTTTAGGGAGTGGTTTACATTCGTTATATGAGCTTGTGTCAAGGATAGGGAGTCGTCTATTTTTTCAATGGTCCACTTGTAATTAAAAGTAGAGTCATTGATTGTAATTTGGTGTTCAAAAGTATTTAATTGATGTTGGTCAATAATACGGGAATCTTCTAAAGTGCTTTCCCATAATTTTATAGTTTGATTAATTGTTCCGGGATTGGCCTTTATTTTGAGAGTTGCCAGATAGTCTTCTGGTTTTAGAAAAAGATACCAAACCAAGGCTGTTAGTAAAATAAGCCCAGCGCCCAATAGAAATTTTCTTAGCATATAAATAAGAGCTTTTAGTTATTTAATTTATATACTTGAACACTATCATTATTTATCGTAACCAAAAGGTAAGCTTGTTTTTTTAAATCAATAATATTCATATGTCTAATTGATTTTTGAGCAAAGTCAAGACCAATTTCATTTCCTAATAGTATCTCGTTTTCATTTTGAACTATAGCTCCGGGAAAAGAATCAAATCTACCATGGTATGGCTTAACTCCAAAATAATTGCCTGCAACCAATACTTCCTCGGTACCATTTTTGTCAAAATCATATTTTAAAAATGAAAATAGAGGAGAGGTTTGCAGTTCTTCTTTAAATGGGACAAACGAAAAATTGCCATCTGTGTTTTTTAAATAACCAGATTGGAGTTCGTTTACTTCTAGAATTGTGGATTTACGGAGAGTTTCTTTGTCAAAAATTTCTTCAACGGTACGGCCGGCAAAACTGGAATAATTAGTAAATTTTTTTCGAAGGCTAACAATTTGAGATGAAAGATTGGCTAGGCCTTCAAGTGGAAAGTACTTTCCGTTCTTTTCTAAAGCGGTAATCGTTTCCGTTTGACCGTTTTCGTCAAAATCTCCATAATATAATCGCATCGGATGATTGGGGGATGCTTTAAATTTGCTGTTGGTTCCCCAATTACCTAAGAGATAATCGGTATCTCCATCGTGGTCAATATCAAAGGGCAAAATCTTTTGCCAAAGACCATTTAAGTCCTCGTTTAGGAGAGAAATGCTTTTTAGAGTTCCATTTTGGTTCTTAAAGAAAGTTGGAGCCATCCATTCACCTACCACAATTAAATCTTTTAAACCATCATTGTCAACATCGTCCCAAATGGCATCGGTAACCATTCCAACGTCCTTTAATCCTTCATTTCCTTGAATTGAAAATTCACCATTATTATTGATTAAAATATAGGAAGATGGGCTTTTTCCAAAATCGTTAGTTACAACTTGGTTACCTACAAATAAATCCAAATCTCCATCTCCATCTATATCGTTCGGCCTTAAAACTGATGCGTTTTCAAAATATTCAGGTAATAAATTTGTTTCAAATACAGAGTCATTATTGCTGTAATATGTATCTAACAAAGGCTTTAATTTGTCAAAAAAGTCAGCGCCGCCAGACCCCACAAACAAGTCATTTTTGGAGTCATTGTCAAAGTCTGCTATTACGGCAACCACATCTTCTTTTATTGAGTCTTTGGTTATTGAAGGAATAACTTTTTCAGCGAAAACAGAATCTAATCCTATAAAAATTCTAGGAGGAATATATTTTGAGCCGCCAAAAAATATATCAATTTGATTATCTCCATTTAAGTCACCAATAGCGGTTGCAGGACCACGATCTGAAATTTGATAAGGAATAAGTTTTTGTCTATTAAAATCAGAGTAGTTGTCTTCTTTGTGCTTAAAATTAATACCTAGATTGCCACTTACCCTTTCAAATAAATTTTGGCGTTTAGGTTTTAGTGATTTGTAATCAAAAGGTTTGGGGTCTTGAGGAGTTATAGTAAGGGTTTGGTTAACCGCTATGTCTTTTATAATTTGATATGTCCTGTCAGGCCAAACAATTTTGAGGGAATCTATTTTTTTATAATTTCCATAACCAAAGTGAATAATTGGTTCCGAAGAAGATTGAAACCCTCTTACCGTATAGAGCTCTCTAAATTGTAATATGCTGTTGTGGTATGAGTATACTTTGGTGCCAATGGCGTAAGGGTTTTTTCCTGAAAAGCGTAAATTTAATTTTAAGTAATTCGCTTTTTGGTCGGTTTTGTTAATGTAAAGCGAAGCGGGCCCATTAACATTATTAATTACCAAATCTATATCTCCGTCATTGTCAAAATCTGCGGCAGCGGTAGCACCGGAAACCAAGCTGTCCTTTGTAATCCAGTCTCCAGATTTATCAACAAAATTTAATTTGGGGCCACCTTTAAAAATATAGTTATGTGTTTTGCCTGAAGGCATTTTATTTAAGGCTTGGCGATCAATTAATTTAGTGTTGGTTATTTTATTCCTTATCTGCTCAGAGGACACAAAATTTATGTAGTCTAGGTCGTTAGGGCGCTTTGGAATACCTGTGGAAACAAAAACATCTTGTTCCCCATCCTGATTATAATCTGCAAATAGTGCGCTCCAACTCCAATCCGTAGCTGCAATTCCTGATTGTAAACCAATTTCTGAAAACTGATTACCTCTATTTAAATGCAGCATGTTGCGGCTGAATTGATAATGATAACCATAATCTGCAGTTTGGAGTTTCATTATTTGTGGTTCAACATCACCTTGAGAAGATTTAAGAACTTTCTCGTCTTCGGGTAGCATATCTAATGAAAGGATATCTGGCATGCCATCATGATTGATGTCTGCAATATCATTACCCATAGAAAACCTAGAGGTATGTCCAAAATATTTTTTTAGGCTCTCAGTAAAAGTCCCATTCCCATTATTCAAGTAATAATAATCGTCTTCATGAAAATCATTTCCCACATAGATATCCGGCCATCCATCTTGATTAAAATCAGAGATGGCAATACCAAGGCCATATCCATTTGCGCCGCCAAAAATTCCGGATTCTTCACTGACATCAGTAAATTTGGTTCCATCGTTTCTAAGAAGTTTATCGCCAGTCTGATAGTTTCTTTCTAACCTTAACTCCGATCGGCCATAGGATTCAGGGGTATGTACGGCATGGTTCAACAAATATATGTCTAGGTCTCCGTCTAGGTCATAATCTAAGAATGCCGCTGAAGAACTGTAGGTGTCAAAATCAAGTCCGTATTCCGCAGCTCTTTCGGTAAAGCTTATTTCCCCTGAACTAGAGATGCCATTGTTAATAAAGAGTTCGTTATAACCGTTAAGGCCTTGAATACCCGCAACGGCACAAATATATATGTCCAATAATCCATCACCATTTACATCGCCCATAACAGCACCTGTATTCCAATCACTATTTCCTGCTATTCCGGATTTTTCCGTTATATCCTCAAATTTAAGATCACCGCGGTTTAAGTATAGTTTGTTCTTTACTTGATTGCCCGAAAAGAAAATGTCAGGAAGGCTATCGTTATTTATATCTCCTACAGCAACACCGCCTCCATTATAGAAATAGAGATATTCCAAAATATTCAGATCATCGGTTTCTGTAAGCTCATTGGCAAATAGAATCCCGGTTTGTTCCGAAGAAGGATTTTCAAATAAATTGCCTTCTTTTTTTTTGCAGCTTATTAATGAAAATAGAGATGCGAAAATTAATAGAATGGATTTATTCATCGATATTTTAAAAGCGTGATTATTCTAAATTTAATTGCAGTACTTGTTAACGAAATGGGTTCTTTTATATACTATGCAAGATAGCAATTCCTGTAGAAAGCAAATAAATTATAGGATTTACATCTACTAGTTAGAATCTATTTAATCTACGGCGAGAAATCGATTTACTTTATTTGCCTAGATGTAAAAAGACCGCCCGGAGGCGGCCTTTTAAACACTTAAATATTAAAGAATTTAGTAACCTGGGTTCTGAACCAAGTTTGGATTTGCAAGTATATCAGCTTGTGGAATTGGAAATATTTCCAAATGCGAATCACCCGCATCCTTAAGGTTCCATGCTCTTAGGTATTGATCAAACCTTATGAGGTCTTGTCTTCTTGATTGTTCTTGATACAATTCTCTACCCCTTTCGGCTAATAAATCTGCTTCTTGAATTGTAGTTAAGCTAGAAGCACCCCTCACAGTTCTTAAATCATTAATTAGGGTTAAAGGATCATTGCCCATTCGAAACATTGCTTCTGCTTTCATTAAATAGGCATCGGCATATCTATATCTTACAATATGGGTTCTTCTATCTCCTCCTTCTTCATTAGGGTGGTATTTGGTCATTCTAATACCAGACGTTTCCAATAGAGCATTGTCGGCTGGAGAAGTATATTCCGCTTGTTCAACTTCTCTTGTAAATACTAGGGGAACACCGTCTACGTTATCTCTTGCGTTTAATGGAGTACCATCTTGCTCGTATTGTTGCCCAATTAAGAACCCTATTCCAATACCTAGGTTTTCGGCATTTGCAGTACTTGCATCATGTACCAATCCTCTTCTTTCCTCTTGTCCGTCGCCAGGGTAGTTTGTTTCTGCAGGACCTTCAAACAAATCGTAAAATTCAGCCAAAGTTGTAAAACCGTTCCATCCACCACCATCATTGGCGCCTGGGAAGTTTTGGCTGTAATGTAAGGTATGCCAGATTCTTTGTCCGGCATCACCTGGAGACCACCAAATAGTTTCAACATCATTACTTGGTCTGAAAATGTCAAAGAAATCTCCTGGGGCGGCTAATGTGTAACCATCTGCGGCAATTGCATCTACTGCATCTATAACTACTTGCATATCCTCTGGTTGCGGAGTACCATCAAGATAGACGTGCTTGTTAAGGTGAAGTTTTGCCATCAATAAGTTAGCTGCCGCTCTAGTGGGTGAAGATTTACTGGTGATATCATCACTAGCGGTTACAACCGGAAGATCACGAATAGCAATATTTAAATCAGCTACTATACTATCTATGGCTACTTGACCTGTTAAAACATCTGGAACGGCACTATTTGGTAAGTTTACATTTCTGTAAGGTACCTGTCTCCACATATCCAAAATCCAATTCATTGCCCAAGCTCTATAAAATCTAGCCTGTGCCTTTAACTCGGTTATGTCTCCAGATGCAGTAACTGTACTTTTATCGCTAATAGTACGAGTGGCATTGATAGTAACACTGTTAAGTTGCTGCCATGTTCCAACTATGTCTCCTAATTCTGCATTCCAGCTTTGTTTATGAAGAGATAGCCAAGCACCGTTATCACCCCAGTCCGTTCCTCTTGTAGGAACTAAGTATTCATCTGTGGTTACTTCGTTTAGGGAAAAGAGTCCGGCTGCATTTACCAAACGGTCTCCGGCAACAATGTTAGAAAGGTTTGATACCTCTCCTTCTATATCGGCAACGCCTGCAAACCCATCGGTAATTAGTGAATCAGTAGGTTCTATTTCCAAATCCGTACACGAAAACGCCATTGGAATTAGAAGTACTGCGCTTATATAAATTTTTATTTTTTTCATAATAATTTTTTTAGAAAGTAACATTAATGCCTAAACTGTAAGTTGTTGGCCTAGGATAGGCAAGGTAGTCAATGGCAGCAGAGGGCAAACCATTTGCTGGAATGTTAGAAGTACTTACTTCAGGATCTAATCCGCTATAGCCAGTTAGCAAAAATAAATTTTGCCCATTAAGACTTAGACGCAAACTTTTAAGATATCCTGTGCCGCTTAAAGGAACGTTATAGGAAACCGATGCAGATTGAAGCCTAACAAAATCACCTTTTTCTAAGAAGTAGGTACTAGGATTGGTTGCGGATAAGATTACACCCTCATCAACAGTGCTTTTTAAATTATTTCTGCTACCAATTTGTGGCGACGCAAAAAGAGCATTGGCCGTGTTGTTGTATACATAGAAACCAAATTGACCGCTAAAGAACAAAGAGGCATCCCAATTTTTGTAAGAAGCTCCAGTAGAGAATCCAGACGTGATTTTAGGAAGTCCGGACTTATCAAGAATTGTTGGGTCTGTATCTACCACAAAGTTTTCATCTACATTTCTTAAGTTATAGGTAAACAATGGCTTTCCGTCAGTTAAGATTTGTGATGTAGTACCTGTTAATCCTTGTCCGAATAAATCTCCCGCTTGAATATTAGGACCATTGTAATCCGTTAACTCATTTTGGTTATAAGCAATGTTGAAATTGGCGTTCCAGTTAAAATCTTCAGATTGTACAATATCATAATCCAATCCTAGTTCAATACCTTGGTTTAGGATAACGCCGTCTACATTTTGAAATACAAATGGTGAAGTTGCAGGTTGTACAGCAGGTAAGTTCAATAGAATATCTCTAGTTTCTTTTCGGTATAAATCAATGTTACCGGTAAAACGATCTGCGCCAAAACCAAAATCAACACCAAATGAATACTGCGTTGTTTCTTCCCATTTTAAATCTGGGTTGGCAAATGCAATTTCTGAAGTAGCGGGAGAGGATAGTTGAGAACCTCCTGAAATGGATAGTGCATTGCCCTGTATTCCATTTCTCCATCTAGTTCTGTTAAGATAGTTACCGTGGCCTAAACCATCTTGATTACCTGTTATACCCCAGCTTAATCTAAGTTTAAGAGTGGAAAAAGTGTCTTCGTTAATAAAATCTTCTTGGTTCAATTTCCATGCAAAGGCAGCTGAAGGGAAAAGACCATACTTGTTATTGTCACCAAATCTTGAAGATCCATCAGCTCTAAAAGTACCAGTAAACAAGTATTTGTCAAAAAGAGTATAATTTACTCTTCCGAAGAAAGACTGAAGCTCATCGGTAGTGTCAAATGTGTCAACAGCGAAAGCGTCTATAGGAATACCGGGTAAACCTTGAGTGGTTACATTAGGATTTGGAAAAAGACCCAATATTCTAAATAAATCACCTGCATCTGGTTCATCTGCAAATACACCTATACCGTAAGCTTGGTAGTTATTTGCGAGGTTTTTGGTGTCGTCATACGTCTGTTCCGTAGTTTTAATGATTTGGTTCAAATCGGAACTACCATAACCTTGCCCTAAAATATTCTGTCCTTTTCTGTTGAAGTCTTGAAAAGAATAACCTGCAAGAACATCTAATCTAGAGTTCTCAAACTCTTTTTTATAATTTACGGTAAATTCCATCAAACGGTTTTCTGTATCCAAGTTGCTTACAGCGGCACGACCATTATTGGCGGCTCCGTTTTGTAAAGCAAGTATTTGTGGACCTGCAACTTGACCTCTAGAAGAGTCAGATTTGTCTATCCCAACATTTAACTTGGCAGAAAACTCATCAGTAATATCATAGTTTAAAGAAAGATTACCAAGAACTCTGTTCGTATTGGTGTTATCGTCATAATACTCTAAAAGGTTGGCAGGATTTCTATCTGGTTCTGCACTTGCATTAGGGTTGGAAGGTAGCGTTGGATTGGAATAGTATGCCGCCGCTAATAAATCACCAAGACTACCGGAAGTTCTACTAACAAATGGCACCCTGTCATTAATTCTTGAAATCGTCCCTTGAAAACCAACAGTTAATTTGTTCTCAAAAAATCTTTGGTTTACATTAATCCTACCTGTAATACGTTCTAGGTCCGTGTTTTCAATAACACCAAATTGCTTAGAGTATCCAAAAGTTGCTCTAACATTTCCACTTCCATAATTTTTAGAATAAGCTAAATTGTTGTCAACAGAGGCAGAGGTTCTAAATACATAATCTTGCCAGTCGGTAGAACCACCTAAATTAGCTCCTCCACGCTCTATAAACTCGTCTGCTGTCAATAGGTCGTATTCATCAGCAACGTGAGCTATATTTAGGTTTGTGGAGAAATTCCACTGCCCATCAGCACCGCCTTTACCTGATTTGGTGGTAATTACAACAACCCCATTAGCACCTCTTGAACCATAAATTGCTGTAGCAGAGGCATCTTTTAAGATACTCATACTCTCAATATCATTAGGATTTAAGAAGTTTAACGGGTTTTTGGAACCACTTGTTCCAACTCCAACATCTGCACCAGATGCAGAAACACTTTCGTTAGAAACAGGAACTCCATCAATTACGAATAATGGACTGTTATTTCCTCTTACTGAACCAGTACCTCTAATTCTTAAAGAAATTCCAGCTCCCGGTTCACCACTTGATTGTGATATTTGAACACCGGCCGTCTTACCTTGTATTAACTGTTCAGGTGAGGAAATCACACCTTTGTTAAAGTCTTCGGAAGTAACGGAGGCTACTGAGCCTGTAGCATCTTTTACAGTGGTAGAGCCATAACCAATAATAACTACTTCATCCAGGGCTTGCGCGTCTTCTTGTAACGTTACATTAATAGTGGATTGGCCATTTACTTTTACTTCTTGAGAGGCAAAGCCAATATAACTGAAAACTAAAGTAGCGTCTTCTGGAACGTCACTCAGGGCATAGTTTCCGTCAAAGTCCGTTTGAGCTCCGTTAGTTGTACCTTTAATAACAACACTTGCTCCCGGCAACGGACCACTAGCGTCGGAAACAGTTCCCGATACATCTTGAGCCTGTGTTATGCCAAAGCTTAAGAAAGCCGCAACCATAATCAGGTTTTTTAGTAGCATGATCTTCATAAATGAGATGTTTTAAGTTGAGTTTAATTATAAAATAATGTTAAATGTATATAAAATTGGCCTTAAAACACACGAACGGGCGCTTGCGAAAACTACGAAAACGGTTTCGTGTTAATAACTTTTATATAATTCGATTATAATAATTATAATATCGAATAAATATGGAATAAATAATAAGTGAAGGTTGAAATCGGGGAATTGATATCTAATTCCAAATATACAGTTTTATTTTTAATAGAAGAAGAGCTAAAATCACCTGTTAAACCCGTTAGGTTGTTAAAAAATTAAGAAGGTTGTCATTTACTCATATTATAGTTTATTTTCACTATCCAAAAATCATAAGATTTGAAACGAAAGATTACTTTAAAACAAATAGCTAAAGAATTAGAGGTATCTATCTCCACGGTTTCAAAAGCGCTAAAAGATAGCGATGAGATAAGTGCTGACACTAAGCAAAAGGTAAAGGCCTTTGCAAAATTGTATAATTACAGACCTAATACTATAGCCTTAAGTCTTAAAAATAGAAAGACAAAGAATATAGGTGTTGTTATTCCAGATATAGTACATCATTTTTTCACTACGGTTTTTAGGGGTATTGAGAAGTGTGCCAATGAACATGGCTATAACGTGGTTGTATGTGTGTCTGATGAATCGTACGATAAAGAAGTGTTCAACATGGAACTTCTTGCCAATGGTAGTATAGACGGCTTTATTATGTCCGTTTCTGCGGAAACTCAGCAGAAGAATGATTTTAGTCATTTAAAAGAAGTAATGGAGCAGGGTTTTCCGTTGGTTCTTTTTGATCGTGTCATTGATGAAATTAAGTGTGATAAAGTGGTGATGAACGATGAACAGATTGCTTACGATGCGACTGTGAAAATGTTGGCCGAAGGAAAGAAGAAAATAGCACTGGTCACTACTGAAAGTTATTTTAACGTTAGCGAAAAGAGGGCAGAAGGTTATAAAAGGGCTCTTCTGGACCATAACATAGCCCATGATGAAAAGTTAACCTTAGTTTTGCCTTTTAAAGGAATAGAAGAGTCCTATATAGAGAACTTTGTTGAAAATGAAAGTTTTGATGGGGTGTTGTGTGTTAATGAAATTTTTGCAGTACTGTTTATGGGCGCAGCTCAAAAGAAGGGGCTTAAGATTCCAGAAGATGTTTCGGTAATTGGCTTTACGGACGGACTTTTGTCCCGCTACTCCTCTCCAACATTAACAACTGTTGCCCAACACGGAGAGAAAATGGGAGAAAGGGCGGCTGAGATGTTAATTGAAAAGCTTGAGAACGAAATTGGTTTTGATGAAGAGGAAGTCTATAAAACAGAGGTTATAGAGGCAACTCTTCTAGAAAGAGGCTCTACTATAAATAAATAGATGTTGGTCCAATACTGCTGGATTAATTTTTTAAGGAGTTACCTATTATTATAATCTAATACGTTGAAACTATATGAGCACATCCGCATTTATATTTGACCTAGACGGCGTAATTGTAGACACCGCAAAGTATCATTACTTAGCTTGGAAGAAACTGGCCAATGAATTGGGTTTTGAATTTACAAAAGAGCAGAATGAATTGTTTAAAGGCGTAAGCCGTAAAAGGTGTTTGGAAATCCTTTTGGATATTGGAGGTATTACGGCAACCCAAGAACAATTTGATACTTGGATGGTTGAAAAGAATGAAGACTATCTAGAATACATAGGAAAAATGGATGCGTCCGAAGTTCTACCGGATGTGCCAAAGGTCTTAAATTTTTTAAAGGAAAGGGATATTCCTATTGCCCTTGGCTCGGCAAGTAAAAACGCACGGCCCATTTTGGAAAAAGTAAATCTTTTATCTTATTTTGATGCCATTGTAGACGGCAATGACGTAACCAAGGCAAAACCTGACCCAGAGGTATTCTTGATCGCGGCCCGTAAGTTGGGCGTTGCACCGGAAGAATGTCTTGTTTTTGAGGATGCAGTGGCAGGTATACAAGCGGCGAACAATGCAAATATGGTAAGTATTGGTATTGGAGACGCCCAGGTTCTTTCCGAAGCGAATTATAATTTCAACGACTTTACGGAGATGAGCCTTGATTTTCTGGAAAGCTTAATGTCGGCCAAGGCATAAGCCCATTTTTTCACCCCTAAATTTAAACGAAATGCAAGAGTATATAAAAGCGGACCCTTGGTCAATTATTGAAGAAGGTTTTGATAAAGAATTGGTCAAATCATCAGAAAGTATTTTCAGTATTGGTAACGGAGCTATGGGGCAACGGGCCAATTTTGAAGAGCCGTATTCGGGAGATACTTTTCAAGGGAGTTATATAGCTGGGGTCTATTATCCGGATAAAACCCGCGTTGGCTGGTGGAAAAATGGATATCCAGAGTATTTTGCCAAAGTTCTGAACGCACCTAATTGGATCGGAATAGAGGTTTTCATCAACGGAGAACCTTTAGATTTAAATACCTGCAAAAAAGTAGATAATTTCAGTAGGGAACTAAATATGAAAGAAGGCTGGTACCGTCGTGTTTTTACGGCCGTTCTGCCCAATGATAATAAGGTTTCCGTTAAAGTAACACGTTTCTTGTCTTTGGATTTAGACGAGGTTGGGGCTATTAAATATGAAATAACACCCGAAAATGGCGATGCGGAAATTAAGTTTGTTCCGTATCTAGATAGCGGTATTACCAATGAAGATTCCAACTGGGACGATAAGTTTTGGAACACCACTTCGGTGACTTCGGAAGGCAAACAGGCTTTTATAGAAGCGCATACTATGAAAACCCATTTTGAGACCTGCACGTTCATGGAAAGCAGGTTGTTCCTTAATGGGGAGGCTCAAGAACATCATCCAGCGGAACAGATTTCCGAATTGCGTGTTGGCCACGAATATGTACAAACTGCTAAACAAGGAGATACTTTAGCGCTCCATAAGTTAGGAGGATATGTAGTTTCTCGTAATCATAACGCATCTGCATTAAGGGAAGCTTCTAAAAAAGCTTTGCTCAAAGGTTTTGATCTAGGGTTTGAAGCGTTGTTGGATAGACAAAAGCAAGCCTGGGCCAAAATATGGGAGATGAGCGATATCACCATAGATGGCGATGTAAAAGCGCAACAAGGCATTCGGTTCAATATTTTTCAATTGAACCAAACCTATTTGGGCAAGGATTCACGTTTAAATATTGGACCTAAAGGATTTACGGGAGAAAAGTACGGCGGAAGTACCTATTGGGATACGGAAGCGTATTGTATTCCTTTTTACATGGCTACCAAAGATCAAAACGTGGCTCGTAGTTTATTGAAATACAGATACAATCACCTTGAAAAAGCTATTGAGAACGCTCAGAAATTAGGTTTTTCAAATGGAGCGGCCCTTTATCCAATGGTTACCATGAACGGTGAGGAATGTCATAATGAATGGGAAATCACTTTTGAGGAAATACACCGTAACGGGGCTATAGCCTTTGCTATTTATAACTATTACCGCTTTACGGGAGACTACTCTTATATCCCGGAAATGGGGCTAGAGGTACTTATTGGAATTGCCCGTTTCTGGCACCAACGAGCCAGCTTTTCTTCGGCCAAGAACAAATATGTTATTTTGGGGGTTACGGGACCCAACGAATATGAGAATAATGTAAACAATAACTGGTATACGAACTATCTGGCCAAATGGTGTATTGACTATACCATAAAGCAGTTACAACAGGTTGAAGACGGTTATAATGAGGATTACCAAAGGGTAATTGGCAAGGTCAAACTTACGGACAATGAAGTAGGACAATGGCAAAAGGTAGCGGATAATATGTATTTCCCGTATTCCGAGGAAAAAGGTGTTTTCTTGCAACAAGACGGATTTTTGGACAAAGAGCTGATTACGGTTAGTGAGCTGCCCAAAACACAAAGACCTATCAATCAAAAATGGAGTTGGGACCGCATTTTGCGTTCGCCGTATATTAAACAGGCCGATGTTCTCCAGGGCTTTTATTTCTTTGAAGACCATTTTTCGGAGAAGGAATTGGAAAAGCATTTTGATTTTTATGAGCCTTTTACGGTACATGAATCTTCTTTATCGCCATGCGTACATAGCATTCAGGCTGCAAAATTGAATCGTATGGAGCAAGCCTACACATTCTATTTAAGAACTTCCAGATTAGATTTGGACGATTATAATAAAGAAGTAGAAGAGGGCTTGCACATTACCTCTATGGCCGGTACTTGGATGAGTATTGTAGAAGGCTTTGGAGGAATGAGGGTGGTAGACGATAAGCTTTCTTTTGAGCCCAAGATACCAGAGCAATGGCAGGCCTATTCGTTTAAAATCAACTTTAGAAATAGAATTCTTAAGGTAACCGTGAAAAATGGTAGTACTGAGTTTCTGCTTAACGGTCAGGATGATATGTCTATCCGCTTGAATGGGGAACGTGTAGTGCTAACCCCTAATCAAGTGAAAGTAGTTTAAAGCATGGGGCGGAATAAAAAGAAGGTTGTATATCATGTGTTTACTAGGTTGTTCGGTAATACCAATACAACTAATAAGCCGTGGGGAACCATTGAAGAGAACGGGGTAGGGAAGTTTTCGGATTTTTCAAAAAAGGCCTTGCAGGAAATTAAAAACCTGGGTGTAACCCACATATGGTATACAGGAGTGCCCCACCATGCCGTAATTAATGATTATACGGCATATGGAATATCTAATGACGATCCGGATGTAGTAAAAGGAAGAGCAGGATCGCCGTATGCCGTAAAGGATTATTACAATGTAAATCCCGATTTGGCAAAAAATCCGGAAAATAGGCTGAAAGAGTTCAAGAATTTGATCGGCCGTACACATAAAGAAGGTTTAAAGGTAATTATTGACATCGTTCCCAACCATGTGGCACGGAAGTATGAAGGCGGTTCAACTCCTGAGGGTAAGGAGCCTTTTGGAGCGTCAGACGATACATCGGTAGAATATCATCGGGACAATAACTTTTATTATATTCCCAATACTCCTTTTCAAGTACCAGAATGGCGTGATGGGTATTTGCCATTAGGCGGGGAAAACCATGAAGGGGTAGACCATAAGTTTTATGAAAACCCGGCAAAATGGACGGGCAATGGTTCGCGTTTGGCGCAACCGGACTTTAATGATTGGTACGAGACCGTAAAAATAAATTATGGGGTAAGACCGGATGGTCATTATGATTTTGATGTTTTACCAGATGATTTTGGTGGGAAGGACTATAAGGCCCATTTTGAGTTTTGGGAAGAAAGGTCTGTTCCGGATTCTTGGAAAAAGTTTAAGGACATTGCACTATACTGGATAGAAATGGGCGTAGACGGTTTCCGTTATGATATGGCCGAAATGGTACCCGTGGAGTTTTGGAGTTACATGAATTCCAATATTAAAATGAAAAATCCGGATGCCTTTTTAATGGCCGAAGTCTATAACCCCCACGAATACAGAAATTATATTTTTAGAGGGAAAATGGATTACCTCTATGATAAGGTAGAAATGTACGATTCCCTAAAAGGAATTATGCAAGGCCATGGTTGGACGGATCACGTTCCTGTTATAAAGAACGGTACGCAAGATATTGAACATCACTTATTGAATTTCTTGGAAAACCATGATGAGCAGCGTATTGCTTCTCCAGATTTTGCCGGTGATGCAAACAAAGGAAAACCTGCAATGGTGGTTTCGGCCACTATGACCACCGCTCCGGTTATGATTTATTTTGGACAAGAGGTAGGCGAGCCTGCTGCGGAAAATGCTGGATTTGGAAGCCCCACACGGACTTCAATTTTTGACTATATAGGGGTGCCGCACCATCAAAGGTGGGTGAACAATAAAAAGTTTGACGGTGGCCAGCTCTCCAAAGAAGAGGCTGAGTTACGGGATTTTTATCAGCGTTTATTGTCTTTTACCGTTAATAGTAGTGCGCTAATGGGGGCATATCAAGACATTCACTTTTATAATAAAGACCATACGGAATATTACAACCATCACGTACTTTCATATGTACGTTGGTCCAATAGTGAAAAACTTATTGTCATTTCAAACTTTGATGCCAATGACTGGTTTGGTTTTGAATTGAAACTTCCGGAAAATATTGTTCGCGAATGGCAATTGCCAGATGGGGAACATATCATTACTGATGTACTTTACGGGGTGGAGAAAACCTTAAAAGTGCAAAACGGTTCCGCCCAAGTACGCATAGATATTAATCCTCTGGAATCTTTTATTTTCACTGTAAAATAGTATATCATGAATAAGTTGTCAATTCTGACTATCTTTTGTGCACTAGTTCTATCAAGTTGTATGGAAAACAAGAAACCATTAGTTATTGGGCACCGCGGTGCCATGGGCCATGAAACCGAAAATACCATAGCTTCTATTGAGAAAGCCATGGAGATGGGTGTGGATATGTTGGAGATTGACGTTTTTAAAATAAAGAGCGGTGAAATTGTGGTCTTTCATGATGATACGGTAGAGCGCTTAACCGATGGAAAGGGTGAAATAGAAAAGTACACCCTTAACGAGCTAAAATCTTTAACCGTAGAGGGCGGGCATAAAATACCCACGCTACAAGAGGTTCTAGATGTTATGGCAGGAAAGACCCAATTGAATATTGAACTAAAAGGAAGGAATACGGCCGTTGATGTGAATAGAATGATGGGAACCGAAGTAAAATCGGGTAAATGGCAACTGAACGATTTTATTATTTCCAGCTTTGAGTGGGATGAGTTGCGGGATATGCGAAAGGCAAATAAAGAAGTAAGAATTGCTGTTTTAATTGAATTTAACCCACTGGACGCACTGGAGGTTGGTCGTGAATTGAATGCTGAAGCTATTAATCCTAGCTTTAAGAAACTTACCGCAGAGAATAACATAAAGATAAAAGAGGCCGGTTTTAAGATTTATCCTTGGACGGTAAACGAGCCACAAGATATTCTACAAATGAAACGCTTTGGCGTTGATGGTATTATTACCAATTATCCAGAACGTATTGATTAATGTTTGATGTTATCGTTATTGGCGGAGGTGCCGCAGGGTTTTATACGGCTATTCATATTGCGGAGGCAAAACCACATCTTAAAATTGCAATTTTAGAACGGGGCAAGGATGTCTTGGGAAAAGTAAAGGTTTCCGGTGGAGGACGTTGTAACGTAACCCATGCAGAATTTGACCCAAGGGAGTTGACCAAAAACTATCCTAGGGGAGAAAAAGAACTTATAGGCCCTTTTCACACCTATTGTAGCGGAGACACCATAGCTTTTTTTGAAGAAAGGGGAATAACCCTCAAAATAGAATCGGACGGGCGGATGTTCCCGGAATCGGATTCTTCCCAGACCATTATCGATTGTTTTTTGAACGAAACAAACCGTTTGGGTGTTAAAATATTAAAACACAGCGCGGTTTCCAAAATTGAAAAAAGGGAGGATAAAGAGGGGTTTAAAATAACTACTATTAAACATAGCTATGAGTGTGAAAAACTTGTAGTGGCCACGGGAAGTAATCCTAAAGTTTGGAAGCTTCTAGAAAATATGGGCCATACAATTGTGCCTGCGGTGCCCTCTCTGTTTACGTTTAATTGCAAAGACCAGCGTATTGCTGGTATTCCCGGGGTAAGTACATTGGCACAGGTAGAGGTATTCCAAAATCAAGTGTACAACTCAAAAGTTACCACACGGTTAAAAAGCAAAAAATCCAAACTGCCTATTTTAACTTCGGATGGGCCACTTCTTATTACGCATTGGGGTTTAAGCGGACCGGCAATCTTAAAACTATCGGCATGGGGTGCACGTTTATTGAATGACATACACTACAAATTTAGGATACGGGTAAATTGGCTTCCGGATTATAACTTTGAGGGACTCATGGGACTGTTTTTGGAAATTAAGGAGGTAGAGGCCAAAAAAACCGTTTTAAGAACCAAGGCACTTGAAGTTCCCCGTAGGTTGTGGACCAATCTGGTACGGGCTTCAGGTATTGATGAGACGGATAAATGGGCCGATGTTACCAAAAATCAATTGGAGAAATTAGCGCATCAACTTGTAGAATGCGAGCTTAAAATTGATGGAAAAAGTACCTTTAAGGAAGAGTTTGTCACTGCAGGCGGTATCGATTTAAAAGAAGTGAACTTCAAGACGTATGAGAGTAAAAAGCTGCCCGGTATGTATTTTGCTGGCGAGGTCATTAATGTAGATGCTATTACCGGAGGTTTTAATTTTCAAAATGCTTGGACGGGCGGGTACATTGCCGCACAGGCCGTAGCTAATAGTTTTTAAATGAGTGTTTATATTGCTTTGTTAAGGGGGATAAACGTAAGCGGGCAGAAGAAAGTACCTATGGCAGCGTTGAGATCTATGTTAACTGAAATGGGTTTTTTAAATGTAAAAACCTATATACAAAGTGGTAATGTGGTTTTTGAAAGTGAGGAAGTAAGCACTGCTACTTTAGAAGTTTCAATTGCTGAAAACATTAAAAGAACTTTTGGTTTTGATGTGCCTGTTCTGGTAAAATCAAGAAGCGACTTTCGGGATATTTTCAATAGTAATCCGTATACGGATTTGGATGCCATTGCCCGGAAACAAGTGTATTTTGTTTTGTTGAAAAATCTGCCGGAGCAAGGACTTGTTGATGCTTTTAGTACAGAAACCTATGCTCAAGAGGAGTTTGCAATAACGTGTTATTGTGTGTATTTATGGTGTAAAACAGGATACGGAAAAGCAAAATTGAACAACAATCTTGTAGAGAGAAAGTTAAAGGTTGAAGCCACTACTCGAAATTACAACACCATGGTAAAGCTACTTGAAATGTCTTCTTGAAATAGTAGTTAGTTTAGTTCCCAAAGTTTATAGTTCAGAACGGTTGCAAAACATACCCAAAGCAGATAGGGCACCAATAACCAAGCGGCAGGTTTGCTTACCACTTTAAACCATTTTATGGTAATGGCAAGTACAATAAGCAAAGTGATAATTACCAATAGTGCCAAGAGCGGTTCTTTAAGGCCAAAGAAAACAATACTCCATGCTGCATTTAAGAGCAATTGAAATCCAAAATGGTAAAGTGCGGTCTGTACCCATAAATGGTAAAGACCCTTGGCCCAAACAATACCGGCCGCTACGCCCATCATAATGTAAAGAACGGTCCATACGGGCGCAAACACCCAGTTAGGTGGATTAAAGCTAGGTTTGTTGAGCGTGGTAAACCAGTCGTTTACGGAGCTTTGGGTAGCAAAACTAGATAGGAACCCAATAGCAAGGCAAATACTTACGGCGCATATAATGTAGAGGGCTTTCTTTTTCAAAATATAAAGCGTTTACCCCTAAAATAGTGATTTATTCCATTGATGGTTATCACAATCTTGGTAAAAACTATCTTTGCACAAAATATTTCGCGATGACCGAAAAAGAATTTATTCCCTCTCCTTATACAAAGTCCGTTTTATCCGGAAAAACCACCTATAAATCACCAAGTAATATTGCTTTGGTAAAATATTGGGGGAAGAAGGAAAACCAGATTCCAGCTAATCCTTCCATTAGTTTTACTTTAAACGAATGTGCTACGGTAACAACGGTAACCTATGAGAGATTAAACGAGCCAAGTAATAGCTTTTTCTTTGATGTTGCTTTAGATGGAAAAGTAGAGGGAAGTTTCAAACCGAAAATCAATACTTTTTTTGAACGGGTATATCAGTATCTTCCGTTTTTAAAGGAGTATCAGTTTAAGATAGAAACCTCTAATTCCTTTCCACATAGTAGTGGTATTGCTTCATCGGCGTCAGGTATGAGCGCATTGGCACTTTGCCTAATGGAGATAGAGCGCAATTTAAACCCTGAAATGACTCAGGATTATTTTAATCAAAAGGCATCTTTTTTGGCAAGATTAGGTTCAGGGAGTGCCGCGCGGAGTATAAAAGGTAGTTTAGTGCAATGGGGCGTACATGCCAAAATTGAGGGAAGCTCCAACTTATACGGAGTTGAATATCCACATAAAGTACATTCTGTTTTTCAAAATTATTGCGATACCATTTTATTGGTAGACAAAGGCCAAAAACAGGTGAGCAGTACGGTAGGGCATGACCTAATGCACGGGCATCCTTTTGCGGAACAACGGTTTCATCAGGCCCATGAAAACCTTTTAAAGCTAGAAACGGTTTTTGCCGAGGGTGATTTAAACGGGTTTATTTCCATTGTTGAAAGCGAAGCCCTAACGCTTCATGCTATGATGATGACAAGTCAACCTTATTTCATCCTCATGAAGCCCAATACACTTGAAATCATTAATAAAATATGGGCATTCCGCGAGGATTCTAAAACCCATGTCTGCTTCACTTTGGATGCCGGGGCCAATGTTCATGTACTCTATCCTGAAGATGAGAAAACACAAGTACAACAATTTATTAAGGATGAGTTAGCGGCGTATTGCCAAAACGGACAATTTATTCATGACTTTGTAGGAAACGGTGCTCAAAAAATAAACTAAGAACTTCATAATTTAATAGAAGTTAGGCCGTTCAAGCTTCAAGAAAAATATGTTGTTTTGATCCATTGTGTATCATAAAACGTACATATAGCGTATCTTTAAGTAGGTGCATAACATGAATTGGCTGCAGATGGGTAAGGTTTTTGCTTTAAACCGGACTAAGTATGACGGGGTTTATGTGTTTTAATAGATAAAATTATAACGTTAATCGTGTAGTGGGGCAGAATTGTAGAATCATCAAAAGTATATTTTGTATTTTTGCACCGTAGCTAACCAACTATATAATGAAAGGACCATTATTTTATTCGAAAATACTTCTCTTTGGAGAATATGGGATTATTAAAGATTCCAAAGGACTTTCCATTCCCTACAATTTTTTTAAGGGAGCTTTAAAGACGGATGAAAACCCGTCTGAAACGGCTAAGGAATCTAATGCTAGTCTTCGTGAATATGTAGGTTACTTAGAGATGATCCATAAAAATAGTCCTGATTTAGTTTCCTTTGATTTTGTTTCTTTAAAAGCTGATGTTGAAGGGGGTATGTATTTTGATAGTTCTATTCCGCAAGGATATGGAGTAGGTAGTAGCGGCGCACTTGTTGCTGCTATTTATGATAAATACGCGCAGGATAAGATTACGATACTTGAAAACCTTACCAGAGAGAAATTACTTAGGTTAAAGGCAATTTTCGGAAAAATGGAATCTTTTTTCCACGGAAAATCTTCTGGTCTAGATCCTTTGAACAGTTATTTGAGTATTCCTATTCTTATCAATTCTCAAGATAATATAGAATCTGCCAGCATACCTACCCAAAATCCGGAAGGAAAAGGGGCAGTGTTTTTGTTGGATAGCGGCTCAACAGGAGAAACGGCACCCATGATTCAAATTTTCATGGAGAAAATGAAACAAGAGGGCTTCCGTAACATGCTTAAAGACCAGTTTATCAAACACACAGATGCTTGTGTGGAAGATTTTGTAAGCGGAAATGTAAAATCGCTTTTTGGTAACCTAAAACAATTGTCTCACGTGGTGCTTGATAATTTTAAGCCTATGATACCCGCAAAGTTCCATGACCTATGGAAAAAAGGTATTGAGACCAATGACTATTATCTAAAACTTTGTGGTTCCGGTGGTGGTGGCTACATTCTAGGTTTTGCCGAAGATTTGGATAAAGCTAAAAAAGCATTGAAGGGCTACAATTTGGAAGTGGTTTACAACTTCTAAAATCACAATACATGCTCAGTAGAAAAAATAGGCTTTTACTATTAAAGGTATTCAGTCTGTTTTCTGTTGTTCGCGGATACAATATTCTCATGATTGTTTTGGCGCAGTACTTGGCGTCTATCTATATTTTGGCACATGAACTACCTGTGCGGGAAGTTGTCCTTGATCTAAACCTTTTTATTATCGTAATAGCTTCGGCCTTGGTAGTTGCCAGCGGTTATATTATCAATAATTTTTACGATGCGGAGAAAGATTTGATCAACAAACCCAGAAAGAGTATGATCGATCGGTTTGTTGGCCAACAGTTTAAGTTAACCACTTATTTTATCCTTAATTTTTTGGCGGTTATAGCGGCAAGTTATGTATCGTTTAAGGCGGTATTTTTCTTTTCGGCCTATATTTTCGGGATATGGTTTTACTCACATAAATTAAAAAAAATGCCATTTGTTGGCAACTTTGTCTCCGCTACCCTGGCCATAGCCCCCTTTTTTGCCGTTTTTGTGTATTACAAAAATTTTGAAAACGTAATTTTTGTGCATGCCATGTTCTTGTTTTTATTAATCTTGGCAAGAGAGATGATCAAAGACCTGGAAAATATAAAAGGAGATTTGGCCCAAAACTATAAGACCATTCCTATTTTGTATGGCGGTAAGGTTTCTAAAACCCTTATTTCTGCATTGATTTTGCTAACCTTGATTCCTTCACTTTTGTTAATACTAAAGTTTGATGTAGGGTATATGCATTACTATTTTATGGCCTGCGTGCTACTTTTATTGTTATTCTTGGTTTTATTGGTAAAATCAAAATCTAAGAAAGACTATGTTTGGCTGCATAACATCCTTAAGCTTATTATCATAGTAGGAGTTTTTAGTATTCTCTTGATTGATGTAGACCTAGTATTAAATCGAATTTTATAATGGAAAATAGATTGAGAGTGGCTCTGGCCCAGATTTCACCAGTTTGGTTGGACAAAGCAGCGACACTAAAGAAAATTGAGGCCACTCTTCGGGAGGCTGCAAACGAAAAAGCGGAACTTGTAGTTTTTGGTGAAGCCCTTTTGCCCGGTTATCCTTTTTGGTTGGCCTTAACGGATGGAGCGGCTTGGGATACCAAAGTGAATAAAGAATTACATGCGCACTATGCACGAAATTCTGTGCAAATTGAACTAGGTGAGTTGGCTTCTGTGTGTCTTTTGGCAAAGGAACATAAGATTGCGGTGTATTTGGGCATTATTGAAAGAGCCCAAAACAGGGGAGGCCATAGTCTCTATTGCTCTTTGGTTTATATTGATGCCACGGGCGAAATCAAATCCGTTCACCGTAAATTACAACCCACTTATGACGAACGATTAACATGGGCGCCCGGAGATGGTAACGGACTTCAAGTACACCCGCTTAAACAATTTACCGTTGGCGGACTTAATTGTTGGGAGAATTGGATGCCTTTACCGCGTACGGCCCTTTACGGACAGGGCGAGAATTTACATATTGCCGTTTGGCCGGGTAGTGACCATAATACAAAAGATATAACCCGTTTTATAGCGAGGGAATCTCGCAGTTATGTAATATCTGTGTCATCATTGATGAAAAGAACCGATTTTCCTGAAACTACACCACATTTGCAGGAAATTTTGAAAAAGGCACCCGAGGTCATGGCCAATGGAGGTTCTTGTATTGCAGGCCCTGATGGGGAATGGTTGCTTGAGCCTGTTTTGGATAGGGAAGGGCTGTTGTATCATGACCTTGATTTTAATAGGGTTTATGAAGAGCGCCAGAATTTTGACCCGGTTGGGCACTACTCAAGACCTGATATTACGAAGCTTAGCGTAAATAGAGAGCGTCAATCTACCGTAGAGTTCAAAGATTAAAGCTACCTTTGCATAAATTTTAGATATGGGCAGATCAGATTCCAACAATGATAAGAGAGCTTCGGGAAGACAAGGTGGTACTTTCCGCAAGAAGAGTTATGCGCGTGGTAATGCACCAATACGGAAAAAAACGGAACAAGAACCAAAAAAACCATCGGACCCTAACGTTATCCGCTTGAACAAATATGTAGCCAACTCAGGAGTGTGTTCACGTAGAGAAGCGGATATTTATATTTCAGCGGGTAGTGTAACCGTAAACGGAAAGCCCGTGGTTGAAATGGGGTATAAAGTAAAACTTACGGACGAGGTTAAGTTTGATGGCCGTTTGCTGAACCCCATTAAGAAAGAGTACGTACTGCTTAATAAACCCAAAGATTTTACGACCGCTGCACGAAATGAGCACGGTAGGCGTACCGCTCTAGGTTTAATTTCCAAAGCTACCAAAACGGAGCTTCTGCCTGTAGGTAAGCTAAGTAAGGATACCACAGGGCTCTTACTTTTTACAAATGACGGCGAGTTGACCAAACGTTTGAACAGTCCTAAAAACGGATTGCGAAAGATATTTCATGTAGAACTCAACAAACCTTTACGTAGTGCCGATTTAAAAAAGATTCAGGAAGGGATACTTGTTGATGAAAAGGTAATTAAGGTACAGGATATTAGTTTTGTAGATAAAGCGCCCAAGAACCAAATAGGTATGGAAATCTTCAGTACCCGTACCAACATTGTACAACGTATTTTTGAGACTCTAGGGTACGAAATCGTAAAATTAGACCGCGTAGTTTATGCAGGACTTACCAAAAAAGACTTGCCTAGAGGCCACTGGCGTTACCTAACGGAGCAAGAGGTGGTTAATTTGGGTATGATCAAATAATTTATCGCCAGAGATAGGTTGAATTTGATAACCATAAAGTAAGATTAAGGTAACTTTTGAAACGTACGAAAGCTACATCTTTGTATCATAGTTTATTTGTTTAAGTAAACAACAGCAAGCCTTAAGACCGATATTCGTATCGGTTTTGTCTTTTCTAGAACTCTCGTTTAATTGGATAACAAGTTCCATTCTTCCCAATCGTGGGGTTCTTTACGGCCATCCCAAAAATATTTATAGGGTAGTGCCTTTTCTTGCCATGGAGCAAGTGGGTAAATATCGTAATTATCGTCATGGTCATAAAGGCCATAAGTAGGGTTCTCTCCCCAGAAAAATTCAAATTTTACAGTCTCTTTTAGTTCGGGAATATAAACGCTTCCCATTACAATTGAATGTGTTGAGCCACTAACGGGTGTTGTAAATGCTTTTGTTTTTTCAATATTTAATGATGTTCCAATGGGCAGTTTATAAATGGGTTTATTGGTTTCGTAAAAACTAGTGTTAGTTAGATTTAAGATATATGGGTTTTCTAAAAAATGCTGGTGTATGGTTATATAGCACTCATGTTTGGTTATCAAGGTTTTATTAATAATTGTGTTATAGGGAAATTTATTGGATAAATCTTCTGTTTTTGTCCTAAAAACCAAGTAAAAAGAGCTCACTATTATAGCTGCACCAAGTAGGAGGGACCCAATAATTATTTTTTTTATGGACATAGCTGAAATTTAGTCTAATGCATAACCATCCCCAAATTGATAGCTCAAAATAATTCCGTGGGTATTCCCTAGCGAAGAATCATTAGTAGCCAAATTGTAGTTATATATGGCCCGTACATTATCAAATAAATAAATGCCTGCTAAAAAGTTTAAAGAATTATTGGTCCTATATCCCGTACCTAATTCAAATTTGTTTCTAAAACTCACAGCAACATTTAAATCCGCCTGTAATGCGGCACCATTCTCATGCTTTATGAGAACGTTGGGCTTTATCATTAAATCTTGAAAACGATTGTTGAAAAAGCGATACCCAAAATATCCATAATAAGGACTATTTAATTTTAATGAATCGTCTGAAGCCAACGCATCCCCTAAGATATTTGGCGTTGAAAATCCTACATAAAACGAAGCGTGATTAAATAAAAATCCCAAACCAATTGTTGGTATGGTAGCATTGATGTCTTGTGCAAAATTTGGGTCGCCTACTATGCCTAGTTGGGTTAGGTTGTCTTGGTATTGTTGAAGACCTGCGGTAATTCCAAAGGATAATACCCCTGCATCATAAAGTTGCCAATAAGGTCTGTTACTTTTAAAGTCAAAGAATATTTTATAGGAATAGGATGCAAAGAAATTTGTGGAAGTAGTTACTCCGATTTGATCTCTTATGAGACCGGCGCCTAGACCAACCTTATTCCGGTTCAAAGACCCATGACCACTCAAAGAGAAGCTTTTAGGGCTACCCTCTATCTGGTTAAAAAATCCAGAATTGCTTAATGAAATTTCTGTGTTTTGGGTTAAACCCGCATAAGCGGAATTTAATATAAACGGATTGTAATTGTACTCTGTAAATGTTGGTGTTTGTTGCCCAAACACAGAGCTATATGAGGTAAGCGACAGCAGAACACCTAGTGCCAGCGTGCCAATTTTTTGGTTTAGTTTCATTGGATTAACGCTTGATTACTACGTACCCTGTAGTTTTTTTAAGAATAGTTTCGCCTTCAATCTGAATGTGGAAGAAATAAGTTCCTGCCGGTAATTTTCCTGCACCCATTTTTGTCTTTAAATTGGCCTCACCACGGAAAACATTGGAGTTATTGTCGTAATTGTTTATTTGAAAAACGGCATCTCCCCATCTGTTGTAAATCATTACCGAATTTTCCGGATAGTACTCAATATTATCTATATGCCAATATTCGTTTATTCCATCTCCATCCGGTGAGAAGCCATACTTGGTGTCATCTTCCGGTATAACCGTGGTAAAGGACTGTTCTTCACATTGTACTGCGTTACCTGCACTATTGTATGGAACAATATTTATATAAATTTGTGTATCAAGAGGAAACTCCTCTGTGTGCGTATATGTTGTAGTATTACCTAAATCTTGATTGTTGAGGATTTCAGTTCCACTAGGAGTGGTTCCGATTGATAAGCGATAACCTTCTGTTTTATCTATTGCGTTCCATGAAATGCTACTTTCCAATGGTACATTGTTTTCTCCATTGAACGGACTGGACAATTGAGTACATCCCGGAGCTATTATTTCCGTTTCAAAACTTTCTGTTGTACAACCAATAGCGCTTCCGGAAGTGTTGTATGGGGTAATGGTAACATAAATTAAACTTTCGGAAGGTAAATTTTCAGCAAAGGTATAGCTGGTTAAAGAAGCTACGTCTTCATTGTTTACAATATCGGTACCGTTTAGATATGTACCTACTGAAATTCGATAACCATCGGCATCTGAGCTTGGATTCCATGAAATATCGGTCAAGATAGAAACTTCAGTTGCATCGTTTAGAGGAACTGTTAAATTGGTGCAAGAAGGTATTGGCCGTATTACAAAACTTTCCGAGGCACACCCCATCGCATCACCTACTTCATTGTACGGAGTAATGGTAACCGTAACATTTTCCCCTTCATCAAAATCATTTGGAAGAACATAAGTGGTATCTGTTGTGTCATAATTGGAAATGTCATTTGCGTTACTATTGCTACCATCAATAGTTAATTTATAACCATCAGCGTTTATAACTGGATTCCAGCTAATTTCGCTTGTAGTTTGTATGATATCTCCATTTACAGGAGATACCAAGTTGGTACACATGGGTATGGTCTTTATAGTAAAACTCTCCGAAGTACATCCAATGGAGTCTCCAACATTATTGTAAGGAACAATGGTAACTGTAACCGTTTCGCCTTGTTCAAAATCATTTGGAAAACTATAGGATGTTCCGGTTGATAAAACTAAATCGGTTACGTTATTACCCGTACTGCTACTTGCTAAAACGGTTAACTTGTATCCATTTGCTTCGGTAATAGGTTGCCATTCCAAATTTGTGTCAACAGCTACATCAATGGTGCCATTTGTAGGGGTGTTTAAATAGGTGCATGGCGGTACGGCCTCAATAATAAAGCTTTCTGAAGTACACCCAATAGCATCTCCCACTTCATTATATGGGGTAATGGTAACCGTAACGGTTTCACCTTGTTCAAAATTATTGGTAAAATCATAGGTTGTAGTTGTAGTATCAAAATCTGTTAGGTTGTTTGCGGTGCTGCTACTGCCGGTTACAGATACTTTATAACCCGTAGCATCTGTTACAGTATTCCAGGTAATATCAGAATCTACTGCAATATCTATAGAACCATTTGTAGGTGAACTTAGAGCTGTGCAAGTAGGCACAGGTTTTATTGTAAAACTTTCCGAAGTACATCCAATAGCATCCCCAACGGAGTTATATGGTACAATGGTAACGGTAACGGTTTCACCTTGTTCAAAATCATTGGCGAAATTATATGTGGTACCCGAAGTTATATCAACATTTGTTATATTGTTTAACGTGCTATTACTTGCCATAACGGTAAGTTTATAACCGTCTGCATCTGTGCTTGCGTTCCATTCTAAATTAGTGCTTGGAGCAATATCAACAGCTCCTGCCGTTGGTGTGATTAAAGTAGTACATGTTGGTATTGGAGGAGGAATAATAGTAAAGCTCTCCGAGGTACACCCTATTGCATCACCAGTATCGTTGTATGGCGTAATAGTGACAGTAACAGTTTCACCTCTTTCAAAGTCATTCGCAAAAGTGTGTGTAGTACCTGATGTAATATCAACATTGGTTAAATTATTGGCAGTACTACTGCTAGCAGTTACCGTTAATTTATAGCCATTAGTGTTGCCACTAGGGTTCCATTCCATATTAGAGTCTACCGCAATATTTGTTGCTCCGTTTGCAGGCATTAACAACGTTGTACAAAGCGGCACACCATCGGTAGTAAAACTTTCTTCTGTACAGCTCATGGCGTCGCCATTATCATTGTACGGAGTAACACTTACATAAATTGTTGTGCTCTCGGGTAAATCAGCAGCAAGATCGTGAATTAAAACATCGCCAACATCTCCAGAATAAATATCAGAACTGCCTGAAGACGTACCTACGGATAATTTGTACCCCGTAGCAGAAGTTATTTCGGCCCATGTTAAATTGGTATCAGGGGCAACCGCAGTTGCTCCATGTATTGGCGCAGATAAACTTGTGCATGACGGAGGACTCGTAGAATCTCCTGTAGTAAAGGTTTCTTCTATACAACCTGTTGCATCACCTTCTGCATTATACGGAATAATAGTTACGTAATGCATCCTAGCTTCTTGTAAATCTCCAGGAATATTATAAGTGGTAAAATTACCAACGTCAATATTGTTTACTACTTCAATTCCACCAGAAGTAGTTCCAACAACTACTAAATATCCAGTAGCGTTAGATACCGCTGTCCAACTTAATTGCGTATCAATAGGTACGTCAGTTGCACCATTCAATGGAGTTGTTAAATTTGTACAAACCGGTGGTACAGGAATTATTTCCGTATGGAAACTTTCTTCGGTACAACTTGTGGCATCACCTTCATCGTTATAAGGAATAATAGTCACGAAAATATCACTGTCTTCAGGCAAGTCTGTTGCAAATTCGTAAGTGGTAATATTACCAACATCTTCCGAATTTAGAATGTCGTTTGCCCCTGCTGAGGTTCCTACTGTTATTTTATAGCCATCTGCGTTGGAAATAGGGTTCCAACTTAGGTCTGTGGTTACAGCAACATCAGTTACTCCATCTAAAGGCTCAATTAAAGTAGTACAATCTGGTATGGTTGCCGGATTACTTGATATAGTAAAACTTTCTTCGGTACATGGACCAACAGCATCTCCTTCTGTATTAAAAGGAATTAAGGTTACATAGACTACATCTCCAGTATTGAAATCGGATGCAAACTCGTATGAGGTTTCATTGGTGATAGTGGCATTATTTACAATATCGTTGCCTCCTGAGCTTGTGCCTACTGTTAAACGGTATCCTTCTGCGTATAAAGCGTGTTCCCACGTAATATTTGTATTTACCGGTACATCTGTATCGCCATTAAGCGGAGAGGTTAATAGGGTACAATCTGGTATGGGACAATCGCGAACATCTTGGTTAAATGTCCAACCAAAATTATCGATCATAGCTTGTCTTTCTTCCTGTGCATCACAATAAGGTAAATCTTCTGCACCAAGTGTAATACCAGGAGTTAGGTTTTGCTCTGACCAAGCAATTAAAGTGTTGTCGTAGTTTTCTCTAACCAGAGCAGTATGGTCTAGCATGTCACTCATATTGGTAACATTACTAACATCCCATTCTGCCAAACTTTGGTTTAAAGCAATGGCATTATCAAACATAGCATGCATTGTTACTAAACCTGGATTCCATAAATCCATAGGTTGGTTGTATGCCGATGCATTTCTGAACATATAATCCATGTTCTCTACTCCAGAAATACGCCAGTTATTTAGGTCTTGGTTAAAGATGGTTGCGCCGCTGAACATTTCTTCCATAGTAGTAACACCACGAACATTCCAATCACCAATATTTTCATTAAAGGCTATTGCATCTTTAAACATATCTTCCATAGTAGCTACAGAAGCTACGTTCCAAGAGTTCATGGTTTGGTTATATGATGTTGCTCCATTGAACATGGCTTCCATAGTGGTTACAAAGGAAACATCCCAAGGGTCAATGTTTTGGTTAAAGGTAGAAGCTCCCATAAACATTTCTTGCATGGTTAATGCTTCACCAGTATTCCAATTAGATAGCGGTTGATTAAATGCTAGAGCGTTTTTAAACATCGCTTCAAAATTGGTTACTACTGCAGTGTTCCAATTATTTAAATCTTGATTAAAAACTTCGGCATCTTCAAACATAGATTCCATAAGGGTTACAGAACTAACGTTCCATGTACTTATAGGTTGGTTGAACAGTACGGCATCTTCGAACATAGAAGTCATATTCGCTACTGCACTTACATCCCAGTTATCTAAGGGTTGGTTAAATTCTGATGCACCACGAAACATACTAGACATGTTTACCACAGAATTTACGTCCCAACTGTTTAGTGGTTGGTCAAAACTTGATGCATTGTTAAACATGGAGGACATATTAGTTACATTGGTAACATTCCAACCATTAATATTTTGATTAAAATTATCTGCTCCGTTGAACATAGAATTCATATCTGTTACAGATGATACATTCCAATTATTTAAAGGTTGATTAAAGGCATCTGTATTGTTAAACATTAAAGCCATGTTTGTTACGTTAGTAACATTCCAACCATTAATATTTTGATTAAAGTCTATTGCTCTCCTAAACATCATTGTCATGTTGGTTACGCTACTGACGTCCCAATTGTCTAAAGGCTGATTAAATGGAATGTCATATACAAAACCATCGAACATTTTAGACATATCGGTTACATTACTGACATCCCAATTATCTAGTGGTTGATTAAAAAGCAGTGCTCTTTCGAACATACTAGACATATCGGTTACATTACTAACATCCCAATTATTAATGTTCTGATTGAATAATTCGGTCTGTTCAAAAGTTCTGGACATATCCGTTACATTACTGGTATTCCAATTGTCAAGTGCTTGGTCAAAGGCATCCGCACCAAGAAACATTGTAGATATAGTTGTTACATTACTTATATCCCACTTATTTAATGGTTGATTAAAAGCTTGAGCTGCTAAGAAAACACCACTCATATTAGTAACATTACTAACATCCCAATCATTAATGTTACCGTTAAACAAAAAACAAGCACCAAACATATTTTGCATGCTTTCAACTTGTGTAAGATTAGGAATATCCGTTGCGTTGTATTCCATATTTTGGCAGTAATAGAACGTACTTTGCATAGAACCCCAAACCTGGTCTCCCCATTGGTCCATTGAAATAAGTTTTTTATTATCTCTATTGCTGGAACTGTGGTAAAATGCAGGAAAATCTCCAATGATTGCAATTGTATAAATTCCAGGGTTTAAATAAGAATGTGTTATATCATTTGTAACATTATTATCATACTGCCCATCTCCCCAATCAATATTAAAGTCGTATGTTAAATAGTCAGGATAACCATCATTTAGTTCTATTCTATATTGATTTGCCGCAGAAGAACTGGTATCTAAATTTCTAGTATCAATAGTGATCTTAAAAACATCGGTTCTGTTAACCCAACTTTCAACTACAGTAAAACTAATTTCTTGGCATCCTACGGCATCCCCTTCACCATTATAAGGTACTACGGTAACATATACGGTGTCATTAGCCATAAATTCATTGGTAAAGTCTAAACCTACGGTATTTCCTACATCATAATTGTTAGCGGTATTTCCACCAATAGTAGCATAACTACGAACCCCACCACGTTCAATTTCTAAGGTAACTTTATACCCTGTGGCATTTGGTGCAGGATCCCACCGGATATCGCTATTTGCAGGTGTAGCTGTATCACTTGCATGCGGCATCGTAATATCGGTACACAATACATACGAACAGTTGACCGCATCTCCGGAGATTGTCCAGCCATCATCATCTATTAAACTTTGTCTTTGGCTTAAGGCATCGCAATATTGTAGGTTTGTTGCGCCTAAATTTACTCCAGTATTTACAGTTTGACCAGCCCAACCAATTAATGTATTATCATAATTTTCCTGCGATATTCCACTATTTGACAACATATTTGTCATATTGGTCACAGAAGAAATATCCCAAATACCCAAGTTTTGGTTGAAAGTAATGGCAGAAGTGAACATACCAGACATATCGGTAATACTAGATGTATTCCAGCCCGTTATATCTTGATTAAAAGAACTTGCACGGTTAAACATATTTTGGAAACTAGTAACATTGCTGAGGTTCCATAAATTTAATGGTTGATTGAAACTTGAAGCCCTATCAAACATTGATGAGACATTAGTTACATTACTTATATTCCAATTATTTAGGGGTTGATTGAACACCTGTGCCTGTTGAAACATTGTGGACATGTTCGTGACACTGCTAACGTTCCACCCACTTATATCTTGATTAAATACATCTGTTAGCGAAAACATACCTGCCATATTAGTTACATTGCTAACATTCCATCCACTTATATCTTGGTTAAAACCAGAGTTATCTCTAAACATATAACTCATATCGGAAACATTACTTACGTTCCAATTATCTAAAGGGTGGTTGTAAACTTGATCCCAATACCAACCGTCAAACATGCTAGACATGTTGGTAGCATTAGTAACATTCCAATTGTTTAAGGGGTGATTAAAAGTTCTATGTCTTTGAAACATTTCTGAGAAATCTAGAACAGAAGATACATCCCAACTAGCTAAAGGGTGATTGTAAACGGCATGTCTAAACATTCCAGACATATTTGTTACACTAGCTACATTCCAATTACCAATAGGGTGGTTAAAAGCAGAACCATCAAACATGGACGACATATCTGTTACGTTGCTTACAATCCAATTATTTAATGGGAAATTGAACCTATTAGTATATCTAAACATAGAAGACATGTTTGCTACCTGAGCAACATTCCAATTGTTGATATTTTGGTTAAAATTACCAGCACTACTAAACATTGCGGACATGTTAGTTACAGCACCAGTATTCCAATTATCTAATGGCTCATTATATTGACCTGCACTAGTAAAAGTTTCAGACATATCTGTAACGTTACTTGTATCCCATAAATCTAAAGGTCTATTAAAGGTGTTACAATTTGCAAAAGTTCCAGAAAGATCAGTAATCGTACTTATATCCCATTCATTCACAATTCCATTGAATGAAGTTCCTCCTCTAAACATATTTTTAAATGAAGTTACTTGGGTCAAATCTGGTGAATCGATTAAATCAAAATTCATATTTGCACACCCAAAAAAAGCATTTTCCATAGTCTGCCATTGAATATCACCCCAAGCCAATATTTCAATGATTTTTAGTTTATCATTAGCCCGGTCATCATTAAAATAGATAGATGGGAAAGTGCCACTTATTTCAATTGTATAGGTGCCTGGTGCGGCATAGTCATGAGTTATATTGCCTGTTACCCCAGTATCCGTAGAACCATCTCCCCAATCTACATCATAATTGTAAGTAGTGTATGCGGGGTTGGTAGGTATGGTTATTTGGTTGTTAGCAGAAGAACCTGTTTCTGTATTATTGGTATTCCAAATTGAGGTAAATGATTGGGCAACTGTGCTAGCGCTAAAAAATAAAAATAGCAGAATGGGCAGTAGGTTTTTAGTCATTTCTGGTTGGTTTGGGGTAGTATTCGCGTACAGGTTAGATAAAATGATGGAGACTATATCTTATGGACTATTCCTCATTTAGTATAATATCAGCTAGAATTGCCTCTATTTCTTCTTCGGTAAGACCAGCGGTAATTTTAGAACTGTAGATGAAACGAATAATATCTTTTTCTACTTCTAGGAAATCATTTTCTGTACTAATTTGAGAGCACAAAAAGCTTCCTTCGTCTTCACATTTATTAGAATGTCCAAAACCTAGTGCATGCCCCAGCTCATGTTTTAAAAGTGCATCGGCCGGGTTTGATATCCATATTCGGGTGGAGACCAAAACAGAATTTTCGGACGGGCTCATAGCAAAACCATGGTAATTCCCATCTTTAATTTCATCGTACATATCAGGCCAAACCCCTTCTACCTCTTCTTTACTGCCGTAAAATAAAATTGCATTGGCATCTTCGGAATTTTGAACTAACGATATGTTGAAATCTCCAGAAGAGAATAATGCGTTGTACTGTTCTAAGACGCTTTCCGTAGTAATTTCATATTGTTCTGAAATGGTTCCGGTAAGGTGCAATTTCATAGAGTTTGCCCATTTTTGGTTAAAGTCTAGAGGAATGTTACTATCTCCTTTCCAATAGGCTAAATGTTGGGCGTAAGCAACAACTTCCTTTTGTTCGTCCGTTAGAAGTGTAACTTCGTCTACATTGTTAATTGCTAGGTCATAACTCTTGTCAACTATAGTTTTACCGTCAAATGCAGAGACCATAAACGTGTAGGAATCCTTTGTTTCAAAATCTAGTTTAAGCAGCGGACCCGTTATGATTTCACCGGTAACTTCGTCAATTACAAGATCGGCACTAGACTCTATGGAGTAAGTTATTTCATCTTGGTCACTATCGGTAGCAGTTACAAAACCAATAGAACTGGCAGCTAATGAGTGCTCATTTATTGAATAGTTGGCTGCTTCAAAAACAGGAATTGAATTTGTGTTTTCTGAGGTTGTTTCTTCGGTCTCTTCCTCATTTTCAGATGTTGTTTTGGTAGTTTCATCAATTGCATCCAGGGTATCTTCTTCCAAATCAGTACTACAAGAAAATATGCAAAGGGAAATTAGGGGAATGAAAATTCTTTTCATGTGGGGTAGTAGGTTAAAAATGGTTGGGTATTGGTTTATTGGTATTTAAAAGTATAAGAATGGTATTCTGTCGAAGAATTTTTGTTGTGAATACTATAATTTACAAGGTGAGTTTGTTAAAATTATAAGTGTGAGACATATTTGAGTAGGGGAAATATGACTACAACATTGATTTTTAGAGCAGTAAATAGTTCTGAAAAACAAAAGATTATTGTAAGATAAACCTACCTCTCTAGTATTATGTTCAAGAGGGAAGGAAGTTAAAGCGTAGAGTGGTGGTGGGTATATTTAGTTGCTTTTCTCTTCAAACAACAACCAAGATTCCGGGTCTAGAACAACATCATCCGGTTGGTAGTCTAGTTTTATGGTCAAGTTCTTTCTGGCGTTTTCCATATCCATTTTGTAGATGACAATTTCCCCGTCTTTAACAACACCTATTTCAATGGGAAATTTAAAAATATGATGCTTTTGAACTTGAGTAAGATTAATTTGGAGATGCTTCTTATTGTAGTTCCAATCCCATTTAAGTTCAGGATAACCCTTTATAAACAGCCACTGCTGAAAGAACGGCTCAAGGTCTTCGCCGGAAGCCTGTTCCATTATTTTCCGAAAGTCTACAGTCATTGCATTGGAATTCTGAAAAGCCTTGTAATAGGCCTTAATGCCTTTCCAAAAAAATTCATCGCCTAACTTATGGCGCAGCATATTCAATACCCAACCTCCTTTTTGGTAGGTGTTTGTACTTAAAACCTTCATTGGGTCAGTTATGGAAGGGTCTACAATGGGTGATGGGTTCTTTTGATAATAGTCTATGATTTGCTTACGGTCCAGTTCTAATTCCTCTTTTCGCTTGTCATTCCCATATATGCTTTCTTGATAAAGGATAGCGAAATAAGTAGCGAAACCTTCGCTGAGCCAAACATGGTTCCAATCGTTTTCACTGGCAGAATTACCAAACCATTGGTGGGCTATTTCATGGGCAATAAGTCCTTCTACTTCGTTTTTTCCGGTTACGGAATTTTCAAAATAAGCAATGGTACCGGCATTTTCAAGACCTCCCCATTGGGTCTTGGCCTGCATGTTGGCCAATTTAGCGTAAGAATACGGGCCAATATTATCAATAAAATATTTCAGCACTTTGGTAGCTACACCATAGTCCGAGAATCCGTCCAACCGATTTTCTGGATAGACCCATGCCGAAACGGGAATGTCATACACCTCGTCCAACAGTTTGCTTGCAAATTTCGTAACGCCAATGGTTACTACTTTCATGGCAACGGGAGCAGGTTCTTTGTATGTAGTTAATTTTAACCCTTCGCCCAGATTGCTTTCTTCTATTTTTTCGCCGGTGGCCACTACATCATAATGGTCGGGAGCGGTAATCCTAAATTCAATAGTAGCTTTGTCCGATGGGTGGTCTACCGATGGAAGCCAATGCCGCGCCAGATTGGGCCAGTTGTCACCAAAGAAAGAACGTTGCCCAAATTTAGTGGTGTCTATGACAAGGCCTCTCTCAGGAATACCTTCATAGACCACTTTATAAGTTCTTGTTTTTTCTTCAGATTCAGATGGCGTTATGTTTATTTTGTTTTGCTCGTAGCTATAGTTGGCCTCTTTGTCGCCTTCAAAAACATGGGTCACTTGCATGCCATAGGTATCTCCTTTGGCGATGAGGTCCAATGTAAACGGATTCACTTCATTTTTAAAATCAACAGTAATTTCAGCTTCTCCTTTTATGCTGTTGGATGCATCATTTAAAGTAAGCCCGAAAACGTAATCCTGTACATCCGCTGAGGTGTTTCTTTGGTAGGTGTCTTGGGCGTTTATACTTGGCCCTATCACCATGATTAAAATAAAGAGACAAAAATGGAGGTACTGTATTTGCGTTTTCATGAAGCCTGGTTCTATAATATGCCTAGCAATTTAAGAAATCTTGTCCATCTTCCCTTTAATCTCCTTCAAACATAAATTACCTAAACTACCTTCATGCGTATGATGAATGTCTCGCTTTGGCGTAAAGGTGCCTTCTTGAATTTCTTGCCCCATTTTTTTGTAGGCATCTCTAAAAGGCAATCCACTCTGTACCAATTCGTTCAAGGTATCTACGCTAAACAGATAATCGTATTTCGGGTCTTCCAAAATGCCCTTGTTCACCTGCATTTCTTTAAGGCTGAAAGTAAGAATCTCAATACACGCCTTCATATCCTGAATGGCGGGAACAATAATTTCCTTTACCAATTGCAGATCACGGTGATATCCGCTCGGTAGGTTGTTGATAACCAAAGTCAACTGATTGGGTATGCTCTGTAGCATGTTACATTTACCCCGTACCAGTTCAAAAACATCAGGGTTTTTCTTGTGCGGCATAATACTACTACCGGTGGTCAACTCATCTGGAAAAGACAGAAAGTTGAAATTCTGACTCATGTACAAACAGATGTCCATAGCCAGTTTTGATAGGGTAGCGGCAATGTTTGCCATTCCAAAAGCAGTTGCTTTCTCCACTTTTCCACGGCCCATTTGAGCGGCAACAACGTTATATTTTAAAGTTTCAAAACCCATTTCCTTTGTCGTGAAACTACGGTCTATAGGGAAGGAGCTTCCATAACCGGCTGCACTTCCTAAAGGATTTTGGTCCGCTATCTTATAAGCTGCATCAACAAAATATAAATCATCAATAAGACTTTCTGCATAGGCGGATAACCACAGCCCAAAAGAAGATGGCATTGCAATCTGTAAGTGAGTATATCCCGGAAGCAAAACGTCTTTGTGCTTTTCTGCAAGTTCCAAAAGCAAATCAAACAACTCCTTGGTGCCTAATTTTATTTCTGAAAGTTCGTTTTTCAGGTATAGGTGCATGGCCACCAAAACTTGATCGTTTCTAGACCGTGCAGTGTGTATTTTTTTACCGGTGTCGCCTAATTTTTCAGTGAGTACATATTCTATTTTCGAGTGCATGTCCTCAAACGAATCTTCAATTACGAACTTGCCTTTTTCAATGGTTTCGGCAATGACATCCAATTCTTTTACCAAGTCCGCAGTTTCCTCATTGGTCAACAATCCAATTTTACCCAGCATTTTGGCATGCGCTTGCGAAGCAATAACGTCGTATTTTGCCAAGTGTAAATCAAGCTCACGGTCGTTTCCAACAGTGAAATGGTCTATTTTTTTATCGGTGCTAAAGCCTTTGTCCCAGAGTTTCATTTTTCTTAGTGTTGAGTAGTTAGTATTGAGTGCTGAGTATTGAGATTAATCTCAATACTCGGTGCTTTGTACTAATCGCTATTTTATAAATCCTTTCAATAAATTAATGTACAAATCTATTCCGTCTTCTATTTCTTTGACGTAGATGTATTCGTCTGCCGAATGTGAACGTGTACTGTCGCCAGGTCCTAGTTTAAGGGACTGACAGGTTAATGCGGCTTGGTCCGAGAGTGTAGGGGAGCCGTAGGTTTTTCTTCCTAATGCAATTCCCGACTGCACTAATGGATGATTTGTATCAATAGCCGAAGAATTCAATTTTAATGAGCGCTCCTTTAATTCACAAGGCGCTTCATTCTTTAGAATTTCAGCAATTTCTCCGTTGGTGTATTTGTCGTTTACACGCACATCTATAACCAAGTCTACCTGTGCAGGAACCACGTTATGTTGTGAGCCTCCGTTAATTTGTGTAACCGTTAATTTTACGGGGCCTAAGGCTTCTGAAACCTTATCAAACTTATAGTTTTTGAACCACTCCAATACTTCAATAGTGTTGTAAATGGAGTTGTTATCGTTGGGGTGTGCGGCATGTGATGGAGTGCCTTTTATGACCGCATCAAAAACGACCAATCCTTTTTCAGCTATGGCCAAATCCAACAAAGTAGGTTCGCCTACAATGGCAACATCAATCTTTGGCAGGTGTGGCAGAAGTCCACGTAGGCTATTAGGGCCTGAACTTTCTTCTTCCATAGAAGCTACCATTAGAATATTATGATTTAGGTTTTCTTCCGCATAATAGTGGGTGAACGTTGCGATAAGGGAAACCAAAGCGCCACCGGCATCGTTACTGCCCAAACCATAAAGTTTTCCATCTTCAATATGTGGGTTGAAAGGGTCTCTTGTGTAAGCCGAATTTGGTTTTACCGTGTCATGATGCGAATTTAGAAGCAAGGTAGGCCTGCTTTCATCATAGTGTTTGTTTACCGCGTACACATTGTTCAAGTGACGTTTAAAAGGAATGTCAAAAGCTTTGAACCAGTTCTCAATGGCGTCCGCAGTTTTATCCTCTTCAGATGAAAACGATTGAATCGAAATCAGTTCTTTTAATAAGTCTATTGCTTTTTGCGTTAATGCTGCTTGTTCCATTTTTATAGGGTAAGGGTAGTGAATAAAGTGGATTTAGGGTCTAACATGCCTATGTCTCCAATGCGTACCTGATGTACGTTTTGTTTAAGGGCGTGAAAGCAATTCTCCATTTTTGGGAGCATGCCATCTGCAATAATTTTCTGCTCCAGCAGGTTTTTGTAGGATTCGGTATCAATATGCTTAACTACTGATTCTTCATCGGTTACATCCATTAGGACACCCTTTTTCTCAAAACAATAATAAAGGGTGGTTTCGTAACTAGAGCTCATGCCAATGGCCAACTCAGAAGCAATGGTATCTGCATTGGTGTTCAATAGTTGCCCCTCGCCATTATGGGTCATCGCACAGAAAACGGGAGTTAGCCCTGCTTCTAATAGCTTTGTAATAACCGTTGCGTTTACACCATCTACATCTCCAGCAAAGCCGTAATCAATATCTTTTACAGGTCTTTTGTGCGCTTGAATGGTATCTCCGTCCGCACCGCTAAGTCCAATAGCATTACAATTCAAGGATTGTAGCTCCGCCACAATATTTTTATTTACGAGTCCGCCATAGACCATGGTAATCAGTTCAAGGCTTTTTTCATCTGTAATACGGCGTCCACCTATGAGTTTGGATTCAATACCGAGCCTTTTTCCCAATTGGGTGGCCAGTTTTCCACCGCCATGCACCAATATTTTTGGACCTTCCAATTCAGAAAAAGCCTTTAGGAATTTAGAGAGTTCTTCTTTGTTTTCAATGACGTTACCGCCTATTTTTATAATAGATAACTTCATGGGTTTACTGTTCCAATATTTTCTTCAATACAATTTGTGCGGCGTAAGTTCTGTTGTTGGCCTGTTCTATGACCAAAGATTGGTCGCCATCTAGGACAGCATCCGCAACTACTATGTTTCTACGTACCGGTAGACAGTGCATAAATTTAGCGTTACCCACTTTTTCCGGGGTCATGGTCCAGCTTTTATCTTGGTTTAAGACTTTGCCGTAATCGTTGTAACTGCTCCAGTTTTTTACGTAAATGAAGTCGGCATTTTCGCAAGCTTTGTTCTGGTCGTACTCAATAGTTGCTCCTTTGGTGACTTCTGGGTTCAATTCGTAGCCTTCCGGATGTGTGATTACGAAATCGGCATCTTGCAAATGCATCATTTCTACAAATGAATTGGCTACGGCATGAGGTAATGCCTTTGGGTGAGGTGCCCAAGAAAGCACCACCTTAGGTCTTGTTTTAGTGTTTTGTTCGGCCAAGGTAATGGCATCGGCCAAAGCCTGTAACGGGTGGCCTACTGAACTTTCCATATTTACAATGGGTACGCTGGCGTATTTTTTAAATCCGTTCAAAACCTTTTCGGCCTCATCTTCTTCTTTGTCCTGCAATCCAGCGAAGGCTCTAATGGCAACAATATCACAGTACTGTGATATAACTTGTGCCGCTTCTTTAATGTGTTCTGAAGTTCCTTGGTCCATAACCGTGCCATCGGCATATTCCAAAGCCCACCCTTCGCTTCCAAAATTCATGACAATTACCTCCATTCCAAGGTTCATAGCTGCTTTTTGGGTGCTCAAGCGAGTACGGAGACTGTTGTTGAAGAATAACAACCCAATAGTTTTATCCGAACCTAAGTTCTTGTGTTTCCTTGGGGCTTCTTTTAAATCTCGGGCCTCTTTCACCCAGTTTTCCAACGAATCTATGTCTTGTAAAGAAAGGTAATGTTTCATTTGTGTTCTTTTCTCTTGCTATTCTATTTTTTCTGTGGATGTTATCTACATCAATGGTCCGCTAAAAAGTGACCGTCTTTTGTCTTTATTTTGGTATGCTTGCCCGTCCCCTCAAAAGCATCGGTTATAAAGTTGTCGTTAAGTCCGTTTACAATCCAAGTTTCAATACCGGCCTTTTGGGCAATGGTAGCAGCTTCCACTTTGGATTGCATTCCTCCGGTACCGTGCGATGATTTGTGCGAGCTTATTTCTTGTTGCAGACTATCAATACCTAATACTTCTGCAATAGTGTCCGGTTTTCCGTTTTCTATGGAAGTTTTGGTATATATCCCATCCGTATTGGTGGCAATTATTAAAAGGTCCGCTTTAAGCAAGGCAGCCGTTAATGCGGCCAGTTTATCATTATCGCCAAACTGAATTTCATCTGCCGCAACCGTGTCATTCTCATTAATGACAGGAATAAAATTATTGCTTACCAAAATGTCTATAGTATTCTTGATATTGGCTTTTGATTTTGGGTTCTCAAAATCCGAATACGATAAAAGACACTGTGCGGCAAAAATTCCTAATTCCCTAAAGCTCTCTTGGAACATGCGCATTAAATGCGGTTGGCCAATAGCGGCCAATGCTTGTTTTACGTTGATTTCCTCTCCGTTGTGCTCCAATTTCACGAACTGCTTAGCTGCGGCAATGGCCCCGGAACTTACAATGACAAACTCATAATCGTCCTTAAGCAGTGCTATTTGTCTACCTATGTCCTCTATTTTTCCTCGGGAAATCTGATTGGTTTCCTTGGTAAGGGTGTTAGAGCCTATTTTTAATAAAATCCTTTTTTTCATCAGGTATTCTTTTTCATTCGTTGGGAGACAAGGGGGAGTTGAAATTTATCCTCTTGTTTGCCCGTTTCCTTTTACATACCACTTATTGGTCACCAAGTGTTGCAACCCTATAGGGCCTCTTTGGTGCAACTTGTCCGTACTAATGGCAAGTTCGCCCCCCAGTCCAAATTGCCCGCCATCCGTAAAGCGGGTAGAGGCATTGTGGTAGACTGCTGCTGTATCTACATTGCTCATGAAATAATCTGCAGTTTCGTTATTGGCCGTAATGATCGAGGCGCTATGCCCACCACCGTAAGTGTTTATTTTTGAAATGGCATCTTCAATATCCGAACTTTGGCCAATTACAATCTTGTAATCTAGAAACTCTTCGTACCAAACTTGCTCGTCCTCTATGGTTTTTGTACCCTCCATACCGGATATGGCATCATCGGCCAAAATTTCAACATCACTCTTTTTTAGTTCCTGTATTAAATGCTGAAGGAACTGTTGTTTGCGTGGTAAATCCGATGAAACAAGAACCTTGTCCAGAGCGTTACAGGCCGATATTTTGGTCGTTTTTGCGTTGATGATAATGTCTATTGCCATCTCTAAATCGGCCTCCTTATCAATAAAAACAAAATTATTTCCACGACCACTAACAATAACAGGGCAGGTGGCATGCTGTTTTACAAAAGCGATTAGCCTTTCGCCACCTCTAGGTACAATAAGATCCACCTTTTGGGTAGGTTTTTCTAGGAAAGCCTGAGTTTCCGTCCGGTTGAATTGCAGATAGGTAACCCAATTCGCATCGGCCTCATTAGCTTCTAGCGCCTTGTGCCATAAATCTACCAATAGCAGATTGCTGTTAAGCGATTCTTTTCCACCTTTCAATAAAATCTTGTTCCCTGATTTAAAAGCGATTCCAGCCGCTTCGATGGTAACATCGGGCCTGGATTCATAAATAATGAGTATGGTTCCAAAGGGAGCGGTTTTATTACTTACCTGCATACCGTTCTCGTGTTCAAAACTAAAACGTTCTACGCCTAAGGGGTCTTCCTGCGCCGCTAGTTGTTGCAGGCTCAGAATCATACCGTCTATTTTACTTTGGTCTACTTTAAGGCGGTCGCGCATCGCAATATCGTCGCCCGTATAGCTGTCCATATCAATTTTATTGGCAGCTAAAATCGCGGTCCTTTCTTTGTCCAAAAGTTGGGCCATATCAGAAAGTACGGCGTTACGTTGTTTTATGTCCAGTAATAAGCTCATTACAATTCTGCTTTTAAGGCGGTGAAAAAAGTATCTAAATGCGCTTTGGTAATATTCAAGGCAGGAAGGACTCTTAAAACATACTTGTCCTTGGCACCTCCTGTAAATAATTGTTGGTTATGGATTAACCTCTTCCTTAAATCGGCTACTTCAAAATTGAACTCAAGACCTAACATAAGACCTCTACCTTTTACTTTTTTAATTTGAGGTATTTCTGCGGCCAAGGTTTTAAAATAACCTTCTAAGTCTACCGTGTTTTCTATAAGTTTTTCTTCTTCCAAAACTTCTAAAACTGCCAGTGTGGCCACAGATGCCAAATGATTTCCACCAAAAGTGGTGCCCAATAAACCGTAAGAAGCCTTAATGTCTTCATGAATCAATATACCACCTACAGGAAAACCGTTACCCATACCTTTGGCCACCGAAATAATATCCGGTTGTATGTCATGATGCTGAAAAGCGAAGAATTTACCGCTTCTGCCAAAACCACATTGCACTTCATCGGCAATCAATATGGATCCGTTAGCTTTTGTAAGTGAGGCTATTTGCTGATAAAATTCCGTAGTGGGTTCATCCAAACCACCAACACCCTGTATGGTTTCTATAATTACCGCACAAACATCTCCTTTTTCTATTTCATTTTGAAATGCTTCAAAGTCGTTCAACGGAAGAAAAGTAACCTCCTGCTGTAAATTGATAGGAGCGTTTATTTTTGGGTTATCCGTTGCGGCAACGGCTGCGGAGGTACGGCCGTGAAAACCGTTGGTGAATGCGATAACCCTAGATTTACCAGTATGGAAAGAAGCTAGTTTTAGCGCATTTTCATTGGCCTCTGCACCGGAATTACATAAAAACAGATTGTAATTTTCACAGCTCGAAAGCTCCCCTAATTTAGTAGCCAGTTCTTCTTGCAAAGGGTTCTTTACCGAGTTGCTGTAAAACCCTATTTTATTTAGCTGGTCCGTAAGACGTTTTACGTAATGTGGATGAGAGTGGCCAATGGAGATTACGGCATGACCTCCGTAGAAATCAAGGTATTCCGTTCCTTTATCATCGGTTACTACTATCCCCTTTGCAGAAACCGGGGTTACATCGTATAATGGGTAAACATCAAATAAATTCATAACTTTTACTGTTGAGCTGATCATAGCTTCTTGTATTTTATTAGAGAGGCCGCCCTTTACAACTGGTTCTCTTTAATTCTACTGATTTTTTCGTAGGATGCTACTATCCCTTGAATTAGGGAAGAGCTAAGGCCTTGGTGCTCCATTTCGTTCAGACCTTGAATGGTGCAACCTTGGGGTGTGGTAACCCGGTCAATTTCCGCTTCCGGGTGACTTCCGGATTCAATTAACAGGCTGGCTGCTCCGCTACAGGTATGCATGGCCAGTTCCTGTGCTTCCTTGGCATCAAAACCTAACTGAATGGCACCTTGGGTAGTGGCGCGGATCAAACGCATCCAAAAGGCAATACCACTAGCACAGATTACCGTTGCGGCCTGCATTTGGGTTTCAGGAATTTCCATGGAATGTCCCATGCGATTGAAAATAGCCTTAGCCAATTCAATCTTCTTTTTGCCCTTTTCATTGCTACAGATACAGGTCATGGATTGCCCTACCGAAATAGCCGTGTTGGGCATACTTCTTATGATATTGCAGTCCTCACCAAGAATATCCTCCATTTTAGCAATACTAAAACCGGTTATAGTAGAGATGACCACGTGTTTTTCCGTAAGCAGGTCTTTGGTGCTTTCCAAAATTTTTTCCAATTGAGCGGGCTGCACGGCCAAAATAAGGATATCCGAATTTTCAACCGCTTCTCTATTGTCCGAGGTAATGGTAACATTGCCGTAGTTGGCATATTCCTCAATTTCAGCAGTATTTCTTTTGGTCAGGTACATGGTTGTAGCACCGTTGGAATTTAAAATTCCCTTTGCAATGGAAAGTCCTAAATTTCCTGCTCCTATAATGGCTATTTTCATTTTTAATTTTTTGGTTGTTTCCGTTACTGTTCGGTAGAACCGCATTACGGAAATAGTTTTCTATTAATCGTTAAAAAACGCCGGCTTTTAAGTTAAGGCCCGTACCTTCTTCAAAGCCAAAAATTAAGTTCATGTTCTGAACGGCTTGGCCTGAGGCACCTTTGAGCAAATTGTCTATGGCCGAGGTGATAAGCAATGTGTTTTCATGCTTGTGCAAATGAATATGACACTGATTGGTGTTTACGATCTGTTTTAGATGGATGGGCTCTTCGGCTACTTGCGTGAACTGAGCATCTGCATAAAAATCCTTGTACAGGTCAATAGCTTCCTCTAGAGTACCGTCATATTCAGTATACGCAGTGGCAAGAATGCCACGGGTAAAGTTTCCGCGGTTAGGCAGAAAAAATAGTTCACCTGAATTCGCTTGCAATGACTTTAGGCTTTCGTTTATTTCGCCTAAATGTTGATGGGTGAACGGTTTGTACCAGCTCACATTATTGTTTCTCCAGCTAAAATGAGAGGTAGCAGATGGACTTACACCCGCGCCGGTACTACCGGTAACTGCATTAATATGAACGGCCTGCCCTAATTTGTTGGCTTTTGCTAAAGGCAAAAGACCCAATTGTATGGCGGTAGCAAAACAGCCTGGGTTGGCAATATAGTCAGCCTTTTTTATCTCTTCTTTTTTGAGCTCGGGAAGTCCGTAAACAAATTTTCTTCCTTCAAAAACAGCATCGGCCTGCAGTCTGAAATCGTTACTCAGGTCAATTATTTTGGTGTCTTTTGAAAAATCGTTTTCCTGTAAAAATTTGGAAGAATTACCATGGCCCAAACATAGAAATACAACCGCTACATTAGGATTGATGGTGCTGGTAAATTCCATATCGGTCGTGCCCAACAAATCGGCATGTGCCGTTGTAATTTTTTTTCCTGCTCGGGTGGTGCTGTAGACAAAATCTATTTCAGCTTCAGGATGGTGCAAAAGAATTCTAATGAGTTCCCCGCCCGTGTAACCAGAACCACCAATAATACCTACTTTAATCATTTTTCTGATTTACGTGGTTATATATTTTTCCTGAATTGGAAAGTATTTTAATAAACCCTTTGGCATCATCTGCAGACCACCCTTTGTTTACTTCGCCATAACTGCCAAAAGCATCGGTCATTAAATCATGTTGAGAAGAAATTCCGTTAAGTCTAAATTGGAAAGGATATAGGCTGATGAAAACATCACCAGAAACCGTTTTTTGGGTATCGGTCAAGAAGGCTTCTATGTTTCTCATTACGGCATCCAAATAGTTTCCTTCGTGTAATAGCATACCATAGAAATTACCTTGTTGCTCCTTTTGGAACTGTTGCCATTTGGTAAGCGTATGTTTTTCCAGTAAATGGTGTGCTTTTATTATGATCAATGCAGCCGCAGCTTCAAAACCAACCCTACCTTTTGTACCGATAATGGTATCACCTACATGAATATCTCTTCCTATAGCATATTTAGAAGCCATGGCCTCCAGCTTTTCTATATTGGCAACAGGACCGTCCTTAACACCGTCAATAGCTGCTAATTCTCCTTTTTCAAAGGTTAGTTTTACATCAGTAGGTTCCTTTTCCTGCAATTGGCTTGGGTATGCGCTATCCGGTAAAGCTCTTTGTGATGTTAATGTTTCTTCACCACCCACGGAAGTACCCCAAAGGCCTCTGTTTATAGAATATTTGGCCTTTTCCCAAGGATAATCTACACCATTCTGTTTTAGGTATTCAATTTCGGCCTCCCTAGCTAATTTGTTATCCCTAATTGGAGTGATTATTTGAATTTCAGGGGCAACGATTTGGAAAATCATATCAAACCTAACTTGGTCATTACCTGCCCCGGTGCTACCGTGGGCAATATAATTGGCTCCTATTTTTTTAGCGTAGTTTACGATTTCTATTGCCTGTACAATTCGTTCCGCACTTACAGAAAGAGGGTAGGTGTTATTTTTTAGAACATTACCAAAGATGAGGTACTTAACTACTTTGTCATAAAATGTCTGAACGGCATCAATAGAGGTATAGGAACTGGCCCCCAATTGTAGTGCTTTTTCTTCTATGGAAGCAATCTCCTCTTTAGAGAAACCACCTGTATTTACACTTACTGCATGTACGTCAAAACCTTTGTCTTTTGATAGGTATTTAGCGCAGTAGGAAGTGTCTAATCCGCCGCTGTATGCTAAAACTAATTTTTTCATTTTAAAACTGTATTGTCTGGGCCATAATCAGATGATCCATTGGCCTGTTATGGTTATTCGTTTGTTTTCTTTTTTAGGAAAAGCGATTCTTTAATGCTTTTAAGTCTTTGGAAGGCTTTGCTGTTTACCTGTTCTTTTTCCACCTTTTTTTCTTTGACGGTCGCATCATACAGCATACCTGTGCAAAGGCACATTTTACGTTCTGTGCGGGTAAGAATATCAAAGTTCTTGCAGGTCTGGCAACCTTTCCAAAATTCGGGGTCGTCCGTTAGTTCAGAAAATGTAACCGGTTTGTAACCAAGTTCGTAATTCATTTTCATTACGGCCAAGCCCGTGGTAATACCAAATATTTTGGCATCCGGGAATTTCTCTCTCGAAAGCTCGAAAATTCTTTTTTTAATTTTTTTGGCCAATCCTTGATTTCTATAATCAGGATGAACAATTAGGCCTGAGTTGGCCACGAATTTTTCGTGTCCCCAAACTTCTATATAGCAGAAGCCAGCAAACTTGTCTCCGTCTAGGGCAATAACGGCATTGCCGTTTTCCAAACGTTTCTGAATGTATTCTGGTGTACGCTTGGCTATGCCTGTGCCTCTTACCTTAGCAGATTCCGTAATGGTATCGCTAATGATCTGGGCGTATTTAACATGTGACTTGTTAGCAATAATTAGTTTCATTGCCAAAAGGATTTAAACTGTAAAAAAAAATGAATTGTTGGTCGTTGTGCGGAAATGGACTCACCTATTTCCATGAAATATGAAACACCCTTACGGGCGACGGCGACGAGAAAACGGGCGAACTGGAGCAAGGTTGCTCAAAGTTTTAGATATGTGTCTTTGTCCTTTCATGGAAGGTCAAATGTACAAGATTATGCCGAAAGTATAAAGGTGTGAGGTTAATTTTTGCGAAAAATAACAAATTGTTGTTTTGAGTTAAAAATTTCGTAAATCAAAAATGCATATACGGAAATATACTCAACGGCAATTAAACCAAGGTTTTCTTTAAAATCTACCTTTGAGTAGGCGTAATAGCTTAGAATTACCGTTGCGGACCAAAGTACGGCATATTTATAACGGGTGAAAACCCCAAGAACTACCAAGAAAATAATGTACCAAGGATGTACCGTGGCAGACATAAAATAATACAGGGTAAGTACGGCCAACATTGAAGTAATAAGTACGGATACTTGTTGGTTGTTCCTAAAGAAAGTAAAGAACAATACGGATAGAATAGTAATTACCGGAGTTATTTTACCGTATGTTTTTATAAGCTCCCAAGGTTTTCCGTCAAATTGAACGGCAATGTATTTTATGGCATTATATAAACCGGCGTTGAATTCAAAATTAGAAAACCATAGACCTACGGTTTTAGAGTAGTTGGCTATAAATTCTGAGGCGTAAAAGGGAGTAAACAAGAAAAGGCACGTAACACCAATTATGGCGTAGAAACTTATACTTTTTTTAAACCCTAGATGTTTTAAGAATAGGGGAAGGAATAATAGCGGTACCAACTTTACGCAGATAGACATGGCATAAGGAATAGCCGCCAAGGCCCATTTTTTAATAGATAACAAATACAGGGCCCATACGAAAAAGAAAAGCATGACCCCTTCAAAATGAAGATTTCCCGTAAGTTCAATAATTACTAAAGGATTAAGAAAATACCAAAAAATAAGGTGAGGAGAGCGGTTAAGATGTTTTAGCAATTTTCTGCCAAAGTAAAAAATACCAATATCCGATAAGATAATCATGGTCTTAAGAACCAGCACGGAACCCATGATACTTTTGCCGCCCAAAATGGAAGCAATGGCAAATAATAATTGATTTAGCGGGGGGTAATTGCTAAAGTGTTTTGCGCTTAAACTACCCATACTGTCATAAAGAGTTTGGGCATTGGGTATTACCAAATTACTTTGGGTAATTAACTCATTGGGAACTTTTAAGTAGGGATTAATAAAATTGCCTACCAAGTGACCGTCCCATATAAAACGATAGTAGTCTTGAGAGAGATTAGGTTCCGTTGTTAAGAAAATCAACCGAAAAAGAATACCAACTACAAAAAGGAATTTAAAGTTCCACTTTTCAAACTGTATGAGTTTATAACAGATAAAAAAGGAAGCGGCAAAAAGTGTAAGCAGTCTAATAAAGTCCGTTCGCACTAACTGAAAAGCGAAGGTGTAATATAGAATGGCACTCAAAAGAGCCAATACTATGGGCACCTTGTGTAATTTCCAGTATGTGGTAAGTCGGTTAGACATTTAACGGTTTGTTCCTATCATCGAAAAAATAAGAAAATTAAATGACATGTGGTCCTTTTACAAGAATAGATTCTTCGCGTTATGCACGTGAAGTTAAAGACTTGGTGAAAACAAATCCAAAACCTATAAAAAGCATAAAATGAAAAGGGAAAAGTCCAAAATCGTTCAAGGGAATGGCGCTATACATTCCAAAAAGGAAATACACCATTAGAACAGCTTCAAGAATCATGTTTGGAGATAATTTCTTGGTAAGGTACTTATTGCCTTTCCAAGAATCCGTAAGATTATTCAAGTTGAATTTTGGGGTACGTACAAATTCGCTTCTTTTTCCCATATGCCCTTCAAGAACGGCAATTGAATTATGTAAGGAGAAGCCTAATGCCACAGAAAAGAAAGTAAAGAACAATTTTATATAATCTACAAAATTGTCAAAACTGCTTCCTTGGATACTCTTATAGGTAAACCAATAACAAACAAAAAGAATAATAGTGCTCAGTACAAAGAAACTCAATAGGGTAAAAACAATATCAAGCTGTGGGTATATGGCTTTTATGTACATGGCCGGTATACTCAATAGCGAAACCAAGAAAACACAGAGGAACATAGAACTGTTCAGTAAATGCATTACCCCATGAAATTTGGTCTTGAACGAAATGTTCTTGGCCGTAACTACGTTAAAAACCGTTTTTCTAAAGTTTTCTGCCCCCCCTTTGTTCCATCTAAATTGTTGTGAACGAGCGGCGCTGATAACTACAGGAAGTTCGGCTGGTGTTTCAACATCTTCAAGATATTTGAATTTCCAGTTCTTTAATTGGGCACGGTAGCTAAGGTCAAGGTCTTCGGTAAGCGTATCTCCTTCCCAGTTTCCTGCGTCTATAATGCATTCTTTACGCCATATTCCGGCAGTACCGTTAAAGTTTATAAAGTGTCCTTTTGCGTTTCGGCCTACCTGCTCCAATGTAAAGTGGGCATCCAAGGCAAAGGCCTGTATACGGGTTAGGGTAGAGTACTCACGGTTAATGTGGCCCCAACGTGTCTGTACCACGCCAATTTCCGGATCTTTAAAGTAAATAACTGTCTTTTTTAACCAATCGCCGGATGGCATAAAATCTGCATCAAAAATGGCAATAAACTCACCTTTTGCAATTTCCAGTCCTTCTTTTAATGCTCCCGCTTTAAAACCCTGACGATTTTCACGGCGTATATGTTGAATGTCAAGACCTGTTTCCTGTAAGGCCCTTACCCGTTCTGCGGTATCGTTTACAGAATCGTCCGTAGAATCATCAAGTACCTGAATTTCAAGTTTACTTTTAGGGTATTCTATTTTTGCAATGTTCTCTAGCAACCGTTCCATAACGTACTCCTCGTTATAGACAGGTAGCTGTATAGTAACATAGGGAATCTCCTTTGGGTCAAGAAGATTGAATTTTGGGGCAATTTGGTTGCGCCTTTTGTATCCTAGGTAATTTACCAAGAGGTTAAGTTGCGCCAAGCTGTAGAAGAATATCAATAGCAGAGCTACACTATAGATTGCGATAATAATGTAAGCAATAAGTAAACCCATATTATTTTATGCTGTATTTAAAAATCCAACCTAATATTTTTATGCCCGCAAATATACTACCTTTTACGGTACCGGAAACTTTTGACACGCCAATTCTTTTTTTGTAACGTACTGGTATTTCGGTATATGCCAACTTTTTCTTTAAAGCCTTTAATTGCATCTCTACCGTCCACCCGTAAGTTTTGTCTTCCATGTTGAGTGCTAATAACTTATCATAAGCTATAGCCCTAAACGGACCTAGGTCTGTAAATGTTGCGCCAAAGAACAATTTCATTAAAAAAGTGGCCAGCCAGTTACCAAAAATTTGCTGTGGAGTCATGCTGCCTTCTTCTCTTAGTCGTTTTACGCGTGCACCAATTACAAAATCTACATCTTTATTCAGAATTGGAGTTACAAGCTTATCAAGTTCTTCTGGATAGTCTGAATAATCTCCGTCAACAAATACGATAATATCAGGTGCTTTGGATTGTTTGGCAACATAGTCCATACCCTTCAAACAAGCGTAGCCATACCCCATTTGGCTCTCGGTCAATACAGTAGCTCCCGCATTAGTTGCATTTTCTGCTGTTTTATCTGTGGAATTATTGTTTACGACAATTATTTCAGATACCGATTTTGGGATGTCACCAATCACCGAAGCTATAGAATCTGCTTCGTTATATGCAGGAATAATGACTTTAATGTCTGGTTGTAGCATTAGCGAAAGGTGTTGAAAGTATTGGGCTCATTGTGTCATAAATCTAAAAAGAAGGCCCTTTTAATATAGGCCTGAGAAAGTTATTTAAGGTCGGATAAGTTGTTTTCGCGCCTAAAACTACTAAAACTAAACCATTCCTTAATTTTTTTACCGTTTTGGTATTTTTCTGCCGAGGTCAACTTCTCATTGATGTATTTAAGACAATATCCATTTTTCTTACCATTAATTAACTGGCATTTGTGGTTCACTTTTCCCATAGAATCATAGAAAAGCCACCAATTGGATTTTTTTCCGTTTGTATAGTGGCCCTCTTGTAGAGGTTTGCCATAACTATCATAAAAATGCCAGTAGGATGTGCGTTGATTGTTTTTGTAGTGCCCTTGCTCCGCTAGTTTTCCGTTGTTGTGGTAAAACTTCCAAAAATCCGTTTTTTCACCGTTTATTAACCAACCTTCTTCTTTAATGTTTCCTGTTTGATAGTATTCTTTATGGTATACCGCATCTCCTTTGGACTGTAGTCCAAAAAAAACAAGAGCGGTCATAAGGAATAGTTTAGGAAACATTTTTTGAAATTGTTTAATTATAGTCGGTTTTTGAACGGGAAACTAACAGGAACAAGGGGTATTTCTATTTTTTTTGTTTACCAGTTCCATTAAATCAACATCATTACCCAATAATACTTCGGTAGGGTTGATACGGCCTTCTTCCGGTCCATTCTCCAGTTTCAGTACTCCACGAGGGCAAACTGCGGAACAAATACCACAACCCACACAACTAGAGCGTACAATATTTTCTCCTTTTTGGGCATACGCACGCACATCAATACCTTGCTCACAATAGGTAGAACAATTTCCACAGGAAATACACTGGCCACCGTTGGTAGTAATTCTAAAGCGAGATTTAAAACGTTGCACAAAACCAAGGTAAGCAGCCAATGGGCACCCAAATCTACACCATACGCGGTTGCCAAAAATAGGATAGAACCCAGTTCCGATAACGCCTGCAAAGACAGCGCCAATTAACAAACTATAAGTATTTTGGACACTTTGGGTCTTAATGCCCAATACGGTACCGGATTCGGCAAAGAAACTATACAAGGTCATGCCTGTCATGACCACGGCAAACAACAGGACCCCGTGTATTAACCAACGTTCTACTTTCCAAGAGAATAATGATTTGCTTGAGTGTTGACGGTAAGGGTCACCTAATGTTTCGGCCAAACCTCCACAACCACATACCCAAGAACAATACCATCTTTTTCCAAAGAAATAAACCATAACCGGCACAATAACCAAGGTGAGGACAACACCCCATACGAGAATGAACAATCCTATGCCGCCGCTATTAAGTAATGATTTTAGATTCCACTGAAAAAAGAAATCATAGTCCAAAGGAAATGCGTTCTTAAAATCATAGTATGGCATTTGTAAGCGTACCATTATTTCAGGAATTAAGAAAGCAAACACTATCTGGAAGAACAGTACAGATGTTGTGCGCACCATTTGGTATACATTATGACGGTATTTAATGTACATGCGTACGGCCATAACGGTCATTACTACACAATACATAAAACCATATACAAACCAATGGCCAGCAGGGTTGCCACTAAGACTTTCGCTTATGGGGTCAACTAAAAAGGTCCAGTTTACGGCATATTCAGGACTAAAGTATAAGACCAAATAAAAGGAAACCAGGAATATGAATACCATCCAAGCAATCCACCCCTTGTTTGTAGAGCTCTCATGATAAACACCATCATTTTTGATGCCTTTTTTACCTAATAGGATAACATTGGGCAGAATGAACATTAATGCTCCAATAATACCCAGGCCAAAGGTAAAGAACCACATAAGGCCTTTGTTTTGAGCTATAAAACCAGTGCCGGATTTCTTCCCGACCAAGGCGGCCATATCGTGGCCACTGGTATAGATTACTTTTTTGTATTCTTTATTTTTTTTGTGCTGTGCGTTGGCGTTTTCCAAAGCCGTGGTAATGGCCGGAGATAGACTCAACATACCATTGAATTCTTTGCCTACTACGTTTTGGTTAATAGTTTGGATAAAAGCATCACTTTTAATGTTTTTCTCCTTGATTATTTCTTCAAACGTGTTTTGGTCTAATTGGTAAGTACCTGTAACTGGTATGACCGTAAAAGTGGCCAGTCCTATTAAGAAGATGACCAGTCCTATATTTTTTATTGCTTTCATTTTGTATTTGGTTAAGATTTACTAAAAATTCGTTTCCAACTTTTTTTCTTAACGGATAAGCTGGTGTGCATAACCGAGTTGTATTTTGAAATAATTTGTTCTTCGTAGTGCGAATAGAATTCCGGGTCAAAATTGGCATCCTTAAGGTATTGCATCACATAATCTACGTCCCGTTCCTCGGTTAGCCAGCGGTCAAATATCTCATGCCGCATACGAATGCCAAAGGTGTTGATGCCCAAAAACGTATTGGTGTCTTTGTGGTAGGCTACCGTAATGCAGATGTTTTCTTTTGCGTGGCGCCAATGAAAGTGGCTTTCATATTCTTTTTTGATTTTTTCACTAAAAACCCAACCGTAGGTTTGGTATTCTATGTCTAGAAATTTGGCGGAGTTGAACCAATGACCGGGATTATATGATTTTGGGTTGCCACAAATGGTCTGGGCTAAGGTTTCTCCCATCATACGACCGGTATACCAAACCGCTTCTATAGGTCTCCTGTTGCCAATGCCTTCATGCTGCTCAGCGCAATCGCCTATAGCATAAATGTCTTTTATATTGGTTTCTAGAAGACGGTTTACCTTGACACCTCTACCAAGCTCAATGCCCGAATCCTTAAGGAAATCTATGTTGGGGGAAACGCCTGCCGTTAAGCCTACCACATTACATTCTATAGTTTCACCTTTGTCCGTAGTAATGGCTTTGGTCCTTCCATTTTCATCTGCTATAATTTCAACTAGATTGGTCTCCAGTTTTAAATCAATATGATGGTCTAGAATGTGCTCGTTTATCATTTGAGATTCGCCGCTGGGCAAAACCCCATTCCAGAAACTGTTTTCGCGTACTAGAAAGGTAACCGGAATTTTACGTGAACGGAGCATTTCCGCAAGTTCTATTCCAATGAGGCCACCACCCACGATAACCGCACGATTGCAGACTTTGTTGTTTGGGGCATTAGCCTCGATCATGTCCAGATCTTGTTTTGAGTATAAGCCCTGAACCCCATCTAAATCTTGACCCGGCCAACCAAATTTGTTAGGTTTTGAGCCGGTGGCGATAATCAACTTATCATAAGTTAGTTCCTTGCCTTCAGCTAATACCAAGGTTTTCCTTTCATGGTCTACGTTGGTAACAAAACCTTTTACCAATTCTATTCGGTTTTTCTTCCAGAACCAATTTTCGTAAGGTTGCGTATGTTCAAACTTCATGTGGCCCATGTATACATACATTAGGGCAGTACGAGAAAAGAAATAATCGGTCTCGGCCGATACGATGGTAATTTTTTTATCGGATAATTTTCTAATGTGCCTTGCAGCGGTTACACCTGAAATTCCGTTACCAATAATGACGATATGCTCCATAATTTAATTCGGTTGTTGCGGGTTCTGTCGTTTTTAAAGGTAACACCTTAATCGCCTTATCTAATTTAGAAACGTTTTAAATTTTTGAGGTGTTTGTAAGGTTTTGGGAGGTAAACCGAACTTGTAGGGCCTTGATTTTTAATTTTTTACAAAACTCTTAAAAAAATCATTTTTTTTGTATGGATGTTAAAATTGTCTCGACCTATGCGACAAGAATAACAACAAAAACTATCAAATTATGAAATATTCAATCTTGGCTTTGGTATTTTCTTTAGCCACAATATCAGCCACTTTCGGACAAAGTACTGATGAATTTTTTAGCAAGGCAGATGCCTTTTTCAAAACTAATGTTACGAACGGCCGAGTTCATTATAAAGCAATTAAGGAAAACCCCGCAGATTTAAATGAATTGCTTGAGGCCGCAAAAAAAATCACGGTCGCAGAGGCAAATGCCAAAGAGTATCAGGCATTTTGGATCAATGGTTACAATTTATTGGTTATTAAAGGAATAGTTGATAGCTATCCGTTAAAATCGCCCTTGGACGTTGGTGGTTTTTTTGATGGAAAAAAATATGAAATAGGAGGAAAGAAAACTACTCTTAATGATATTGAGAACAAATTGTTACGGGCAAAATTCCCTGCAGAACCACGTTTTCATTTTGTATTGGTATGTGGCGGTTTAGGATGCCCTCCTATAATTAGCAAAGCGTATAAGCCAAGTACTTTGGAGGCACAACTTGAAAAGCAGACCAAATTGGCATTGAACGATCCTAAGTTTATCCAATTAAATAAGAACAAAGTAAAAATTTCTCAGATTTTTGAATGGTATAAGGGAGACTTCACTCAAAATGGACAGAGCCTAGTAGACTTTATCAACAAGTATAAGTCTGAACAACTACCGGAAAAAACCAAGGTTTCATATTACCCATATGACTGGACCTTGAACGAAACAAAATAATAAGCAGCCTTAAATTTTAAACATAAACTTATGAAAACAATACAAAGAAATCTTTTTCTTTCAGGACTTCTTTTGGCTACTGCCATCGGATTTTCGCAAGAAGAAACAAATGATCAGGAACAAACGGTTCAAAGTAATATTCAACAGTATACACCGTCCAAATTAATTGGTAAAGGGCAAATAGACTTAAAATGGTTCAATAACCTCTATACCCAAACCAAAAGTACATTTAGTGATGGCAAGGAGCCCAGACAAACATTTTTTACTTCTACTCTAGAGGCGTATACCGGAGTTGGTGAAAACAAGCGTTGGAATGTGGGTGCTATTTTTGAATTCCGTTCCAACGTAATAGGAGATAGAGGCGCTCTGGATGTTTTTAAGTTTGATGGAGAGGATAACACAGCGCGTTCTGGTCTAACTTCCCTAGCCCCATCGGTAAAATTCGTGCCTTTTAGGTCTGTTAGTAATTTTTCCATTCAGAGTTCTTTCTTTATTCCTTTGGTAGACAATGAAACCGAAAACGGTGTATTCTTGGATCAAAATGGATATATCTGGCAAAACCGATTTTTTTACGACTATACTTTTCCAGGAAATAAATGGCAGTTGTTTAGCGAATTGAATTCTGAACTGAGTTTTGGTGATAAGGAGGATAGCTTTGCCAACAATAGCTTGAACCTTACACCGGGCATATTTTTAAGTTATTTTCCTAGTTCTAAATTTACAGTTTTGGCGCTGGCGCAGCATTCGCAACGTTTGGATTTGGGTAACGATTTTGCTCAAGATTTTACCGCTTTAGGAGGTGGAGCCAAGTATCAGTTAACAAATGCGCTTAATCTAGAAGCCTTATATACAAACTTTGTAAGAGGGAGTAATACGGGGCTCGGGCAAACCTTTAATTTAGGTTTGAGGGCCATTTTCTAAGAGGTAATCATAAATACTGTATTTTAGGGGTCTTAATAACGATACATGCGTAGATTAGGACTCCTTTTTTTATGTCTGCTTCAGTTCTCTTGCTCTAGTCAAGTCAAGAAAAAGATTAACGGGGTTAGCTTTGTGGCTTCTAGAAACCAAGTGCTGCAAGAACATATAGATGATGTAAAGGAGGTTTATGCCAACCATGCAGCTATTATGCCTTTTGGCTTTATTAGAGATGTGGCCTCTCCAGAAATTGTCTTCAATACGGAACGTCAATGGTTTGGAGAAACCAACAAGGGAGCAAAGCAATATATAGACATGCTTCATAAAAATGGTATCAAGACTATGGTTAAACCGCAGATTTGGATTTGGCGTGGCGAATTTACGGGCACCTTACACATGAATTCCGAAGAAGATTGGAAAAAGCTAGAGGTGGCTTATGATAAATTTATCTTGGCCAATGCTAAAATGGCCCAAGAAACCCAATCTGAAATCTTTTGTATTGGTACCGAGCTTGAAAAATTCGTAACCAATAGACCGGAATATTGGCATGAACTAATTGGTAGGATCAGGGCTGTTTATGATGGTAAACTCACTTATGCGGCCAACTGGGACGAATATTCCAGAGTTCCTTTTTGGAAAGATTTGGATTATATAGGAATTGATGCGTATTTTCCGCTGTCGGAAGAAAAAACACCGTCCGTAGAGGCGTTGCGAGAAGGATGGAAACGGTGGAAAACTGATATTGCAGCACTTTCTGAGAAAGTGGATCGTCCTGTTTTGTTTACGGAATTTGGGTATAGAAGTATGGATTACACCGCCCATAAACCGTGGTTGGTAGATAAAAATGAAGATGAAGTAAACTTAATGGCCCAAGTAAATGCTAAAAAAGCCATCTTTGAGGAATTTTGGAACGAAGAATGGTTTGCCGGAGGATATGTTTGGAAGTGGTTTATAGACCACAAGAAATCCGGAGGGGAGAAAGACAATAGATTTACACCGCAGAATAAACCGGCACAAGAAATAATTAAAGAGGTATATAAAAAATATTGATATGCGTTCAGTCATTTTTTTTATTCTAGTGATGGTAGCCGTAGGTTGCTCATCCGATTTAGAAAATCAAGATGTAACATTGCAGGATGCCCTAAAAAACAAGACACCGGTTGTTGATAACGTTATTGCCTGCGCAGCCAGTAATAAAAATGATGATTTGGTAAGTGTATTCTTTTATCCACGGGAAGGGGTAACCAACATTAGATACTACGAAACGGAAGATACTTCTATCTCAAAAACCGATTATGACCAATATTACCGATTGGAAATCCCTGCGTTTGATGTCTTTAACGGCTATTTAAAAAAGTTTGAAGTTGCGGTTGCAGAAGAACGATGGGTGATTGTCAGCTTTGAAGAAGATGGAAAAATACATCTGTCCAACCCCATTAGGTTAAAACAACTTTCCAAGCCAACAGAGTATATTTCTAAAAATATAAAGGTAGGTTCCCTGGAAACCGGAAAACGTTTGTTTACTTGGGAGGATGGGAAGTATACGGACTCCAAAATTTATTTTCAAGTGGTATCCGATGATGCCGGCAATTTGCTGTCCGGTACGTATACCTTCGAAAACAATTTTCAATACTATGATCTGGACAATGTAGTTTTGAATATTACAAATGATACCCCACCGGCCTTGAAAGCAGAAGCTGATTATACTTTTACTTTAATGGCAGTGAGTGAAGATAACTGGGTGAACCTTTTTTCGGAAATAGAGTTTTGATCTACGGCTATTGCCCATGATTTGGGATGTAGCTAAGAAAGGATATAATTGCGTTAGCAGTCTGATTATATAAAAGAATGACTATAAGAATACTTCTGTTCTTTATAATTGTATTAAATGGATGGTTCTCTCTGGCGCAAGAAGGAACGGTGGTAAGTGTTCAGGTTGAAGGGGCTAAACGAACAAAAGTAGCGTACTTAAAAAGTTTGGTTACCCTAAAGTCCGGTATGGAGTTGGATTCTCTTCTTTTGGACGAGGACATTTCCAGACTAAGACGGCTTCCGTTAATATCCCATGCTTATTATAATGTTTTTCCGTCCACTGAAGGCAATACAGGATATAAAGTGGTTTATAATGTAGAGGAGAATTTTACGTTAATTCCTTTTGCCAACCTTTTTTCATCCTCCAATGATGCTTTTGCCTTTAGGGTAGGTCTGCAGGAATTCAACTTTTTGGGAAGGGGAATAACCCTTGGAGGCTTTTATCAATATGATGTTTTTAATTCGTATGGAGTGGCCGTTCGGGCTCCGCATCTGTTCAGTAGAACTACTGGTTTATCTTTAAGTTATAACGATTTTACAACTCAGGAACCCGTTTTTTTTGATGGAACAACCGCAGATTATAGGTATAACAATCGCGGTTTTGAGGTAATGGGCTTACACGAATTCAATTTTAAAAATCGAATAGAATTTGGGGGAAGTCTTTTTACAGAAGATTACAAGTACCTGTCCGGGGCAACCAGCAATAGCGTACCCAGGGCTTTAAGGGTAGATAAACATCTTTTTAAACTCATTTACAATTACGAAAACATAAAGTACTATTTCTATTTTTTAGATGGATTTAGAAGCACCTTGAATTTTCAATATGTAGGGAGTGAAGATTCCAGTTTGCCCGAGTTTTTAATTGGGTTTAACGATTTTGTTTACTTTAAGCGTGTTGGTGAAAAGGGCAATTGGGCCAACCGGCTCCGTTTAGGATTGGCAAGTAATGTAAATACGCCTTTTGCGCCCTTTACGGTAGACAATAATTTAAACATACGGGGTGTTGGTAATACCATAGACCGGGGAACCGGTGCTATTGTTTTTAATACGGAATACCGTCATACCCTCATAGAAGAAAATTGGTTTGTGCTACAGAGCAATGTTTTTGTTGATGGTGGGTCGTGGCGTAATCCTGGGGGTAGTTTTAGTGATTTTTCCCATAAACGTAACATCCGTATTTATCCAGGAGTGGGCCTTAGGTTCATGCATAAGCGCATCTTCAATGCCATTTTTAGAATTGACTATGGGTATGGTATTACCAAGGATGCTTCTAGAGGACTTGTTTTTGGGATTGGTCAGTACTTCTGATCAAACATTCCAATACTTGTCGTACTCTTCTTGAAAGGTTAAAGTTTTCATGTTGGGCATACGGTCAATTAATAAGATGCCGTTAAGGTGGTCCAATTCATGTTGGGCTACTATGGCGGAGAAATCATCTAGAACCCTTTCAAACTTCTCACCGTTGGAATCGTATCCGCTCAATTTTACTTTCTTGTAGCGCTTTAATCTGCCACGTATTCCGGGTATGGACAAGCATCCTTCCCACCCTTCTACTTCTTCCGAAGAAAGAGGTTCGATCTCCGGGTTTATTACTGTGGTAAGTGAAAAAGAACCTTTGTCCGGGTAACGATCGTTCTTCTTCATTTCCATAGCAAAGACCCTTTTGAGAACTCCAACCTGGATTGCGGCAATACCGGCGCCACTTTCCGCACGCATGGTTTCTACAAGGTCCGCTAAAAATTTTTGAAAATCGGGAGAGGTTATTTCTTTTGGCTCCACCGCTTGGGACATCTTTCTAAGTAAAGGGTTGCCCATTTTTATAACTTCAAGAACAGCCATGTTTTCTGTTTTATTGGGCTAAATTTACAACGTTCTCCGTTTCTATTTTTGAAAGTTCTTCTAATTTTCCATTCTCATATAAAACAGGCAATTCGGTTAATGGGGTGCCAACAGCTGCCTTGTAGTTGATGTAGTCTTGAAATATGATACCATCTACTGTTCTACTATTGTAGGCGCTTCTAAACCTAACACCACCACCGTTCGTTGCATATTTGTAGGCTAGGTAATCTACGGTTTTTGAATTTTTGTTGATCCAATACATAAAGACATCGTCATAATCAGTACCACCTCCCTTTTGGTCAAAAGTTACCTGAACGGCTTTGTAATCCTCGCCGTTAATTTTTATCTCCTCCTTGTAGGTTTTGTTTACCGCCTTGTCACTTAATTTATGGGGAAGTGTGGCAAAATAAATCACTGAATTTAAAGCTTCTTTATACTTGTCATTGTCCTTTGGGGAAAGTGACACCGGCTGGCCGTTTACGCTACGCACTAATTTCCCGTTTTCAAGAAAGTCTATGGTGTCTCCTACTGATGCGGTATAGGTGTATTTGTTGCCATCATTCTTAAAAGTGTATTCTTTGTTCCGAAAGGTAAAGCCATAATGAGCTATGTTGTAGGCATTGCCCCCATGGGCAATTATCGCTTCTAGCACTAAAATCTCGGCCTCGTCAGGTTCTTCCCTTTGGGTAGAGGGGTCAGTGGAGTAGCTGGTTTTTACAACAGATTCTTCTTTTTTTTCTTTTTCCTTGGACTTGCACGAAAAGAATCCCATTAAAACTAATGCAACAATAAGATAAGAGGTGATTTTCATATGCGTTATTAAATTTCTACTATTCCCTTTGGGCTTTGTATAATGGCTTTTAAACTCATGTTTTCATTGGGCTCGATCCGTAAATTTACATTTAAGGTTTTGAGCGTATTGCTGAGTAGGTCGGGGTTTGGGTGTGTACCATACAGTTCAATTAACTTACACCCCATATTGGGCAAAGCATCATGGGGGTGTGTTTCTGTTTGACTCCAATCTACCATAAACGGAATTAACTCAATTTCTGGTGTAGCAAGGGGTAAAATTAGTTGCCATTTTAATAACGTCCCGTCTGCCGTATTCCTACTTCCGGTTTTTATATGACCCATTTTGCTATGGTAATCTTTTAATGAACTGGCGTCTTTTTCAAGCTGATCGGATTTAATGGCCCAACGGGTAATTTGGTCCTTTGTAAGCATATCTGCGCCCATCCATCTTGGAGGAAGTATACTTTTGTTGCTGTCATCTGCAGCCAACAGTTCTAAATACGTGCCATTGTCTAGATTGATTAAGGCATTTTTAGTGCCTTGGGTACTATGGTATCCTCCAAAAATAGCGGTAACGCCTAGCTTATTTTCCAAGGTGATGATTGCCGAGTCCAAATCCTGTACAGTGTAGACAATGTGGTCCAGTATCCTAGGCTTGTAAGTGTTTCCGCTCATACGTATAAAGATATTTTAAATAGGGTAAGGTAGGGCATATGTTTCCGAAAATTACCATGGATTCTCCGGAATATGCCGTTCTTGGCCAGAGAACCTAAATACCTTTGTTCCAAAGAAAAATCTAAAAATAGATACTATGAAAAGAGCATTAATAATTGGAGGTAGTAGCGGAATTGGGAAAGCAACGGCACAAAAGCTGTTAAGTGATGGCGTGGAGGTACACGTTGTTGGAACAAACCCGGAAAAACTAGCGGCTTTTAAAGAAGAAGCTACGGGAGATTTAACGACCCATAAGGTAGATATTACCAATGCAACTGAATTGGACAGTTTGAATGCGGAAATCAGCGGTTGGGATAATTTAGATTACCTAGTGAACGCTTCGGGTATTTTTGGACCAAAACCATTTTTGGATCACACTGTGGCAGACTACGATTCATATATGGATTTGAACAGAGGGTTCTATTTCATTACACAGAATGTAGCTAGAAAGATGGCGGCCACAGGTGGTGGGTCTATTGTAAATGTAGGCTCTATGTGGGCTAAGCAGGCAGTGAAAGCTACGCCTTCAACGGCATATTCTATGCAGAAAGCAGGATTACATTCCTTAACGCAACATTTAGCCATGGAGTTGGCAGATTCTAAGATCCGAGTGAATGCCGTTTCTCCGGCAGTGGTTCAAACTCCTGTTTATGACAGTGTTTTTGGAGGGCAGGAAGAAGCGCACGAAGCTTTGCAAGGTTTCCACGGTTTTCATCCAATTGGGCGATACGGAAAACCAGAAGATGTAGCCAATACCATCTCTTTTTTACTTTCTGATAAGGCTTCGTGGGTAACGGGAGCTATTTGGGACACGGATGGCGGTGTAATGTCCGGAAGAAACTAAGTTTATCAACCATTGATGGATGATAGAAGCAGTTTGTTGTCTCAAAGGAAACATATGAATTGCTTCATCTTCCTCCATTTAAAAAACGTAAAGTTATGTACGACATGAAGAATTTAGAGAAGTTAAAAGCTCTAGGGGAAGGATCGGAAAAGGCAATGAAAGCATTTTGGGCTTTTGATCAAGCGGCTCTGTCAGAAGGTGCTATACCAAAAAAGTATAAGGAGTTAATAGCAATTGCTGTAGCTTTGACAACGCAATGTCCATATTGTCTTGAAATACACAAAGATGCGGCAATAGCGGCAGGTGCTACGGAAGAAGAGTTGGCAGAAGTTACTATGGTTTCCGCGGCATTAAGAGCGGGAGCTGCAGTAGTGCACGGAACACATTTAATGAAGTAAGTTTGAAAGAGAATTTTTCTAAATATATCATAATAGGAGCAGGGCTCTCGGGTCTAACATCAGCTTATAAATTATTCGGCAAGGGGGTAAGTGATTTTAGAGTGTTAGAATCACGAGATTGTATTGGGGGCCGGATTTTAACCCAAAACGGGATTGATTTTGGTGCTACTTGGTTCCAGACACATCATGAAGCGGTAATTGAGCTTTTAAATGAGTTGGGTATAGAAAAGTACCATCAATATAATAAAGGGAAGAGCGTATTGGTCTATAGCACCATGGCACCCGAACATTATTTTGAGAATGATCCGAACACCCCAGCAGCCTATCGTATTAAGGGAAATTCGCAAGCTTTGATTCAGGCATTAGCTAAACCTGTGTTAGACAAGATAACAACGGGTACTGATGTTTTGATTATTCATGAAATAGAGGATGGAGTACGGGTAGAAACCAACAAAGGAGTATTTTATGGAGAGAAGGTTATTGTTACCGTTCCGCCCAAAATAGCTACCCGTATTTCCTTTTCTCCTGAATTACCTGTTGAGGTTGGAGCCGTAATGGATAAGACCCATACCTGGATGAGCAATGCCATAAAAGTGGGGTTGACATTTAAAGAGCCATTTTGGCGAAACAAGAATTTTTCAGGGATGGTTATTGGTCAAGTGGGTGCCGTTACGGAATTGTACGATCACAATGATGCCGAGAATTCTCATTTTGCCCTAATGGGTTTTGTAAATGAAGGGCTAAGAGATACTACCGAAGAAAATAGAAAACAACGGATTCTAGACTACTTATCTAAATATTTAGGTGCCGAAGTTTTGAATTACCTTACTTATGAAGAAAAAGATTGGTCTAAAGATAGACATACTTCTTGCGAGACTATAAAATCTATTTATATGAGTCCGTCTTACGGGAACCCTGTTTTTACCAAAAGCTATTTGAACGGAAAACTTTGGTTTTCAGGTGCGGAGACTTCCCTTGTTCACGGTGGGTATATGGATGGTGCCATTATTAGTGGAATTAACGCGGCACAAAAAATTATGGGGTAGTCGTTAGTGTTCTGTTTCTTTTGCGACCAAGGATTCGTAAACCAGTACCAACCCCAATCAATGCAACGTTCGAAAACAAAAATTGAACAGTACCATCTGCATAAAATGCATCCGCGTAAGCTTCAATTTGAGTTGTACGATTTAAATACATATAGGAAAAAAAGTGGCGATTTGGCCGCTATACCCCATTCCCATAGCTATTATCAGATTATCTGGTTTTTTAATGAAGGAGGCACGCATGTGGTAGATTTTAAGCGGTATGCCATTAAAAAGAATACCCTGCTCTTTGTAACTAAGGACCAAGTACATGCTTTTGATGAAAATGAAGAAGTTCAAGGTTGGCTTATTCATTTTAATGAAAGTTTTTTTAAGCATACAGATGTGGACATGTTTCTTAAATTCAACATATTCCATATGTTGGAAAAACCTTGCTATACTATTGAGGGCGATACCGTAACCCTGGCTTCAACCTATATTTCTCTCATTAAAACTGAATTACAGGATCGAAATCGTTTTGGTTACGAAGACAGTATCCGTTTTTTACTGAAGGCTTTTTTGATACAGCTAGAACGTTTTCACCAAGAGGACGCTCAAAATCTCATACAGCTTAATAGTCTTTATGAACGGCAGTTTTTCGATTTTAAGGAGTTGGTGGAGGCTAATTTTAAAGAGGGACTTTCAGTGGTTGAATATGCACGTATTTTAAATATTTCGTCCAAAACATTAGCTACTTTAACAAATGCGGTAGTAGGGAGGTCGCCATCTCAAGTCATTGCCGAAAGAACTATATTGGAGGCCAAAAGACTGGTGCGGTTTACTACATTGCAGATTAATGAAATAGCGTTTCGTTTGGGGTTTGAGGATGCTTCTTATTTTGTAAAGTATTTCAAAAGGCACATAGGTCAGTCTCCTAAAATTTATCGTCAAAGTCAACTTACCTAAAAAAAGAAGAAAAGGTGTACTGTTGAAGAAATGGTTAACTAAATTCTTTAAAGCCTTCTTGTTTTATCCCTTGGTTCTTTAATTTTGTACCGCATTCCAATAATTTTAGGCATTGTTTTTGATTTTTAGAGAAAGAACCACTTTCTTGGTGAAATAGATACATGTTGGTTTTTGATACAGTTTGTTTAATGGTTTATAGTTTTTCTTCTCGCTTAAAAGTAGCGGTATTTCTGGTTGCCGTAGGTTTTACAATGTCGTCTTTCGCTCAGGATACGATACAGACGGTTGTTGCCGAAAAAGGCGATGGTATACTTTCCTTATTAAGAAAACAAGGGGTAAACCCATATGATCATTATGATGATTTTATCTCAATGAATATTGAAAACCTTAGAGACAGTGTTCATTTGTATGCGGGTAGAACTTACAAAATACCTTCTGCGGACTTGGATACGGTTGATGTTGTAGATTCCATTCAAAGAAAGACTAAGGAAATTAAAAAGATAGAAGGTAAGAATTACGCCATCTTTGGTAAAGACCATGAAACGGTACTGCCTAAGACCGAAAAGTTGAAGGGGGCAGTCTATTATTTGGTTTCTGGTCATGGTGGACCAGACCCTGGAGCAATGGCAACTTATGGTGGTAAATCTATTGCTGAAGATGAGTATGCATATGACATAACGTTGCGTTTGGCCAAAGAACTATTGTCTCACGGAGCTACGGTCTATATTATTATTAGGGATGAAAACGATGGGATCAGGGATGAACGTGTTCTGGAAATAGATCATGATGAAGTGGCCTACCCTAATAAAACCATTCCTTTGAACCAGGTGGCCCGTTTAAAACAACGGGTAAATATCGTAAACGATTTATACAGACAAAATAGGGGTAAATACCAACGCCTTATAGTTACCCATATAGACAGCCGTAGCGTGGGGCAGAATATAGACGTGTTTTTCTACCATCATGAAAAGAGCAAGAACGGTAAAAAATTGGCGGAAAGTATCCATAAGACTTTTCAGAAAAAATATAAAAAATATCAGCCTAACCGCACTTATTCGGGAACTTTTCAAGACCGGACTTCTTTGTATTTAGTAAAGAAAACACACCCGGCAATGACTTTTATAGAGGTGGGGAACATTAGAAACAAGAAAGATCAGAGGCGTATATTGGACCCTGAAAACCGTCAGGCTTTGGCCAAATGGATAAGTGAAGGAATTCTTCTGGATCATGAGTTAGGGGAAATAGGCCCTATCCGCTAAATCGAAATTTTTCTTTTGTAATAGTCGTACAGTTGCTCTGGTCCGGCACCCAAGTAGTTTTTTAAATGCATCATTCCAAAATGATACTGTAGCCTGAGCATGCCTCTTTCTTCGTATCTTCTTGCTGAGGTCTTTACGTGGCGGGGCAAAATTTTAAAGAATGCACTTTTGTATAAGCGACCTATAAATTCATTGTCCTCATAGACTACATACGCCTCATTAAACCCACCCGAATTGGTGAAAAGGGATTTTGTAATGAATAAAGATTGGTCTCCACCTCTACATAATTTGTGGTTAACACGGGTAAACCAGGCAAAGAAGTTCAAGAATTTACTGTCACTGTCAAACTTCATTTGAAAACACCCCGTTTTGTAACCGTCCGCTATGGCATTTAGTATTGAAACATCAAAATCCTTTGGGGGGAACGTATCGGCGTGTAAAAAGTAAAGTATGTCCCCATAAGCGTGTTTGGCACCATAATTTAATTGTTTGGCCCTTCCTTTTGCGGAGGTTATAACTCTAGCGCCATTACGCTCTGCCAGGGCAACAGTAGGGTCCGTGCTTCCCCCGTCTACTATCAATATTTCTTTGATGTTGTTAGAGGAGCTATTCTCGGTTAGGTGATTGAGCATTTGGACAATGCCATTAGCTTCGTTCAATACCGGAATAATAATGCTTATTTGAAGTCTATTTTTTTTCATTCAAACTCCAATCGTAGGTAAGGTATTTTATGTTGGCTTTTTGGTCTATGTCTGTATGGCTATAGTTTTTGATATAGTCGATAAGGTTCCCGTTTTCGGTAAAATCTTTTTTGTACCACTTAAAGATGTTGGAAAGCTGTAGCTTTTCTTTTGAGATGATATTTCTTGTAGGGTCGTTTACAAAGTCTTTTGACGCCTGCTGAAGTTGGTTCTCAAGTTTTTGGGCTGTATAGGCCTCGGTAAGCAATTTTGGACATGAGAAAGAAGCGCAGTTAATGGCAAAGTGAATTCTGGGCTCATCCATTTTACGAAGTATTTTATGCTCAATATCGCCAAGAGAATAGCTTTCATCACCAATTTTCACCCATTCTTTTCCCCACGGGTCTTTTATGTCTTTTATACTTTTGGTAGGGTAGTTGTTCAGAATTAACTGTACCGTAGCGGCATTATAAAGGTTGATGTAATAAGCCAGCCCCTCTTCTTTGGCCCAATTTTCGGAAGGAACCGAATGCGCCAAATAATCTAGATAAGCGGTTAATGTGGCTTGGTCTGCCTTAAAAGCTTTATAGTCTACATTTCCCGTAAGATCTACATGTTTCTTTAAAAGGGTGTTCCAAGTGGAGTGGTCTAAAGTTTTGCTCTGTTCGTTACCGGAAAAATGGTGTTGAGGCATTTCTCTCCCTCCAAAAAAAGAAAAAAGTCCGGCAAAGGAGAAAATTGATAACACTGCCATTTTAGCCATTAGTTTAAATTGCATGCTTCTAAGGTTTCTCAATAAGTAGCTCCTAGATGCAAAAACTTACATATAGGAGCTTATTGGTTTCTTTTTTTCGACCTAGAAGTATAGTCTATAGGGTTTTTATCAGCTCCCTGAATAGCTTTACCATTTTGGGCTCTGCCGCTTCGGCCGTTTTAAGGATACGTTGTATGTCCGCGGGTTTAAGATTGTCCGGGTTGCACTCATCCGTAATAACAGAAACAGCAATAATGGGCAGGCTTAAATGGTTGGCAACAATAACTTCGGGCACTGTACTCATGCCCACGGCATCTGCGCCAATAATTTTAAGCATCCGGTATTCTGCCTTGGTCTCCAGTTGTGGTCCCACCACCGAAACATATACGCCCTTATGAAGTGTTATATCTTCTTTCTCTGCGATTTTAGTCAGGGTTTGGCGCATTGGTATGTCATAGGGTTCGGACATGTCCGTAAAACGGTCACCAAACTTCCCAACACCTTTAAATGCCAAAGGAGATCCGCCTTGAAGGTTAATATGATCCTCAATAAGCATTAAGTCGCCTTCTTTATAGTCCAGATTGATGGCTCCTGCAGCATTGGAAATAAACAATTTTTTAATGCCCAGCTGGTGCATAACACGAATGGGGTAGGTAATATCTAAAAAATCATACCCTTCGTACAAGTGAAACCGCCCTTGCATGACCACTGCCTTTTTCCCTTCCAGGGTACCGTAAATAAGCTTTCCGGAGTGAAATTCTACGGTGGCCAGGGGAAAGAAAGGAATATGGTTGTAATGCGCCTCAATAGGGTCTTCTATTTGATCGGCCAATTTACCAAGGCCGGTACCCAGTACAATACCAATTTCCGGATTGTCAAATCCTTTGCTCTGTAAATAAGCAACAGATTCGTTTAATTGTTTTTGTATCATGTTTTAATATGTTTTAAATAGGGCTTAAAGGCATTTATGTCTTTAATATCTTCATAAACGTCCACATCGTTACGTGCTTCTAAAATATGATATTTTTCGTTTTTAAGATTTTCCAAGGTGCTGGCTAAAACGGTTTCCTTGCCCCAATCTTTATTGGAGAAAAGCTCTGATTTAAAGGAATTCATTCCTAGAAGGTAATAGCCGCCATCTTCGGCAGGCCCAACTACAAAATCGTTTTTCTTTAACTGGGAAAAAGCATTCTGTATATCATTTTGGTCAAGGTCGTACATATCGCTTCCTATAATGATAATACGTTCAAAGCCAGAAGCAAAACCATCTTGAAAGGCCTTGGCCATACGAATGCCCAAATCATTGCCTTGCTGCAATCTTTTGTCAAATATACTAGGGCTCCAAATATCATCTGCCCAAATTTCTTCGGAATACCAAACTTGTTTTGCGGCATTTAAGTCTTTGGTAATGTTTACCGTGTGGTTCAGTAAAAACTTGTAAATGTCCAAAGCTGTTTCATTTCCGACCGTAGCTGCCAATCTAGTTTTACATTTGCACAATTGCGGGTTTCGTGTAAAAATGAGCAGAAGGTTTTTTGATGCTATATTGGTATAGTTTACCGTAGCGGCGTCTTTTTGTTTTTCTTGGGGCGATATAATACTCAAATGCGAAAGATTTTAATGGTTTGTAATGTGTTGAAATTTCTAGAACCCATTAGACGTTTTATTTGTCGTAAACTTTCTCTCCTGCATTTAGTAGTTTGCCCCAATGTTTGTTAAAGGCGTGGACATTTTCGGTGGGGTTTCCAATAGAATCATAAACCGGATAGCCTTTGTTTTTCCATTCAAAAATGCCTCCATATAGATTTTTTACATTGGTATACCCAGCTTTTTTCAACTTTTCTCCAATATCTTCCGATCGTACCCCAATGGAACAGTAAACGACTATTTCCTTGTTTTTATTTTGTAGATGTGAAGTAACGGAGTCCAACTGAAACGTATCATATCCCACCCAAATGGCATCTTTTAAGTGGCTTACTTCGTATTCAGTCTTCTCTCGAGCATCAATAAAAATGGGGTTTGTGGCGTTTTCAAGTTGTTCAACATGAATGTAGTCTACGGATCCTGTATTAAGCTTTTTTAGGGTTTTATCGATTTTACTTTGGGAAAAGGAAATCGAAACAGCCCAAAGAAAGAGTATAGTGCTTAGCCATGTTTTCATGAAAGTAATGCTTGTGGTGCAATTACAAATATACCACTAAAAAGAACGGGTTTTGTTAACTAAAAACTAAGGGTTGGGGAAGTTAATGTGCTTTTTCTCTACCATTTCAAGCGCCAAGGCCTCAAGGTCTATGCCCATATTTTCTTTGTTAACTTTAAGGGCTTGGGTACGTAGGGTTACGGGTAGGTTGGAGTAACCTTCTTTGGCACCCAGAATCATCCCGGCTACTGCGGCAACGGTGTCATTGTCCCGGCCATAGTTCACTATAAATTGAAGGGTTTTTTCAAAATCGCCTTCGCCATATTGTAAAGCGGTAATCAAAATTTGCCAGATTTCTCCAGAGTGAAAGGGAATAGCCTTTTCATTTTCCTCCAAAAATTGATAGGCCAGTTCTTGGCGGGTCCATTCCTTTTGGAGCCTATTAAATCCCTCAGGTATTTTAAAGAGAATGCTGTCTTTTGCGGTTAAGGTATCGGCTAATACAAGTTGTTTTATGGCTAGGACTTTTTTTACGGAAGCATCTGCCATGTTATATGAAATACGGCCTACTAGTCTGCTATCTTGGTAGCCTAGCGGGTCTATAAAGGTGGCGGTGTTGATTATGGAATCCATATTGGTGGTCCGGAGTGCCATATGTGTCATTGCTGAAACCAAAGCGGATATGTCCTTGGCATACCCCAAGTCAAACAAAGTATGTTCATAGGCAAGGTTGTAAGCATCTTCAGGATTATTGCTTATAAGCCCGAACATTGGGGTGTACAGTTGCCCGGCACAAGACATTTCACCACCGTAAAAACGGTTCATAGCTTTTAGGTAGGCTTCGGTATCTTCTTGATAAGCCATGCTTACACGTGCCCATTCCTTGATCCAGTCTATTTTTTCAATCTGGGTATCCAGGAAATCGGTTTCCGGTACGGCACCATTGTCACTAATGGTCTTTGTAAGCGATGCATAATAGTCCGTTATAAAATTGGCAAAATTGGTAGCACTAAGGTTTTCTTTGTTTAGCGATAGGTATTTGACCATGGCATACTTCCAACGTGTATCGTCCGTTGTGGCGCCGGCAATTAAATTATGGTCCCACGTGCCTTCTGGTGATTGTTGTCGTACGGCGGGAGTGAGGGTCGTAATGTAGCCGTATTTAAGTTGAATGTCTTTTCGAGACCACATTTCGGTAGAGGCGCCCATGGCATCGCCAATAGCAGATCCAACCAGAGCACCTAAAACTTTATCGTAATAGTTTTTTTCTGAAAGGTCTAGGGTGTCCAAGGTATATGATTGGCCAATTGGAGCGGGGATTTCTAATGGAGATGGTTTTTCTTTGCAGCCAATGAATAAAACTGTTAGCGTCCAAAATAGAAGTCTTTTCATGGAGACAAAATGAGTTTGCGTGCTTTTTTCAGAAGTTTGCTTTTTTCTTTTAAACTGCGTTCTAGGGGCAATTGTGCCAGTCCTATTAGCCTTCTAATAATCTCTATACCGGCCACTTGGGACATTAATTCCAGATCGGCCTCTCCATCATAGGCGGCATGAATACGTTTTAGGTAGCCCTTTTTGCCAGTAGCCATGATAATATGTGCGGCCATGACACCTAAATCAAATTCAGGGAAACCTACAAAACCAAATTCCGGGTCTATAATGTACAGGTTCTCAGATTCGGTCATCCAGCTTCCTGGATAATAATCGCCATGAAGAAGGGTGGTGCCGGGTGATAGATATTTCTTCCCCACCTTTTTTACAACCTTTTTTATTTTCTTGTCTTTCTTGTATTGAAGCGAAAGCTCTTGGAGTCCAGGTTGTATATCGTCCAATGGAAATCCGTTATCCTCTAAAAATGGAAGTTCAAAAATATGTTGATGGTTCAGTTGGCGCATTTCTAGGTTCTGTGGAAAATCACTGGATACCTTTTTTCTGTGAATGAGCCCTAGAATAAAAATAAGACGGTCTAACTGCCTGTTTGAGATAGCCTGTTTTTGGTAGATGTAGACCATATCCTCGCAATGACCTAAATCCTCAAGCAGTAATAAATGCTCGTTAGAATCAAAACCAATGATATTGGGTACGTGGGCATGAACGGCATTGTCCCTAACCGCTTGATAGAATTTTTTTTCTACAAAAATACGATCTAGAGGTGCTTTGATCTGTTGGTATTTCTGTACGTAGGGCCGTGATTGCTTTAAGATAAACGAACGTTGATCGGTTGTGATGCGCAGTACCACGTTCATGTTGCCGTCTCCGGGCTTTTCTACGGAAATGATTTTTTCTGAGGGGTCTAACCACTCTTTGGATAGTAGATAATTCTGTAGTTCCTCTAGAGGGGTGTTGGTATCTATTACAGTCAAAACAGTAGTTTTTTGCAAGATAAGTCCAAAAACAAAAAAATCCTTACCGAAGTAAGGATTTTTTGTGGTGCCTCCAGGAATCGAACCAGGGACACATGGATTTTCAGTCCATTGCTCTACCAACTGAGCTAAGGCACCATGCCCGTTTGCGGGTGCAAATATAATTTCAAATTTGCGATATGCAAACAAATTTTGAAAAAAAGATGAATGTTAGGTAACATTTTTTGATCTTTGTATCTATGAACTTAGTAATAGATGCCGGTAATACTTGTGTGAAACTAGCCGTGTATGAGGGAGATACCCTTATATTTCGGCAAAATTCCGAGGTTGAAAATGTAGCTCGGGAACTAAAGGAAATTTGTGACCATTATCCTAAAATAAAAAGTGGAATAATAGCTTCTGTTGGAAATTTGGACCGAAAAGTCATGTCAGTGCTTACCGTTTTTTGCGAAGTTCATGAACTAACACCGTCCAGTAAAACCCCTTTTAAGAATTCATACGCCACTCCACAATCCTTAGGTGTTGATCGTATAGCGCTGGCAACAGCGGCATTTTATCATAATCCAAAAGGGAACAGTCTGGTCATAGACGCCGGTACATGCGTTACCTATGACATGGTGAACGATTACGGAGAGTATTTGGGAGGGGCCATTTCCCCAGGGTTGCACATGAGATATAAGGCATTGCACGAACAAACTTCAAAATTGCCGCTATTGAAGCCAAAAGAATTTATAGATTACATTGGAAACTCTACCGAAACCAGTATTCACAGTGGTGTAGTAAACGGTATTTGCCAAGAAATAGACGGTGTAATAGACCAATACAAATCTCGTTTTGCAGATTTAACAGTTATTTTAACAGGCGGTGACATGCTATTTTTGTCTAAACGGTTAAAAAATACCATATTTGCGGACTCCAAATTTCTCCTTAAGGGATTAAATTATCTGTTGGAATACAACAAACGCTAATGATCAGAAAAATAGGTTTTGCCATAATTTGCCTTTTTACAACAGGCATGTACGCTCAAGATGGTTCGGTTTCCCCATATTCATATTTTGGTTTAGGAGAGTTAAGAAGCGGTTCTACCGTAGAAAACCAGATGATGGGTGGCATAGGTATGTATGCCGATAGTATTCATGTTAACCTTAGAAACCCTGCCGCGTATAGTAAATTGGGTATTCAAGGAAGGGATGATTTTGGTATAACCACATATACCGCGGGGCTATCTTACAAACAGACTACTTTAAAAAGCTTTACCGAACAGCAGAGTACGGCGGTTACCAATTTAGATTATTTGTCTATTGGGTTAAGTATTAAAAAAGGCTTGGGAGTTGGTTTTGGTATCGTGCCTTATTCTTCGGTAGGTTATAATTTTGAAGATTTGGTCGGGGCAGAAGGGTCTCAAGAAATAAATCAGTACTCCGGTGAAGGCGGTGTTAACAAGGCTTATGTATCCGTTGGTTATGAATTTGCAAAGGATTTCAGTTTTGGTGTAACCCTGAACTATAATTTTGGGAGAATAGAAACCCTTAAAGTGCAAAGCACGGAAGGTGTTTTGTTGGGTTCAAAAGATGAGCGGGTTTCTAGGATTAACGGTGTAGATTTGAATTATGCTCTTAGCTATACACCGGCAATGGATGATGAACACACCTTGTATACATCGGTACGCATAAATACACAGGCCAATCTTTCGGCCAGAAATACGCAGAGAATAGGTTCTTTTATAGGAAGCCCGTCCTCGGAAAGTTTCGTAAATGAAGTTGATTTGTACTCTCAAGGCTTAAAAGAAACTGGGGTAACCATACCTACCACAACTACATTGGGCTTGGGTTACGGAAAAAATATGCAATGGTTTTTGGGGCTGGAATATAGCTTTCAGAAGCTAACTGATTTTTCCAACGCCTTTTTGGAGATAGATAATTTAGTATACAAAGACGCCAGCACATTTGCATTGGGAGGTTTTTATACTCCGGAAAGAAATTCTTTTGGAAGCTATTTAAAAAGGGTTACTTACAGGGCTGGTGTACGTCTTGAGAAGACCGGAATGTACGTTAATGAAAAAGATATAAATGATTTTGGCATAACTTTTGGGTTGGGTTTACCGTTGGGTAACAATCTTTCCAATCTTAACTTAGGTTTTGAATACGGAAAAAGAGGAACTACCGCAGCAAATCTAATTGAGGAGAGTTATTTTAAAGTCAACCTAGGATTGTCTTTAAACGATCAATGGTTTAGAAAGAGAAAGATAAACTAAGATTGTAAAATGCTTGAGATTTCGTTAGGGTTTATTGGGTTAATTAGAGAATGATTGGGTAAATTCGCAAAAAAAATCTCAAAATGGCATTTTCTAAATTTACTTTAGACCTCTTGGTGAAAAATTAGTACATTACCCCTCCAAAAATTAGAACATAAAAAATGAGCCATAATAACTCTGGGCACTAACCATGAATTTGACTGGCAATTTGTAATTTGAAAAACAAGTAAAAATTTAAAAATGAAAACAAAACTTTACTTCACGGCGATTATGCTTTTAGGGTTTATGGGAGTAAGTAATGCCCAGGCTCAAAATCAAGAATGTATGACCAACTTATCTATATATGTTGAGCATGCAAAGGTGAAAAATTATGAGGCGGCTTATACTCCTTGGAAAATGGTCTATGATAATTGCCCTGATATTAACCGTGCTAACTTTATTTACGGCGAAAAAATATTGGCCGATAAAATAGAAAAGTCATCTGGTGCTGAAAAAGATGGGTACGTAAAGGATATGTTGGCTTTGTACGATAACAGTGCCAAGTACTTTCCTGCAAAATACTCTCCAGGTGTAGTAGGTATTGATAAAGCTTTGTTTTTGTACGATAACAAAATGGCTTCTGATGATGAGTTGTACAAGTTGTTAGGGGAAGCTTTTGAGAAAGATCCTAAAAACTTTAAGAATCCAAAAGCCTTGTACTTGTACTTTTCAAGTTTGGTAGACTTGCACAAAGATGGTAAAAAAGACTTGCAAGAGGTTTTTGATGTTTACGATAACGTAAACGATAAAATAGAGGAAGAGAACAAAAAACTTACAGGTGTAATTACCAAGTTGCTTCCTAAAGATTCTACGGGAACTATTACTTCTAAAGAGAAAAGAAGCTTGAAAATTGCGACTACTAACTCGGAATCTTACGGTAAAATTGCCGGTAGTGTAGATTCTAAGCTTGGTGCTTTGGCAGATTGTGATAACCTTATTCCTTTATACGAAAAGAGTTTTGAAGAGAAAAAAGGAGATGTTACATGGGTAAAAAGAGCGGTAGGAAGAATGTTCAACAAAGAATGTACGGATGATCCTTTGTTCCAAAAGTTGTTTGAAGCTCAATTGGCCTTAGACCCATCTGCTAGTGCTTACGTATATGGTGGTACATTAAAAATGAAAAATGGAGATTCTAAAGGAGCCCTTGCAGATTTTGATAAGGCTATGACTTTGGAGACCGATCCTTATAAAAAATCTGATATCGCTTATAAAGTAGCGGTAATCAACAAAAGAAAAGGTAGCAAGTCTACAGCTAGAAAGTATGCTCAAATGGCTATCAATGCCAATAAAGCCAACGGTAAAGCATATTTGTTAATAGCTAGCCTTTACGCAACAAGTGCTAACGATTGTGGTAGTACTCCGTTTGAGAAAAGAGCTATTTACTGGAAGGCTGCGGATATGGCCCGTCAAGCTGGTCGTGTAGATCCAGCGGTAAAAGGAGCGGCTAATCAGTCTGCTGCTAGTTATGCTGCAAAAGCACCTTCTAAAACAGATATCTTCAACTCTGGTATGGCCGGTAAAACCGTATCTTTCAGTTGTTGGGTTGGTGGTAGCATAAAAGTACCGAACTTATAGAAAGATGATTTCATCTTACGGATATAATCTTAAAACTATTGCCATGGTTCTTACCATGGCAATAGTTTTTTTTTCTTGTCAGGATAACTATAAAAGGTCCGGTCAGGAGAAAGCACCTTTGGTGTATCCTATGGGTATTACCGAAAATTTTACGGCCACGTATACAGAGGCCAAGGAAATGCTTGAGAGTGAAGATTCTACTTCAACCCGTGTAATTGCGGTTCTAACAAGTCCCTTAAACGAGGATTACAACAATCAGGAATTTCCGTACCGTACCTTTCCAAAAGGTTTGTTGGTAGATTATTTTAATGAAGCAGGGGAGAAGAGTATTATTAAAGCCGATTACGGAATTATTTATTCTGCCACAAATGTAATAGATTTACAAGGCAATGTGGTCATAGAAAGCCATGACGGCAAGAAATTGGAAACCCCGCAATTGTTTTGGGATCAGGATGATAATTGGATTTTTACCCAAGAGAGTTTTAAGTTTACAAATCCCGAAGATGGAACTATCATGGATGGTGAAGGAATGGATTTTAATAAAGACTTAAGTTTCTTCAACGCCCATAAAACATATGGCTTAATGACTATTAAAGAAGAATCGGATGATTAAGATTTTAAGATATACCGAATATTTATATTTGGCAGTAGCCTTTTTCTCGTTGTATAGAATTTTTACGGATTGGAATACGGATAGGGAAGGCACTTATTTATTTATGTTCTTCGCTGCGGTTTCAATAGGAATGTTTCTGTTCAGAAGAAATTACAGGAAAAAGTTTGAACAACGCAAACAAGATAACCAACAATAAGCTGTGGAAGCTGCCATTTTGATTATTGTTTCATCGCTGCTGTTTTCGGCCTTTTTTTCAGGTATGGAGATAGCGTTCATTTCCGCCAATAAGATTCACATTGAAATAGAAAAGAAGCAGGAAGGTCTTTTGGCCAAGGTGTTAACTCGCCTAACCAAAAAGCCATCTAAGTTTATTGCAACTATGCTTATTGGCAATAATATTGCCTTGGTTATTTATGGGTTGTTCATGGGCGACCTGCTCATGGGGTGGTTTCAAAGTATGGTGCCCTCCCAAAGCGAGTTTCTCAATTTAGTGTTGGGAGATTTTAGTCTGGTAACCCAAACGGTCATATCTACGTTGGTTATCCTCTTTACTGCGGAGTTTTTGCCAAAAGTACTCTTTCAGATTTACTCCAATACCTTGCTCAAATTTTTGGCCATACCGGCCTATCTTTTTTATATTATCTTTTCGGTGATTTCCGATTTTGTAATTTGGGTGTCCGATGCTATTTTAAAAGCGTTCTTCAAAACAGATGGGGACGATGTGCAATTGGCTTTTAGCAAAATAGAACTTGGGGATTATATAACGGAGCAGATGGAAACCGTAGAAGAGGAGGACGAAGTAGATTCCGAGATTCAAATTTTCCAGAACGCCTTGGAATTTGCTGCCTTAAAAGCACGCGAAGTAATGGTGCCCCGTACAGAAATCATGGCAGTTGAACTTCATGAGACACCAAAAAACCTGGCAAAACTTTTTACGGAAACAGGCTATTCTAAAATTTTGGTCTATAAAGATACTATAGATAATATTATAGGTTATGTGCATTCGTATGAGCTATTTAAAAAGCCAAAAACCATAAAGAGTATTCTTTTGCCGGTTGAGTTTGTGCCCGAAACCATGCTTATTCAGGATATTCTTAATGTGTTGACCAAAAAACGAAAGAGTATTGCAGTGGTTCTGGATGAGTACGGAGGTACTTCAGGAATCATGACCGTAGAGGATATTGTTGAGGAACTCTTTGGTGAAATTGAAGATGAGCATGACACTACCGATCTAATTGAAGAACAATTAGAGGATAATACTTTTAAGTTTTCGGCGCGGTTAGAGGTTGACTACATAAATGAAGTCTATAAATTGGAGCTTCCTAAAAGTGAAGAGTATGAGACACTTGGCGGATTAATTGTGAGTGAAACAGGTGAAATTCCCGAGCAAAATTCAGAAATCCAAATAGAAAATTTCATGTTCAAAATAATTGAAGTATCGAACACAAAAATTGATTTAGTGTTCTTACAAATCCTTGATAAAGAATAGTTTTTCAATCCTTTATAAATTGAAGGAAAAATGTTAATTTCGCAAACTGATTAAACAAAACCCTAATTAATGGCAATTTTAGAGAATATAAGAAAACGGACAACCGTTCTAATACTGATTATAGGCTTGGCCCTTTTCGCATTTGTAATATCCGGTGTATTTGTCAACGGAGATGTTAGTGGTAAAGTAGGCTCTAGTATAGCCGAAATTAATGGAGAGGAAATTTCAATAGATGAATTTCGCCAAAAGGTAGATATTGCTTCTAGACGTTCTGCCAACGCTTCTACAATGCAGACCGTAAACCAAGTGTTTGACCAAGAGGTACGTAATGCCATCTTAGGACAGCAGTTTCAGGATTTAGGGGTTGATATTGAGCAAGATCAAATTCTAAACTACATTGGAACTATTCCGTCATATGCTCAGAGCCCACAATTCCAGAATGAAAGTGGTGTTTTTGACCAGAACAAATTCAGAAATTTTATTGCTGAGCTTAAGTTGAATAATCCGGAGCAGTACAATCTTTGGTTGCAAGATGAACAAGCAATTGTTCAAAGCGCAAAACAGCAGACGTATTTTAACTTGATCAAGGCCGGAGTTGGTGCCACTTTAAAAGAAGGTGAGCTAGATTACAAATTGGCCAATGATAAGGTTGATGTTAAGTATGTACGTATTCCGTTCACTTCTATTCCGGATAGTACTATTTCTGTTTCTAAAAGTGAGATTCAGACTTACATCAATAATCATAAGGAAGATTTCAAACAAGAACCAGCTAGGGATATTCAGTTTGTATACTTTCAGGAGAAGCCTTCTGCCGCAGATGAGACTGCAGTAAAGGATGCCATTACAAAATTGATGGACGATACAGTTGAGTACAATACTCAAACGGATAAAAATGATACTGTAGCTGGTTTCAGGAATACAACGGATTTAGCGGCATTTTTAGATCGTAATTCAGATGTGAAATTTGATACTATTTACAAATCTAAGAAGCAGCTTCCTGCTAAGTTTGCAGATACGCTAATGACTTTGCAGGTTGGAGAAATGTATGGTCCTTATAGAGATGGCGATTTCTTTAAAGTTTCTAAAATGGTGGCCAGAAAGCCAGGAGGTTCTGTAAAGGCAAGCCATATTCTTATTGCTTATGAAGGAGCACAACGTGCCAATCCTGAAGTAACAAGAACCAAAGAAGAGGCTGAGGCCGAAGCAAAGCGTTTGTTAAGAGAGGCTAAAAAGAAAGATGCCAAGTTTGTAGAGTTGGCGCGTGATAATTCAGACGGTCCTTCTGCACCAAACGGAGGTGATTTAGGATATTTTCAAGAGGGTAGAATGGTACCTGCTTTTAATGATTTTGCTTTTGGAAATAAAGTAGGCACTATTGGTATGGTTGAAACTGATTTTGGTTTCCATGTTATTAAAATAGATGATAAAGAGGATATTGTTCAAATAGCTACCTTGGCTCGTGAGATAGAACCTTCTGAGGAAACAACTAATAAGTTGTTTACAGATGCTACTAAATTTGAAATGGAGTCTATTGAATCTAACAAGGCGTTCTCAGATTTAGCCAAAGAAAATGAATACTTGGTTCGCCCTGTAAACAAGATAAAGGCTACAGATGAAAACTTGCCAGGTCTTGGTGCACAAAGAAGTATTGTACAATGGGCTTTTCAGGAAGAGACTAATATTGGGGATATCAAACGTTTTGATTTAACCGGTGGTTATGCTGTTGCTCAAGTAACAAAGGCATACAAAGAAGGCCTTATGTCTGTAGAGGATGCCTCTGCTATAGTTCTTCCTAAACTTAGAAAAGAACGTAAAGCGGCACAAATTATAGCGGCGAACAAAGGAAAATCAATTGAAGATTTGGCAAAAGATAATAACGTAAGCGCCTCAACGGCATCTGCGTTAACTGTTAAGTCTCCAACAATTCCTGGAGCTGGGTCTGAACCTGCTGTTGTAGGTACTGCTTTTGCAATGAAAGAAGGTGCTACTTCTGAGCTTATAGAAGGTAACACCGGAGTTTATAAGTTAACGGTTACCAAGAAGACCGAAGCGCCAAAACTGGATAACTATAGTATGTACGCTACTTCCGTAAAAACTTCACGTGAAGCACGAGTTAATACTGCAGTATACGATGCATTAAAAGATGCTTCGGAGATTGAGGACAAAAGAGCTGCTTTCTACTAGATAGTGGTCTAACAATACAAAAAAAAGAGCCTTTCAATATTGAAAGGCTCTTTTTTTATAGTACCATTTTATCGTAGGGAATTACCGTACGGTAGCCCTTTTTTATAAAATAATCTGGAGTATCTTTATTGCCAATGGCAAGAATAAAATCGCCGCCCCAAGCGCCTAAACTCTTTATAGTTCCCAAGTAGTCAGGGAAAAGTTGTTGTTTTATGGTCTTGGTCTGTAATATTCGGGACAAAAGGGCTTCATGGCGTTCCAGTAGACTCCCAAAAGTTTCCAAATCTTTACTTTCCGTTATTTCTAAGGTTAATCGGGTAATACTTTCGGTGAGTTTGATATGGTCAAACTCCATTTTTCGATATTGGGCAATCCCTTCCCTACTATTTTGTTTTTTGTCTAGGTGAACAAAGAAAAGTTGTTTTTTGAATTTAGGATTGAAAGCAACCAGTTTTATTGTTGGAATTTTTTCCTTAACCTGATAGAGGATAGGACTGTTATTCTGGGCACAAGCAATATCATACCCACTTCCGGAAAAAGCATTCCACAAGAGTTGAAAAGCATCTACCTCTGCCCATTGCGCAATGTTATTTATAAGGGTTGATGATGACCCTAAACCCCAATCCTTTGGAAAATCCAATTTAGTTTCAACTTCTAGCCCTGTAGTTTTGGATAAGAAGTTAGGGTTTAATTTTTTTGCCTCTTTTAGTATATTTAAAAGTACCGTTTCTACGGTTTCGCTTGTAACTTCTTTTTTATCAGTTGCTAATTCACCTATATCAACCGAAGTTTTGAACCAAGCTTTTTCTTCGTTGTCCAGGCTTTTCCAAATTAATTGTTGGCTTTGGGTAGGGGTTACTTTTAGCGTTTGTCCATATGCAGTAGGTATAGCAAGACCTAATGCGCCGTCTAATATGGCATATTCTCCCGTTAAGAGTAGTTTTCCGTTACTGTAGTACTCTCTTGTCATTTGGTGTTCCTGAGCTTTTCAAACGCTTCTACCACGGCATTGTGGGTAGCCGGATGTTTCTTAAAATAAATGGTCAATGCTTTCTTTTCTTCTTCGGTGGCTCCCAATTGGTTCAAGATATTCAATAGGTGCATTTTCATGTGCCCTTCTTGGATACCTGTGGTGACTAGAGAGCGTACTGCGGCAAAGTTTTGTGCCAAACCGGCAACGGCAACAATCTGCATTAATTCTTTAGCGGACGGTTTACCTAATATCTCCATGGCTAATTTTACAAGAGGATGTAAACTGGTGAGTCCGCCTATTGTCCCTAAAGCCATAGGAATCTCGATCCAAAATTTAAAGGTGTCATTCTCAATGGAAGCATGGGTGAGACTGGTGTAAGAACCATCTTTGGCTGCGTAGGCATGGATACCGGCTTCTACGGCCCTAAAATCGTTTCCTGTGGCCAGTACAACCGCATCTATACCGTTCATAATACCCTTATTGTGGGTAACGGCCCTATGGGGTTCTACTTTGGCTATGTTTACCGCTTGTACCATTTTTTTTGCAAATTGAAGAGCTGCTTCGCTGTTTCCTATCTTCAATTCTGTAATCGGGCAGCTTACCTCGGCTTTAACCAAGCAATTAGGAACATAATTGGAAAGGATGCTCATTACAATTTCAATAGCCTTTTCTTTTTCGGTAAAAAGAGAAAACGAACTCGCCTCTTCCTTAAAAGTTTTAGCAAATTGTTCTAGACAGGAATTTATGAAATTCGCGCCCATAGCATCAAGCGTCTCAAACGTGCAATGCAATTGGTAATAGTTGTCCAGGGCATTAGTTTTATCCCTCAGTTCAATGCTATTGATGCCGCCACCTCGTTTTTCCATGTTCTTGGTAATGGAGGAGGCTTCGGAAAGTAGCTTTGGTTTTATATGAGCAAAGAAAGAGGTAAGGTGTTCTTTGTTGCCTTGGTATATGAAATGTACTTGACCTATTTTTTCGGTACCCAAAACTTGGGTTTTAAACCCGCCTTTTTCTAGCCAGAACTTTGCCGCTTTACTTGCTGCAGCAACTACGGAGCTTTCTTCAATGGCCATGGGAATGGCATAAAGTTTATCGTTGATTAAAAAATTTGGGGCAATTCCAAATGGAAGATAGTAATTGGTGACTGTGTTTTCTATAAACTCGTCATGCAGTTGTTGCACGTCTTCGGCTGTGTTCCAGTACCTTTTGAGTAGGCTTTTTGCTGCTTCTGGATCGGCCGTATAAGAGGCCGTTAGCCAATCTATCTTTTGCTCTTTGGTCAGTTTTGAGAATCCCTCTATGGGCTTGGTCATAACATTTGGTTTCGGTGGGTAAAGATAATGATAATGGTTTATACCTATGATTGCGATTAACCTCGATAAAACAAGGGATTTTTATGATTTAAAGTTTAATTCTTTGTAAAATTATCACTAAACTTGGGCGATTTAATCTTTTTTATAACATTCTATGCGAAAAATAGTTTTGAGTGTCTCTTTTGTATTCGCCTTTTTGGCGATTTCTTATGCGCAAAAGAAACAAGTTACAGTAGAGGCAGTATACGGAGGTGAGTTCTCAATTGAAAGGTTGGATGCCTTAAGGTCCATGAAAAACGGTAAGCAATATACCCTGTTGAATTGGGGTGCAGATGGGACTACAACCATTGATAAGTTTGATTACGCTACGCAGAAAAAGGTAGAAACCATTGTTAGTTCTGCCAATTTACAGGAAATAGAAGGTTTTAGCTCCTACCAATTCAGTGATGATGAATCTCAGTTGTTATTGGCAACAGAATTAGAATCTATCTATAGACATTCAACACTGGGCATCTTTTATGTGTATGATTTAAAGACCAAAAAACTAACCGAAGTTTCAGATACAAAAATCCAAGAGCCAAAGCTGGCTCCGGACGGAACAAAGGTGGCCTACGTGGCCAAAAACAACCTCTACTTATTTGATTTGGCATCCGGAACTACGGAACAGCTTACGACAGATGGTCAGAAAAACTCAGTCATTAATGGTGTAACGGATTGGGTTTACGAAGAGGAGTTTGCTTTTGTCAGGGCTTTTGATTGGAATAGCAATGGTACCAAAATAGCCTTTTTACGTTTTGATGAAACGGATGTGCCCGAATTTTCTATGGATGTTTTTGGAACGGATTTATATCCTACTCAGGAAACATTCAAATATCCTAAGGCCGGCGAGGCAAATGCCAAAGTAAGTTTGCATTTATACGATGTAAAGGCTAAAACCACAGCCTCGGTAGATTTTGGGGATGCATATTACATTCCACGTATCAAATGGATGAACAACTCTAATTATTTAAGTGTGCAGGTGCTCAACAGGCACCAGAACCATTTAAAATTGTATTCCGTAGATGCTAAAAATAATGCGGCTACCGTACTTTTAGAGGAAAAGGACAAAGCGTATATAGATATCACGGATAACCTTACGTTTCTGGCGGACGATAGTTTTATCTGGACAAGCGAAAAAGACGGCTACAACCATATCTATCTTCATGATCAGGATGGTAATCTTGTAAACCAAATAACCAAGGGGCCATGGGAGGTGACCCAATACTATGGTTATGATCAGAATGAGGATAAGGTCTATTACCAATCTACGGAAAACGGCTCAATTAACCGTGGTGTATACAGTATTGAAACCAACGGAAAGAACAAAAAGGCTTTGGTAGCACAGGAAGGCTCCAATGATGCCGATTTTAGTGCAGATTTCACTTATTTTATACACACCTATTCCAATGCAAGTACACCGCCTGTTTATATGCTGCACAAAGCTTTAAACGGGAAAAAGGTAAAGGAAATAAAAAATAACAATGCTTTAGTTGAAAAGTTGAAAGGATACGAAATCAGCGAAAAGGAATTCTCTACCATTACCATTAACGGCAATGAGCTAAATATGTATATGGTGAAGCCTAAAGATTTTGATCCAGCAAAAAAATACCCGTTGTTAATGTACCAATATAGTGGTCCAGGTTCACAGAGCGTGGTAAACCGTTGGTTGGATGCTAGGGATTTGTGGCATCAGCAATTGGTATCACGGGGTTATGTGGTTGCTTGTGTAGACGGTAGGGGAACGGGTTTTAAGGGTGCGGATTTTAAAAAGTCTACCTATCTAAATCTTGTAAAATATGAAACCGAAGACCAGATTGCAGCTGCTAAAGAATTGAGCAAGTTGCCGTATATAGACGAAAATAGAACCGGAATTTGGGGATGGAGTTTTGGAGGTCACATGTCTACCAACTGTATTTTAAAAGGGAATGATGTTTTTGAAACGGCCATTGCAGTTGCTCCGGTAACTACATGGCGCTTTTACGATACCATTTACACAGAACGTTTTTTACGTACTCCGGAGGAAAATCCGGCCGGTTATGATGAAAACTCTCCTTTGAACTATCCAGAAATGTTAAAAGGGAATTACCTGTTGGTTCATGGTTCCGGTGATGACAATGTACATGTGCAGAACTCAATGCGCATGATAGAAGCACTGGTGCAGGCCAATAAACAATTTGATTGGGCCATTTACCCAGATAAGAACCACGGCATTTATGGAGGAAATACCAGAGTGCACTTATTCAATAAAATGACTAATTTTTTACAGGAAAATTTGTTGAACCCTGAAAATTAGAAACCCAGACCAACAACAGAAGTTTACAGACTCAAGAGGTATGAAACGTTTTAAAGCGTAATTTAATCGCATCTTGATCTAGTTTTGATACAAATCCAATTAAACAAATAACATATTTATGGCAATAGTAGAAAAGGCACCGCATGAAAAGGAACTGTTCGGGCATCCGGTAGGTTTATATATTCTATTCTTTACTGAAATGTGGGAGCGGTTTTCATACTATGGGATGAGAGCACTTTTTACCTTGTTTCTGGTAGCGGAGACTACTTCTAGCAATGCAGGTTTTGGCTGGAGTAATGATGAGGCACTTGCTCTTTATGGGTGGTATACCATGTTGGTGTATGTTTCTTCGATTCCCGGTGGATGGATTGCGGACAGGTTCTTAGGGCAAAAAAAGACCGTTATGCTCGGGGGAATACTTTTGTGTTTAGGACATGCTATTTTGGCAATGAATTCCGAGACTTCGTTTTATTTAGGGTGCTTTTTTATAATCTTAGGGGTGGGCTGCCTTAAACCCAACATATCCTCAATGGTTGGGGGACTCTACAAGCCTAAGGACGAAAGACGCGATTTAGGCTTTTATATTTTTTATATGGGTATTAACATAGGTGGTTTCCTTGCTCCAATTTTATGTGGTTATGTTGGGGAGAACATAAACTGGCACTACGGCTTTGGTTTGGCCGCTATAGGTATGTTCATGGGGCAGGCCGTTTATATTTGGGGACAAAAATATTTGACGCACGTTGGTAACCTAATTAGCAGGAACAATGCCGCTGATCGTGAAATTTTGGACAGACCTTTAACGAGTATAGAGAAGGATAGGATAAAGGTTCTCTTAATTTCATTTCTATTGATTATTTTATTCTGGGCGGCCTTTGAACAAGCTGGTGGACTAATGAACTTATATGCCATGCAAAAAACGGATCGTAATTTCTTTGGTCTGTTTGAAATTCCAGCATCGGTTTTTCAGTCGGTGAATTCATTCTTCATTATCACTTTGGCTACTGTGGTGGGTGCCTTTTGGTTAAAATGGCGTAAGGCCGGCAAAGAGTCTTCGTCAATTTTTAAAATAGCCGTAGGTCTAATAGTTATGGCCCTTGGTTTCGGGTTTATGAGTGCAGCATCCTTGCAATATGAGGCCAACGGTTCTTCCGCTATGTATTGGTTGATATTAGCTTATTTACTTCATACTATTGGGGAGCTTTGTGCGTCTCCGGTATCGTTATCCTACATAACTAAATTGGCACCGCTTAAATATGCCTCCATTATCATGGGATTATATTGGGCGGCAACAGGCCTTGGGAACAAAGTGGCAGGTCTAATAGGACAGGCGTCACAATCACTTGGTGAATTTGAAATCTTTACAGGTATAGCCGTTATTTGGTCTCTAATTGGGCTTTTGGTTATCGCCATGTTAAAACCATTAAAGCGATTGGCCCATGGTGCGGAAGACGGAGAAACTAGAATTTCAGGAGGACAGGAAGATTTTGAAATAGAGAAACACGTTTAATTACGTTAATCAAAATAATAAGCTCCCTTTTCGCCTGTAGCGTGAAAAGGGAGTTTTTGTTTTAGGCAGGTTTCTTTCCATCTATTTACATAAGAAGTATAGTTGCTGCCGTCTACTATTATATTTTTTGGCTGTATGGATGAAATGACCCTTTCGAGATTTAGCTTAGGCGATTGGGTAAGAATAAGGTAATCTACGGAGGTTTCCCTTGTGGGGTAAACACCTAGACTATCAATAATTAAAACGTTCTTGTTTCCCCACTTATAACTGTTCTTAACTGTGGAGTAGGTTGTATTAGTTGTTCGTTCCGCTACACTATAATCATTTAGCATGTTCCCTACGCTAAGGGTGTCACGAGTTGCAGCAATTGTATGGTGCCCGTTTTGGTGTACTACTACCGTATTTTTGGTTTGATGCCCAATAAATAAAATGTTCTTGCGGGCAGTTTCGTAATTCGTATAAATCGTCCATAGTTGAAACCCCACCATAAACGTTGCGAGTGCAATCGCTTTTTTAAAGTTAGGACGGGTGAATAAAATTACGCAGCTAAAAAGTATGGTGTAGGCCAATACCATTTGAACGCCATCAAAAGAGATATTTTTAAAGATAAAGGCTTCCTGTTGGGCAACCCAGTGTATAATTTGGTTCATCCAGCCGATCAGGGCATTATAGATGATAACCAGTTCACCCCATAATTGGCCAATTAGTGCCAAGAAAATAACTAAAATTCCCATCCCAAGGATAATTCCCAATGCGGGAACAATGAGTAGGTTGCTAATAAAGAACAGACCCGGAAATTGATGAAAGTAAAACAGGCTTATGGGCAACACTCCCAACTGTGCCGCAATACTAACGGACAAGAGCTGCCATATCTTCCTCACGAGCTTGTGTTTTGGAAACCACAATTTTTGAAAAAGCGGGTAGAGCCAAACGATAGCCAAAACGGCAGCATAACTCATTTGAAAACCCACTTGAAAAAGAAGGTTTGGGTTGATGGCCAATAGAATAAAGAAAATGGATAAAGCCAGTATGTTAAAGGTGTTGTTCGGGCGGTTTAAATACATGCTATAGGCTACAAAGGAAAACATGGTAACGGACCGCACTACGGATGCAGATAAACCAGAAAGGAAGGCAAAGCCCCAAAGCAAAAGCACGGTTAAGACCAGTTTTAAAGTTTTGCCTCTAGGCAGACGTTCCAAAGGTTTTAGAAAAAATAGTAAAATCCATAATAGAATCCCTATGTGTAAGCCTGAAACAGCCAAAATATGAACAGCTCCTGCGTTTTTATAATCGGTATAGGTTTCTTCGGATATGTCGTTGCGTTGCCCTAGAAGCAATGCCTGAATTATGCTCAGTTCCTCTTGGCCGAAATCGGCTTTTTTAAGTTGAGAAATGATATGGGTACGCGCATTGGCTGCCATGCCGTAAATAGTGGTGGAAGGAGAGTCAAGAGTAATAAACTGGCTGCCTGTTAGCCTGAATTGATGGAATATACCCAAATCCTCTAAATAATTCTTATAATTGAATTGATGTGGATTTAATGGCGCTTTTACTTCACCTATGGAGCTAAATAGTACAATCTCATCATCAACCTGAAGTTTTTTGAGCATAGAATCATTCGAAAAACTGAGCAAGACTTTCCCTTCCGCATAATTTTGGTCCAGCGCTTGTACCTTGCCAATATATCTCTCCGAATAGGAGCTGGGTTTTAGTGCCTCCGAAATTTTGATGTGCCAAATGCGGTTTCCGGAAAAATCTGTATTAAGGTAATGGTTTGTTTGATTTTTTGGTTGTGCCAACCCGGCAGCGAATAGGCCAATACAAAATGTGGTTAAAATGGCTAAGTAACCAAAACTATGGGATTCGTTTTTTTTATCCTTGAAACGTGAAAAACCCAATAGAACTAGAAGAATAATGCGAGCAAATAGGGGAAAGCGTATGTCTAGGTTTAGATAGTTTCCTGCCACAATACCCAAAATGACAACGAGTGTCAATTTTATGGGTATGAAGCGAAGCAATCTCATTTACAGAATTCGGGTAGCTTTTATAAAGGCACTGTTCCAATATCCTTCGCGTAAGGAAGAAACTATGACACCTCTAGAGGAGGAAGAATGTACAAACTTAATTTCATCGCCTTCAACGGAAACAACCATGCCTACATGGTTGATACGTTTACTGCGTTTACTTGTTTTAAAGAAAAGTAAATCGCCTTTTTCAACATCGCGCACGCGAATGTTTTTCCCCTCTTCGGCCATATGGTATGAGGTGCGAGGTAGCTTTACATCATTTTCGCCAAAGGCAACGTAAAGTAATCCGGAGCAGTCCATTCCTTTTTTGGTCGTTCCGCCAAATTTGTAACGAACCCCTGAAAATTTTAATGCTGAATCTATAACATCATCTGCTTTTGAACGCTTGGCTACCGTTACGTTCCTGCTAGGTTTCTTTTCTCTTTTTGGGGCATCCATGGGTTTGGCCGCAACCGTTACTCTTCTGGGTTGGTTTTGAGCCGTTTTCTTTTTTGAGGCCCCACAGCTGGCAACAAGGCAGATAATTAGAATATATAGGAGTTTGCGAAGCATGTAAATGGATACGTTTCTAGATGGACTTATACTAAAATTAAACATTTTCTATAATAAGGGTAGCGGCATTAACACTTGCTCCTCTACCGCCCAATTTTTTTTCAAGTTGGTTGTAGGCTTCAATTTGGGCCTCACGTGCAGGTCCATCAAGTATTTTATTTAATTCGGCCTTTATGTTTTTGGTGGTCAAATTGTTTTGAATAAGCTCTTTTACCACTTCTTTTTTCATAATAAGGTTCACAAGCGATATATATTCAAGGGTAATAATTCGTTTGGCAATCTGGTACGAAAGCCAATTCGCCTTATAGCAAACTACTTGGGGCACCTTAAAAATAGCGGTCTCCAATGTAGCCGTTCCACTGGTAACCAAGGCTGCATGGGCAATACTTAAAAGGTCATAGGTTTTGTTGGTTACAAAACTAACGTTGGGATTTTTTAGAAAGGGCCCGTAAAAATCATGGTCAAGGCTAGGTGCTCCTGCAATTACAAATTGATAGGCCGAAAAATTTTTGATGACGGATAACATTACCGTTAGCATCTTCTGTACTTCTTGCTTTCTACTACCCGGAAGTAGCGCTATAATCGGTTTTTTTGAGTCTAACTTATGTTGCTGCCGGAATTGGAGCTCATCAACCGGAATTCTATTTTCAATGGCATCAATAAGTGGATGCCCCACAAAATTTACTGGGTAATTGTGTTTCTTTTCGTAGAACTCTTTTTCAAAAGGAAGAATAACATGCATGGCATCAATATCTCTTTTGATGTCTTTTATACGTCCTTCCCTTGAGGCCCATATTTGCGGAGATATATAGTAATTTGTTCTAAATCCTTGTTCTTTGGCCCATTTGGCAATACGGAGATTAAAGCCGGAGTAATCAATAAAAACAATAACATCTGGCTGAAACTGTTGAATATCCGTCTTACAGAATTTAATAGCTTTGGCAATTGTACCTAAATTCATAAGGACTTCCAGAAAGCCCATAAAGGCCATTTCTTTGTAATGTTTTACCAAAGTTCCTCCTGCCTGTTGCATAAGGTCACCTCCCCAAAAGCGAATATTGGCACCTGGGTCTTTGGTGATTAGGGCTTTCATAAGGTTGGAGCCGTGGAGGTCTCCAGACGCTTCACCTGCTATTATATAATACTTCATTACAAATTAATACAGTTTATACCTTGCCCTTTTAAAAGGAGAACTCGGTTAGGGCAAAATTCGTATGTTCTTTACCGTTAATTTACGGCTAAAAGATTTTATAGTACAAAATGGCCAATGCGGTTAAAAGTGTAGCAATAAGAACACCTTTAGCCCTGTTGTCTCTACGGATTCTTAAAAAGCCAAAAAAAGCGATAAGGTTAAGAATGGCTCCCAGGGCCAAAAGACTGCCAATATGACCTTGTTCTATAGCTGCTTCAAAAGTTTCGGCAATACCAAAGTCCGAAAATAACAAGATATAGAGTAAAGTGCCAATGGTATTGGCAATTATACCTACTAAAAATCCTATGGCAAGCTCTTTTTTAACGTTCATAATTTTTAAGTTCATTCAATCCTGTTTGGTACTGTAAAGTTATATTTCTTTAAGAAACGAATTTTAGTTACTCAAATTGCCAACCATTAAGTTGCTGGATTGCATGATGGGCCGTAAGGTCAAATTGGGTAGGTACAACGGATACGTAATTGTTGGCCAAGGCCCATTCATCCGTGTCTTCGCCTTTGTCCAATAGTTCAAATTCACCGGTTAGCCAGTAATAATCCTTTCCACCTGGGCTGGTGCGTTTGTCAAATTTCTCTTTCCAGTTGGCACGTGCCTGTCTGCAAACTTTTATTCCTTTGATATCCTCTTTTTGGGCCTTAGGAATATTAACGTTCAGTACTACTCCTTTTGGAATGCCATTGGCCAAGGATTCGCTAACTATTTTTTTGATGATATGCCCTGCTTGCTTAAAATCTGCATGCCACGAGTAATCGCATAAAGAAAAACCTATGGCAGGTATGCCCTCTATGCCGGCCTCAATAGCAGCGCTCATGGTACCCGAGTATATAACGTTTATAGACGAGTTGGATCCGTGGTTGATGCCGCTTACACAAATATCCGGTTTACGGTCCAATAATTCCTGAAGTGCCATTTTTACACAATCTGCAGGTGTACCGCTGCAACTGTATTCGATAGGTGCGCCATTTTTTTTGTCTACCACAATTTTATTGGCATACAACGTATTGTCTATGGTAATTGCGTGTCCTTGGCCAGATTGCGGTCCGTTTGGAGCAACTACTACAACATCGCCCAGTTCTTTCATATACTTAATCAAAGCACGTATACCTGGAGCTGTAATTCCGTCATCGTTAGTTACTAAGATCAAAGGTTTTTTCATGCTGAATACTTTATAGGGCAAAAATACGTTTACAGAACACAACGACCTAAGTTCGTTTAACAAAAAATTAGTGTATCCCCTCTAAAGGTGGCATGGTTTTTTCAGTATCTTAGGGAATTCATTACTTTTAAGTGTGAAAATCTCAATCTTCCCCAAGATTGGTTATTTTAAAAATTTCGAAAAAAAATTATATGAAAAGGAATCTTGCCTATTCTCTTTTGGTAATGCTTATATCTGTTGCTTCATGCAGTTTTACCAATAAATCTTTTGAAACTGATGATAAAGATAAACTGCTTTTAGACCTTATTACTTATGTATTGGAAAAGGGACATTATGAACCCAAAAACATTGATGACGATTTTTCGGTAAGTGTTTTTGAGGATTTTATTGATGTTTTGGATCCGACCAAAAGATATTTTTTGGAAGAGGACGTCAAAGAATTTGAGCAGTACAAGTTTCAATTGGACGATCAAATCAAAAGTACGGATATCACATTTTTCAACCTAGTGTATGATAGATTGGTACAACGTATGGAGGAAGCAAAGGTTATCTATAAAGAGGTGCTGGAGAAGCCTTTTGATTACAATAAAAACGAAACCATAAATATCGATTACGAGAAAATGAGTTTCGCTACTTCTAAAAAAGAATTGAAGGAACGTTGGAGGCAACAACTTAAATATGCAACTCTAGGAACGTATGACTCTAAAATGAAAGGCGTTGAAAGAGGAGATGTCGTTGAGGAAAAAGAAGGTTCTAGTGCTAAGCCAATGACACCCAAAGATGCTGAAAAGGCAGCTAGGGTTTCTACCAAAAAAACACTAGATGAATTTTTTGATTTTGTAAATGATTTGGAACGTAAGGATTGGTTCGTTCAATATATAAACACTATTGTAGACGAATTTGACCCGCATACGTACTATTTTGCTCCGGATGAAAAAGATAAGTTTGATACGAGCATGTCCGGTAAATTTGAAGGTATTGGTGCACGTTTGCAGAAAAAACCAGAAGGTGCTAAGATTGTAGATATCATTTCCGGTGGTCCGGTATGGCGTGATGCCCGATTGGAAGTTGGAGACCAAATCATAAAAGTAGGTCAAGAAGGAGAAGAGCCTATCAATATTGTAGGTATGCGTTTGGATGATGCCATTAAACTGATAAAAGGCCCAAAAGGTACCATAGTTGAACTTACCGTGCGTAAGATAGATGGGTCTTTAGATACTGTAGAGCTTACTAGAGATGTGGTTGAGCTAGAAGAGTCTTTCGCCAAATCGGCAAGTATTATTAAGAGCGATGAAAAGTTTGGAATAATAGATTTGCCTAAATTCTATGTAGATTTTGATGATTATACAGAAAGAAATGCTGCTACCGATGTAGCTAAGGAGGTAGAGCGTTTAAAAGAAGAAGGTGCGGAAGGTCTTATCATAGATTTAAGGGATAACGGTGGAGGGTCGTTAAAGACCGTTGTTGAAATGGCCGGTCTTTTTATTAAAGATGGCCCAATTGTTCAGGTACGTTCTTCAGGAAAAGGTAAGGATGTGTATGATGATAAAGATGAGCGTATTCAATGGGACGGCCCACTTGTTATACTTGTAAACGAACTATCCGCTTCTGCCTCGGAAATTTTGGCGGCAGCGATGCAGGACTATAAAAGGGCTATTGTTATTGGTAGCAAACAGACCTTTGGAAAAGGAACCGTACAGAACGTAATTCCTTTGGACAACATAGTTAGAAGTAACGATCACGGAGATCTAGGAGCTATTAAGTTAACCACCCAGAAGTTCTACCGTATTAACGGTGGTTCTACCCAATTGGAAGGTGTTAAGAGTGATGTTGTGGTTCCGGACAAGTACAGCTATATAGATCTTGGTGAGAGAGATCAAGCCAATCCTTTAAAATGGGATAAAATTTCTCCGGCGGATTACAAGCCTTGGGAAGGGTATATAGATTACGATCAAACTATTGCCAACAGTACTAAAAGAATGGCAAATAATCCGCAGATCAAGCTAATTGAGGAAAACGCTAAATGGTTGAAGTCCGAAAGTGATGAGATGGAGATTTCTTTGAACTATGATGCTTATCGTGCAGACGAGAAGGAACACAAGAAAAAGTCAGATTACTTTAAGGCAATCAATGAATATGATTCTAAGTTGACTTTTGCTTCCTTAAAGTATGAAGAAGAGTTGTTCGTTAAAGATTCTGTGTTACGTGAAAAACGTGACAGATGGCATAAAGCTTTGGCTAAGGATGTTTATGTAGAGGAAGCTGTCAATGTACTTGAAGATTTAAAGAACAATAAAATTGAGAACGGCAAACTGGCCGCAGTAAAAGGATAGAAAACATATTTTTATATAGAATGAGCCCTGATGCATTTTGTGTCAGGGCTTTTTTATTTAGAGGTTCGCAATTGAATTTGCCTTTGCGTGTATACTGAACTTCTTAAAGAGCAGTTTAATTTTTGGGTCTATATAATTTTGACAAAACGGTTTCTCAGGGTTGCTGTAGTAGTAATTTTGAAATGCAACCGTAGAGGGTTTAAAGGAATCGAAAGGAAGTACGTTCGTAATGAGTCTATCCTTAAAATCCACTTGTAGTTCGTTTAAAATGGCATTCGCTTCGTGCAACTGCTGGTCAGAAAACGTATAGATAGCAGATCTATATTTGGTGCGCATGCTATGGTTGGAAGTGCTTTTGTGGGTGTGAAGATGTATTTCTACTAAGTCCTTTAAAGTAATGATACTAGGGTTAAAGCGAACCACGACTGCTTCGGAGAAACTAGTATGTATCCCCGTAGATGATACAAAACCTTGTTCAACTTTGTTAACACCTTTTAAAGACTGAAATACTGCTTCCGTACACCAATGGCACCCACCACCTAAAGCTATCTTTTCCATAGTAAATAATGTCTATAAGTTTAGTCGTAAAATATGATGTGGACTTGCGGTGGTGCTAAAATAAAAAGACCTGCTGTTCAGCAGGTCTTTTAAGTCGCAATAAATAAAGCTGTAGCGCCCAAATCATGCTACAGTTTTTAGCGTAGGTTTAGTATGTGTGTCTTCAGTTGCAGATGTAGCCTGATCATTAAGTTTTTTATTTTGTACGAATGTCACGTAAAGGGCAATAATACAGAATACGGCCGGGACGCCATTTCCATCTTTTACCATTAGATGTGCAATTATACCAAACGCTAGATTTAAGAAAAAGCCGGCATAGGCCCATTCTCTTATCCAAGAGCTTTTGTTAAAAATGAGAACGGAAAGACCTAGTAATTGAGCCGTTCCCAATACAAATATTAAATAAGAAGGGTAGCCTAAATCTTCAAATTTCATAACTACGGCTTCGTAATTAAAAAAGGAGTTGGCTACAGCATATATGATGGCCAATGAAAATAAAGATAGGGCAACACGGTAGTAAAGTTGTGTGGTTTTCATAGAAATGGGTTTTAAGATTGTTAGATAAAATTACTTTCTTAAAACCCATTTTTTGAAGTTGTACAGGCCAATTACGGTTTCCTGTAGATTAGCTGCGCTAAATTGGTTACGAGCTAGTTAACGGCTGTTTTAACTTATCAGCATGCATTTGCCTTAGTTTTGCCAGTTTCGGTGTAATTACGGCGCTACAATAACCTTGTGCGGTGTTGTTGCGGTAATAATCTTGATGATAGTCTTCTGCATCGTGAAAAACGGGCAGCGGACTCAATTCTGTAACTATAGGATCTTCAAAATAAGATGCCAACTCTTTAATTACGGTTTCGGCAACTTCCTTTTGCGTATCGTTATGGTAATAAATTACGGAACGGTATTGTGTTCCTACGTCTCCCCCTTGGCGATTGAGCGAAGTAGGGTCGTGACTGGTCATAAACACAATCAGTAAATCTTGATATGAAATTATCGAAGGGTCAAAGGTAACCTGAACCACCTCTGCGTGACCTGTAAGGCCTGAGCAGACTTCTTTATATGTTGGTTTTCCGGGAGCGGTACCGCCCGTGTAACCGGATACTAGTTTCTCAACTCCTTTTAATTCTTGCAGGACAGCTTCTATACACCAAAAGCATCCGCCGCCAAGTGTGGCTATTTCTAGATTTTTATTGCTCATTTTTAAGACTTTCTTTTTGTAATTGCATAGATTCTGAATTAATACAGTAGCGTAATCCGCTAGGTTCGGGCCCGTCGGGGAAAATGTGTCCTAGATGTGCATCACAAGTATTGCACATGACCTCTACGCGTACCATACCAAATGAGGAATCCTTCTCATATTTAATAGCATTTTCTTTTATAGGCTGAGTAAAACTGGGCCAACCTGTACCTGATTCAAATTTGATGGTAGAATCGAACAACGGTGCGTTGCAACAGATGCAGTTGTATTTGCCTGCATCATGTGCACTGCAAAGTGCACCAGTGTGTGCCCGTTCCGTACCCTTCATTCGGGTAATCCTGAATTGTTCAGGAGTAAGGAGTTCACGCCATTCTGCCTCGGTCTTCTCTACTCTTCTGTCCGGCTGTGGATTCCCTTTAACACTAAAATTGATTACATCTTTCCATGTAAGCATAGTTTTCCTTTCTTTTAAACTAATTGTTCATTGAATTAGATAGTACAAAATAAATACATTGCATTGTATGAAATGTACTTATTTGTCGAATTTTTTAGCGTTTACTTACATTTATACTCGTTCAACACCTATTGATTTTATAGTACATTTGAAGAATGAATAAGACTCAAAAGAATAAGCTCATCTACTCTGTTCTAATGTTGGTTTGTATAGGGGCTTTTTGGTTATTCGAAAATTTTTATACACCGGATACCTATTCGCAGCAAACCGAAAATGGACCAAAAACCACCATAACCGGTACCCTTATGCCTAGTTCAACAACAGGAGATGTGGTTGAGCACAGTCATTATACACTATCGTATAATGAACCTTATGAGCAAGCGGAATGGGTGGCGTACACATTAAAGAAAGAACACTTGACCTATGATGACCGTAAGCGTCCTTATTTTATTGAGGATCCCAAGGTAAGAACAAAATCTGCAGATTGGAGAAATTATAAGGGTTCCGGTTATGATAGAGGGCATTTGTGCCCGGCGGGAGATAGAAGATTCTCCAAGCAGGCCTATAATGAAACATTTTACACGAGTAATATTAGTCCTCAAAATCGCGAATTTAACGCAGGAGTATGGAATGAACTGGAGATGCAAGTGCGTATGTGGGCCAAACAATACGGAGAGATTTTTGTGGTTACTGCCGGAGTTTTGGAAAAAGGCTTGGAAGAGATAGGGGATGAAGATGTAGATGTGCCTAAATATTATTACAAAATTATATCTCGTGGAGCTGGGGAGAACCTAAAGGTGCTAGCCTTTTTGATGGAAGTAAAGCAGAGCACGAAACCTTTAAAACAATTTAGTGTTTCTGTTGATGAGGTAGAAAAACGGACAGGCATCGATTTTTTTGAAAGGCTTCCTAAACAACTTCAGAATAAGGTAGAAAGTACGGTAGATACTAGCAGTTGGAAGTTTAAATTCTAACAGGTGCTATTCGTCTTTATCGTTGCTATATTCTAAATACCTTCCTTAAGGCGGTTGGCATCCAATTTTAAGAAAATAAATAGGAGGGCCGTAAAAAACAATAGCCCTGATCCACCATAACTAAAGAAGGGTAGGGGAATACCAATTGTTGGAAGTACACCTATTACCATACCAATATTTATAAAATAATGTATGAGTAGAATAGAAATTACCCCATAACCATACATTCGGGCAAAACCGGTTTTCTGTCTTTCCGAGAGATAAACAAGTCTTAGTAATAAGAAAGTAAAGAGAAGTACCACGGTTGCCGTTCCCAGGAAACCCCATTCTTCGCCAACGGTACTAAAAATATAATCTGTATGCTGTTCAGGTACAAAATCACCTTTGGTTCGTGTTCCTTCTAAAAAGCCTTTGCCAAAAAAACCGCCGGATTCAATCGCTTTTTCAGATTGATACGTGTTGTAGCCAATGGTTTTTCTAATGTGTTCCAGTTTGGCAGGGTCCTTTTCAAGACGTAACCAAAGACTGAACCGGTCACGGTGGCGTTGCTCAAAAACGTTGTTAAAAACAAAATCAACGGAAAGGGAAAACAGAATGGTTACAGCAACAGCTATTGCGGTAGGTATTATTGGAACTTTAAATTTTTTCTTTTTTAATAGAAAGAAAAGTATCAAGATCAAAGCAATGCCTATGGTAATCCAAATGGTACCGAACATTAAGGTTGTTACGAAAATAAGGATGGCAAAAAAGGCAATCCCTAGATAGTAGATAGGTAGGCCTTCCCTGAAAATCACAAAACTTAAAGAGAAAAAGACTAGTGCACTACCCGGGTCAGGTTGAGGTATAATCAATATAGCCGGAATTAAAATAATCAAGAAGGCGTAGAGCTGATCTTTATTTCGTTTTATATCGGTCTGTATATCACTTAAGTATTTGGCCAAGGCCAAGGCTGTTGCTACTTTTGCCAGCTCGGATGGCTGAAGGTTAAAAAAGCCCAAATCATACCAGGAGGTAGCTCCTGCTATGGTTTTTCCAAAGACAAATAAGCCCAGTAGTAGTACCATTGATATGATATAGAGTACACTGGAGAACCGTTCATAGAAGTTGGCCTCAAGAGCAAGGAGGATTACAATAGATGCAAAACTGGTAAGTATAAAGAAAAGTTGCTTGCCATGTAGAGTTCCAAAATCAAATATGGAAGAGTCACTTTCCGAAAAAGTACTTGAATAAATGTTTACCCAACCTATGGTTAGAAGTAGTACGTAAAATAGAACAGAAAGCCAATCAATACGTTTAAGGACACTTTTACCGGCCATATGCTATTGTTCTGATTGGGTTGCTTGTTCTTGGTACTTTATAGAATGCTTGCTCCAATCGTATTCGTTTATTTTAAATTCTTTGCCACTGTATGGTTTAGCGTATTCACTTTCCAAAGTTCGCTCTAGCATTCTTTTTTCCAGGTCTTTTCGGGTGATTTCGCCTTTAAGGTATTTTTCAATCATCAAAGAGGCAATATGTCCGGCGTACCTAGATCCGTAGTATCCGTTTTGAATGTATACGGCTATGGCAATTTTGGGGTTTTCTACTGGAGCAAAGGCCACAAAAACCGAGTTGTCCGTTAATTGGGTCTTGACGCTATCTATTTTTATAAAATTCTCTACGGTACCGGTTTTTCCTGCAATTTCAATATCCGGTATTTGTATGTATTGTGCCGTTCCTTTGTGATAAACGTCTGCCATACCTTGAATTACAGGTTCAAAATGTCGCTTATCAATAGTAGTGTGCTTTGGCTCTACAAAATCTGGGATACTTATTTCTTTGCCGTCTATTTTTTTAAGAACATGAGGCGTATAGAAAAAGCCTCTGTTGGCTATGGCAGCGGTCATGTTGGCCAACTGTATTGGGGTAACGTTTACCTCTCCTTGTCCAATGGCATTGGAGTAGGTGGTAGTGGCAGACCATCTTTTGTCTCCTTCTCCGTACCATTTATTGTACAGGGCGGTACTGGGAACACTACCAGGCCTTCCCGTGTAAAGGTCGGAGCCTAGATAAGACCCTAGTCCAAAACTTCTAACATGCTTCTCCCAGGCATCCATAGCGTCGCTATTGGATGGGAATTGTTCAAATAATTTTTTATAGGCACCTACAAAATAAGCGTTGCATGATTTGTAGATTCCGTTGTTCAACGTTCTTACGCCACCACCACAGTGACAGCCCTTTTTACTTCTACCGATAAAAAAGCCGTGGTGACAAGTAAATGTAGTAGATGGTGTAATAGCTCCTTCTTGCAATGCAATTAAAGCATTAATGGCCTTGAATGGAGAACCTGGACTTTTTTCAAACGAAATAGATCTGTCAAACGTTGGTTTGGAGATTGAATCGTAGTGTAGCTTGCTATAATTAGCAGATCTTTTTCTCCCTACTAAAAGAGACGGGTCATAGGTAGGCCCTGAAATCATGGATAATATTTCTCCGGAAGACGGTTCAATGGCAACAATACCGCCCCATTTTCCGTGCATAAGACGCTCTCCATACTCTTGAAGATGTTTGTCTATAGTAATATTTATTTCAAAACCTTGTTCCGGTAAGGTGTCCAAGGTTCCATTTTTGTAGGGTCCAATATCTCTGTTGAACCTATCTTTTTGAATGTATTGTACGCCCTTTCTTCCTCTTAAAATATCCTCATATACTTTTTCTACACCTGTACGGCCGGTAAGTTCACCCTGTACGTAATAGGGGTTTTTTGCCAAATCACGTTCGTTTACTTCACTAATGTAACCCAATACGTTTGCGGCACTATTAGTATCATAATAGCGTAGTGAACGTTTTTGGATGTAGAAACCGGCATAATGGCGCATTTTCTCCTGAAGTTTTGCGTAATCTTCTTTGGAGAGTTGAGGAACAAAAACTGAAGGAAGTCGTGGGGAATAAATCGTAGCTTTGCGTAGTTCCTTTTTAAATTTTTCTTTATCTATTTTTAGGAGTCCACAAAGTTCCAATGTGTCTAGCTCACGAACCTCACGAGGTATAACCATGACATCATAAGCTGGATCGTTACCTACTAAAAGCTCCCCATTTCTATCGTAAATATAACCGCGCTCAGGATAATCATATACCCGTTTTATTGCGGGGTCTTCTAAAACTTGGTCAGGGGAAAAGCTGAATATCTGCAGATAGGAAAGCCTGCCGAGAAACGTAATACCAATAATTACGATAATGGATGATAATAACAGCTTTTTCATCTTAGATGAAATTTTTGATTAAAGAAGTTTATAATTTTTTTCGCTTGTTTACTCTTTGCGAACACTAAATAGTGAACCAAATAATAAGCAAAGAATAAGAGTTGCGGTGCCCGTAGCCAATACTTTTTTCAAAATTAATAGGAAATTAGCCAAACTAAAAATTTCCAGAGTAAAGAAAACAAAGTGATGTACTATAATTAATAACGCCAAATACGTAATTTGTTGTACCCTAGTGGTGTTACTTAATTTAAAACTTTGAAATTCAAAGTTAACACCAAAAACAAATCGCATAATTGCGGGCCTCATATAGGCTATTGTAATGGTAGATGCTGCGTGTATGGCCATCGTGTCCGAAAAGAAATCTATTGCAATGCCCAGTAAAAAGCCAAGACCTATAAATGCCGCCCTGTTTTCTTTTATGGGGTACCAGTAAAGAAACAGAATGTAGACCATAGGGTTTATGAACCCAAAAAAATTGAGCCTATTGAACACAAGCACTTGTACCAGTACTAGTAGTATAAAACGAATGACGTTTAAGAAGTAATAGTTACTGACCATTGGTCTCCGTTTGTTTTTCTAGTTCTAAAATTTCTTCGCGGTAAGAATTATCTATGATGTAGACGTTCTTGATGTTGGTCATATCGTTAAATAGGGCTACATCTATGTTGTAAAAACTCTTAGAAGTATTTAGGTCAAATTTTCTAATGGTTCCAATAGGTATGTTTTCTGGAAAAATACTACTCATTCCTCCAGTTACAATAGTATCTCCAATGGTAAGTGGCACCAATCTAGGTATATCTACCAACTGCACTACATTATATCTTTTTGTATCCCATACCAAAGAGCCAAAATGGTCGGTATTCTTTATTTTGGCGTTTATGTTGGATTTTTCGTTTAAAATAGACTGTACCGTGGCAAAATTATTCGAGGTGTTTTCTACAATGCCCAAAATACCTTTGCTGGTAATTACACCCATATCCGGCTTAACACTATCCTTTTTACCTTTGTTTATGGTAACGTAGTTGCGGGGGTCCGCAAAACTGTTCTTAATGACCTTACCCGTAGTAATAGTATATGTTAGTTGTACCGAATCTAAGATGGTGGAGTCTATTTCCTTTTTGTTGAAAAGCAGCTTGCGCAGGTACTCGTTCTCCTGCATTAGCTTCTCGTTTTCCTTATCCAGGCCAAAATAGGTAGAAACATCATTTGAGGTTTCTAGGATATTGCCCGTAATCCAGTTGGACGAGTTGAAAAAACGGGATTGGTGATACGAGTGAGACTGTATCGTAAAGCCCAAAGAAACAATCATCAATAAGACATAAAGAAGGAAATTCTTATATCGTATGATAAAGTTGATGATCTGCTGCATTCACTAATGGATTTGGTGAAACCTGCGAAGCAATTCCGAATGGAAATAAAATTTAAACCCTTTTGAAATCGCCCCGAAATCTTTAGGTTTTATTTGATAAGGATACTCTTGTAGCGCTCTAAGTTTTTAAGTGCTATACCTGTACCCCTAACTACGGCACGTAACGGGTCTTCTGCGATATATACAGGTAGGTCTGTCTTTTGTGATAGCCTTCTGTCCAATCCACGTAACATAGAACCACCCCCTGCTAAATAAATACCGGTGTTGTAGATATCTGCGGCCAGTTCCGGTGGAGTCTGGGAAAGTGTTTCCATTACGGCATCTTCTACACGTAGAATGGATTTGTCCAATGCTTTCGCAATTTCACGATATGAAATCTGGACTTGCTTAGGCTTTCCTGTCAATAGATCACGACCTTGTACCGATTTTTCGTCCGGAGGTGTCTGTAAATCTTCGGTAGCCGAACCTATTTCTATTTTTATATTCTCTGCAGTAGCCTCACCCACATAAAGGTTGTGCTGCGTACGCATGTAATAAATAATATCGTTAGTGAAAACATCACCTGCAATCTTAACGGATTTATCGCAAACGATTCCTCCAAGGGCTATAACAGCAATTTCTGTAGTACCGCCCCCTATATCTACGATCATGTTTCCCTTTGGCTGCATAATGTCGAGCCCAATACCTATAGCCGCTGCCATTGGCTCATGGATCAAGTAAACTTCTTTACCGTTTACACGTTCTGCAGATTCTTTTACGGCACGCATTTCCACTTCGGTAATACCGGAAGGAATACAGATGACCATACGAAGTGCAGGTGGAAACCATTTCTTTTTTAAAGCAGGGATATTCTTGATGAACATATTGATCATCTTTTCCGATGCATCAAAATCTGCAATAACCCCATCTTTTAACGGGCGTATTGTTTTAATGTTTTCGTGGGTCTTGCCCTGCATCATGTTCGCCTCTTTACCTACGGCAATTATCTTGCCTGAAATACGGTCACGAGCAACGATGGACGGGCTGTCCACAACTACCTTGTCCATGTGAATGATAAGGGTGTTCGCCGTACCTAAATCGATGGCGATTTCCTCAGTCAAGAAATCAAAAAATCCCATTTGTAATCTTGTTTGGTTATGTTACTAGCTTGATAGGGGTATGTTTCATCGACAAAAGTAATGAAATTAATGCTTGAAATGACGGGTGCCCGTCATAACCATAGATACGTTGTTTTCATTACAGTAATCAATACTCAATTGGTCTTTTATAGACCCGCCCGGCTGTATAACGCTAGATATACCACTTTTATTGGCTATCTCTACACAATCTGGGAAAGGAAAGAACGCATCGCTCGCCATTACGGCTCCTTCAAGGTCAAAATTAAACGATTTAGCCTTGTGAATTGCTTGGTTTAGAGCGTCTACACGAGAGGTTTGTCCGGTTCCGCTAGCACATAATTGTTTGTTTTTAGCTAAAACAATTGTGTTGGACTTGGTATGCTTACATAATTTGGAAGCAAAAATTAAATCTTCCAAATCCTGTTCCGATGGTTTAGTGTTCGTTACGTACTGTAAATCTTCTATGGCATCCGTTCTATGGTCCTTGTCTTGAACTAAAAATCCGTTAAGACAAGTTCTGACCAAAGTATCCGGCAACGCCACATCATTCTGAACAAGAATAATACGGTTCTTTTTGCCTTTTAGTATGTCAAGTGCTTCTTGAGAATAGCTTGGCGCTATAACTACCTCGCAGAACAAACCGTGAATTTCTTCTGCCGTAGGTTTGTCAATTTCAACATTACTGATCAAAATACCTCCAAAAGCAGAAACGGGATCACCGGCCAAGGCATCTACATAGGCTTGGTGAATGGTCTCGCGTTGTGCAAGGCCACAAGCGTTGTTGTGCTTTAATATGGCAAAAGTTGGCGCATCGTTCTTGAATTCGTTCATTAGGTTAACTGCTGCATCAACATCTAAAAGGTTGTTGTACGATAATTCTTTGCCGTGTAGTTTGTTGAACATGGCCTCAAAATCACCAAAGAAGAACCCTTTTTGGTGTGGGTTTTCCCCATAACGCAAAATTTGCCCTTTTTCTTCGCTTATTTTAAGCGTAGCTTCTTGTTGTTCTTTATTAAAGTAGTTGAAAATAGCTGTGTCATAGTGAGAAGAAACGTTGAACGCTTTTGATGCAAAACGCTTGCGGTCTTCTAGACTTGTACTTCCGTTACCTTCTGTGATAACGTTTAAGAAATCTGCGTAATCTTCCATAGAAGAAACACAAAGCACATCTTTGAAGTTCTTGGCAGCGGCACGTATAAGAGAAATACCGCCTATATCGATCTTTTCAATAATATCTTGTTCCGGAGCACCGCTGGCTACGGTTTTTTCAAAAGGATAAAGATCTACGATAACGATATCCAATTGTGGGATTTCAAATTCTTCTAACTGGGCAACATCACTTTCATTGTCCTGTCTGTTAAGGATGCCTCCAAAAACTTTAGGGTGTAAAGTTTTAACTCTTCCTCCTAATATAGAAGGGTAGCTGGTTACGTCCTCTACGGGCACAACATCAACACCTAGGTCTTTTATGAACTTCTCGGTTCCTCCGGTGGAGTAGATTGTAATTCCTAATTCTTGGAATTTTTTAATGATAGGTTCTAGTCCATCTTTATGGAATACGGAAATAAGTGCAGAAGAAGCTTTTTTGATGCTCATTTTAATAGGATGTTGTTACTAAGTTAAAAAGACACGCAAAAGTACTTTTTTTGAAAGAAAAAATAGCCGAGGTTATCAACAAAACAGCTAAAGTTTTAAACTGATTCGTGTCAAATAACACGGGGTGGCATCGATAAACGGCATTGATATATTAAAAAAGTGCTTTTAGGTATGGGTTATGGGATGTATATTTTGGCCACTTCGGTATTTATAAACTCTAAAAAGCGTTCGTCTTCTTCCGTAAATGGATCTGGGGTATTGGAATCTATATCTATTTGACCAACGTTTTCACCATTAATAAATAGTGGAACCACAATTTCTGCCTTTACCGTAATACTGCAGGCAATATAATTATCCTGAGCCTTAACGTCCGGTACAACAAAATTTTGATTGGATACTGCAACTTGGCCACAAATACCCTTGCCAAAAGGTATAATTGTATGATCGGTAGGTGCGCCTGCATAAGGGCCTAATTTTAATTCTTCCTTATTGCCGTTTTTAAAATAGAACCCTACCCAATCATAATGGGGAACGGTTTCTTTAAGAAGCTCGCAAAGGTTTTGCAGTCTGTTTTCTACGGTTGTTTCGGTAGAGTGTAGTATGGAAGACGCTTGGGTGCGTAATGTGTTGAACATGCTAATTTTTTGTGCAAAAATAAGCTTTTGTAAACAAAAAAAGGGTGCCGAATTAACGACACCCTCTTTTCAATATTTTAAAATATTTTATGGTTGTATTTTTACATCAAAGACAATGTAGTCATCGTTGTTAAAACCAGGTTGAATCTCAGTAATTTTAATAAGACCCTTTTTACCATAGTTGTCTACAAATTCAATGACATCTCCAACGGCTAATACCCCAGTTGTCTGAAAGGTAGATTTAGTAACAAAGTTTAGTTCGCCTGATAGGATAATGGCGTCGAAACCTGCGCTATTTGTTGTTGAAAGTTCAAAGTATGTGTTGTTCAAGGTCTCGGTAGCAGCATTTTCTTCAGTTGATTCAGCTTTTAAACCTTCTACAGGAAAACCAAAAGATTCATCGTAAGTAGCAGTTGAAGCAAAATAGGCTTTATCATTCACATAGTAATATCCAAAATCCCAGAAAGCTCTGAATTCTGGTCCTTCGTTAATTCTGTAAACAGTTTTGTTTAACAAAGAGAAGAAAGATTTGGTTGTGCCGTCTGCAGCTGGAGCAAATAGTTTTATGTCTGTAAATGAGCGAACTTCTGCCGTAGGGTTAACACCATTACCAACTGTAACGGTAATTGTACCTACGCCCAATGCTTTTCTTTTAGTGGCATCCCTAAAATCTCCCTTTCCGGTCGTAGTCCAGAATTTGTATACTATTTCTCCATTGTCAATATCAGGAACCGGAAGTTCAAAAGTAAAGTCAATAGCTTTTTGGGTATCTCCATCTAAGTCAACAGAACCATCACCTTTTAAAGCTTCTTTGAGGTCTTTGCCTTCTATATTAAAGTTATTAAAAGGCATATCTCCACTTCCGGATATGTTTTGGGTGATGTACAATCTTTTTTGGTTGTTTACGGAAGTATAAATAATACGCCCAGGAACAGTTGCGCCTACTTCGCCAGATGCTTCAGCAACTAAAATGTCATTGGAGCTATCATTTTCATTGATTATTAATGTGGCTGTGTTTGATCCGTCAGGATTTTCTTGTTCCTGATCTGTGGGAGTGTCAAAAACAGAACCTTCATCGCTACTACAGCTAGAGGCCATAAAGGCTAATGCAAAAATTGCAAATCCAGATTTTACTACTGATCTAATATTCTTCTTCATTTCTAAAATTTTAAGTTGAAAGCGGTTAGTGAATCGGATGTACTGTAAGTTTTATCCGTTATAATTAGTACCTCTACAACGATCTAATTCTATTTTATTGCCCTAAATGTCAGTTTTAAATTCATTTAATCATGAATTAGCGGGAAACTCTAAATTTTAGTTAAAGACTAGGGCTAAAAATAAGAATGGCAGTTTATTTCTTAAATTTGCCTTAATGAACCGAAAGATACATTCTTATTTTGCTTGCTTCATGGCGTTGGTGCTACTGGTTTCTACTACTTCCTTTAAAGTAGAAAAGCACTATTGTATGGGGTATCTTGTGGATGTTGCGTTTTTCTCGGATGCCCAGGATTGTGGTATGGCAATGTTTTTGGATGAGAATATAGGTTCTACCGTAGATAAAATGTCATGCTGTAATAGTGAGTTGATCGCTATGGAAGGGCAAAACGATGTAAAACCTTCTTTTAACGATTTTAACCTTGACCAGCAAATGGTTTTGGTTGCGTTCGTTTATTCTTATGGGGCTCTTTTTGAGCCGGTAGGGGCTAAACATGTTCCGTACAGTCACTACAATCCTCCCAAAATAATCAAGGATATTCAATTACTTGATGCTGTCTTTTTAATTTGATTTTTTTCAATTTTTTGTGCTGTACTGCATAGTATGGTTTCGGTTGGTTTAATCGGAGCATCTCATGTGGTAAGGTAGTTCTCTTAAGGCTATAGGTCTAATTTTATTGGGTTGTTCCAGTAGGGGACTACGAATAAAACAAACAAATTGACAATAGAAAATTCAATTTAAATAGATGAATAAATTAATAATAACGCTTGCCTTGTTATTGCCTTGGCTCTCTTTTCCTCAAGAAAAGGTAGATGGAACAGTGGTGGAAGCAGGCAATAGTAATCCGTTAGGACTTGCGGGGGCCAATGTATATTGGATGGATTCCCAAATAGGAGTAGTAACGGATATAGATGGAAAATTCTCCATTCCTTATAAAAAGGAGTATAATAAACTGATCATTAGTTATGTGGGCTATGAGTCCGATACCTTGTTGGTAAATGCCCCTAAAACAATACGTCACGGTTTAAAGCCCTCCAATGAGCTGGAAGAAGTGGTGGTGCAACAGGAACGGGACCATATTCAAAAAACCTACTTTAGCCCACAAAATACGGTGACCGTAAATAGTGCGGAGTTGTTAAAGGCGGCCTGTTGCAATTTAGCTGAAAGTTTTGAGACCAATCCCGCAATAGATGTAAACCTATCCGATGGGTTAACGGGAACAAAACAAATTGAGATGTTAGGACTTACCAGCCCGTATTTAATGATTACCCAGGAGAATATTCCAATGGTGCGCGGTGCTTCGCAGGCATACGGACTCACATTTACCCCAGGTACTTGGATCGAGAGTATTCAGATTACCAAAGGTGCGGGTAGTGTGGTAAACGGCTATGAAAGTATTTCGGGTCAAATAAATACGGAATTGGTTAAGCCTTTAACGGATAGTTCTGTTTTTATAAACGGATATGGTAATGAGAACGGGCGGTATGAACTGAACACCCATTTTAATAAAAAGTTGTCCGAAAAATGGAGCACTGGACTTTATATCCACGGAAATAAAAGGACCCAAAAAGAAGATGATAATGAAGATGGGTTTCTTGATGCTCCCCTGGCAGACCAAATTAACGTAATGAACCGCTGGCAGTACCAAGATGCGGAGAAGGGTTGGGTAAGCTTTTTTAATGTCCGGTTTTTGAATGATGAAAAGCAAGTTGGAGAGGTAGATTTTAACCCTGATACGGATAGGGTAGATGGAGCAAACGGATTGCAGAATGAAGCCGAAGTATGGGGGAGTGAAATTAACACCCGCCGTTTTGATACTTCTTTAAAACTAGGTTACGTTTTTCCGGAGTTGCCATTTCAGAGTTTCGGTTTTCAAACGGCTTATAGTTTACACAAACAGGATTCGTATTTTGGTTTTAGAACTTATGATATTAACCATGAGAGCATCTACACCAATTTGCTTTTCAACTCTATCATAGGAGATACACGCAACAAGTTTAAAACAGGATTAACCTTTGCTTATGACGGTTATGATGAAATGGTAACCGCTACGGATTATTCTAGGGAAGACCGTTCGGTAGGTGCTTTTTTTGAATATAGTTATGAGAATTTGGAAAAGGTAAGTCTTACTGCCGGTGTTCGTGTAGACAACCACAATAGGTTGGGTACGTTCGTTACCCCAAGATTCCACATGCGATATACACCTTGGGAAAAGGGAAGTTTGCGAGGTTCTTTTGGTAGGGGTAAGCGCGCGGCCAATATTTTTGCGGAGAACCAACAGCTTTTTGCTTCTGCACGTGAGATAAAAATCTTAAACTCTAGCGGAGAAGTGTACGGTCTTGATCCCGAGGATGCATGGAATTATGGGGTAAGTTTTTTGCAAGGGTTTAATTTTCTGAATGGAAAAGGGGATATCTCGGTAGACTATTATATTACCCATTTTGAAAATCAGGTTGTGGTGGATTGGGAAAGTTCACAAGAAGTCTTATTTTATAATCTGGAAGGAGATAGTAAGGCAAAGAGTTTTCAGGTTGAAGTGAATTATGAGCCTCTACCTCGTTTAGATCTGCGGGTTGCGTATAAAAATTATGACGTAAAAACCGATTATCAAAGCGGTAGTCTTCAGAAGCCGTTACAGGCTCAAGATATGTTCTTTGCCAATGTTGGTTATGAGACAAAAGCAAAGGAAAATGGTTCTAAGTGGAAGTTTGATTATACGTTGCATAGTGTGGGAGAAAAACGATTGCCGGATACGAGTTCAAATCCAATAGCGTATCAACTGTCAACTACATCATCGCCCTATAATCATATGAATGCACAGATAACAAAAGTGTTCTCTAATACGTTTGAAATATATGTAGGGGGAGAGAATTTATCCGGAGTACAACAAGATAATCCGGTTTTAGGGGCTGACGATCCTTTTGGCCCCAACTTTGATACTACTATTATATATGCGCCTATTATGGGGCGTATGTTTTATGGAGGTTTTAGGATTAAAATTTAATAACACTACTAATTAATACATATACAAATGAAAACTACAGTTTTATCAATGGCGATGGCCCTTTTTACTTTGGTGACCTTTGCCCAAGAAAAGAATAAGAAAATGACCTTTGACGTTAATGGAAAATGTGCCATGTGCAAAGAACGCATAGAGGAAGCGGCACTTAATGTAAAAGGGGTAAAGTATGCCTCGTGGGATATACCAACGCATCAATTGGCGGTTATTATGGACGAGCGTAAAACAGACCCCATGAAAATAAAAACTGCTATTGTAGCGGTAGGTCACGATACCAAAGAATTAAAAGCTACAGAGGAAGCTTACGAAAGTGTGCACCCTTGTTGTAGATATAGAGAAGATAATTCAGATGATGGTGCTGACCATTAATATTTAAGCGTCTAATGGCTAGGGTGTTAAAGGTGTAGGGGCAAGGTTAAGTTGGCTAAAAAATTTTAGTTAATTTTTTCCCAATAAAAATATCACGGATCAAAAACTGATCTACCTTAGATTAGTTTTATTTAACACACGAAAATCATGGCACAAGCAAAAAATGCAGGTAAATCATCTGCTAAGCCGTTAGCAGCGAAAGCTGGTAAAAAGGCTGCTCCGAAAGCTGCTCCTCGTAAGAAGTAGTTAGGTTACGGCCTGGAATAGGCGCTTACCGTTCGGACATGAAAACCACCTTCTGTAAATAAAGAAGGTGGTTTTTTTGTTGGTAAAAGGGTATAAAAAAACCGCTCCTGAAACTTCAAGAGCGGTTTTAATTATAATATATGTCGTCCGCAAACAAGCTGAAAATTGCCTGTGGCGGCTCGCCACTACATCATGCCTGGCATTCCGCCTCCACCCATTGGTGGTGCAGCAGGGGCATCTTCTTTAATATCGGTCAATGCACACTCGGTAGTTAAGATCATGCCGGCAACAGATGCGGCATTCTCCAATGCAACACGAGTTACTTTCTTAGGATCGATAATACCGGCTTTTGTCATTTCAACATATTTCTCGGATTTAGCATCGTAACCGTAATCTCCTTTACCTTCAAGGATTTTAGCAATTACAACTGAACCTTCACCACCTGCGTTAGAAACGATAGTCCTTAACGGTGCTTCAATGGCGCGGGCAACAATCTGTAGACCTGTAGCTTCGTCCTCATTTTCTGTAGCAACTTTAGAAAGAACCGCTTTAGCTCTAACCAAGGCAACACCACCACCGGCAACGATACCTTCTTCTACAGCAGCTCTTGTTGCATGTAAGGCGTCATCTACACGGTCTTTCTTTTCTTTCATTTCAACTTCTGATGCAGCACCTACGTAAAGTACGGCAACACCACCAGCCAACTTGGCCAAACGCTCTTGAAGTTTTTCTTTATCGTAATCAGATGTAGTGGTCTCAATTTGAGATTTGATCTGGTTTACTCTCGTTTTGATATCTTTTGCAACACCACCACCATTTACGATAGTTGTATTGTCTTTGTCTATCTGTACTTTTTCACAAGTACCCAACATGTCTAGTGTAGTATTGTCCAAAGAGAAACCTCTTTCTTCAGAAATAACCGTACCACCAGTTAGGATAGCGATGTCTTCTAACATTGCTTTTCTACGGTCACCAAAACCTGGAGCTTTAACAGCAGCAATTTTTAAAGAACCTCTTAATTTGTTTACTACCAAAGTAGCCAATGCTTCACCATCAACATCTTCTGCAATGATCAATAAAGGTTTTCCGGATTGGGCAACTGGCTCCAATACAGGAAGTAAATCCTTCATAGAAGAAATCTTCTTATCAAATAATAAGATGTATGGGTTTTCTAGGTCAGAAACCATTTTTTCTGAATCCGTAACAAAGTATGGAGAAAGATAACCTCTGTCAAATTGCATACCTTCAACAACATCTACATATGTGTCGGTACCTTTTGCTTCTTCAACGGTAATTACACCTTCTTTACCAACTTTTCCGAAAGCCTGGGCGATCAAGTCACCAATAGTTTCGTCATTGTTGGCAGAAATAGAAGCGACTTGCTTTATTTTTTCTGAAGAATCACCAACCTTTTTAGATTGCTTGGCCAAGTTTTCAACAATAGCTTCTACGGCCTTGTCAATACCTCTCTTCAAATCCATTGGGTTTGCGCCGGCAGCAACGTTTTTCAAACCTTCTTTAACAATAGCTTGAGCCAAAACTGTAGCTGTAGTAGTACCGTCTCCCGCAAGGTCATTGGTTTTAGAAGCAACTTCTTTAACCATCTGGGCACCCATGTTTTCTAGAGGGTCTGCCAACTCAATTTCTTTTGCTACCGTAACACCATCCTTGGTTACCTGTGGAGCACCAAAAGATTTGCTGATGATTACGTTTCTACCTTTAGGACCTAATGTTACTTTAACTGCATCTGCCAATGCATCAACGCCTCTTCTAAGGCCGTCGCGTGCATCAATGTCAAACTTTATATCTTTTGCCATAATAAATATTAGTATTAGTTTTTCTCACCAAAGTGAGAGTCTTTTGAATTTATCTTATGTACTTCCTTAAAAATTCCAGTGGTTAATGGAATATGAAAGAAACTATATGATTGCTAAAACGTCACTTTCACGCATCATAAGGTAATCAACGCCTTCAAGCTTAAGCTCAGTGCCTGCGTATTTACCATATAAAACAGTATCACCAACTTTAACTGTTACTTGCTCGTCTTTGGTGCCAGGTCCAACGGCAACTATTTTACCTTGTTGAGGTTTTTCTTTGGCAGTATCTGGAATGTAGATACCTGATGCTGTTTTGGTTTCGGCAGCCATAGGTTCAATAAGAACCCTATCCGCCAATGGTTTAATGTTCACTTTTGCCATATTTTTAGTTTTTAGTTTGAAAAATTATATTCTCAGGTGGTACTAGGCAGAAATTATGCCATTACGGGAAAACTGACACATTGTTAAACCAAAAATGCCAGCTTGTCACTAAGCTGGCATTTTTGTATATGAATGTAAGTTGTTTTATAAACTATCGGCAGGAGAACTTGCTGGTTCAGGAGCCTGTTCCGGTAAAGCTTCCGGCACTGTTTCTGGAACAACGGTCTCAATGCCGTCTCCGTTCAGTAATTTTGAGTCTGTGTCACTAAAGTTTCCTTTAAGGGCAACGTTAGAAGCTAGGATAAGAACAACAAGTAAAATGGATAAGGTCCAAGTACTTTTGTCCAAGAAATCTCCTGTCTTTTTTACACCGCCAACAATTTGACTGCCACCGCCACCAAAAGAAGATGACAACCCGCCACCTTTAGGGTTTTGAACCATGATGACTAGTATTAGCAAAAAGCAAACTATAATAATAAGGATTAAAAAAATGGTGAACGTACTCATAATGCCTTACTTATTTTCTTGTTGTAATTTTTCTACCGCTTTAATTCGGTCTGCAAAGAAACCACTTTTTTCCGGATATTTCAAACTTAAAATTTTATAAGATTGAATGGCCTTTTTATACTTTTTTTGCTCTAGGTAAACCTTTGCCAAGGTTTCGGTCATCAGTTCCTTTTTGTCAAGCGTAACAGAGCTTTCTATAGCAATCTTTTGAACGTCTTTGTTGGGTTTTATTTTTGGGTTTTCTGCAATGAACTTGTCAATAAGGTCAAACTTTTTCCTTTTAAGGATTTCCTCTTCTAAGGGAAATGCAATAGGTTCAGGTTCTTCTTCAATGGTTTCTTCTGCAGCTGTGTTTTGCTCTTCTCTTTTAACAGATGTAAAGGTGGTAAGCTGAAGCCATTCTGCGAACGAGTATTTTTCCCTTTTGGTAAAGGGTAGGGGTTCTCCCAACTCCAATTTTTCCGAAGCTTTTCTTTTGGCTTCCGCTATTTCTTCATCAATCTTAGGGTCTTTAGATTGAAAGAGTTTGGGGTCCAATAATTTGTCAGCATCTGCGGATGTTAGCGGAATAGGAATTTCTACAGGGCTGCTTTCGTTTTTGGCGGTCTCTATTTCCTCCGAAATAATTTCAGTTTCAACTAGTGTTGTGGCTTTGCCCGAAATTTTATCGGCAATGGTATTCTGTAAAAATTCCTCAGAAGTAATAAAGTCAAAAAGAACATCACGATCCGTAGTATATGCGGCGGTTACTTTTAGTGCATTGTTGTATTTAAAACTGTTCAGATTTTTTAGCCCCTTTAGTTGTAATGCACGTGCGGCCTGAAAGTACGGGTAATCTTCCAAAACCTCTTCCAGTTGTTTGGTCTGAAGTGGAGATACCACTTTGTCCGGGTGCTGTAAAAGGTATGTAAAATCTTGTACGTTCATTGTGTTGGGTTACGGGTAATACTGCGTATTCTTGTTTTTTTGGACCTATAAGTTAGAAAACCTTTTACCAATCTGCCAAGGAAGCGTTGAATATATCTTGGGTGATCCGTTCAAAAATAACTTCTAAGGCTTCGGTCTTTACGGCGGACAGCTGTGAGTTTGCGGGGTAATCATAGAAAAATGAAAAGCGCTGGTCAAAATCTGCATCTTCCTTTGTTTTATTATAAAAACGGACTTTAACCGCCATGGATAACCGGTTCTGTGCCGCAGTTTGTTGTGCTGTTGCGCTCATTGGAGATATGCGGAACTCAACTATTTCGCCTTCATACAACAAATCGCCGTTGGAGGAGGTCAAATCAAGACTGGTTTGGTTTAAAATACGATCTTGGAGCGCCAAAGTAAAATCTCTTTCCAGTCCGGGTTCAAAAGTAGAACCAGGGTTTTGGGTAGCGTAATTTTGAAACCTAGGTACCGTAAATGTAGTGGCGGTACCTACATTACCTCCTGTAAAATTGTAAACACCACATCCATTAAGCGAAAGGATCAGAATGAGGCTGAAGGCTAAGTATAAATTCTTTTTCAAAGTACTATGTATATTAAAGTTGTTACGGCATAAAACACTAATGTGGTGTTCTAGGTCTGTTATAAATCGTACTGTTTTATTTTACGGTAAAGTGTTCGCTCCGATATTCCTAGTTCTGCTGCTGCGGCTTTTCTTTTGCCACGGTTACGTTCCAAGGATTTTTTTATGAGTTCTACTTCCTTTTCCTGTAAAGATAAGGTTTCTTCTTCTTGAATTTCTTCGGCAAAATGGTACTTGTCCTCTACGGTAGGTTTGCTAACGGGCTTTTCTATCCGTGGTTCGGGAAGGTGTAACACTTCTAATGGCGTACGCTCCTCTTCTTCTACCGCTTCGTCATGGTCGCCATAAATTTTTCTGATCAGGCCTTCGTTCTCTTCTTGAACTTTTTCACCATCATTGTTCTTCATTAACTCTAAGGTGAGTTTCTTTAAATCGTTTAGGTCGCTTTTCATGTCAAAAAGAACCTTGTAAAGAATCTCCCTTTCATTACTGAAATCGCTTTCTGCCTTTTTTTGACCAATAACGGCAGGTAAATTAGTGTTGTTGGAATTTGGAAGGTAACCGTTTAGGGTAGACCAAGATACACTTCTACTTTCTTCTAGGACGGAAACTTGTTCGGCAATATTCCGTAATTGACGAATGTTACCAGGCCATCTGTATTTTAACAAAAGGTCTACCGCATCATCATCTAGACGAATAGTAGGCATCTTGTACTTCTGTCCAAAATCCGAAGCAAATTTTCTAAAGAGTAAATGTATGTCTCCCTGTCTTTCTCGTAACGGTGGAATATTAATTTCTACTGTACTTAACCTATAATAAAGGTCTTCCCTAAATTTTTCTTTTTTAATGGCATCGAACATGTTTACGTTCGTTGCCGCTACAATGCGCACATTGGTCTTTTGTACTTGGGATGAACCCACTTTTAGGAATTCACCGTTTTCAAGAACCCTTAATAATCTAACCTGGGTGGTAAGGGGCAATTCTCCTACTTCATCCAAAAAAATGGTTCCACCATCAGCAACTTCAAAATAACCGCTTCGGGTTTGTGTGGCTCCGGTAAAAGCACCCTTTTCATGACCAAAGAGTTCACTGTCTATAGTGCCCTCTGGAATAGCTCCACAGTTTACGGCAATATATTTGGCATGTTTTCTATGGGATAGGGAATGGATTATTTTAGGAATGGCCTCTTTACCCACACCGCTTTCACCTGTTACAAGAACAGAAATGTCCGTAGGGGCTACTTGTATGGCTTTTTCTATAGCACGGTTAAGTTTTGGGTCATTGCCAATTATCTCAAATCGTTGTTTTATGGCTTGTACGTTTTCCATGGTTCTTTGTGGTTCGGGGGTGTTGGTTTCTAGTTGTTGTCTGAGTATCCTACGGCTTCACCAATTAAGGTGGCAGAAGTACAGTCATCCATTCGTACCATAACAAAGTCACCGATCTTGTAATCTTTTCTTGGGAAGACTGCAACGGTATTTTGTGAGTTGCGTCCCATGAAATGTTCTTCCGATTTTTTTGAAGTGCCTTCAATTAAAATTTCCTGAACCTTGCCCAAGTGTCTTTGTGTACGCTCTTGGCAATGTTCTCTTTGAAGGGCGATAACTTCAGATAGTCTTCGCTTCTTTGTTTCTTCGGGAACATCATCCTCCATTTTTCGTTCGGCCAAAGTTCCAGGTCTTTCGGAATAGGAGAACATATATCCAAAATCATACTTTACATATTCCATTAAAGATAAGGTGTCTTTATGGTCATCTTCGGTTTCTGTTGGGAAACCAATGATCATATCCTGTGAAATGGAACAATCGGGAATTATTTGGCGAATATTATCAATAAGTTCAAAATACTCCTCGCGGGTATGCAAACGGTTCATTTCTTTTAATATACGATCACTACCACTTTGCACCGGAAGGTGAATGGAATTACAGATGTTCTTGTATTTGGCCATGGTGTGGATAACATCTAAGGTCATGTCCTGTGGATTGGAAGTAGAAAACCGAATACGCATTTTGGGTTGGGCCAATGCCGCTTTTTCCAACAATTGCGAAAAGTTCACTGCGGTTGCCTTTTCCATATCCGAGGCTTTGCTGAAATCTTTTTTCAATCCGCCACCATACCATAGGTAACTATCAACATTTTGGCCTAAAAGGGTAATCTCTTTGAAGCCTCTGTTCCATAGGTCGTTTACTTCGTCTATGATAGATTGTGGGTCGCGGCTACGTTCACGACCTCTAGTAAAAGGAACTACGCAGAAAGTGCACATATTATCGCAACCTCTGGTGATGGATACGTAAGCCGTTACTCCATTGGTGTTCAACCGCACGGGCGAAATATCTCCGTAAGTTTCATCCTTGGAAAGAATAACGTTTACGGCATTACGGCCCTCTTCTATTTCTTGTATCAGATTGGGTAGGTCTTTGTAGGCATCCGGTCCCACGACCATGTCCACTATTTTTTCCTCTTCTAAAAATTGATGTTTTAAGCGTTCGGCCATACAACCAAGTACACCCACCTTCATATGGGGGCGGTCTCTTTTAATGGCGTTAAACTTTTCCAGACGCTTACGAACAGTAAGTTCCGCTTTCTCGCGAATGGAGCAGGTATTTACCAATACCAAATCTGCTTCGGTAAGGTTTTGGGTGGTATTAAAGCCTTCATTGGCTAAAATGGACGCGACGATTTCACTGTCCGAAAAATTCATCTGGCAACCATAACTTTCTATATAAAGTTTTTTGCTGTTGGAATTTTTCTTGCCAAGTGCCAGGGCGGAACCCTGAAGCGATTCGTCTATAATTTTCTCCATATCTATTGTTGCCTTTCTAATATAACGGGCAGCAAATATAGGGCTTAAAACAGGTTTGTGACAAATTGACAGTAAAATTTAATATTATTTTACAACTCCCTAGAGAGTAGTTCATCTGTTTTCCTGAATTCTATAGCCAGAGCTAATAATGCAAACAACGTATTGTGGGTCCTTAGTCTGCTCCTAGTTGTTTTTGTGATCACTATGGGATTGTAAGGTAATTGGGAAATTTAAAAATCTCTCTGCCCCATACGCAACGGATTCTATTGTTGTGTATCTTATTAAGGTATAGGGTGTAAAGGTTGCCTCAATAAACATAAAGACCAAACTATGAAGAAGAACCTGTGTTTTATATTGCTAACTGCTATTGTTACTTTAGTTTCCTGTAGTGATGATAAAGATGATGTTGCGGGTAAGGAGTACCGTGTTGCAACACCTTTGATTGCGAATCTCTCTGAATTTAAGGAAGAAGCCGTAGATGTTACGGAACCTGTTCCAATGATAGAGTCCGGTAAAATTTATGCATACCAAGATTATGTTTTCGTTAACGATGTGCATAGAGGCTTTCATGTTTTGGATAACAGTAATCCGTCAAGTCCCAGTGCTATTTCATTTATAAAGCTCGAAGGTAATTATGATATTTCCATAAAGGACGACCGTTTGTATGCGGATAGCTATGGAGATTTGGTTATTCTGGATATATCGGATATCAATGATATTAAAATGGTGCAGCGCATAGAAGGTGCTATTTATCAGCAATTTTGGTGTACCGTTGGTTTTGATGTGGATTGGCCGGAGGCGGATTTTTATGATTATGAGGGTTTTGATGCTTCCAAAGAGGCTATAGTGGGTTGGGAAGTAAAGACGCAACGCCTTTCGGAAGACGAGCTTAGGGATAAATATGGTGTTGGTGGAGATCCCACTATAGATTTTGCTTTGAACGATGCAGTGTCGGAGATAACTCCAAGAACTGGTGGTACGGGGCAAGGTGGGTCATTGGCTCGGTTTAAAATTGTGGATGATTATCTGTATGCGATAGAATGGTCAAGCATTAGTGTTTTTGATATTTCCAACTTGGATAACCCTAAGGTTTTGGAAGATGTATACGTAAATGGTACAATTGAGACCATATATAATCAGGGAGATATTTTGTTCATAGGTGGTACACAAGGCATGTATATATATGATATATCATCACCGGATAAGCCAGAATTTATATCGGAGTTTGTTCATGGCACAGCCTGTGATCCGGTAGTTGTAGATGGTGATTATGCATTTGTAACCCTTCGTGGGGAAAACTCTTGTGGCAATACGGAAAGCGGACTATATATCGTTAACGTGTCCAATCTGGCCAGTCCAGAGTTGGAAAAGTTTTATCCTTTGGATGGTCCTTATGGTATCGGTTTTAAAGGAAACAACCTGTTTGTTTGCGATGGTGATTCCGGTTTAAAGGTATATGATAAGACCAATGTTAATGATTTGAAGTTAATAAGTCATTTTAAGGATGTTGTTACTTATGATGTTATTCCTTTGGAAGATTCTTTGCTCATGATAGGCGATAAAGTACTCTATCAATACAAGTACTTAAACAATGACCTACGGTTGTTAAGTACCTTCAGCTTAAAGTAAAATAAATTTTAAGAAATGAAAACACCCCTGAAAATAGGGGTGTTTTTTTATACCTTATATATATGGTATGACAGCTAATTAAAAAAATCAATTACTTTTGTTTTATCAAACAAACCATGAATGGCTAAGAATTTAGTAATAGTAGAGTCACCCGCGAAGGCAAAAACGATAGAAAAGTTTTTAGGAAAGGATTTTAAGGTAGAGTCCAGTTTTGGGCACATTGCCGATTTGCCTTCCAAAGAACTGGGTGTAGATGTAGAGAATGATTTTGCGCCAAAATATATAGTGGATAAGGATAAGAAAGCCCTAGTTAAAAAACTGGGTGATCTTGCCAAAAAAGCAGAAACTATATGGCTAGCGAGTGATGAAGACCGGGAGGGAGAGGCTATTTCTTGGCATTTAGCGGAAACTTTAGGGTTGGATAAGGATAAGACCAAGCGTATAGTTTTTAACTCCATTACCAAGGCGGCTATTCAAAAAGCGATTGAAAATCCGCGCGAAATAAACTATAATTTGGTTAATGCCCAACAGGCAAGACGGGTTTTAGACCGTTTGGTGGGTTATGAACTTTCTCCTGTTTTATGGAAAAAAATTAAGCCAGGGCTTTCCGCAGGTAGGGTTCAATCTGTAGCGGTTCGGCTTATTGTTGAGCGAGAAAGAGATATTGAAGCCTTTATCGCAGAAGCTTCTTTTAGGATATCGGCAGAATTCAAAACGCTAGAAGGTAGTGTGTTCACGGCAAAATTGAACAAGACGTTCCCTTCAAAGGAAGAAGCTCAGGTATTTTTGAACGAAAATATAGGAGCGGATTTTTCGGTTGGTAATTTAGATAAGAAGCCGGCTAAAAAATCGCCTTCGGCACCTTTTACAACTTCAACATTACAACAGGAAGCTTCAAGAAAGCTATATTTTTCAGTAGGTAGGACCATGCAAGTGGCGCAACGTTTATATGAAGCGGGACTTATTACCTATATGAGAACGGATAGTGTTAATCTTTCCGGTGAGGCCATATCGGCAGCAAAAGATGCCATTATAGATAATTATGGCGAAAAATATAGTACGGTTCGTAATTTTAAAGGAAAATCCAAAGGGGCACAAGAAGCTCACGAGGCTATTAGACCTACGGATATAACCAACCAGTCTCCATCATTGGAGCGTGACCAGTCTAAATTGTACGAGTTGATCTGGAAACGTACCATTGCATCGCAAATGAGTGATGCACAATTGGAACGTACCAATGTAAAAATTCAGGCAAGTACCCATTCAGAGCAATTTACAGCTAATGGAGAGGTAATTAAGTTTGATGGTTTCCTTAAAGTATATATGGAAGGGCTTGATGAAGAGGATGTAGCCGAAGAACAGGAAGGAATGCTTCCTGCCATGAAAGTAGGAGAGGCCTTAAAAAACAATTACATTACAGCTACCGAACGTTTTTCAAGACCGCCATACCGTTTTACGGAAGCATCTTTGGTTAAGAAATTGGAAGAACTGGGAATAGGAAGACCGTCAACCTATGCACCAACTATATCTACCATTCAGAATAGGGGATATGTAGAAAAAGGAACCGTAGAAGGCACGGAAAGACACTATGTACAATTATTGTTAGAGGCAGGTGCCGTTCAAGAGAAGAAACTATCGGAAATGGTAGGTTCGGACAAAGGAAAGCTTGTTCCTACGGATATAGGTATGATTGTAAACGATTTCTTGGTAAGTCATTTTGCAACCATTCTAGATTATAACTTTACAGCTAAAGTAGAGGAAGATTTTGATGAGATAGCCGAGGGTGATGAAGATTGGCAGAAAGTTATGAAAGACTTCTACAAAGACTTTCACCCTAATGTATTGGATGTTCAGGAGAATGCAGACCGTGCCAGTGGCGAACGTATTTTGGGAGAGGACCCAAAAACAGGGCGTCAGGTTTCTGTACGTTTAGGCCGTTTTGGGCCTATGGTGCAAATGGGTACTGTAGATGATGAGGAAAAGCCAAAGTTTGCGAGCCTTTTGCCGGACCAATCCTTAACCACCATTACCTATGAGGAGGCTATGGAGCTTTTTAAACTTCCTAGAAAATTAGGGGTTTACGAAGGGGAGGAAGTAGAGGCAAACGTAGGGCGTTTTGGTCCTTATGTACGTTTTGGTAAAAAGTTTGTTTCGTTGGAAAAAGGAGAAAGCGCCTTTGATGTCGATTTTGCACGTGCGGTAGAGTTGATAAAAGAAAAACAAAAGGCCGATGCCCCTATTTATCACTATGAAGATAAGGAAGTGACCAAAGGAACCGGTAGATTTGGGCCGTTTATTAAGTGGGACGGTATGTTCATCAACGTTAATAAAAAATACGATTTTGATAATCTTTCTGAGGCAGACCTTATTGAATTGATTGAGACTAAAAAACAGAAAGAGATAGATAAGGTGGTCCAAAATTGGACAGAAGAAGGAATCCGAATAGAGAAAGCAAGGTGGGGTAGGCACAATATTATAAAGGGTAAAATAAAGGTGGAGTTGGCCAAAACGGTAGACGCTACCAAAATATCATTGGAAGAGGCCCAAAAACTTATTGAGCAAAAAACACCAAAGAAGAAAACAAAGGCAAAGGCCAAACCTAAAGCAAAAAAGTAATAAGTTTGAGTATGTTGGTATTGGTTATTGGCCAATTGTAGTAAAGATAGATAAAGAGACGCATAACGTGCGTCTCTATAATTTAAACACATATAATCTTTCAAAATAAATGGCATTTGATTTTCTGGTTCCAGTAGAAGATAAAGTAATGGCCCACTGCGAACTGTTTGCTGCCCAATCTCTGGGAAAGCATGCTAGAATACATACTAAAAGAGATGGTCTTCCGGACCTAGAAAATGTTTCAATCGCTATTATTGGGGTTAGGGAGTCTAGAAACGCCTTTGAAAAGAAAACCGAAAAGCTAGATATTGCCGCTATACGGATTCAGTTGTACAAGTTGTTGTTGGGTAATTGGAACTCAACATTGGCGGATATGGGCAATATTGAAGAAGGAGCAACGGTTGAGGATACCTATTTTGTTGTAAAGAATACACTTTCCGCACTTTTGGAGAAAAAGATAGTGCCCATAATAATAGGTGCTACACAAGATATAACCTATCCTGCGTACCGGTCTTTTGATGGTATTGTAGACTTGGTAAACTTGGTCGCGGTAGATAGCAGGTTTGATTTTGGTATGGATGATGAGCTTATTTCATCGCATTCCTATATGAGTAAGATTATTACCGATAAGCCCAATAATCTCTTTAATTTCTCCAATATAGGATATCAGAGTTACTTTAATGCACAGGAAGAAATAGATTTAATGGAGCGTCTTTTCTTTGATGCTTACCGTTTGGGAGAGCTGGGTTCGGATATTTCCTTGGCAGAACCTGTACTGCGTAACGCACATATGATTAGTATGGATGCTCGTGCCGTTAGGGCCAGTGAAATAGGATTATCCGATGATTTTTCGCCAAACGGGTTTACGGGAAGAGAGATTTGTGCCATAGCCAGATATTCGGGAATTAGTGACAAAGTAAGTATTTTTGGGGTCTATGAAATGGAAAACACCAATCAATCCTGTCAGTTAATGGGCCAGATAATTTGGTATTTCATCGAGGGTTATAACTTTAGAATAAACGAATCGCCTTTTGAAAGTAGCGAAAACTTTACAAAGTATATAGTTCCTACAGATACCGAAGAACTTACCTTTCACAAGAGTCACCTTACTAATAGGTGGTGGGTAGAGGTTCCATCTATACTAACGCCGCATACTAAATCAAATTCATCGGCGTTATTACCATGCACTAAAAAGGACTATTTGGAAGCGTGCGACCAAAACATTCCTGAACGGTGGTTCAAGGCCTATAAAAAAGGTTTTAATTGAGTTGAAAAAAAATATAGTATAATTGCCATTGATACAATAATTTGATGAAATCACAGTTTTAGAGTGTAGAATTAAATCATAGTATTTGCAGTTTATAACCAGAATCGAAATTTAACCTAAAGTATGAAAAAGCTATTGTTATCATCTATAGCGTTTGTTTTTTTGCTCAGCAGTTGCGGATCAAAGACAAAGGGAGAGCTAGTCGGGGCCCAAGGAAAGAAGTGGTATCCTGAGAAACCTTATGGGATGGAGCTCATTCCACGAGGTTCTTATATCATGGGTAAATCCGAAGAGGACCAGGCTAAAGTTCTGAACGCACCAACAAAGACCGTAACGGTCAGATCGTTCTATATGGATGACACCGAGATTACGAATAGCGAGTATCGCCAGTTTGTAGAATGGGTACAGGATTCCATTACCAGAACACGTTTAGCCGTATTGGCAGATGAATTGGGTCTAGGGCCTGAGGATGAAGGTATTGGTGAGTATGCGTTTAAAGACGCGGATACCACTAAGCTATCTGCTTATGACAAGTACATGCTGGATAATTATGCCGGTATGGGCGAAACTGGTTTTGAAGGCCGTGCCTTGAACAAGGACCAAGATCTTGTTTGGGATATCTCTGAGTATCCAGACGAGTATTATACAGAGGTTATGGATTCTTTGTATATTCCTGAAGAGGAGTCTTATAACGGTCAGCGTACTATTGATGTTACAAAATTGAAGTACAAGTATAGCTGGATGGATATTGAAGCTGCGGCTCGTTCTAGAACCGGAAGCAGAAAAGATTTTATCCGTCAAGAAGAACTTGAAATCTATCCTGACACTACCGTTTGGATCCGTGATTTTGAATATTCGTACAACGAACCAATGCATAATGATTATTTCTGGCACGATGCCTATAGTGAATACCCTGTAGTTGGTGTTTCTTGGGCACAGGCAAGAGCTTTCTGTAACTGGAGAACCAAGTTTAAGAATGATGATCAGAAAAGTAAAGGCAAGCAATTTGTAAACCAATTCAGGTTACCTACTGAAGCTGAATGGGAATATGCTGCCAGAGGTGGTATTGAAGGAGGAACTTACCCATGGGGTGGACCTTACGTAATTAGTGATACAGGTTGCTTTATGGCAAACTTTAAACCACAAAGAGGTGATTATGCCGCAGATGCAGCTTTATACACTGTAGAAGCAAAATCATATGAGCCAAACGATTTTAATCTTTACAACATGGCCGGTAACGTGTCTGAATGGACCAACTCTAGCTATGACCCTAATTCTTACGAATTTGTTTCTACAATGAACCCTAACGGTGGCGATGGGGCAAATGCAAGAAAAGTAATTCGTGGAGGTTCTTGGAAAGATGTTGCTTATTTCCTACAGGTAAGCACCAGAGATTATGAGTATGCAGATTCTGCTCGTAGTTACATCGGCTTTAGAACCGTACAGGATTATATGGGTGAAGAAGATTCAACACAATAAAGAGTAACATTAGGATTATAGTTATTTTCAAATACACAAATACAAATACACCATCTGATTCTTCTAGCCATAGAGGAAGACGATAAAAAAATCAAACAGTAAACCAAATCTTTTATTAACATTAATTTTCAAATTAAACCTTAAATTATGGCACAGTCAAAATCAACAAAGAAATTATTCAACATGGCCTACGGCCTTGGTGCATCGGTAGTAATCCTTGGTGCGTTGTTCAAGATTCTTCACTGGGAGTTAGGACCCCTTAATGGTGGTATTCTTCTAGCAATAGGTCTTATTACAGAAGCACTTATTTTTGCTATTAGTGCATTTGAGCCAGTAGATGATGAATACGATTGGTCTTTAGTATACCCAGAATTAGCTGGTGGTGCTTCAACAGGAGTTGCAAGAAGCAACGAAGCTCAAGAAATTAAAGAAGCAGAAGCTTCATTGTCTGGTAAATTAGACGAATTATTGAAAGAAGCAGGAGTTGACGCTAACCTAATGGAAAGCCTTGGTACTAGCATTCGTAACTTTGAAGGTGCAGCTAAGGGTATTGCCCCAACTGTTGACGCTATGGAGTCTACAAGAAAGTATTCTGATGAAATGGTACAGGCTGCCGCTCAAATGGAGTCGTTGAACAGCTTATACAAAGTACAATTAGAGAGTGCTAGCAAACAAGCTTCAGTTAATGAAGAAGTTGTACAGAATGCATCTGCTCTTAAAGACCAAATGGAATCTTTGGCAACTAACCTTTCTTCATTGAACGGAGTATACGGTGGTATGTTAACCGCTATGAATAGAAACTAATTAGAGATTAGTTAACCCCAAATCAAATAATTAATCAAATCTAATTAAAAAAACATGGCAGGAGGAAAAGCAACACCACGTCAGAAGATGGTCAATCTAATGTATTTGATCTTCATCGCTATGCTGGCGTTAAACATGAGCAAAGAAGTACTTGCAGCTTTCGGGATTATGAACGAAAAGATGGAGACTTCTAACCAAAAGACTACGGAAAGTAACCTAGCTTTCTTGAGTGGTCTAGAAACTAAAGCTGGAGAAGATTCAGAGAAATACGGAAAGCTTTATAAAGATGCGCAGAAAATCAAGCAGATGTCCCAAGAGTATTATGACTATCTGGAAGGTCTTAAACAAGGCATGACAGAAGGTTTAGAAGATGCGAAGGACTATGCAAAAATGGATAACTCTGATTTCTTAGATCAACAATTCTTTCAAGGAGACAATCTATCGGAAGGTGGAAAAGAATTCATGAGTAGAATTAATGATTACCGCACACAAGTGGCGGCTATTGTACCAAAAGATTTGAAAGAATCTGTAAACTCTCGTTTCGCAACCGGTGATGAAAACGGAAAAGAAACAAAGAGAGATGGTAGCAAGCAAGATTGGATCAATTACCACTATGAAGGTTACCCTTTAATTGCCTCTTTAGCTAAACTTACGGCGCTTCAAGCAGACGTAAAAGCTACGGAAGAAGACGCTCTTAAAAGAATGTTGGAAGGTGAGTTAACAAGCCAAGTATCGCTTAAGAATTTTGCAACATCTTTGCAGGCTAGTAAATCTGCTTTTTACTCTGGTGAGAAGTATGACGGTAAGATTATCATTAGTAAAACTGATAACTCTTCTACTCCTGTAAAAGCTGAGTTAACGTTAGACGGAAGAAAACTTTCTGAAGGTACTGACTATAAACTAGAGGCTGGTGGTGTTAAGATGTTGATCGGAGCTGGTTCTCCCGGAGATCACACTGTAGAAGGTACATTGTACTTTAAGCAAGATGGCGAGGAAGTTCCTGTACCAGTAAAAAACACCTTTGCAACTATAAATAAGCCTAATGCTGCTTTGATTGCGGCTGATAAGATGAACGTTGTCTACCGTGGTGTGGCCAATCCAATGTCGATTACCATACCAGGAATAGCTGATAACAAGGTTAACGCAAATGCAAACGGTTTAACGAGACGCCAAGGAAGCAGTTACACAATGACTCCTGGTAAAGGTCGTGAAGTTACAATTACCGCATCTGGTACTACAAGTGATGGTACGAAAGTAGGTCCTTTTAGTAACAAATTCAGAATTAAGGATATTCCAAGACCTGCAGGTTCTGTAAGTAAGCAAACAGGTAGTGCTAAAATGCCTAGAGCTAACATGGAAATTGCTACTATTGGAGCAATGTTGGAAGATTTTGATTTTGACTTGAACCTTGCTGTAAGCGGATTTAAGTTCAAAGTTCCTGGTCAGCCTACCGTAAGTGTTAACGGAAGCAAATTGAACGCTAACGCCAAATCTGCCCTTAAAAGAGCTAAAAGAGGTGATGCTGTTCAGATATTTGATATCCAAGCTTACATTACAAATAACAAGAGTTATAAATTGAAGAAGGTATCTCCGGTTGTAGTGGAGATTACAAACTAATAACAACTAGTAAAACCGGGCGGTCTTTTGATCGCTCGGTAATTTAAAATTTTACAAACATGAATTGGAAAAATGCTTTAGTAATTGGTGCAGTAACATTGTTGCCAGTTTCCATGATGGCCCAGGCGAACATCTTGAACGCCAAAAAGCCTGAGGAAATAGGCATTAAGACCGAAGCTCAAAAAGCTTTGGACAATGATGCTCCCCTTGAGTATGGGTATGTAGATGATCGTGACATTCTTTGGTCTAAGACCGTTTGGGAAGTTATTGATCTTGATGAAAGGGTAAATTTCCCTTTATATTATCCTACAGATACCATTGATATAGGAAACGATAGAAGATCATTATATGATGTTCTTTTGAAAAATATCAAGAACGGTAAGCTAAAAGATGTTTATGCAGATTCTTATTTTACAGATAAGCGTAAGTTTAGCGACCTTCAAAGTACGTTGCAAAAAGTAGATACTACTGATTATGGTTATGAACAGATCAATGCAGGCGAAGAACTTTCTCCTGAGTATGTGATGAGAAGAAACCTAACTGCGGCCGATATTGAGGAATACCGTATAAAAGGAATGTGGTATTTTGATAAGCGCCAAGGCGAATTAAAGTATCGTTTGTTAGGTATTGCCCCGGTAGCTCCTGACGTTAACTTTATAGATGATGACTCTATGGATCCAAGTGATGCAAAGGTTGAGTTATTCTGGGTATGGTATCCAGATGCACGAAACATCTTGCACGAGGCCAAAGTCTTTAACCAAAGAAACTCTGCGCAACCTATCTCTTTTGATATGTTGTTGAATGCAAGAAGGTTTAATGGTGTAATTTATAGAGAAGACAATGTTCATGGTGACCGTAAAGTAAATGATTACATTACAGATAATGCTCTGTTCCAGTTGTTGGAAGCAGGTAGAATCCAAGAGGTCATTAGAGATAGAGAGCAAGATATGTGGGCTTACTAGAGCCAAGAATATTCCAATTCAAATAGTATTGAGCGCCCTGACAGTTTTTGTCGGGGCGCTTTTTTTGATTGCCAATTTTCTACCTTTGGCGTATGATAGATTATTTAATTGTAGGGCTTGGCCTAGCGGGTATTTCATTCTGTGAGCAGCTAGAGAAGAATAACAAAACCTTTAGGGTAATTGCAGATAGTTCCCAGACCTCTTCGGTAGTGGCCGGAGGCCTATATAACCCCGTTATTCTAAAACGGTTTACGTTGGCGTGGCAGGCAGAGGAACAGATGAAAACGGCATCGGCTTTTTATGCGCATTTGGAACGCAAGTTAGGAGTTAAGTTAAATTATGAGCTGCCGGTATACAGAAGGTTTCATTCTGTTGAAGAACAAAACCTGTGGTTTGAAGCTTCCGATAAAAAAGGATTGGATAGGTTTTTGAATACATCTGTTCACGCAAATACCAATGTTCATGTAGATGCTCCGTTCGGTTATGGGGAAGTACGCCATACAGGAAGAATAGATACAGAAAAATTAGTCTCCTCGTACAAGAAATACCTTCAAGAGAAAGACTTAGTGATTGAAGAAACCTTTGATTACAACCGTTTGCAGTATACCGATGATAGAGTAGAATACGACGCTCTTTCTGCCCGAAAAATTGTGTTTGCAGAAGGTTTTGGGTTAAAGGAAAATCCGTTTTTTAATTATTTGCCTTTGCAAGGTTCCAAAGGGGAGTACGTATTTATTGAAGCTCACGTTCTAAAAGAGGATAAAGCCATAAAGTCTTCGGTGTTCATTATTCCCCAAGGGAATAATATCTATAGGGTAGGTGCTAATTACGAACGCCATGACAAAACCAATCTGCCAACAGAAAGTGCCAGAGAAGGACTATTGGCTAAATTAAGAACGGTGCTAAAGTGCGATTTTAAAGTGGTAGACCAAGTAGCTGGGGTAAGACCAACCGTGGTAGATAGAAAACCGCTGGTAGGTAGGCACCCTAAGTTTAAAAGCTTGCATATCCTTAACGGATTTGGCTCAAGGGGGGTTCTTATAGGTCCGTCTGCTGCAAAACAACTGTACATGTTCGCAGAAGACGGTCAGGAGTTAGATTCGGAATTGGACATTGCACGTTTTACTCAGAAATACTTTCAGCAGTCTTTTTCCTGAATTTTGTGCCTGCTTCAGAATCAAAGTGGATAAAGAAATTGATCCAAATGTTTCGGGACAATCTAATAATTAGTGGCATGAAAATTATCATGGTGGCAACAATGGCAATAAATGAAGTGGTCAAAGTTGCGCCAATGAACAAAAAGCTGATGACAAATGCTGCTACGGCAAAAGCAATTCCAACGGCATAACTTACATACATGGCGCCATAAAAGAAAGAAGGTTCAATCTTGTACTTGGTGCCACAGGTAGAGCAACGTTCGTGCATATCAAAGATTTTGCCCAGATGATACGGGTTTTTATCCTCATACATGCTCTCTTCGTGGCATTTGGGACAACTTCCTGTTAAAATGCTGTATAGTTTGTTTCCTTTTTTTAACATTTGCAAAACTTTGAATAAAAGTACAACTTTGGCTTTTCTTTCAATGTAACTATCATTACAAATAGTAATGTTTTTTCAAAAATAATTAAACCACCTTATGGGCATGATGCCTGTCTGAATCTAGAATTTTTAAAGTATGTTGAATATCCATAACCTTTCCGTTTCCTTTGGCGGAGAATATCTTTTTGAGGAAATATCCTTTCGTTTAAATGGTGGTGATCGTGTGGGTCTGATCGGTAAGAACGGAGCGGGTAAATCAACGCTTTTAAAAATGTTGTCCAAAGATATGCCCATAGATTCGGGTACTATCGCCATGGAGAAAAATATTAAGATTGGTTTTCTTCGTCAGGATATAGATTTTGTTTTGGGGCGTACCGTTTTGGAAGAATCCTATCAGGCTTTTGAAGAAATAAAGGCATTGGAGCTTAAGTTGGATGAAATTAACCACCAACTAGCAGAGCGAATGGATTATGAGAGTGAAATCTATCATCAACTTATGGTAGACTTGAGCGATCTTACCCATCGCTATGAAATATTAGGGGGGTATAATTACCAAGGTGAAACCGAAAAAATACTACTGGGCCTTGGTTTTAAACGAGAGGATTTTGATAAGAAAACCGACACGTTTTCCGGCGGATGGAGAATGCGAATAGAATTGGCAAAACTCTTGCTCCAGAGCAATGATGTGTTACTTCTGGATGAGCCCACCAACCACTTGGATATTGAGTCTATTATCTGGTTGGAGCAATTTTTGAAAGGGTACGCGGGTGCTGTTGTTATCGTTTCTCACGATAAAATGTTTTTGGATAACGTTACCAACCGTACCATAGAAATCTCCTTGGGCCGTATTTATGACTACGGAAAGCCCTATTCCCAGTTTCTTTTGCTTAGAGGAGAAATAAAAGAACAGCAGATGAACGCCCTAAAGAATCAGGAAAAGGAAATTCAGCAAGCAGAACGCTTGATCGAGAAGTTCCGAGCCAAAAGTTCCAAGGCTTCAATGGCACAGTCGTTGATCAAGAAATTGGATAAAATGGAGCGTATTGAAGTAGATCAGGATGATAATGCCGTAATGAACCTCCGTTTTCCGGTCTCCATAACTCCGGGTAAGGTTATTGCGGAAATAGAGGAACTTTCTAAAAGCTACGGGGAAAAAGATGTACTTTCTGGTATAAATCTACTTTTGGAGCGCGATAGTAAAACGGCTTTTGTGGGTCAGAACGGTCAGGGAAAATCTACATTGGCCAAGATAATGGTGGGTGATTTGGACTATGAAGGCAAATTAAAGTTGGGGCATAACGTACAAATTGGATATTTTGCCCAAAACCAGGCCGAATACTTAGATGGTAGCAAAACCATATTGGATACCATGATAGATGCGGCCAACGAAAAGAACAGAAGTAAGGTAAGAGATATTCTGGGCTCATTTTTGTTCAAGGGAGATGAGGTGGAAAAATACGTAAAAGTACTTTCCGGTGGTGAACGAAACCGTTTGGCCTTGGCCAAGATGCTTTTGCAGCCTTTTAACGTGTTGGTAATGGATGAACCTACCAACCACTTGGATATTCAATCTAAGAACGTCTTAAAACAGGCCTTGCAGAATTTTGACGGAACCCTGGTTCTTGTTTCTCACGATAGGGATTTTCTACAAGGGCTGACCAACAAGGTGTATGAGTTTAAGGACAAGAAAATTAAAGAGTATTTAGGCGATATAGATTACTATCTGGATCAGCGTAAGGTTGAAGATTTTAGGGCGATAGAAAAAAAACAGGACGTTCAAAAAAAAAGCGACGCGCCAAAATCTAGTGCAACCGACTTTAAGGAACAGAAAAAAATAAAATCACTTAAAAACCGACTTAGCTCAGTGGAGTCGGACATTGCAAGACTGGAAAAGGAGATAGCAGAGATAGACCATAAATTGTTAATGGATTACGACAAGACTATTGCTGTTCCCAATTTTTTTGATGGCTATCAAAAGAAGAAAAAGCAGTTGGAACAAATGATGACCAAGTGGGAAGAAATTACCTTAGAGCTAGAAAATTACTAGTGAGCTGCCGTAAATGACCATTTGAAAAAAGTGCTCACAACAAAATATCTGGTTTTCACAACATTATAGGGCCGTTGAACGATAATTTTTGTTTTTCATCCACATTAAGGCTTATTTTTGTAGGGTAATTCGCTTTGAATTACGCCCAACCTTACTGTCAACCAAAAAAAATAGTATTCGTATGAAAAGTCTATTAAGTTACTTAGTGCTTTTGTGCATTACGGTGCATACGGTTATGGCCGACGTTCCGAAGAAAGAAAAAGAATCGCTCATTGAGTTGTACAACGCAATGAAGGGTGATGAATGGCAAAGAAAATGGAACCTGAATGCAGAAATCTCTACATGGCAGGGTGTAACGGTCAGAAACAACCACGTTGTAGAAATCAATCTTTTTAATAACAATCTTCAAGGGGTTATCCCAAGCAGTATTGGTGACTTGGAAAAACTGGAATCTTTAAACTTGGCGTTTAACGGCATTACAGGAGAGCTTCCTAAAGAGATTGCACAACTTACGAGACTACGCGTGCTGAAGATAGAAATGAACCGTATTAAAGGAGAACTTCCTTTGGAATTGGGTAGAATGAGAAGTTTAATGGAGCTAACGGCTTTCAACAACTTTATAACCGGAAGCATTCCTGAAAGTATTGGGGAAATAAAAAACCTGAAAATTTTAAACTTGTCCAGTAATAGTCTAAAAGGAAATATACCTAAATCTGTTGGCGGATTGGCCCAATTGGAAAGTTTGGGTCTTTTTGAAAATACGTTGGAAGGAAGTATTCCTTCGGAAATAGGCGGACTTACAAAGCTTAAGGAACTTGTTTTGGCGAATAACCAATTGGGAGGTGAGCTTCCGGAAGAGTTTGGTCAATTGGCTAGCTTAGAGGTGTTACAGCTTCAGAATAACAAATTTGATTCGTTCAAAAGCCTTCATTCAATGGATGAAAAGCAGTTCTTGGTTTTTGATTATGATAAGGAAGATGATAAAATTGATTTCAAAAATGTTGAGTACGGCAGAACTAGAATGGCCGATACAAAGTTTGAAGACGAAGAATAGAAAATAGATTTCCATAATTTATTAGTTAGTTTGGTTAAAGGGACGCAGTTATGCGTCCCTTTTTTTTTGGGTATTTCAAAAAAAATACATTTAAGATACATTTAACAAAGCTCACTTAAACTATTAGATAGCTTTGTAGTCCAACCATCTGGTTATATAGCCCAACTAACTTATGAATACACGAAAGATCCTCTTGACCGTACTAGGTGTTTTGCTGATTATTGTTTCGGTTTACGCAGCAGTATCAATTGTAAACAGTAAAAGAACCCCTAGACCAAAACCTGAAAAAGTAATTAAGACTGTCTTTGTAGATACGGTTAAAAACGGAAGTATCCCCATAGTAATTCCTGCAAATGGTAATTTAAGCGCTAAACAAAGGGTAGAACTCTACTCAGAGGTGCAGGGAGTGTTTAGAAAAGGGAACAAGCTTTTTAAAGCGGGACAGACCTACCGGGCCGGTGAAACCATTATCCGTATAGATGCTGCGGAATATTCGGCAAGTGTACAATCGGCAAAAAGCAACCTTTACAATCTAATTACTTCTATAATGCCGGATTTAAGGTTGGATTATCCTGAGATATTCCCTAAATGGCAAAAATACCTCAGCGATTTTAATATGGGGAACACGACTCCTGCTTTGCCCGAAATGACAGATGAAAAGGAGAAATATTTTATTTCCGGTCGTGGTATTCTTACCAACTACTATAATGTAAAGAATTTGGAGCAACGTCTTTCTAAGTATAGAATTTCGGCTCCGTTTAGCGGTATCCTAACCGAGGCTTTGGTTACAGAGGGAACTTTGGTAAGGTCCGGTCAAAAATTGGGAGAATTCATTAATACAGACGTGTATGAGTTGGAGGTCGCCATTGGCAAGGACTATAGTGATCTTTTAAAAGTGGGCGAAAGCGTAGAGCTTATCAATCTTAATGGAACTAAAACGTATACAGGAAAAGTTGCCCGTATTAACGGAAGTGTAGATTTGGCATCACAGACTATAAGGGCCTATATAGATGTTAAAGATGAAAATCTTAGGGAAGGAATGTACTTGGAGGCCAATCTAGATGCCAGACAGGAGGAAAACGCAATTGAAATAGACAGGGGTCTTTTACTAGAAAATGACCAAATTTTTGTGGTACGGGACACCATTTTAGATGTGGTTGATGTAAAGCCGGTATATTTTTCCGATAGAAAGGTGGTCCTAAAAAATGTACCTGATGGATTAACCATTGTTTCAAAACCGGTAGTAGGAGCTTATGCCGGTATGCTAGTTAAGGTTTTTGACGAGAGTAACACAAAAACCAAAGACTAATGAGAAACATAATCTCTTATTTCATAAAGTATCACGTTGCCGTAGATGTCTTTGTACTGGCGTTTATGGTGTTTGGTATTGCCGGCGCTCTTTCGTTAAAATCTAGCTATTTCCCGCTTTCGGATTCTAAGAATATATCAATAAACATAACCTATCCCGGCGCTTCACCGCAAGAGGTAGAAGAGGGTATTGTTCTTAAGATAGAAGATAACTTAAAAGGTCTTGAAGGTGTAGACCGGGTTACCTCCACCGCAAGGGAGAACAGTGGGGTTATTAATGTGGAAATCGAAAAAGGGCGCGATATAGATTTCATGCTTTTGGAGGTAAAGAATGCCGTAGATAGGGTGCCCTCTTTTCCTACCGGAATGGAGCCTTTAATTGTCTCCAAACTAGAAGCCGTTAGAGAGACCATAACGTTTGCCATAAGTGGGGAACAGATTCCATTGGCTACTTTAAAACAAGTAGGGAGACAGGTAGAGAACGAGCTGCGTACCATAGATGGCATTTCTCAAATAGAGATGAGTGGTTATCCATTGGAAGAAATAGAGATAGCCGTAAACGAAAATAGTTTATTGGCTTATAATATATCTTTTAATGAAGTATCTCAGGCGGTGGCCAATGCCAATATTTTGGTTACTGGAGGTAATATTAAAACCGACTCCGAAGAATATTTGATCAGGGCCAACAATAGGTCTTATTACGGAGATGAGCTATCTAATATGATTATCCGTGCGGATGCTTCGGGCAGTACGGTGCGGTTAAAAGATGTGGCCATCATTCGTGACCGTTTTGAAGAATCGCCAAATGCTTCTTATTTTGATGGGAACCTTTCCGTTAGTGCTTCCATCACGAGTACCAATACAGAAGATCTTTTGGGTTCTGCCGAAAAGGTAAAGGAATATATAGAGGACTTTAACCAAAAGCACAACAACATAAAGTTAAGTGTGGTCAGTGATCGTAGTATTACCTTGAACCAACGTACGGAGTTGTTGACGGAGAATGCTATTGTGGGTATGATTTTGGTACTCATATTCCTCTCGTTGTTCTTAAATACACGTTTGGCTTTTTGGGTGGCGTTCGGTCTACCTATCTCCTTTTTGGGAATGTTCGTATTTGCAGGGTATTTTGATGTTACCATTAACGTGTTATCGCTTTTTGGTATGATTATCGTAATCGGTATTCTGGTAGATGACGGAATCGTGATTGCGGAAAACATTTATCAGCATTACGAAAAAGGAAAAAGTCCAATACAAGCCGCTATTGATGGTACCATGGAGGTAATACCACCTATTATTTCGGCAATCATCACTACCATATTGGCCTTTTCCATCTTCCTGTTTTTAGATGGTAGAATAGGTGAATTCTTTAGTGAGGTATCCGTAATCGTAATCCTTACCTTGGTAGTCTCATTGGTAGAGGCCCTAATAATTCTTCCTGCGCATTTGGCCCATTCAAAAGCACTTACGGTCATAGAAAAGAAACCAAAAACGGCAATAGGGAGAGCTTTTGCCAAATTAAGGGTCATTAATGAAATGGGAGACCGTTTCATGGTTTGGATGCGCGATAAGATTTACAGCCCTGCTTTACGTTTTGGTCTGCGCTATAAAGTACTGATGTTCGCTTTCTTTGTTATGGCCTTGATACTTACATTGGGGTCTGTGGGTGGCGGAATCGTTAGAACGGCCTTTTTCCCAAGAGTTGCCAGTGACAGGGTTTCCGTAGATTTATTGATGCCCAACGGAACCAATGAAAAAATTACTGATTCTATTATTTCTTTGATAGAGGAGAAGTCTAAAATTGTAAACCAGGAGCTAACTGAGAAGTATTTAAAGGGAACGGATAAAGTCCTTTTTGAAAATACAATTAAGAGAATTGGTCCGGGTACGTCTGCCGCTTCTCTGGATATTAACCTTTTACCTGGTGAGGAACGTCCGGATGCCATTAGTTCGGATATGGTAACCAATAGATTGCAAGAGTTAATGGGGCCTGTATTAGGGGTTGAAAGCCTTATTTATGGCTCAGGAGGAAACTTTGGCGGTAATCCGGTATCGGTTTCGCTTTTGGGGAATAATATCACCGAACTAAAGGCGGCCAAAAAAGAGCTAAAGGCCGTGCTGGAAAACAATGCCCTGCTAAAAGATGTTGCGGATAATGACCCTGCAGGTATTAAGGAAATAAGACTTGAGCTAAAAGAGAATGCGTATTTATTGGGGCTTGACCTACGTACGGTAATGAATCAGGTGCGTGCGGGCTTTTTTGGGTCTCAAGCACAACGTTTTCAAAGAGGGCAAGATGAAATTAAGGTTTGGGTACGTTACGATAGGGAGAACCGCTCTTCCATTACGGATTTGGATGAAATGCGAATCACCACTCCAAACGGAAATAAAGTTCCGTTAAAGGAAATAGCAACCTATATCATTGAAAGGGGAGACGTGGCCATAAACCACTTGGAAGGACAACGGGAAATTCAGGTTTCGGCGGACATTAAAAATGAAAAAACAACAAGTGCCACGGATATCATGAACGAAATCCGTACCACCGTAATGCCGGAAATACAGTCCAGATATCCAACGGTAACGGCATCGTACGAAGGTCAGAACAGGGAGGCCAAAAAAATGTCCGATTCCATAACCGTGGTGGGTCTATCGGTTTTATTGTTAATATACATCACTATAGCGTTTACGTTTAGAAGTTTCAGTCAGCCGTTGTTACTTATTTTGCTGGTACCGTTTAGTTTAACCGCAGTAGCATGGGGGCATTGGATCCATGACTTTCCCGTCAATATTCTATCGTTATTGGGTATTATCGCCTTAATAGGCATTATGGTGAACGATGGTTTGGTACTCATAAGTAAGTTTAATGGCAATTTGCGTAGTGGAATGAAATTTGACGATGCCATTTTTGAGGCGGGCCGTTCACGTTTTAGGGCTATATTTTTGACGTCCATTACTACTATTGCAGGTCTAGCTCCGCTTTTGTTGGAGCGTAGTAGGCAAGCCCAGTTTTTAAAGCCCATGGCCATATCCATTGCCTATGGTATTGCTTTTGCCACTGTTCTGACCTTGTTATTATTGCCGCTGTTCTTAGCGTTCAGTAACCGTATTAAAGTAACCACAAAATGGTTGAAAACCGGTGATGATGTCACTAAGGAAGAGGTAGAACGTGCTATAAAGGAGCAGAAGGAAGAAGCGCATATGGCGGAGCAGCCTAGGCTGCCGTTAAACGGAACTTCCCATGATGTAATGAAAGGTTCGGAAGTAAGCAATAGTGCCTCACCTAACAGCAATATTAAGAAACCAGAATAGGAATGATCAAACAAGCTATAGTCCCCTTAATTTTTCTTTTTATCAGCCTAGGAGTTACAGCTCAAGAGAAGCGTTTATCCAAAGAAGAAGCGGTACGCTTAACATTGGAAAACAACTTTGGAATTAAGGTAGCGGGTAATCAAGTAGAAATTGCTGATAACAATCAGGGTATACTCAATTCTGGCTATTTACCGAGTCTTACGGGTACGGCAGGCGCCAATTACAATGATTTAAATAGCAATACGGAATATCCGGGACAATTTGAAAGCTCCGGTGAGCCCAGACCTGATCTGGAAATAAACCATGCGGAATCGCAATCCTTCAATGGCGGATTGAACTTGAACTATACGTTGTTTGATGGTTTAGGAAGGCTCTACAATTACAAAAGACTAAAAGAGCAGTATCAACTTACAGAACTACAAGCCAGGGAGACCATAGAGAACACCTTGTTGCAATTGTTCAGTATTTATTTTGAAGTAGCTAGGCTTACGGAGAACGAAAATGTGCTGAAACAGGCTTTGGAAATTTCTACGGACCGTATTACACGGGCGGAGTACGCTTTTGAATACGGCCAGAATACCAAACTGGACATTCTAAATGCTCAAGTAGATGTTACCAATGATAGTATTAACCTATTGAACACCAAACAGCAATTGGCCAATGTTAAAAGGGATTTGAATGTTATTGTCAATCAAAGCTTGACCGAGGATTTTCAAGTGGATACTATTGTTCGTTTTGTGCCCAGATTGCAATTGGATGAGCTCATAGACGAGGCCAAGCAGAACAACGTAACCATACTGCAGGCCAAGCGTAATTTGGCCATTAATGCGTATGATATTAAGGTGAATCGTTCCGGTTACCTTCCTACTATTGGGCTTACGGGCTCGTACGGTTGGAATTTGAACCAAAGTGCACCCAATTCCTTTTTGCCGGGCCAAATTATTCCCGGGAGCAACAGAACCAGCCTTACATTGGGCTTAGGGGCCAGTCTTACTTGGAACCTTTTTGATGGCGGAAGAACAACTACCTTGGTGCAGAATTCCAAAATTGCCTATGAAAACCAAGAGTTGTTGCAAGAGCAAGTAACATTAGAAGTGGATCGTGATATTCTTAATGCTCTGGCGAGCTACGAAAACCGATTGACCATTTATCAGATTCAGGAACAGAATGTAATTACCAACCAAAATAATTTTGAACGTTCAAAAGAGCAGTTTCAATTGGGGAGGATTACGTCCATAGAGTTCCGGCAGGCGCAAATTAACCTTTTGAATGCGCAGACCAATAAGAACTTGGCCAAGTATGATGCCAAGCTTGCGGAACTTCAATTGCTTCAGCTTACCGGGCAACTTCTTAACGTTGAATTTTAATCGTATCGTCTAAAACCGTACTGAAAAGGCATCCGTAAATGCACGGATTCTTTGCCTTTCAAATAATTTCTTCGTAGTATAGTTTTACAAAAATAGAACTATCATATGTCTCATATTGGCGTTGGAATTATTGGCACGGGTTCAATCGTACATACCTATGTAAAATGTCTTTCGGAGCTGGAAGGTGTCCGAATAGTAGGGCTTTGTACAAAATCTGCGGATAGGGTAGAGCAGCTGCAAGCTGATTTTGGATTGCCCATCTATAGTGATCTTAATACTTTCATACAACACCCAGAAATAGATTTGGTCTGTGTTTGTAATGAAAGTGGAAAACATAGTATAGCAATAGAAGCTGCCGCTAAGGCGGGCAAACATATCCTAAGTGAAAAGCCCCTTGAGGTAACTACTGAAAAAATAGATGGGTTGATTGCCCTATGCGAAGAGCGAAAGGTACTTTTGGGCTGTGTACTTCAAAACAGATGTAGCACGGATTACAAACAGGTAGAAAATGCGATAAAGTCCGGTAAGCTTGGAAAATTGCTTATGGGCAATGCCAGTATCAACTGGTACCGTTCACAGGCGTATTACGCCAATAGCAAGTGGAGAGGAACCAAGAAATTAGATGGTGGCGCCGCTTTTATCAACCAAGGTATTCATACCGTAGATTTATTGCAGAACCTTATGGGGCCTGCAGTTTCGGTCTTTGCCAATGTACAAACTAGAGTACATGAAATAGAAGGGGAAGATGTTGGTGCGGTATTGGTAAATTATGAGAATGGGGCCATGGGAACGATTACGGCAGGTACGGCCCTTTTTCCAGGCTACCCGGAACGCGTTGAGGTATATGGTGAGAAAGGAAGCATTATTATGGAAGGCGGGAAAATCATTGCATGGAATGTAAAAGGAGAAGATGCTCCGGAATTAACTTCAAAAGAACAGGGAAGCGGCGCGGCAGACCCTACGGCCATTGGGCATCACAATCATAAAGTGGTTCTTCAGGATATGGTAAACGCTATCAGGGAAAACCGGAAACCTATGGTGGATGGTGCAGAGGCGCGGAAATCGGTCGCTTTAGTAAATGCCATCTATCGATCGTCCAAAAGTAAAAAACAGGTGCAACTTTAAAAAGGTCTATATGTACGAACACTTTTTTCAATGCCCCTATTGTTGGGAAGAAATTTCCATGCTAATGGACCCCTCGGTTTCAAAACAAACCTATGTGGAAGATTGCGAGGTATGTTGCAACCCTATTGAGGTAACCCCGCAATTTCAAGATAATGAACTCGTAGCTTTTGAAGCAGTGGATATAGAGCAGTAGCCCTAATCCATTTCTTTGATCTTACCGCCAAAAACTTTATCCTTTTCAATACTTTTAGGATTACCATAGATGTAGATAGAACCGCCGGCACGTACTTTGGCCGTTACTTTATCGGTAGCTTTTACATCTGCCCTTCCTCCGGCATTGACTACTACGGTAGTCTCATTGGTGTCTAGTTGTTTGTTATACGTCTTTCCTCCCGTATTCACCATAACCTCTTGTTTGTCCGCAGAACCGGTAAGGGTAACTTCCCCTCCTGAGATAGATTTAGTGTAGAGGTCTTTGATGTTTATTTTTAAATCTATTTTACCACCTTCTTGGGTTTTGATTTCTACGCGGTCGCCTTTAATGGTCTCGTCCGAACGTATTTTTGCATTTTCGTTGGCATCTAATAGGGCAAGCTCTTCTGTATAGTATAAAGTGGCCTTGGCTTCGTTCCCATCTAAAAAATTATCGAACTCCATTTTTATTTTTAGGAGTCCATTTTTGTTGGAGATGTTTACTTCATCCTTATCGTCTCCTGTAATAACAAGTTTGTTCTCGTTACTTTTTACCAAGCTTACCACAATGCGGTCATATACCTTAAGCTCCGTAAACTTCTCTAATTCTTTTGTGTTTTCTTTTTGTGCGAAAACCCCTGCCGAAACAAATAGGGTCACTGCTATGCATAGTAGTTTTTTCATTTTTATAATTTATAGCGTTCGCACAAATATAGGCTATTTTGGGTAGTTGTAGGGCAATGGCAGGGGTTGTGGGGCGTTGTTGTTTGCTAGTTTTTTAAACAAATAGTACAGCTGTTGTTAAGAGGTTGGGGTTAGTAAGGTTTAAAATGGGTAGAGCTTGACTATTGTAGATAAAAAAAACTATTTTTAACAAAACCATTTTACCAATGAAAATTCAGTTAACCAAAATTACCTTGTCTGCTTGTCTCATAGGGGCAGTCCTACAATCTTGCAAATCTACACAAGCCGTTACGGCCACTCAGGAAACCGTGGTAGAAAAAACTGAAGAAAAAGTAATGGAAAAAGTACCCGTAGAGGCTTCTAACGGTTATACCGAAACCGTTCCCGAAACCGATAAGAGTTTTGATATGGTATTGATTCCTAGCGGAACCTTTACCATGGGTAGTCCGGAATCGGAAGCGAACAGAAAGGCCGATGAAGGTCCTCAAAAGGAGGTAGAGCTGGACGCTTTTTATATGGCGAAGCATGAATTGACATGGGACTTGTTTGAACTTTTCTTCAAACAGAACAAAGAACTTTTTGTGAAATTGGATGATGACCGTGTAATTAAAATTGATGCTATTACACGTCCCAGTCCGCCGTATGAAGATCCATCGTATGGTATGGGTAAAGACGGGTTTCCTGCGGTAAGCATGTCTGCATATTCGGCATTGGTATATTGCAAATGGCTAAGTGCCGTTACCGGAAAATTTTACCGATTGCCCACGGAGGCCGAATGGGAATACGCTGCTAAGGCAGGTACACAAAGTGCCTATAGTTTTGGTGATGACGTAGCTCAAATAGACGAGTATGCGGTGTACTACAAGAATTCGGAAAGTAAATATGCCAAGGTGGGGTCCAAAAAACCAAATCCTTGGGGCTTGTATGATATGCACGGGAATGCGGCGGAATGGACGTTGGATGAATACAAGGCAGATGCCTATACCACAACGGACAAGAAGAATCCTTGGGTAACTCCAACAGTAATACACCCACGCTCGTATAGGGGTGGTTCTTGGGATGATGATGCGGATAAATTACGTTCATCGGCCAGAACGGCTTCAAGCTTAAAACAGCAGAAGCGTGATCCACAGATTCCAAAGAGTTTTTGGTGGTTTACAGATTCCAACTATGTAGGTTTTAGATTGGTAAGCCCAAAAGTTCAACCTACCGAGGAAGAACAAAAAAAGTTCTGGCAGACCGTTTTGGATGAATAGAAAATTGAATATAAAATGCCATTAATGTTTTGGCCAATTTAAATACCATGAAAAATACATTTCTATTAGTACTTCTAGTGGCTTTTACCTTTGTAAGTCGGGCTCAGGATGAATATACGCTTTCGGATACCAGTACATTGACCATAAGCGGGACTTCTACCGTTCATGAATGGGAAGTGGCCGCAAATTCGGTGTCCGCAACCCTTACTTATGACGGTACTGCACCCAAAGAAATTGATTTAGAGGTTGCCGTAGACGATATTAAAAGTGAAAGAGGTGCGGCAATGGACAAAAAAATGCATGAGGCCTTAAAGAAAGAGGCGCATCCCAAGGTTATTTTTAAACTTAAGGAGGTAAAGGGTACATCTACTTTAGTGGGGTCTTTAAACATTGCCGGAGCGGAGAAAACGGTAGAGATTCCAGTAACTATGGAAACGGCATCGGAAGGACTTAAAATTAAAGGTCAAAAGAAGTTGGTGCTGCAAGATTACGGTATGGAACCCCCAACGGCCATGTTTGGCCAGATAGTAGTAGGGGATGAGGTTACCGTTAATTTTGATTTGCTTTTTTCAAAGAAGTAAGCATTTCGGTTCAATTGGGTAATCTGCTTTAAAATCTTTTTTATGGGGAATCGTGCAAAAATTAAGAGTCTTGCGGCAAAATTCGCTCCGGAGTTTGTGGAGGTCCGTAGGCATTTGCACCAATATCCGGAACTCTCTTTTCAAGAATACAATACCTGTTCCTTTTTAAAGGAACAACTGCTGGCATTGGGTATTATGGACATTGAATCGGTTGCAGGAACTGGTTTGTTGGCTACCATTAACGGTCGTGAAAAAGGAAAAACGGTGCTGCTTAGAGCGGATATTGATGCCCTACCGATTCATGAGCAAAATACTATAGCTTACGCTTCCACCACAGATGGTGTTATGCATGCCTGCGGTCATGATGCCCATAGTGCTTCCCTTTTACTTTGTGCTAAAATTTTAATGGAACTGAAAGGTGATTTTCAGGGAAGTGTAAAATTACTTTTTCAACCTGCGGAAGAGCTTAGTCCGGGAGGGGCCATAAGCGTGATCAAGGAAAAAGCATATACTGTTTTAGGCAGTATTCCCCATATAGGGCAGCACGTACGGCCAGATATTCCTGTGGGGAAAGTAGGTTTTCGCTCCGGAAAGTTCATGGCCAGTATGGACGAACTCTTTTTAACCGTAAAAGGAAAGGGAGGTCATGCCGCAATGCCTGAAAAAATTATTGACCCGGTTCTGATCGCCTCTCACATTATAGTTGCCGCCCAGCAATTGGTCAGTCGTGTGGCGGACCCTAAAATTCCGTCCGTACTTTCATTCGGTAAGGTAATCGCTAATGGTGCGATCAACGTTATTCCCAATGAAGTTTCCATTGAGGGTACTTTTAGGACTATGGATGAAGATTGGCGGAAAACAGCTTTGGAAAAGCTGGAGAAATTGGTCACTACAATGGCTGAAGCCATGGGGGGCAGTTGCGAACTGAAAATCAATCATGGGTACCCGCATTTAAAAAATGATTCCACCTTGACCGAAAACCTAAGAATCCAGGCAAAGGACTATTTAGGCGAAGAAAATGTTGAGGAATTGGACCAATGGATGGCAGCGGAAGATTTCGCATACTACACTCAGCACAACCCCGCATGTTTTTATATGCTAGGGGTGGGAAATACGCAAGAGAACATTACATCCGGTCTGCATACACCTACTTTTAATATTGATGAATCTGCTTTGGAACTAGGGGGCGGGTTAATGGCATGGCTGGCCCTAAGAACACTTTCAGTGTAATCTGTATTTTGGTTTCATATTCATAGTCAAATCTTGTTGTATTTGTTGATATGGCTTAAATAGGGGCGATGTATTCAAAAAATGATAATAAATGACGAAAAAGTACAACTGATAGAATTGTAGCTATACCTATTAACTACTAGTTTTATGGAATAACATTAAGTGTGTAATGTACCATTCCAAAAAATGAAGTATAAGATAATAGTTGCGGTAGTTTTGGCCAGTTTGATCGGTTTTCTTTTTTTGTACAAGAAGGGAGTATTCGATTCTGCTAACGATGAATATGCCGATATGAAATTACCGGAAACGGTAGATTATAATTTTCATATCAAACCTATCCTTTCCGATAATTGCTATACCTGTCACGGTCCGGATGCCAATAAAAGAAAGGCAGGTTTGCGTTTGGATTTGGAAGAAGGGGCATTTTCCGAACTTCCCGAAAATCCGGGTAATTATGCTTTGGTCTCCAAAAACCTAAGAAAAAGTGTCGCCTATCAGGCAATTATTTCTGAAGATAAAGATGTTATCATGCCACCGGCAGATTCAAAATTGGACTTGAATTCCTATGAAAAAAAGCTCATAAAAAAATGGATTCAACAAGGGGCTAAATTCGAAAAACATTGGGCCTATATTTCACCTAAAAAGATGACTGCCCCGCAAACGGAAAATACACAGTGGGCGCAAAATGAAATTGATGGTTTTATTTTGGAGAAATTGGAGGAAAAGGGATTGAGCCCTTCGGAAAAGGCGGCCAAAGAAACTCTAATACGCAGGATAAGTTTGGATTTAACCGGCCTCCCGCCTCAATTGGAACAGTTGGAAGAACTTACCACCAATGGCGATGTTGAGCAAATAATAGATACATTTTTGAGTTCTCCGGCCTATGGCGAACGTATGACGCAGTCTTGGTTGGATGTGGCCCGTTATGCGGATTCCCACGGGTATCAAGATGATAGTTACCGCACCATGTGGCCCTGGCGCGATTGGGTGATTCATGCGTTCAATAAAAACTTGCCGTATGACCAATTTCTAACCTGGCAGTTAGCGGGAGACCTGTTGCCCAATGCTACAAAAGAACAAATTCTTGCTACGGGCTTTAACCGTAACCATCCCATTACACAGGAAGGAGGCATTGTTCAGGAGGAATATAGGACTAACTATGTTCTGGATCGTACCAACACCCTTGGCAAAGGAGTTTTGGGAATTACGCTAGAATGCGCACAATGTCATGACCATAAATATGATGCCATTTCGCAGGCCAATTATTTTGAGATGTTCGCCTTTTTCAATCAAGTCAATGAAAAGGGACTTCAAATGACCGCGCCACCTGCGGCAAAGCAAAGGTATTTTGCAGATGCTCCCTATCTGACCATTTCTAAAGAGGAAACGGAAGACGTATTGTCTTTTGTCCATATGGATAGTCTGCCAACTATTAATGTAATGGTCATGAACGATTCGGCGCCTAGAACTACCTATATTTTAGATAGAGGTCAGTATGATCAACCTACAGATTCGGTATTGCCAAAAACACCCGAGGCCATTTTTGCCTTTTCGGAAGACTTGCCCAAGAACCGTTTAGGGCTGGCGCAGTGGTTGGTAGACAAGAACAATCCGCTCACGGCAAGAGTATATGTAAACCGTATTTGGGCCATGTTGTTCGGTAAGGGGTTGGTAGAGACTTCCGAGGATTTTGGAGTTCAGGGCAGCCTGCCTACGCACCCTCAATTACTGGACTGGTTGGCGGTAGATTTTATGGAGCACAACTGGGATATCAAATACCTCCTGAAGAAAATAATGCTTTCGGCCACATATCAGCAAAAATCGGAAATGCGCCCGGAGCTAAAAAAGGCGGACCCGGAAAATAAACTGTTGGCCCGTGCACCGCGCTTTAGAATGAGTGGTGAAATGATCAGGGATTATATTCTTGCCACAAGTGGTCTCCTTAATCCCGAGTTGGGAGGCCCCAGTGTAAAGCCCTATCAACCTGAAGGTCTATGGGAAGAAACCAATGCCGGGGGTAACCGTGGTATCCTTACGAAATATGTTCCCGATCAAGGAGCGGATTTGTATAGACGTTCGTTGTACACGTTTTGGAAACGTACGTTACCACCACCCAATATGACCATTTTTGATGCGCCTACGAGAGATTTTTCGGAAGTACGTAGGCAAAAAACAAATACGCCCCTACAGGCATTGGTGCTCCAGAATGATGTACAGGTGTTGGAAGCAGCAAGGGTGTTGGCACAAAGAAGTATAGAAGCCGATCCGGACAATCCCAATTTAGTAGCTACTCTTTTCAAACGCATTTTGGTGCGTAACCCGCGAAAAGAAGAACTATTGGCATTGAACAATTATTATTATGATGCTTTGGAGCAATATAAAGATGATTTGGAAAGCGCTGAAAAATTAGTTGCCGTTGGCGATTTTGAGCAGTTGCAGGTCAGTCCCGTGAAAACAGCGGCGTTGATGCTTACGGCACAGGTTATTTACAATTTAGACGAAACCATTACAAAAGAATAGGCCATGAAAGAAGACAAAAACAAAAAGGAGGATCCGTTAAAAGTAAACAGACGGCATTTTTTTTCACAATTGAGTGTGGGTATTGGTTCGTTGGCACTAGGGTCATTATTAATTCCCGATCTGTTGAAAGGAGGTGGGGCACCACCTGTAACCCAACCATTGGGTATTCCGCATTTTGCTCCAAAGGCCAAGAGGGTCATTTACCTTTTTCAAGCGGGTGCACCCTCTCAATTTGAAAGTTTTGATTATAAACCTACGTTACGAAAACGTATGGGCGAGGATTTACCGGATTCCATTCGAAACGGACAACGGTTAACAGGAATGACCTCGGGGCAGGATAAATTTCCGTTGATGCCCGCGGCTACCAATTTTAAGCAATACGGACAAAGTGGAACATGGATCAGTGATTACTTCCCGCATATTGCTAAAATTGCCGATGATATTACCGTAGTGCGCAGTATGCATACTGAGGCCATTAACCACGACCCGGCCATTACCTTCTTTCAAACGGGAAGTCAGATTTCTGGGCGCCCCAGTATGGGTTCATGGATGAGTTACGGGTTGGGCAGTGAGAACAAGAACCTACCTTCTTTTGTAGTGCTTACTTCACGTGGAAAAGGAAATAGTCAAGGGTTGTACTCCAAACTATGGTCCAGTGGTTTTTTGGATTCCAAGCATCAAGGTGTGCTATTGCGGTCCGGAAAGGACCCTGTACTGTATCTGAACGACCCGGACGGACTTTCAAGATCGGACAAACGGCATTTATTGAACGAGGTTTCCCAGCTGAACAAAATGCACCATGTAGAAACGGGAGATGATGAAATAGAATCCCGTATTGCCCAATATGAAATGGCGTACCGCATGCAAATGTCGGTGCCGGACGTTATGGATATTTCAAAAGAACCGGAGTCTATTGTTAAACTGTACGGTGAAGACTGTCAGGTGCCCGGAACATACGCGGCAAATGCGTTGCAGGCGCGTAGGTTGGCGGAAAATGGTGTGCGCTTCATCCAACTGTATCATCAAGGTTGGGACCAACACGGCAATCTGCCCAATGCCATGGCAGGTCAGGCCAAGGATGTAGATCAAGCATCGGCGGCACTCGTTCAGGATTTAAAACAACGTGGTATGCTAGAGGATACCTTGGTAGTTTGGGGCGGTGAATTTGGTAGGACGAACTATTGTCAGGGTAATTTTAATCCGGAAAACTTTGGTAGGGATCACCACCCAAGGGCATTTAGTATCTGGATGGCCGGTGGAGGAATTAAACCCGGCCTCAATTATGGTAAGACCGATGAGTTTGGATACAATGTTATTGAAAACCCGGTACATGTAAACGATTTCCACGCCACTTTAATGCATGCCATGGGAATAGATCATGAGCAATTGACCTATAAATATCAAGGACGCCGATTTAGACTGACCGATGTAGCCGGAAATGTAATCAATGACCTTTTAGCATAACCAATGACCAATTTTTTAAAAAGCCGTTGGGTAGAGTATAGTGTTTTAGGCCTATCCGTATTTCTTATTTTTTGTTTGGTTTTCGATTCCAGTATCGTGTTGCCTAATTTGGTAGCGTGGTTGGGGCGTTGGCATCCCTTGGTGCTTCACTTTCCGATTGTACTTTTGCTAATTGCCGTTTTTCTGGGTTTGACCGGGAAAAAGGTACCGCATGAACTTTTGGTAATTGGGGTATTATCAGCTTTGGTAACCGCTATATTAGGTTTTTTCTTGGGCAAGGAAACCCCGGTAAAGGGAGATTTGCTTTTGTGGCACCAATGGATGGGTGGGGCCGTGGCCCTTATTGCAGCCCTCTGGTACGCTTTGGCCAATAAAGGTCTGGGCAGTAAAATCTATGTAAAAGGCCTTCAGGTGGTTGTGGTGGTTCTGGTGGCACTTACCGGTCATTATGGGGGAATGGTTACGCATGGCGAAGAATTTCTGGCCTTGCCAACTTCAAAAAAAGAAAAGCAACTTCCGGAGAACCCAATAATCTATGCGGATGTGGTAGCCACAATTTTAGACGATAAATGTGTGTCCTGCCATAACTCCAATAAGAAAAAGGGGGAGTTGCTCTTGACCAATTTTTCTGAATTGTTGAAAGGCGGTGAAAGCGGGAATACCCTAGTTCCGGGAGACCCGCTTAAAAGTGAATTGATCAGTAGATTGCATTTGCCCGTGGAAAATGAGGAACACATGCCACCAGAAGGAAAAACGCCCTTGACAACAAGTGAAATTGAAATTTTGGAACGTTGGGTAGCGTTGGGGGCTTCGGATACCTTGCGTTTGGATCAGTTTCCTAAAAGTGAACCTTTGGCCGTCCTCGTTAAGGGGTTGATGGAACCGGACCCCATGTCCAAATGGGCGGAACTGCCTTTTGTGGCCGATAGTACGTTACAGAACCTTGCCTCCGATTATCTTACCATAGAACGCGTGGCGAGCAATTCCAATGCACTTAGCATAGATATGTATTTGCCGCCGGAGTATGATGTAAAACCTATCTTGGCGTTGCAACGCATTGCGAACAATATTGTGGAATTAGACCTAAGCGGACTTCCGCTAGGTGCCCAAGAAATAGAGGTGGTAGCCAAATGCCAGAATTTGGAATGGCTGGAAATCGATAAAACGCCCGTTTCCGATACCGAGATGGAAAAACTATCGAACTTAAAAAAACTCAAACTTTTAAAAGTGTACGAAACCGACATTACGGATAAGAGCTTGGCTGTATTTAAGAATATGACGGACCTAAAAAAACTGTATGTCTATAAAACCGGAATCTCTAAAAATGCGATTCAGGAGTTACAGGATACAAACAAGGGTCTGCAAGTAAACTATGGCATTGCCCCGGAAATTGAAGCTTTTTTCGTGGCAACGGACTCTATAACGGCAACAAAATAGTCTTTTTGGTAGATATGCTAACGCAATAGCACAGGACTTCAGGATTTCTACAATTAATGAGTAACTTTATAGCTATAGGCAATTAGGCCTACTTCAGCTATGAATTTAAAAAAATACGTATTCCTTTTCTTTTTATTGATGGTGGGCTTGGTGTTGGCTTCAGTGTATACACCTGCGGAAACCAATTATGAGTCTGTACCGGTTAGCAAAGATGAAAACAAACCGGCCTCGGATATAGCTTTTCATAAGATGATGGATGTGTTAACACACCCACGGTGTTTGAATTGTCACCCAAGCGATAATATTCCCAAACAGGGAGAGGATAGTCACCCCCATTATTTTGATATGGCCAGGGGAGAAAATGATAAAGGTTTTAAGGCTACCAAATGTGCTACCTGTCATCAATCTGAAAACAATCCGTATTCCGGCGCTCCGGGAGCACCGCATTGGTCTTTGGCACCACACTCCATGCGGTGGCAAGGTTTAAATCGGTTTGAAATCGCAAAATCCATGATGGATACAGAGCGTAACGGTGGCCGTTCCCCGGAGGAAATCAGAAAACATTTAACGGAAGATGATTTGGTACTTTGGGCCTGGGAGCCGGGCACGAATGTAAAAGGAGAGCCGCGTGAACTTCCACCGGTATCAAAAGAAGAATTTATCAGTGCGGTAGAAGAGTGGTTTTCAAACGGCCACACCATTCCATCCCAATAAAAAAATAGACTGACCATGAAAATTTCAATGATTGTCAATGGCGAATCGCGTAGCGTTGAGCTTGCCGATGAGCTTACGCCCCTACTTTGGGTAATTCGCGATATGCTGGGTTTAAAAGGTACTAAGTTTGGTTGCGGAAAGGCAGCTTGTGGAGCCTGTACCCTACATGTAGACGGAGAAGCAGTACGTTCCTGTTCCTATCCCGTAAAATTGGCGGAGGGAAAACAAATTACTACCATAGAAGGTTTGGGAGATGCGGAAAATCCACATCCCGTACAAACGGCCTGGATAGAAGAAGTGGTGCCCCAGTGTGGGTATTGCCAACCTGGGTTTATGATGGCTACGGCGGCTTTGCTGAACAAAATCCCCAATCCAACGGACGAGGAAATTGATGATAACATTATCAACGTGTGTAGGTGTGGAACCTACTATAGAATGCGAAAAGCCATTCATAGGGCGGCGGAGAAACAACAAGAGATCATCCCAATGAACCAACCCACAAACGCGAAGTAATGGCAGATAACGATTCTTCAAAAAAGAAAATATCCAGACGAAAATTCTTGGTCCGTGGGGGCTTTGGAACCTTGGGGGTGCTAGCCGTAGGGACCTATATACTGCGGAATCCCATTAGAAGGGCCGTTTTGGAAAAGGTAAATGAAATGGACCTGGACTATATGGGCAGTACGGACAACCCTATGCTCTGGTTTGAACTGGGTAAGAATAATATCATCACCCTACACTCGCCTAAAGTAGAAATGGGCCAAGGTACCTTTACCGGTATGGCGCAAATGGCAGCGGATGAATTGGAAATACCCATGGAAAATATCAAGGTGGTGCATGCCTCTACGGCCACGGGTAATATAGATAGCGTGAGCACAGGAGGGAGTACCTCTATTTCCGGCCTGTGGCAACCGCTGCGGGAATTGGCAGCTACCTTTCGCGAGATGATCAAGTTAGAAGCAGCAAAGCAATTAGGCGTTCCGGTCTCTGAACTTTCCGTAAATGAGGGTGTTGTTTCAGGAAACGGAAAAAGCCTGTCCTTTACGGAAATATCGGAAGGTGTAACGGATTGGACGGTTCCGGATGCACCCGTTTTAAAAGATATAAGTTCGTATAAGTTCGTGGGGAAACCCGTGGCTAGAGTAGATTTGGCGGATAAAGTATATGGGGCGCCCATGTTCGGGATAGATGCCATAATGCCCAATATGGTATACGGAGCCGTGGTGCGACCTTCAAAAATTGGAGCCAAGTTTGTAAGTGCTACAACGGATAAAGCCGAAAAAATGCCCGGCGTTATAAAAATTGTAAGTGAGGACGATTTTGTAGGTGTCGTAGCCGAAACCTATATCCAAGCGGAAAATGCCAAGAAGGCCATTGAGGTGGTTTGGGAAGCCCCGGAAGATTTACAACAAGAGGCTATAGTGGCCATGATGACCGTAGGTAACGGAAAATCTTCTATAATTCAGAAAGAAGGGGAAGCCCTTGAAGGCGATGCGGTAGAGCAGATGGAATTTAGGAGTCCCATTGGTGCGCACGCCCAGATAGAACCCAATGGGGTAGTGGCTCTGGTGGAAGGGGAGAAAGCTACCATTATGATCTCTACCCAGGTAATTGGTATTACCCGTAAGGAAGTGTCTAGCCGTTTGGGTTGGGATGAGGAGCAAGTAAATGTAATCCCCACTTATTTGGGAGGTGGTTTTGGCAGACGGTTGCATACGCCGCATGCGGTACAGGCGGCAGTCATGTCCAAAGCGGTAGGCAAACCCATAAAATATATTTTTAGTCGGGAAGAAGAATTTCAGCATGATATGTTCCGCCCGCCCACCCATCATATTTTAAAGGGCCGTTTAAATGATGCTGGTAAGCTTACCGGCTTGGAACATCATTTTGTGAGTGGCGATGTAGGCAATAATTCGGCATTGATACCTAATATGGTTCCCACCGTTATTGGTGCGGATATTGGGGCGATCAGAGGTGGGTTCTTGCAGTATTCGGGCGTGCCCAATCATCGTTCGGTATATTGGCATGTAACTTTACCTTTTGCCACAAGTTGGTGGCGCAGTTTGGGGTTGTTAGCGAATACTTTTGCCATTGAAAGCTTTATGGACGAAATGGCAATTAAAGCGAAAACGAATGCTGTAGAATTCCGCTTGGCGCATATTCAGGACGATGCTGCCGGAAAACGTTTAAAGGAAGTCATACGTACCGCAGGCGAAAAATCAGGATATACCGAAGAAGTTAAAAACAATAGGGCCATGGGTATTGCAGCATCGGTAGATGCGGGTACGCCCTGTGCGCATGTAGTTGAGGTTTCGATAACGGATGACCGTATTAAAGTGCACAAAGTAACGGTAGTATTGGATCCCGGTCTGGCCGTAAATCCGGATCAGATAAAAGCGCAGTGCGAAGGCTGTGTGATTATGGGGATGAGTGCCGTACTTTTTGAACAGATGAAAGTAGTAGATGGTTCGTTGACCCCAACCATCTATGGCCCGTATGAAATGGCGCTAATGAAACACGCTCCAAAAGAAATAGATGTAGTGCTGCTTCAAGGTACGGACAAACCTGGTGCGGTGGGTGAACCTCCAATGGGTCCCATAGGTGCGGCAATCGCCAATGCCGTACGCAGGCTCACGGGAAAACGTTTGCAATCTATACCGCTGCGGTTAACATAAACAATAGGCATATAAAAAAGCTTCCAAGAAATTGGAAGCCTTCTTTCTTCTAAAGAGTCAGTGAGGTGGACTTGGCGGGCTCAAATTCAGGGTAGTATTTTGGTAAACAGATGGGGCTTACGTAAAGTGGCTTCTGGCTATTCCTTTGCGTAAATCATGGTTTTAGTGATTAGATTCCAGTTTTTATGAGTTTACAATCAATTAGTTAGGGTTGGAGGAGGTGGGGAGCCTTTAAAAGCGTGGTGGGTATGGGCTGTCATGGGATTGTAGGAATTTAGGCTAAGTAAAAGAGTCTGTTTTCAACAGGCCAAAATGTTAACGAAATGTTAATTAAAAATAAGGCAATAATACTTCGATACAGGTAAAAAAACGAAGTTATGTGTCTGGTTTTTTGGTGATTTCTTAATAAACAGGATTCAATTTTAACATAATTGTAACGTAAAAAATCCGGTTCTGGTTTTAGTGGGTAGCATACCCTTTTAAGGACTTTTTTTGTGTTAGATTTGCTGCTGAATTTAACCGATTTACGGTTTTATTTTTTTGAAATAAGTGGTGCTATGTGTAGGGATATTTTAACCCGTTTTGCGCCTGTTTTTTGTAATAGTTGACCAAGTAAGTGGTGTATTTTATCGATTAACGTAACTGTTTTTTCGATGAAAAAACCACAGCTTAAAACGCATTGAACGGCAAACGGTTAGATACCTTTTTTTAATATTGAAAAGTGGTTTTTCCCACATATTTTGTGTACTTATGCAGCCCCCTAACAATGTTTTTGCCAAGTATTGAAAAAAAGTATTGATATGGAACAATGGTATGTATTGAAAGTTAGGCAAGGTTACGAAAAGAAGGTAACCGAGGGTCTTACAAAAATGGATATACAGGTCTACTGCCCCATTGTAAAGGAGGTCCGCTTTTGGAGCGATCGCAAGAAAACAGTAGAGACTCCCTTAATTAAATCGTACGTGTTTATTAAAAGTACCGAGAAAAATCGGTCTATGGCCTTTTCGGTACATGGGGTGGAGCGCTATTTGTTTTGGTTGGGCAAACCGGCCATTGTGCGTAATGAAGAAATAGAGGTGCTTAAGGATTGGGTAAGCAATGACGCTGTAGAAGAGTTAATGTATTCCCAGTTGCAACCGGGCGATCGTACCACAATTCGCAGAGGTCTTTTAAAAGATCAGGAAGCAGTTGTGCGCCACATTGGTAAAACTAGGGTTTCCTTGGTGTTGGAAGATATGGGTATTGTGGTCAATGCCAAATTAAAAGAGGTAGTGTAAAGTAAATATAGGCCGGTAGTAAAGTGAGATTTGCGGTAAAGCAATCCATTTGATCAGCGGTCATAGAAGTAAAAAAGTAAAGCGCTGTTTGTGTGTCCTATGGGACAGGCAACGGCGGAGCCGTTTTTAATGCTAAGGTTTGTAGGCCATAAAGAAGTTTGCAAATCTTTACAAGCCCCCCGGTACAGTTAGGTACGGCAGATGTAAAGAAGCAGAAGTAACCTTGTTGAACTTTCAATTAATCCAAAGCGTATGGGGATAGGAAATTTAGAAGTATTAGGGTATCCTGTTTTTAATGGAAAGCTAGAAACGGTAGACTGGTCTGCCCCCAAGTTAAGGGTAAACACCATTAATCAATATTCGTATTGTATAGCCCAAGAAGATGCGGCCTTTAAAGAGGCTTTGAAAGATTCGGATATTTTACTGCCAGATGGTGTAGGTATTGTATGGGCCGCTAAATGGTTAAAAAAGCAACGGATCCAGAAAATTGCGGGAGCGGATATTCATGAGTTCCTGTTACAGCATTTACAGCAAACTAGAGGGCGCTGTTTTTATATGGGTTCCTCAGAGGTGGTTTTGGAAAAAATTAAAAAGCGCGCTGCAGAAGAATATCCTATGGTAACGGTGGGTACCTATTCACCGCCTTATAAACCGGAGTTTACGGAAGCGGACAATACCGCAATTCTAAATGCCATAAACCAATTTAATCCAGATGTGGTATTTGTAGGCATGACCGCCCCAAAACAGGAAAAATGGGTAAACCAGAACAGCGCTCGTATAGAAAGAGGCGTGGTTTGTTCCATTGGGGCCGTCTTTGATTTTTATGCCGGTACGGTACAACGGCCGGGCAAAGTTTGGCAAAACTTAGGTTTGGAGTGGTTGGGCCGTTTTGTAAAGGAACCCAAACGAATGTGGAAACGCTATTTCTATTATGGTGGGGTCTTTGCCTATCATTTGGTAGCGCGTACCGATAAAAAATAAGGACACCTTGTTTAGGTCTGGAGGTGTCTACAGAATTAATATAAAATAGTTCCCATCTTATTTAGGGATAAAAAAGATACACGGAACAACCATACTATATGTCTACAGCCCATAGGGTTATAAAAAATACCGGATTTTTATATGCCAAGATGGCGATAACCATGTTTATCTCCCTCTATACCACCCGTTTGGTGTTAAACGCTTTAGGAGCTTCGGATTTTGGTATTTTTAACTTAGTAGGAGGTGCCATTGCCATGCTGGGCTTTTTACATGCGGCCATGTCTAGCGCTACCCAACGGTTTATGTCCTTTTACGAGGGTAAGGGCGATAAAGAAAAGCAGAAATACATTTTTAATGTTAGTTCCGTACTGCATTTTGGGATTGCCATAGGCTTGGTGTTCATACTTTTGGTGGCGGGCTACTTCTTTTTTAATGGCATTTTAAACATTCCTCCTGATCGGGTGTTCGCTGCTAAGGTCATTTATGGTTCCTTAATTTTAAGTACGGCCTTTACGGTAATGAGTGTGCCTTATGAAGCGGTCTTAAATGCACATGAAAACATGTTGTATTACTCCATTGTGGGCATCCTGGAATCGTTGCTGAAATTAACCGTAGCGCTCATTATTGTATACTATGTAGGAGATAAGTTGGTGCTGTACGGTATTCTTATGGCGGTAATCCCTTTTATTAGCCGTACCATTATGCAAGTGTACTGCCATAGAAAATATGTAGAATGCGTTATAGCGCCTAGAAAGTACTTTGAAAAGAGTTTGATGAAAGAAATGACTTCTTTTGCGGGTTGGAGTTTTTTGGGAACAACCGTATCAATGCTTGCCTATTATGGACAAGGTCTAGTTTTAAACATGTTTTTTGGTACAGTAGTAAATGCTGCACAAGGTGTCGCAATGCAAATAAATGGACAGGTGAGTGTTTTTTCAAATAATATGATGAAAGCATTAAACCCTGTAATTGTTAAAAGTGAGGGTGCGAATGACCGCGATGCAATGCATAAAACGTTGTTTGTGGGGAGTAAAATCTCTTTTTTTTTATTAGCCATAATTGCAATTCCAATAATTATAGAAACCCCTCTGATTCTTAAACTTTGGTTAAAAAGTGTTCCGGAATACACGGTTATCTTTTGTCGCTTGATTTTAGTAATATCCTTGATTGATCAGTTGTTCATAACGTTGCCGACTGCTATTTCTGCAACAGGAAATATAACCAAATATCAAATTTCAGTATCACTATTGCTATTAATGCCATTGGTGGCTTCAATTATACTTTTCAAATATGATTTTCCGCCTTACTTTATTTATCTAACTTTTATTGTGCAAAGATTAGTTAGAACATTTGGCGTTGTTTTATATTATTCTAAGCACCTGATAGGTCTTTCTCGTAAGGAATACATAGAAAAGGTAGTCTTTAAAAGTTTAGCCGTTATACCTTCTTTAGTTTCAGGATTGATACTAGTCTTGTTATTACAGGAGGGAGTAACAAGACTATTGGTCACGGGAACGACTACAATTACACTTTTAGTTATTTGTATTTGGTTTTTTGGACTTACAGAAATAGAAAAAGCTAAAATACATAGTATAGTCAACTTACTTAGGAAAAAAAATGAATAGAGTATTAAATTCAATAGGTTATAGGATAAAACCCTTCCTCGAGAAAAAAAATGATTCAAGAATTAGAGAGAATTTTAGTTGTAGTAAAAAAACGACTGCGAGTACGCCTACTAAAATTCTATATGATGTTCAAGATACTGGTGGATTTTTCAACTATAAAGACGAGACTTGGAATTACATAAAGAACATTGGCTTCTTCATGTGGAATGATTTGTTTTCTCCAGATTTTATGAAAAGAAAAAATCCAAAATATTTTATTGATAATAAGTGCGCAAATGATAAAGTTCAATATTATAAAAATGAAATAAAATGTTTTAGCGAGAATAGAAAAAACGATTGGATATATCTAAAATTTAACCGGAGTTTGAAAAAGCCCTATGTTTTATCCTTTCAGGCGAAATTGGAAACAGAAAATTCTGAATTTCAAATCGCTTTCAATTATAAAGATATTGGAAAAAGATATCGATTTAACTTGAAAGATAATAACTTATTAAGTTTTGAAGTTGTTTCCAATGGGTGTTTTGTAAATGATATATGTTCAGCTAAAATTAGTTTGGAATTGGGCCGTTACTATGATTTTCAAATTCACGTTAACCATGGAAGTTTTCAATATTTTGTCGATGGTACTGAAATCTTGAGTGTACAAGAGAAAAATTCTTTGTTAAACGGGGATGGTTTAGTATTTATTTTGTGGGATAGTTTGGGTAAGCCAATTGATGTTTGTTATAAAGAAATTAAATTATACGAGTTATGTTGAAAATAGGAATAATGACCACTCAAGATGCATTAAATAATGGAGCAATGCTTCAAGCCTATGCATTACAGACGTATTTACAAAGTTTAGGGCACAACGTTGAATTCATAGATTATAGAACTGAAGGAAAGTTGACGATACGTTCCTTTATTGCTAAAAGTCCTTTGGTCATGTGGAATAAGTGGATGGATATTTATAATGAAGCAAAATTCCGTAGAAGAGCGGATTTTGGAGATTTGTTGAATAGGGGAGAGAGCACTTTTTACACCTTGAAAGAAATTCAAAACAATCCACCAAAATGTGATGTATATATAGCTGGGAGTGACCAAATTTGGAATGTTTCATCTCGAAATACAATTAACAGAGCTTTTTACTTGGATTTTGGAGGTAAAGAGATAAAGAAGATTTCATACGCTGCCAGTATGGGGCAGTGTGATGTTCCTGAATTTTTGAATGAAGAAATTCACGATTTGGTTGAAAGGTTTAACTCAGTTAGTTTGAGGGAGACCAAAGCGGTAAATTTTATACAATCTTTGTTCAGCGAGCATAAAAAAATATATCATGTTCCTGACCCTACTTTTTTGCTGTCAAAAGATGAATATTTAAAATTTATCATATCTGATGACGAACAATGGAAAAAGAAATACATTGCTTCATATATTTTGGTGCCAAGTAGATTTGATGAAAAATTGCGCCAAGCAGTAAAGTTCGTGACAACACATATAGGTGTGGACTTGGTAAATTTAAGGAATCCTGGTACTTGCGTGCGATTAGAAAATGCTAAAAACACAATAGTTGCTCCAAGAGAATGGTTAAGATATGTATACTACAGTCAATTTATGATATGTTGTTCCTTTCATGCGGTTGTGTTCTCGTTAATATTGCACAAACCATTTATCGTTATAACTCCGTATGAAAATCAAAGAATTGCATCGTTATTAAATCCGCTAGGTTTGAGTGGGCGGATAGTTATGGGGAAAGATGAGCAAAAATTAAAAGAAATCATAGATAAAGAGATAGATTGGCACGAGGTTGATGCACTGATGGAAAGAGAAAAATCAAAAGGACAGGAGTTTTTAAGACTTAGCTTGAATTAATATGATTTCTGTAGTCATTCCATTATATAATAAAGCGCATACCATTGTCAATACTTTAGAAACGGTTATTGGTCAAAGTTTTGTAGATTTTGAAGTTGTGATCGTTAATGATGGCTCTACGGATAATGGAGTTGATGTTATAAGGCAGTTTACCAACGACCCGCGCATAAGAATTATAACTCAAGAAAACCAAGGGGTTAGTGCGGCAAGAAATAATGGGGTTCAAGAAAGTAAGTTTGAGTATATAGCTTTCTTGGATGGTGATGATGAATGGAAACCTGATTATCTGGAAAAAGTAAACTACGCTATTACTGAAAATCCAGAGGCGGGAATGATTTGTGCGGGAGGTGTGGTAAGAAACAATGATGAAATTGAACCAAGACTTGCTAAAAAATATACGGATACTATAGCCGTTAGAGATTTTTTTGAAAACCCTCATGTCTTTTTACATACCAGTGCCGCAGTGGCAAGAAAAACAGAGTTTTTGGAGTCAGGTGGTTTTCCTGTAGGAATGAAAAGAAATGAAGATTATGCTTGTTTTTTTGCTTTGGCTCTAATAACACCCATGGTATATATAGGGTTTCCGTTAACCGTATATGTGGGTATGGTTCCCGGTCAGGCTACTCAAACTTCTACGAGCAAAGTTATTTCGCATATTGTAGATCGGTATAATCATGTTCACGATAAATGGAAAAACAGTACGTCCAAAAACAAAAGCTATCCGGTATTTTTACGGTATGAGTTAAGACATGAAATCTTGAACTTTATTAGAAAGGGAGAATATGATATGATTGATTATCTCCTTAAAAATTTGGATAAGGATATTCTTGGTAAATTCAGTCCGTTTGAGTTTCAGTGGTACGCCAATAAAAAACTCAAGCAAGTGAGTGTGTTGTTTATATACTTGACTAAGATACGTTGGCGTATGCACGGCTATCCATATTTGGGAGAGTAATTAAGAATTAATGGGTACTAGAAATACAATAGATTGTTAAGGTTTGTTATTCTTTTTGGGGTAATTATTTTTTCGGTATATCCTCTTATGGGGATACTCACCTTTATACTCGTTAAATTGGTCCATAACAAGAAAGATAGTTTAACGGATACCCTTTTATTTGCTCTAATAACACTCTATGCATGCTTGGTACAATCTACACGTATCTGGAAACCGGGGCAGCCGTCAGATTGGTATAACGAGGCCTATTGGGGGCTGTTTGAACAAGCAGGCACTATGCCGTTTTTTTCTTATGTGTTTGGGTTTAAGGAACCGGTATGGAATTTTATAAATTATATAGGGTTTTACCTAACCTCGGGTGACTATTTTAGTTTTATTAATGGTATTACGGTACTGACAATTGCAATTACTAGCTATGCCATATTCATATTCTGGCAAAAAACCAATAGTGATCCGGTTACGCTAGTTGCTTCATTGGCATTGCTTATTTTTTTCTCAGAATATATCAGTAACCTGAATAATATCACCAGACAATGTTTTGCTCTAAGTATAGTAATGTATGTTTTTGCTGTTAGGGTTACCCAACAAAAGAGCCTATGGTTTTTGTTCTTAAGTGCCTGTTTTATTCACACCTTTAGTTTTCTTTATTTAATATTTTTTCTGATAAAACCACTTCATAATAAACTGGAGGGCAGAAATTTAAAACGGTTCTTATATGCAATAGCAGGAGTGGCGGTAGGGTTTATGCTGCTGCCTTTAATAGGGAAATTAGTAAGTGGTATTGGGTTTTTGGCGTATGGGTTTAAGCGCTTGGAAAAAAATTCTACAGGTGCGCTAGATGATACCGTGTTCAATATGGGCCCCTTGTATATTACTGCAGCGGTATTGATAGCCATCTGTTCATACATGATATGGACAACTAAAAAAAAGGTATTTAATTTTTACACAAATGTGTTATTGGTGCTAATGGTGGCATGTGTTATGTTGGCCAGTACATCCGAGGGCTTGGTTTCCCGTCTGTACATTTCTAGAATGTACCTATTACCATTTGTATTACCCTACGTTATGTTAGATAAGAAAATACTCAATACCCTCTACGCTTGGGCCATTGTGCTCTTTTTTGGTGTACGTTTTTTAATGAGTTTTGACGGGTTAAGACGTGGTGGGTTTTTTCCGCCTCTTCAGAGCTTATTTGGATATTCAATTTTTGATTTTATTTTTTGATATTTCACATTATGAACAAGAAAGTAATTTTTGGACTTAAAGCTTTTAGGAAGTTATATAGTAAGGTATTTGGCGTGGATTCCATAGTTCAATTGGATTGCGAACAGGATGCTGATGTTGCTTCCCAAATAATATACGATGAGTTACAAAAAGAAACGCCATCCATGATTGCACGTTTTGGAGCTACAGAGATGAATGTCATGATAAATTATTTGGGCATAAATGGAGAGGATAAGAATTGGATAAAATATATACGTAACAAATCGCTACCGTGGTGGTGGGAAGAAAATCGGATGCAGCAAATGCAACGATGGAGCGGTTTTTTTCCACCGACAGAGGCTAAAATCCAACAGTTTTGTGAATTGATGCAGCAGGATATAAGGGAAGTAGATGTCTTGGGAAGTTGGATACCTGAGGAATCTTATTACAAGGATGAAATCAGGAATGCGCAAAAAGTGAAATTGGTACTGCTAGAGCCCTATACATCTCAAAAACCATGGAGTAGGGCGTTAAAAGGAAAAAAGGTGTTGGTGGTACATCCTTTTGCGGAATTGATAGAAGAACAATATAAAAAGCGAGAATCTTTATTTGATAATCCGAAGGTCTTGCCGGAGTTTGAGCTGCAGACCCTACCCGCGGTACAGAGTCTGGGAGGCGAAAGCAATGGGTTTACCGATTGGTTTGATGCCTTACAATGGATGAAAGATGAAATTGATAAACGAGATTATGACATCTGTTTAATTGGTGCAGGAGCCTATGGCTTTCCTTTGGCTGCTCATGTAAAACGGCAAGGAAAGAAAGCCATTCATATAGGTGGCGCTCTACAATTGCTATTTGGGATTAAAGGAAATCGCTGGGAGGCTACGGATTATGCCACGAAGTGGGGGTTGCCGGGCAACCTGTATTTAGACTTTTTTAAGAATGAAAATTGGATAAGGCCTACAGATAAGCAAAAACCTGCCAATGCGGATAAAGTGGAAGACGCATGTTATTGGTAAATAAGATGATGTACAATCTTATAAAACTTGTCAAATAAAAGTTAAATGAAAACGATAGCAGTCCTACTTACGGTATTTAACCGTAAAGCCAAAACCCTTGAAGCGTTACAGAACTTGTTCGCTCAGGAAATACCTGATGAATACGTCCTAGACGTATATCTAGTAGATGATGGCTGTACGGACGGTACCGCTCAGGCTGTAGCGGAATCATACCCTTTAGTACATATCATTACTAGTAAAGGAGACCTATTTTGGAATAGGGGAATGCTTTTGGCTTGGGAGAGCGCTGCGCAAGTAAAGTCATATGATTTTTATGTTTGGCTAAATGATGATACTATTTTAAATGCCCAGGCCTTAACCACTTTACTACAAACTTCCGAAAGCAAATCAAATAAGGCCATAATAGTGGGAACCACCTCTTCTTTAAAGGATACAAAAACCATTACCTACGGCGGAAGAGCCCAAAATGGACAATTGGTGGAGCCTCAAAATCAGGGGGGTTCCTGTGCCTATTTTAATGGTAATATTGTTTTGATCCCAAAATATGTATATGAAAAGGTAGGGGCCAATGACCCTGTTTTTCACCATGCTTTAGGCGATTTTGATTACGGGAAAAGGGCGAAAAAATTAGGAATAGAAAATATAGTAGCTCCAGGAATATTGGGGCAGTGCGATACCCATGAGAGTTTGGCAACCTGGTGCAACCCAGAAAAAACATTTAAAAAACGCTGGCAAGCTTTTCGTTCGCCTTTAGGAAATAACCCAGAAGAATTCTTTGTTTACGAAAGAAGGCATAATGGTTTAGTGATAGCATGTTTTCATTATTTCACGAATCATTTACGAGTGTTTCTACCTAAAATATGGAATTTAAAATGAAAATACTTGTATTAACTTCTCATTTTCCTGCTTCCGATTTACCAAAAGATCTAACGCCCGTTGTCTATTATTTTACGAAGGAATGGGCCAGAAAGGGGCATTCCGTAATGGTTGTCCATAATCAAACCGTTTTTCCTTCAGGTATATATTTGTTTCTTAAATCCTTTAATAAGTTGTTGGCTAGTATAGTAGGTTACAATTTTCCCACTTTTAAACCAAAGGAAGTTAATTATCAAGTAGACGGTGTTAAGGTATTTAGAAGGAACATCATGAAGTTAATGCCTAAAAAAAAGTTTATAGATAAATACTATAAATTACAGCAGAAGGAAATAGATCAAATTCTTGAAAAGAATGATTTTATGCCAGATATAGTGGTTGGGCATTGGTTGACTCCACAAGCAGCACTTTTGCATTATTTAAAGGAGAAGTATAAAGTGCCAACTTGTTTAGTGGTTCATGAAAATACACCAGTTTTAAAGCGTGATTATCCAGAAAAATGGCCGGAATATGTAAGTAATCTAGATTTAGTGGGGTACAGGTCTAGACCCATTAAAGAAGCTTTCGTTGCTGATCATAATATTTCAGGTGTCAAGGATTTCTTTTGTTATTCAGGTGTGCCTAGAGAATTTATTCCCTCAAAATGGGAAAAATCTTTTACAAAAAATAAGACCTATACGTTTGTTGGTACGCTTATTAAACGAAAGCATCCAGAGGCTATTTTAGATGCTCTCTCGGCACCGGAAAATATTAATTCTGAGTGGAAATTAAATTATTTAGGAGAAGGTCATTTAAAGAAATCATTACAGAAATTTTCTACAAAACTAGGAGTTAATGATAAGGTATTTTTAAGAGGTAGAGTTCCTAGGGAAGAGGTCAATAAAGTTTTGATGAACACAGATGTCTTTGTAATGATTAGTGAAACTGAGGCGTTCGGTCTAGTGTATTTAGAGGCTATGGCAAACGGATGTATAACAATTGCTTCTCGAAACGAAGGTATGGATGGGGTAATAAAGGATGGTGTCAACGGATTTTTGTGCAACGCAGGAGACGTAGAGGACTTGCAAGGTATTATCCGCAAAATAAATAGTCTTTCTGAACAAGAGATAAAAGAAATTTCGTATCAAGCATTTTTAACTGCAAGTAATTTAACTGATGAAAAGGTTGCTTTAAATTATGTGCAACATTTAGAAAAATGTGTTTCAAAATAAATATCATTTAATACGTGTATGCATTTTATAATCGATATTTGATTATTGTTTGGATTTATAGAATGTTGGCGATGTTTAATGAGTAGTTTGTTTTTTAGTTATAAAAGAAAGTTATATGAGTCATAATGACGATAAAGAAAGTTTTGTTTCAGAAAAAAAGCCTTTCGAGATTAGGGAAATCATAGAAGAGTATCTGCGTTTTTGGAAGTGGTTTGTATTGAGTGTCGTGTTGGCCTTGGTATTGGCTGTGGGGTATTTAAAACTTAAGCAGCCCGTATACAAAGCGGTAGCTTCGGTTATTTTGGAAGACGAAGAGACCAAATCTCCCGGTGGTGATGCAGGTGGTTTTGTAGACTTGGGCATGTTAGGAGGGCTGGGTACCAGCAGTATTGAAAATGAGTTGGGCCTTATCCGGTCAAAACGTTTAATGACCAATGCGGTAAAGGCGTTGGACCTGAATATTGGCTATTTTGAGCCCAAAGGTTTTGGGGCAAAAGAACTCTATACAGATGCCCCGTACAGATTGCGTTTGGTACGTTTGGATGAGGTGGCGTTGCAAAAAACCATACTGGCGGAACAAAACGTGTTGGAGATACAAAAGGTAGATGAAAATACGGTAACCATAGAACAAGCGGAGAGTGATTACAAGGCAAACCACAAATTGGGCGATATTATTGAAATGGGCTTTGCTGATTTTGTTGTAGAACCCAATGTGGTATTGGATACCTTGGCTACGGAGGATTTGGACCTGGATATGAATGTGGAGGTACGTTTCTATTCAGTAGATCAAGTAGCTACATCATTAAGGGAGCAATTAGGGGTAGCCTTAATGGATGACAACTCAACTTTAATTGAATTGAACATAGAAGGCAACGTTCGGCAAAAATCAGAGGATATCTTGGATCAATTGATTTTTGAATACAACCAAGAGGCCATTGAAGATAAAAATCTGATTGCGAGAAATACGGCATTCTTTATTGATGAACGCTTGAGTATTATCAATTCGGAATTGGATTCCGTAGAAACGGGAAAAGAGAAGTTTAAGACCGCTAATATGCTTACGAATATTGAAGCGGAATCTTCCATCATCATTCAAAACGTGAGTGATTATAATAACAAGCAACAAGAGGTGTTAACGGAACTGGAAATGACCAATGCCATGATTGAGCATGTAAGTTCCAGTAAGTTAAATTTGTTACCGGCCAATATGGGTTTGGCAGAGTCTGGAATGGTACAGTTGGTAGATGAGTACAATCAACTAGTATTGGAACGAAACCGTTTGTTAAAGGGAGCTACTGAAACCAACCCTTTGGTGGTAAATTTGGGGAATCAGTTACAAGAAATAAAGGAAAACATTAGTGAAAGTTTGCGAAGAAGACGCTCCAACCTTTTGATCACAAAAGATAACCTAAGCCGCCAGGCCGGTATTTTGGGTTCCCAAATTTCCGAAGTGCCTTCTCAAGAACGTGAGTTTAGAGGTATTGAGCGACAACAAAATATTAAAGAAGCACTGTATCTGTTCTTGTTGCAAAAACGGGAAGAAAACTCCCTGTCACTAGCGGCAAAGGCGCCCAAAGCAAAAATAGTGGATAAGGCGTATAGTTTAAACGCTCCTATTTCCCCAAACAAAAAGATGGTTTTAGGTATAGGCTTGTTGGGTGGGCTGTTCGTTCCCTTCCTTATTATTACCGCCAATAAGTTTTTAAACAACAAAATAAATACGAGGGAGGAACTAAAAGATGTTGCCAAAGGCACTACTGTAGTGGGCGAAATTCCTCATGTAATGGCCGCAGACTCTACAGTAGTTTCAGTAAACGAAAGGTCTGTACTATCCGAGTCTTTCAGTATTTTACGGGCCAATCTTAATTATGTAATGCCCGATAAGGGCACATCTGGAAAAGGTTCCTGTATTTATGTGACCTCTTCTGCACAGGGAGAGGGAAAAACCTTTACGGTCATTAACCTGTCCTTGATACTTGCGGAGTCCGGGAAAAGTGTGGTTATGGTAGGAGGTGATTTAAGGAACCCGCAACTACACAGACATGAAAATAAACCTATAAGTACGGAGGGATTAAGTACGTATTTGGCAAGTTCCAATACAGAACTGTCCAGTTATTTGGAAGATTCCAGCCTAAACAAAAACTTAAAGGTGTTGCCTTCCGGACCTGTACCGCCTAATCCTATACAGTTATTAGGAAAAGATAAGATGGGAGCCATGTTGGAAGAGTTAAAAAGTACCTATGATTATGTAATTGTAGATACTGCCCCTGCCATGATCCTTGCCGATACGTTCCTGATCAGTAAATATGCCGATCTAACACTCTATCTTATACGAGCCGGCCAAACCGAAAAGAAAGTTTTGGAATTTGCATTGGAAGCAAAAGCAGAAGGAAAATTAAAGAATATGAGCTTCCTGTTGAACGATGTTAAGATTGCAGATGCCACTTACGGTTCTAAGTATGGTTATATGTACGGTAACGAAAAAGCAAAAAAATAGACCAAGCCAGTATAGCACGATAAAATCGCATACAATACGTGTATGTCGTAACGAACGAAGCGCCCTTTTGGGCGCTTTTTTTATATGTAGGGGTAACTGTTGAAAAAGCAAATAAGGCGTCTAGAAAGTAATCAAATGAAGGTATACATGTAAATCTACGTTTACACGAAAAAGATCATAAAAAAGGCTTCCAAGAAATTGGAAGCCTTTTTAATTTAGAGTGATTGCGCCAGGATTACCTTTCGGTGTTCCTAGGGAGCTCAATGTTGCAAATTGTAAACCACGAGCTATCGCTCTAGTTCTTCATTTTATTCCAAGATCACAAGACCGGTGGTCTTGCATCTTTCCATAAAACAAAGAACCACGCCCTAAGGACGTGGTTTCTAATTTAAAGTGATCGCGCCAGGATTCGAACCTGGGACCGTCTGCTTAGAAGGCAGATGCTCTATCCAGCTGAGCTACGCGACCATTTCAAAAGCGGTGCAAAGATAGTTTATTTTCCTAGAAAAATAAGCTTCAAGGGTTCAATAATTGTTCTTCGGTGAAAAAAAATGACGTAGAATGCCGTAGTAGCCTAATTTTTAAAGTGTTTGCCGTTTCAGAAAATCGGTCATGGTCAGGGGTGTTCAGCCACTTATTGGGAGTTTTCCAGTTTGGATTCCAATAATTTCTGGCATATAATCTCAAATTCCTTGTTGAGCTCATGCTCGTCTATAGGTTTCCTTAGAATGTGTAGCGGTTCGGTTTTTTTGGCGCTTTCCAAGGTGCTAAAATCCGAGTTTCCGGTGATGTACACAAAAGGAATTTTGTACTTCTCCTTAAGAATGGTGGCCGTTTCAATTCCGTTGAGGTTTCCGCCCAAGCCAATATCCAACAGAACTACATCTGGCATATAATGGTCCACAACAGCTAATGCATCGGTGCCGTTATCCGCAGTTTTAACGTGTGTACTGCCCACATTGGTAATGATATGCTCAATAAACATTTGTATGATCAGGTTATCTTCTACAATTAGGACTTTTAGTTTCATAGTGTTAGGATATCTGTTCAATTTCTTGAAAGGTTATTATATAGTGTGTGCCACTTTCTGTGTTGTCTTTTTCTACGGTGCCTTTTAATTGTAAGGTGAGCATATGGATTAATTTCAGGCCTAGCGATTTGGTATTCCTAAAATCAATTTCATCCGAAAAGCCCGTTCCATTATCGCCAATGTGCAACAGGAAATTGGGGTATTTTAATTTTTCAAACTTAATGGAAATAAGGCCTTCGTCCTTGTTCTTAAATCCGTATTTTAAAGAATTGGTAATGATTTCATTGATCATAAGGCCCAGCGGTACAGAGGTGTCCAGGTTCAGGTGCAATTCTTCCGCTTCAATTTTAATATCTATTTTTTTTTCGGACCCTCGCATAGATGCTATAAGTTTTGAGGCCAATTGGTGTACATAATCCCCATAGTTAATGCGACTAAGGTCTTTGGAGCGGTAAAGCATCTCATGGATGATAGCCATGGAATTGATGCGATACTGGCTGTACCTGAACAAACCTTTTATTTTATCGTCCTTAATAAAACTAGATTGCAAACTGAGCAAACTGGTAATGACCTGTAGATTATTTTTTACCCTATGGTGTATCTCTTTTAAAAGCGTATCGCGTTCGCTAAGTCTATTTTTTATGGTCTGGTTTAGAGTATCTATATAGCTGTTCTTTTTGTAGAGCATATAAATGATGCATAGGAACAGGACAATACCAATGGTGAGGATGGCCGCCGTGATATAAGTAGATTTCTTATACTCTGCCATTTGGTTCTGAATGGATAGAATATCCGGTTTGGTATAGAGTGTCCAAGTCTGGTTGCCTTCCAAACTTACTTTCCTTTGGTAATAAAAAGCGTTTCCATGACGGTCTTTTTTGTCAAGGTCTATGGTAGATTGTGCATATAGCTTTTCGTCATCTGCACTATGGAAAACTTCATTTTTGGAATTCAAGAATGTAATCTCTTGGTCGTTAAAAGTGTCCAGCCAATTTTTGGCATTCAGGTTAAGCCCTACAATGCCACTAAGCACGTTGTTTGTGTAGATAGGGGTAAAAAAGCGCACTGTGGGTCTATGTGGAACCTCAACCTTGCCATTTTCTATGTTGAGGTCCATGTTGGAGATGTAAAACTCTCCTTTGTTCAGCTCCATGGTTTTTTTAAAATAGTCCCGCTTACCTTTAAATTGCGAAGTAGAGGCCATAACCGAATCTTTATGCTCTACCCGTATGACTTCCATGCCTTCCAAATCTATAAAGCGCGCCTGAAAGTAGTTTGGGTCTATTTTTAGAAATTGGCTTAGCTTCTTTTGGGGAACCTCTAATGGAGCGTTCGCTTTAAGGTCCGTTTCTATAAGGTCTCTCAAGAAAATGACGTTTTTCTTGCTGATGCTATAGAGTTCAAAGAGGCGAGATTCTGCATCTTTAAGCTTGTTTTTTGCCTTAATTTCTTCAACTAGGGTAATATTCTTATGAAAAAGCTTAATGCGCTGTACGGAGAGGTTCCATATAATTACGCAAGTAATTAAAAATAGCACGCTGGATATGGATATCAATTTTTTTCCCATAATCTAATGTGTATTCCGGTATTTTAAATGTAGTGTTCTCAAGAAAAAAGTGGTGTTAGTGGTTTGGTAGTAATCTTAAATATAGTTCAATTTATGGGCAAAATGGTGTTAACGGGTTGTTAAAATGTAGTATTTTTACTACGAATTTCAAGTGAAATTGTTAGATTTTTTATACATGGCTGATTATCAAAATACTATTAGGAGTATGTATTTGACCGTGTTTTGTTAAAAATAAAGGTGGTTTTTATGAATTGTCCAATAAGATGTCTAGAATGAGTATGGCAGCTTCGGCAATTTTAGTTCCCGGACCGAAAACCGCAATGGCTCCTTTATCGAATAAATAGGGGTAGTCCTGTTTGGGGATGACACCGCCCACGACCACCATAATATCATCACGGCCGTAGTTTTTGAGCTCGGCAATAACTTCGGGAACCAAGGTCTTATGACCGCCGGCCAAAGAAGAGATGCCCAGAATATGAACATCGTTCTCAACCGCTTGTTTGGCTACTTCCGCAGGTGTCTGGAAAAGTGGGCCTATGTCTACATCAAAACCCAGATCAGCATAGCCCGTGGCAATAACCTTGGCGCCACGATCGTGCCCGTCCTGTCCCATTTTGGCAATGAGGATACGGGGTCTTCTCCCATCCTGTTCCGCAAACTGATCGGAAAGCCTGCAGGCCTTTTTAAAACTCTCGTCTTCCTGTATTTCTTTTGAGTACACCCCTGAAATAGATTGAATGGTTGCTCTGTATCTGCCAAATACCGTTTCTAGTGCACTGCTAATTTCTCCTAAAGTAGCTCTGTGCTTAGCGGCTTCTATAGCTAAAGCTAATAAATTTTCATCCGACCGCGATGGGTCCGTAGTATGATTTTCTTCGGTTAACATTTTGGTGTGTGCGGCATCCGTAAGTTTGCGGAGTGCCGTGGATACTTTTTCATCGTCCCGCTGCTGTTTGATGCGCTCTAGGCGTTCCAATTGTTTTTTTCGTACCGCATTATTATCCACCTCCAATATCTGAAGTCCGTCATCTTCATTGGTTTGGTATTGGTTTACGCCCACAATAATATCCTTGCCACTGTCTATACGGGCCTGTTTTTTTGCGGCGGTTTCCTCTATGCGCAACTTGGGTATTCCGGCTTCAATGGCTTTGGTCATCCCGCCCATTTCCTCAATTTCCTGAATCAGCTCCCACGCTTTATGGGTAAGGTCTTCCGTACGTTTTTCAACATAAAAACTGCCTGCCCAAGGGTCTACCGTTTTGGTGATTTTAGTCTCGTCCCTTAGAAAAAGTTGGGTGTTTCGTGCAATACGTGCCGAAAAATCCGTAGGCAAGGCTATGGCCTCATCCAATGCGTTGGTGTGCAGGCTCTGTGTTCCGCCCAAAACTGCGGATAAGCCCTCTATGGTGGTACGGGCCACATTGTTGAAAGGGTCCTGTGCGGTAAGGCTCCAACCACTGGTTTGACAATGCGTACGCAAAGACATGGATTTACTGTTCTTGGGGTTGAACTGTTTTACGAGTTTGGCCCATAGCATCCTGCCCGCCCGCAATTTGGCAATTTCAGTAAAGTGGTCCATACCAATGCCCCAAAAGAATGATAGTCTAGGAGCAAAGCTATCTATATCAAGTCCCGCTTTTAATCCGGTTCTAATGTATTCCAGTCCGTCGGCCAAAGTGTATGCCAGTTCCAGTTCGGCCGTAGCACCTGCTTCGTGCAAATGGTAACCGGATATGCTGATACTGTTGAATTTGGGCATGAGTTTACTGGTGTACCTAAAAATATCCGAAATAATAGCCATGGAAGGCGCAGGTGGATAGATATAGGTGTTCCGTACCATAAACTCCTTAAGGATATCATTCTGAATGGTGCCGGTGAGAGCTTTTGGAGCAACACCCTGTTCTTCCGCTGCAACAATATAAAAGGCCATAATGGGCAGTACCGCCCCGTTCATGGTCATAGAAACGGACATTTTATCCAAAGGAATTTCATCAAAGAGAATTTTCATATCCTCTACCGTATCTATGGCGACCCCTGCTTTGCCCACATCGCCAACTACCCGTTCATGGTCACTATCATACCCGCGGTGTGTTGCCAGGTCAAAAGCAATGGAAAGTCCTTTTTGCCCCCCTTTTAAGTTTCTTCGGTAAAAGGCATTGCTTTCCTCTGCGGTGGAAAATCCCGCATACTGTCTAATGGTCCACGGGCGTTGTACGTACATGGTGCTGTAGGGTCCGCGTAAAAATGGGGGTATTCCGGCCGCAAAATCCAGATGCTCAAAATCCGCTTGTTGGGTTGCGGTGGTATCCGGTGCCGTCTTTTTATAGGAAATATGTTGTATGTCTTTTCTCATGTATCGCTCTTATATACTACCCAACGGATTATCGTGCTTGCCAGCCTTCGGTTTGTAATCGCTCTCTTTCCAATCCTTCTGAGAGACGTCTTTCCAAAATGGGTTCTATTAGGGTCTTTACAGGACGTTGTTTTCCAAAAGGATGGACTTCAAGTTGGTCTTTCATCCTTTCGCTTCCGTTTATATAGGCATTGGAGCCTACCAGTATCTCCTGGGAAGTGTTGAAGCGCTCTTGCTCCTTTTGTGCACTCTCCTTTAGTTTTTTGTGGACGGTATGGTATTTTAATTGTTTTAGAAATCCACCGTTTGCTTCAATATCCTTAAAGAGTAGCAGCGACTTTTCTGCCAGCTGGTCCGTAATACTTTCAATATAATAGGCACCTTCCGCGGGGTTTTGCAAGGTGTTGAAGTAACTTTCTTTTTTGAGCAAAAGGAGTTGGTTCCTGGCAATACGTTCCGCAAACGCATTGTTCTTGTGGTAGATGAAGTCGTAATTAAGATTGCACACCCGATTGGCACCGCCCAGAATAGCTGCCATACATTCCGTAGTGGTACGGATCATATTCATATTGTAGTCATAAAGGGTTTTGTTCCTATTGGAGGGTACGGCCTCAATTTGGCAATTGGCAGTAATCCCGTATTCTGTGGCTAGTAGTTTCCAAAGTCGGCGTAGGGCCCTGATTTTGGCAATCTCAAAAAAATAATTGCTGCCCACGGCCACTTTAAACGTAATGGTTTCCATAGTAGAACCGTACCAGTTAAGATATTCATTGGCGTGGGCCAGGGCATAGGCCAGCTGTTGAACCCTATTGCCTCCGGCGTTCTGGTATAGTGCCGCATCTATGCTAATACTGTTCTTGCGTTCTTTTGAAGCGGATGCCTGTAATAGCTTATGAGTCAGTTGCAGGTCTTCGGCCATGTTCGTGAACCAGTTTCCGGTACGGGCCAACTGCCCAATAGGGTCAATTTGAAACGAAACGGCCGCTGCTTCCACAGGTTGGCTTTCTGTTAGTTTTATACTATCTGCGGTAGAGATGCTTTTAAACTCGCAATGAACATTAATCTTTTGACCCGTAGGGAGCTGAGCTAAAAGTGTTTTGTAATCTATAGCGGGCGAAGGGAGTGTAAAAAGGATACTTTCCGCACCACCTTTTAGAGCGTTAAGTGCATTTTTATTGGCCTTGGAACTATCATTGACCGTTATGGATTGGGTTATTTTCCAAGGGGTTTGTTTTTCTGTGGTGTGGGCAATTGGGTTTTGAAGGTCATCTGCATGGTAAAAGGGTTTTACCTTAATGCCCTCGGGAGATTCCCAAACCAGGTTTTGGTTATAATCGGCACCTTTAAGTTCGTATTGTATCTTTTGTTTCCACGCTTTCGCGGATACTTTTTCAAAATCGTCGAACAGTTTTTGCTTCATGTCAAAGGAATAAGCCTAATGTTCATGAAAAGTACGATTTTAGGTGCGATTCAAAAAATATGGAGGGGAAGTTTCCTAGGGAACGGAAATAAGCAACGTGCTGATGTAAATCGGAATCCCATAAGGTAAGAGATGAGCAATAGGTCTTTATTAACTGGGAAAGGACTTTGTTCTAAGAACTAAGAACTAAGAACTAAGAACTATAAGCTAGGTGTTGGTTTTAATATGCGTTTTCCTCCCCGCGTACGGCATTTACAACCGTTTGGAAAATAATTCTAACGTCTAACCATAAGGACCATTTTTCTACATAAAAAATGTCTAGTTTAGTACGGTTTAGAATGTCTTTTTTCTCTCCGATTTCCCCACGGTAGCCTTTTATTTGAGCAAGTCCGGTAATACCCGGTTTTACAAAATGGCGTACCAGATATTTATCTACATTCACTTCATAGTCCCAAGTGTGCAGTTCCATATGGGGCCTTGGGCCTACCACACTCATATCGCCTAAAAACACATTTAAGAATTGCGGCAATTCATCTATACTGGTTTTTCGGATAAACCTGCCTACACGGGTTACGCGCATATCTCCTTTGGTGGCCATTTTAGAGTCCGCATCCTTGGAGGGGCGCATAGACCTGAACTTATAGCACCAAAAGGTCTGCCGTTTAAGCCCATGTCTTTTTTGTTTAAAGTATAGTTTGCCCGGTGATTCCAATTTTATAAGAATGAACATAATGGGTACGAGCCATGACAGTATAAAAACAATAACCAAAGAAGAGAAGAGAAGGTCAAACGTACGTTTTACTACGCGGGCAAACAACGTATCCAAAGGCACCCTTCTCAGGTTGAGTACGGGCACGGTTTCATAGAGCTCAATAAACATGCCTCTAGAATAGATTTCTTTGTTATCCGGTATAATTTTCACGCGGATAAGGTTGTTGTCCGCAAAGTCTATCAGGTTGCGTAATTCTTTGTTGTTAAACTTGGAGGCAACGCAATAAATTTCATCTATATTATTCTCTAGAATATAAAGAAAGCAATCTTCAACAGGGCCTAGAAATGTGGGACTATTGGATTTTTTATCATCAAAATATCCCATATAACGGTAGCCCAACTCAGGTTCATCAAATACCTTGCGTATTTTCTTTAAATTTTTGTCACGGCCTAGAACTACTACTTTAACGGAGTTGCCGCCCCATAAGCGGTATTTTCTACGTAGCCAGAAGAAAACCACACGATAGGCCGTTAATGCCGCGCATATAATCAAATAGATGAACAATTGCTGTTCCAGCGATTCATAAATTCTACCTGTTATTCCAAAAAGGGCAAAATAGGCAAGACCATAAATTAAATAGAGTTGAACAACTTTATGAATGTTGGTGAAAAACCGTTCCTTTCTTTTTCTAGTGTAGTAGCTTAGACCATAGGTGATAAGCAGCCAAGACACATTGTAATGAAAAATATAATATACATTAGTGTAGGTTTCCGGTGTTAAGCAGAACAGTAAACCATTAATGATACACAAGTGAACCAATATGGAAATTGGGATAACCCAGTCCGAATTTTTAAAGCTTTTCATCACCTCTATTGCTGTATATTATGGGTAGTGAAACTGGCCCTAGGATTTAAAGCCGTTGATTGTAAAAAACATCCGGCATTTCCAAAAAAAGTTGTTGGTAAAAGTTGACTAAATGGCAATAACATAATAACAGTAGATTTACAAGTTTAATAATGTTTTACATCTAGCGCTGTAGGGCGTTTTTTTAATTTTGGGGGAGGTTAAAATTGCAGGCGCAAATATAGGATTTCGGGTAGTACAGCCAAAATTAAAAGTGTTATTTAATCATTATCCCATACTCTTAAAATCGATTTTAATTCGCTAAATCGCAGTTGGTTGTAATGTTTGTAGTACTTACGGAGTATTCTGAAGTTTCCGGTTTTTCCTATAAAATTAATTAAATCCCGAACTAGGCGTTTAGTGTGCGTTCATCGCATTTTTGGATGCTTGAAATACGTGGTTAGGTGTGGGTACAAAGGTTTATTGTGAATGTGCAGATTTGTAAGATAATTTTTTGATGATTCTATGAAAAAATAGCGCAACAATGGGGAATTTAAAAAAGGTAGCATAGAGGAGTATATGTTGATTGAAAATTCTGAATGGATAAACAAAAAAAAGGGAGTGTTCCCCAACACTCCCTTTTCAAGTTTTAAATTCTATTTCAATATTGAAATAGTTTATCAACCTACTTATGAGTTACAAAGGTGCATGAGTTTTATTTCGCTTTTTGATGCTAAAAATTGAAATTTTGATTCAAAAAATTAATAGGTAATTCCATCTAAAAGGTTGGATATCGGACATAAAAAAGGGAGCGTTCCCCAACGCTCCCTTCCGAGTTATATAATACCCATTTCAATATTGAAACGGTTATTCAACCTACTTATGAGTTACAAAGATGCATTACATTCCCAAGTGCTATTGATTCAATAGATACCGAAATTGACTCATTTAATTTACTTAGTTGATTACATAGCCTAAAATCCAATAAAGGATAATAAAAACTACAATGCTACCAATGCAACCGCATTTGCCGCCTCCTATTTTTTTGGCTCCCCAACCGGCCAATATCGCTTTTAGAATATTCTTCATAATTCTTTATTATTGGGATTTTATAGGTCCCGATTTATATTTGGTATTGTAATCCATTCGCAAATTTTGCAAAGTGCTGTTTAAATCTTCGGCCTGGGATTGGAGCAGTGCACTTGTAGTTTTTGGTAAGCTACCAAACGCCAATAGATTTTGATATTTTAATATTAGCGCCTCTTCCTTGGAAGTAATCAATAGATTAATCTCCTTATCCGATAGGTTCTTTTCCAATAACTGATTTTCCAACGATTCAAAAATAGGATGTTCTATATGGGCCATACGGGCAATTTTCCTTTCGGTTACCGCATAATACTCATCCGTTAGGATTTTCTCGAAATCTACTTCTTCAAAATGGCGTTTCTTAAAATAGGAGAGCCATGTAGGATACCGATCTGATTGTACTAATGTACCATACATGCGCTGGCAGGCATGTGTTTCGGCTACCAATTCGCTCAAGGCATTTTCCCATGAAGTGCGTTCTCGTTCCATGATAATTGTTTTGGATTAAAGTTTAATTTTTTATTCGGTATTAATCAACCAAAAGCCGATTCTACGGCACCACCATCTATGCGTACGTTGGTTCCGTTTACATAACTGGCATGTTCAGAGCACAAAAAGGCTACTACCGCGGCCACTTCTTCCGGTTTTCCTCTACGTTCCATTGCAATGTGCGGTCTTTTGTTCTTTACGAACCATTCTACGGCTTCCTTCACCGAGATATCTTTTTCCTTGGCCAGTTCCTCCATCATGGCATCCGTCATGGGCGTTTCAATATAGGCCGGAGAAATGCAGTTGAAAAGAATGTTCTCTTTGGAATAGGATCGAGATAAACATTTGGAGAGATTTATAATTGCGGCCTTACAGGCATTATACGGACTCTCATCTACGTATGGCTGAAACGCATTTTCACTGGCTACCATAACCATGCGTCCCCATTTTAGTTTTTGCATTTGTGGAACAAAAGCTCGTGCCACACGAACGGCACCCATCAAGTCTACTTGAATGGTATTCATCCAATCTTCATCCGTTAATTTCAAGAAATCTCCAGCTGCGCCCCGTGCACCCGCCGAATGAAAAATGATGTGTGCACCACCAAATTCGGTTTCAATTTTATCGGCCAAATCCAATACCTCTTGATTTTTGGATATATCCGCAGCAATGCCCATGACTTTAGCACCATCCTGGGCGTCTTTTTCAACTTGTTTGACCGCATCTTTTAATTCGTTGCCATTGTCCTTGTCCGAAAGTACAATGTTGACCCCTTCCCGAGCTAAAAATTTAGCGGTTTCAATTCCTAATCCTGAGTCGCCTCCTGTTATCAAGGCCGTTTTTCCTTTTATGTTTAAATCCATACTGTTTCTTTTAAATAATGATTATATATAGTTGTATGCTATCCGTTTGTAGTAAAACCTGGGTAGCATGTCATTCCACCATCAACAAAAATGGTGGTTCCGTTTATGTATTCAGATTCGTCCGAAGCCAACCAACTGGCTACACTCCCTATATCTTCGGGTACACCAATCTGTTTGTAAGGGATGAGTTTTAGCATATTCTCTCGTCCTTCCTTGGTGCTCCAAACGTCTTTATTGATATCTGTTTTTATTGCTCCCGGTGCTATACTGTTACATCGTATTTTATGGGGAGCGTACGCCTGGCAAATACTTTCCATCAACATCAAAAGTCCGCCTTTAGATGCCGCATAATTGGCATGGCCGGCCCAAGGGATAACTTCATGAACCGAACTCATATGAATGATTTTTCCCAAAGAATTGGAAATGTCCTTGCGCATACCCCGGCGTAAAAATTCGTTTATGGCCTCTTTGGCGCATAAAAACTGCCCTGTTAGATTTACATCTATCACTTTTTGCCAGGCCTCCAACGGCATTTCGTGTAATGGATAGTCTATTTGCATACCGGCATTGGCCACGCATACATCTACAGTACCAAAATGCTCAATAGTAGTCTTGAACATAGCTTTTACGTCTTGCTCTTTGCTTACATCGCATTTTACAACAATGGCTTCGCCACTAAGTTTGTTCTTGCTGATTTCGTTGGCAACTTCTTCTGCAGCTTCTTTTGAGCTTCTATAATTCACGACCACGTTGGCGCCTTCTGCACCCATTGCCAGTGCCACGGCTTTACCGATACCGCCACTGGAGCCGGTTACGATACAGGTTTGGTTTTCAAGTCTTTTATTGGGTTTTTGCATAACTGTAGTAATTAGACCATAAAATTACCAGGTCTTGTCCTGCCAGAATAGTCCTATACATAAAATTGATAGCTCAATGCAATTAAAAGGGAAGGCCTTTGTAATAAGCGAATTGGATAATGTTTTACGGCATTATTTTTTGTTATTAAGGCTATTTGCAAATTGGGGTTCCTGTTAATTTGTGAGAACGATAAGGGGGTACCCTAGTTATGAGAGATACAGAAATTTAAAATACATAAAAGATGATAAAGCCAAAAACAGAAGTACCTAAATTAGAGCTTCCACTAATTAACGATACCCGATGGAATTTAGCCACGCAGAATAGCGAGACCTTTACTGTTCTTGTTTTTTACAGGGGGTTGCATTGTCCTATTTGCAAAAATTATTTAGAAGATCTTGCCAAAAAGTTGAAGGACTTTACGGATAGGGGCGCCCATGTGGTGGCCATTAGCAGTGATACGGAAGAGCGGGCCAAGAAAGCTGGCGAGGAATGGGACGTTCCCGAACTGCCCATTGCCTACGGATTATCTATTGAAGAGGCTAGAAATTGGGGGTTGTTCGTTTCAGAGGGAATTAAAGATTCCGAACCGGATACGTTTTCGGAACCCGGAGTTTTTCTGGTAAGACCGGATAATACCTTGTATGCAAGTGCTATTCAGACTATGCCTTTTGCACGCCCCAACTGGAAAGATATTCTAAATGCCATAGACTATATAGAAAAGAACGATTACCCAGCTAGGGGGGGTGAGTAATTCATTTCCCGATGCTGTCTCCAAGTGATGGGTTGAGTGGTCTTTAAACAATAATAGGTTGACCTTAATGCAAGTCCTATTCGGAGAGATAAAAAGTATTTCGTAAATTTAAGAGAGGAGGCCCTTCTCCTTTTAAAAACAATCTACGAACTTAAATGAATAGGATTATGGAGTTGAATTATAAAATTTATCGGAAAGTAAAAATCTACTTTAACAAAATCTGTGGAGCAATTCCCAATCTAACACTTCTAAAAGAGCGGTCCGAATTAACTTTTGGAGGCTCCTTGGTCGCATCCCGAATTGAAGAAATGCAATTGGTACAAGCACAATTGGTGAATTTCTTTATGAATCCGGATTTGATCGTGCCTTTTGTACCTTCTTCACGCTGTACCGCATTATCTACTTGGTATGGAAACAATACTTTGCAGTCCTGTGGGGATTTGGGAACTTTTCAAACTATGCTTATAGAAGAGGATGATAAGGTGTTGGAAGAAGCGAACTATATGATTGCGGACCCACTATTGCCTTCTAAACTTCAGGTTTTGCTTAAAAAACATAGAAAGAGATTAAAAAATATCAGGATTAATAAAGAGAGCCTGAACGAATTAGAAAGATGAAAGAATATACAGGATTGCGGTATGAAAAAATAGGCCATGGAAAGAAAACCATTGTCTTTGTGCATTATTTTGGAGGTGATGCCGGAAGTTGGAAATGGTTGGCCAAAAGGTTGCGGAAAAAGTATACCTGTATCATGCTCAATCTGCCGGGTTTTGGAGGGACAAGGCCGCTTGCGGAACCTTCCATTTATGGTATGGCGCAATATATAAACGTGATTATTGATGAGTTAAAACTAAAGGATTATATTCTTTGCGGTCATTCTATGGGCGCCAAATTGATACTCTATGCCGCACAGATAAAAAATACGAACTTACCTCAGAAACTAATGTTGATTGCGCCTTCGCCACCTACTGTAGAACGCATGGAAGACCAAGAGCGCAAACGGATGTTGAACCATCCGGACAGGGCCGAAGCGGCCAACACGGTACATGGGGCTACCCAAAAGAAAATGGGTAAAAAGAGATTGTTGTATGCGGTCAATTCCCAATTGCAGATTGAAGAATCTACTTGGAAATGGTGGTTGAACGTGGGGATGAAAAATAATATTGCAGACCGGATAAAAGGGCTTGATATTCCCACAGACGTAATTTTCTCCAATGACGACCCCGTGATTTCTACAGAAGCCATTTATGAAGAAGTGTTGCCTAATCTTAGTAATCCTTCTACGGTAGCTTTGAGTAGGGTAGGGCATTTAATTCCTATGGAAATGCCAAGGAAACTGGCCCGCATCATTAAAAAACTTAATAAATAGACTCCCGTTAAACAGTCCTGAAATTCGCGTTTGCAGGTGATGGTATTAGATATCGTTCGTATTTAAAGCAAATAAGTTAATTTATGATTGTTAAAAGCGTACAAGTCATGTGCTTATTACTGATCTTTGCTCCTAATGCAAAAGGAGAAAAGAAAAAATAGGTGGCTGCGGCGCTTAGGACGGGTGTTCTTAGTGCTGGCGCTATTGTTTTTTGGTTTGGTACTGTTTATCCGAAGTCAGTGGGGGCAGGATATTATAGTGGGTAAGCTTACCAACTACGTGTCTCAACAGACGAATACAAAAGTTGAGATAGATCGGTTATACTTAACCTTTTCAGGAAATATTTTTTTAGAAGGATTGTATTTGGAAGATACCAAAGGGGATACCTTGGTCTATTCTAAAAATCTGGAATTGAATTTGCCCCTCTCACCTTTAATTTTCAATAACGAACTTAATTTAAAGTCGGCCACTTGGGAAGGTTTGAACGCCAACATCACAAGAGAGCCGGATTCCGAGGACTTCAATTTCAATTTTTTAATAGATGCTTTTGCCGCGGAAGATACCACTACCGTTACCACGGAAAGTGAACCCATGCAAATAACCGTTGGGGAACTTGATTTTAAAGATTTTAAGTTGGTCTATAATGACCAATTTTTGGGAATAGACAGTCGCATTAAATTAGGTGGATTGGTGCTAGACGCAGATGAGACGGATTTAGAACAGTTGCGATTTGAATTGGATGAACTGAAATTATCCAACACGGATATTTTCTACAAACAGACCAAACCCTTTGTTTCCGAAGATACTACGGAAACCACTTTGCCGTACTTTGCTGTAGACCTGCTGCAACTACAAAACGTAAAAGCCAACTATAGCTCCGTTCCGGATTCCATTAGCGCAAAACTAGATGTTCGGGATTTTAAGCTAGAACTGCCCAAAGCCAACCTGGCATCCAACGAAATAGAAGTAGATAGGATTTCGCTGCAGCGTTCGGCCATTTCGCTCCAGCTTCCGGCGGCTTCAAAAACTACAGATTCTACCGTTACGACCAATAGTGCTACAGGTTTTGAATGGCCTAAATTTTTAGTGCAGGTAGATGAAATTGATTTTCAGGAAAATTCCATGGCCTACACCATGGGTACGGCCCAGCCGGAAAAAGGCAAATTCAACCCTAATGCCATTTCACTTTCTAATTTTAAACTTCAAGCGGAAGAGGTAAAATACCGTCCGCAAGAAGTGGCTATGCAATTAAACGTACTTTCTTTTGCCGAACAGAGCGGTATTACATTGCAAAAACTGAACTTTAATGCTCGGATTGATGATAGCAGTGCTGCTTTGGAGGACCTGCAATTTGCGGTTAACAACAGTTCTTTGGCAGGGCAAATGAGTTTAAAATACCCGTCTATAGAAACCGTGTTGGATGCCCCGGAAGGTACGCGGGTAGATTTAAATCTTCAAGATATATATGTAAATGTACAGGATGCATTCACCCTACAACCAGAATTGGCGGATAATGCCTATATGGTCACTGCTGCGGAACATCCCCTGCAAGGTGGAATTTCGGCAGAAGGTACGTTACAAAAAATCGATATAAAAAATATGCAGCTCCACTGGGGGCAAACCACCCAATTTGCTGCACAAGGAAGCTTGCAAAACGTCACCCAACCGGATTCGCTTTATTTTGATTTCAGAACTATTTCAATCAATACCGTAAAAGAGGATGTGGCAAAATTTGTTTCGGAAAAAGAATTGGGAATTTCACTGCCTAAAACCATTGCTATAGATGCCCAAGCTAGTGGAAAAGTGAACGACCTTACCGCACAAGCACAATTAAAAATTCCAGAAGGTACTATTGCCGCCAAAGGCGCTTACCAAGATGGGCAAGAGATGGAGTTTAACGGGAATTTAAAAGTAGATAGCCTGCAACTGAATACGTTGTTGAACAACCCACAACTGGGTGCCGTTTCATTTACCATGGATGTTTCCGGTGGGGGAACGATGAATAATTTGGATGCAAAACTTAAAACGGATTTCACTCAATTGACATTCAGTAATTACGATTTTTCGGCATTGAAGTTGGAAGGTGAGATGAAAAACGGGAAAGGAGCGGTAGACCTTGCTTTTAAAGACAAAAACCTGAATCTTTTGGCAAAGACCCAAGTGGTTCTGGACTCGGTAAACTCACAGTTAGATTTAGACCTTAATGTCATTGGGGCCGATTTGTATGCACTAGGGGTAACCAAAGAGAACATAAAAGCGGGGCTTCAACTTAACGGAAAATTCTCGGGTAATGCCGAAGCTTACAACATAGATGCCCAAATAGAAAACGGCGTGGCGGTCTATGACAATGAGCAGTATCAAATGGGGCCTGTTAACCTAAAATCGTATATAGATAATACCAACACCAACGTCTCGGTAACTAGTGATTTTTTGGTGGCCAGTCTAAAATCCAACGCTAGTCCACAAGGCTTGAACAATGCGCTAACACGGCAATTTGAAAACTATTTTAAAGACGAACAGGACAGTGTGGCCGTAAGGGATTCCGTGCGATTGAAAATGAATTTAAAGCTGTCTCCAACGCCATTCCTGACCGAAGTGTTTTTACGGGATGTGGACCGTTTGGATTCGGTTTTGATAGATGCCGATTTTGACGCCGCTACACGAAAATTAAACGCAAACGTACATGTGCCTTCCGTGGCCTATCAAGGAAGTTCCGTAGATAGTTTAAACGCTAGAGTAACGGGGAATGCGACCAATTTGGATTTTACGGCCGGTTTTGCCGGTCTCGTATCGGAACCGGTTCTTATAAAACGAACCTTTATTGAAGGTAATCTGAAAAACAAAAAACTGTTCATGGATTTTATTGCCATGGATGATAGTGAGGCTGTCGCACATATTTCTTCGCAACTCACCCTTTCAAAAGATACCACTCGCATTCATATAGATCCGTCCAATTTGGTTCTGAACAAGAAAAAATGGTCAGTTCCAGCGGACAATCAGATTCGTGTTGGACCAGATGTATTACAGTTCAATAACATGAAATTTACCCGGAACGACCAATCTCTAACGCTTAGTGATCAGTTGCCCGGTCAAGATAAGGAGCATATAGGTATTGTGTTCGATAATTTTAGGTTACAGACTTTTCTTAGTCTTTTAAATCCGGATGAAACTTTGGCCTCCGGTCTAGTAAAAGGAGATTTGATCATTGAGAACCCTTTTGGCGCAACGGGGCTTGTGGCCGATTTTAAGATCAATGCTTTGGAGGCTCTTGAGAATCCTTTGGGCAATTTAAGCTTAAAGGCAAATTCCTCGGGAAATGCCGCTTACGATTTTAACCTTGCCTTAAAAGATGGTGGTGCAGACCTTGATTTAATTGGAGACTACGCGGCTTCGGAGAATGGGGCGCAACTGAACCTGGATTTGGATTTAAACCGAGTAGAGTTACAAACCTTGGAAGCGTTTACGCAGGGAGCCATTAAAGATTCGCATGGGGCCTTGTCAGGAAAAATAAATGTCTCGGGAACCACTGCCGCTCCGGAATACGACGGAACCCTAGATTTTACGAAAGTTGATTTTAATGTGGCCGCATTAAATTCCGTTTTTAAGATTGCCGATGAACAGTTGAAATTGGATACGGAGGGCATTTATTTTGATGCATTTCAGATAGCGGATGCAGATGGCAGCGATTTTACGATACAAGGTGCCGTGCTTACCGAAGAACTTTTGAACCCTTCTTTTGATTTACAGCTGGATGCAGAGAATTTTAGAGTACTGAACTCCACAAAAGAGGATAATGAACTGTATTACGGAGTAGCTAGTTTGGATGCCGATATAAAGGTGGAGGGCGATTTGGAGTTGCCCAAAGTAAGTGGTAAACTACGTATTCGAAAAATTACAGATATCACCTATGTGGTACCCGAATCGCAATTGGATGTTGAGGAACGGGATGGGGTGGTACTCTTTGTAAACCGTGAAAATCCGGATGCTATCTTAACTCGTAACGATCAGGAAGAAACCCCGTCCTTTTTTCAGGGAATGGATGTCCGAACGGTTTTGGAAATTGCAGAGGATGCCGATTTTCATGTGATTATAGACGAACGTACGGGAGATAATCTTGAAGTCTCTGGAGATGCGGCGCTTAACTTGAATATTGAACCTAACGGGAGAATCAATCTTTCGGGTAGGTACGAGCTGAAATCCGGACATTATGAGACCAATCTTTATAATTTGGTAAAGCGAAGGTTTGAAATAAATCCGGGGAGTACCATTACCTGGCAAGGAGATCCTACCGATGCAAAACTTGATGTTACTGCGGTGTACAGCGTAGAAACCTCTGCGGAGCCTTTAATGTCCTCTGTAGTTTCTAGTGAAGACGTTAGTGTGAGTTCAAAATATCAAGAGGTATTGCCTTTTCTGGTCTATCTGAATGTAGACGGAGAACTGCTACAACCCGATCTATCCTTTGGCCTGGATATGCCCGAAGATGAGCAAGGTGCTTTGAGCGGTGCCGTATATGGGCGTGTACAACAACTGAACGGTCAAGAGGCGGAACTGAACAAACAAGTGTTTTCATTACTGGCGCTCAATAGGTTTTATCCTGATTCGGGTAGCGATGGAAGTTCTGGGGGAACGGCCGCCATTGCTAGGGATAATGTTAATAAGGTATTGTCGGGTGAGCTTAATGCGTTTTCGGATAAGGTGTTCGGTAATACAGGGGTTGAGGTAGATTTTGACCTGGATAGCTTTACTGATTATCAAGGGGACAGTCCGCAAGACCGGACGCAACTCAATATAAACGCCAAGAAAAAATTGTTTGATGACCGCTTGGTCGTAACTGCTGGTAGCGCGGTAGATGTGGAGGGGAGTGCGCAGTCCGGACAGGAACAGACGCCCATAATTGGTAATGTGAGTTTGGAATATTTGCTCACCAAAGACGGAAGGTACCGTTTGCGCGGTTTTCGAAAAAGTGAGTATGAGAATATTATTGACGGTCAGTTGATCGTAACCGGTATGGCCGTTATTTTTAATAGGGAGTTTAATAAGTTCAGTCAGCTGTTCAATCCCTTAAAAGATAACGTTGAAGAGAAGGAAAAGAAAGCCAAATCCGATAAAGAAGAACAAAAAGGGGAACAATAATATGAGATTGAGCACCACACCTTTTTTACGCATTTGTATACTGTTTTGCTTGGCAATCCCGTACGGATGTAGCGTGGGTAAGTATATACCCGAAGACGAAACCTTGTTCACAGGGGCGGAAATTACGGTGGATTCAGAAGAGGAAAAGCGCGCGTTAAAACCCGTTGAGCAAGAGTTGAATACCTTGATTAGGCCAGCGGCCAATTCTTCGGTTTTGGGAATGCGCCTAGGGCTCTATTATCATTACAAAGCGCAACGGGAAAAGCCCGGTTTTTTAAATAAATGGTTGAATAAAAAATTTGGGGAAGAGCCGGTATACCTCAGTGATGTAAATACGCAGCGTATTGAAGAGCTTATGCTCAACAGATTGGATAACCGTGGCTTTTTCTACAGTAAGGTTTCCACGGAAATAGACAGTACCAAAAAATACGCTTCGGTGAATTATACGGCACAACTACCTAAACCCTATACCCTAGAGCAGTGGAAAATAGATAAGGACAGTCTGCCTATTTATGAGGAGATAGAACATGCCATGGCCAACACCCAACTAAAGGCAGGTGAACGTTTTGATTTGGAACTTTTAAAATATGAACGAGAACGGATTGATGGACATCTAAAGAACAGAGGGTATTATAACTTTAATCCCGATTTTCTCATTTTTGAGGCCGATACCAATCGCTATGAGAATAGAAAGTTCGATTTATTTCTACGATTGAAAAAGGGTACACCGGAGAAGTCTATTATTCCGTATACCATCGATTCCATTGCAGTATACCCCAATTATTCCATTGAAAATGACAGTCTACCACAAGTTTCGGAAATAACGGAGGAAAACGGTATTCAATTTATACAGGACGAAGAGTTCTTTAAACCCAAACGTTTGGAGCCTTATATCCTTTTTGAAAAAGGACAGAAATACAATTCCGAAACGGCGCGCCTTACTAGTAACCGGCTAGCGGCTTTGGGCAGTTATAAATTCGTGAATATTAGATTTAACGAAATGGATACGTCATCGGTAGATAACAAAGGACTGCTTAATGCGGATATCTTTTTATCGCCTTTAACTAAAAGGTCCCTTAGAACGGAACTTCAGGCAGTGACAAAATCCAATGGTTTTGCCGGTCCGGGAATAGCGGTAACCTATAACAACCGGAATGTCTTTAATGGGGGAGAAACCTTTAGTTTAACGGGTAATTTTGCTTATGAGACACAACTGTCCGGAGGAGATAATGCAGGCTTAACAAGTATTGCCGGAGGATTAAAGGCTAATTTGCTCTTGCCAAGATTGGTGCCTTTCTCGCCCAGCAGATTTAACTATGCCGTTCCCAAGACCAAAATAAGTTTGGGTGGTGATATTCTTAAACGGAGCAAACTTTATACGCTAACCTCTTTTAACGGCTCTTTTGGGTATACTTGGAATGCAAATAAGTTTGTGTATCATGAGCTAAACCCTATAAGTATAACCTACGTAAACCTTACCGATACCACAGAGGAATTCGAGGAAATCCTAGCCAACAATTCGTATTTGAGCAGCAGTTTTGAACAGCAATTTATAGCGGGCCTAAATTATACATTTACTTATAACGAGTTGGTAGATGAAAATAAGGACCGCCCCATTTATGCATCCACAACGCTGGATGTAGCGGGGAACACCTTGAGTTTGTTGAACGGAGGAAAGAGCACGGCATTTGGTTTGGAATATGCACAGTACGCCAAAGCGGATATAGATTTTAGGTATTATTTAAAGTGGGGAAAGGAAAACGCGGTGGTCAGCAGATTGTATGCCGGTTGGGGAATTCCGTATGGTAATTCATCTACCTTACCTTTTGTAAAACAATTCTATTCGGGAGGTCCGTACAGTGTTAGGGCATTTCAGATACGATCTTTAGGGCCCGGTACGTTCCGTAGTGACGAGGATAGTACCAGCTCCTTCTTTGATCAGTCCGGAAATCTTAAGTTGGAAGCAAACCTAGAATATAGGTTTCCTATATGGTCCTATCTTAAAGGAGCACTTTTTGTAGATGCGGGTAATGTATGGTTGACGAATGAGGCCGAAGCCGGCGAAGGAGAATCGGAAGAAAGTATAGCTTTTAATCGGCAATTAACTACAGAAGGCAAGTTTGGTTCGGATTGGATAAGAGAATTGGGTATTGGGGTAGGTTTTGGACTTCGCGTAGATATTCAAAGTTTTGTCATAAGGTTTGATTTTGCTTCCCCTTTACAAGTGCCGTACTTACCGGAAGGCGAGCGCATACGGACTCCGTTCATAGATGGAGGAAGCGGAAATGTTATTTTTAATTTTGCTATTGGTTACCCTTTTTAAGCATTTTTCTGAGGAATGGATTTATGTTACGACTGCGTTTTGGGGGTTTTATCAGCGATTAGTGGTAAATTCTAATTACTTTTGCTATCTTAACATAAGCTGAAAAAGGCTGTATTCTTAACGGTAAGCTTGAGAATAAAATTATTTAGAATTTATATTGTGTTGTGAGGGACTCACGGGCAGGCTAATCATCCCCATTCTATTGATGTATACACTTACTTACGAATCAAAAGCGGTAAAAGAACTTACGAACGCAGATATCGAGACCATTTTGGAGACGGCCCGTAATTTTAACGGTGCGAACAATCTTACCGGATGCCTTATATTCTATAAAAGAAGATTTATTCAAATTTTAGAAGGTGAGAAGGAAAAGGTACAATCACTTTTTGAGAATATTAAGAACGATTCTAGGCATACCAATGTATATCAGTTATCGGAAAATGAAGTGTCGGAACGTAATTTTCCCAATTGGGGCATGGTCTACTATCCCATAGATGAGAATGACCTGAACAAAAATGAATACGAACAGTTTAAAAGAAACTTGTTTTTACTGGCCGATTTAACGGTGCATTCCAACAAAACTGCCATTCTTTTCTGGAAGCGTATGAAATTGCTCATTACTGCACCCCCGGATGAAATCTAGGGGGTATTAAATTAAAGACAAAAAAAACGGCGATAAATGATATCGCCGTTTTTTTTGTCTTTAAACTTACTATTAATCAAATTGCTTAAGAGATGCTCTTAACATCCAAGCCATTTGTTCGTGTGCCTGTAAGATACCGGTAATAAAATCTGCAGTACCTTCATCATTATGAGCTTCGGCATTTTCGCCAATACTTTCTCTTATAAATTTGATGACTTTGTCATGGTCTTTTAGCAAGACCGTCATAAAGCTTGCGCTATCGGTTTGGTCTGGGTTGTTTTCCTCCAAATGAGACAGCTCTAAAAACTCTTTTAGAGTACCCGGGGAATAGAACCCGAGCATACGGATACGTTCTGCTACTTCATCAATAAATTTTTCCAATTTGCCATATTCCTCCTCAAAAAATACGTGCTTAGTGTGAAAATCAATTCCCTCTACATTCCAGTGTGCATTACGCGTTTTTGTATAAAGTAAAAACTCATCGGCCAATAATTGGCGAAGCATTTTTACTACAGCTTCACGGTTTGATTTTTTTATACCTATCTCGGTTTTTTGTGCTTCTTGAACTTCCATAATTTTTTCTTTTTTGATTACACATACAATTTACACCAGAAGGGCTGCGTAGGTTGACCGGAAAAGTTTATTAATTGCTCCAAAAGGTAAAGACTAAAATGGGGTAGTTCATTTTATGAATTACAACATTCTTTTTTTGTATTGGGTCAACATTCTGCACCAATGAAGACTACTTTAGTGAGGAAAAAGAAAATAAGGAGTACTAAACTTTGTAAAGAGAAGGAATATGAAGACGTTGAACGATTTATTCGAACATCAATTGAGGGACCTTTACAGTGCGGAAACCCAGTTATTGGCAGCTTTGCCCAATATTGTGGAACATGCAAACGACAAGCGTTTAAAACAGGCTTTTGAGAATCATTTGGAGGAAACAAAAGAGCAAAAGAGTAGAATTGAAAATATCTGTCGCGAATTGAATATTACACCTAGCGGTGAAACCTGCCAAGCAATGAAAGGGCTCATTAACGAAGCCAAGAATTTTATAGACAAGGCGCAGGGTGATGAGTTAATGGATGTAGGTCTTATTGCGGAAATACAGCGCGTACAGCATTATGAAATTTCCGGCTATGGAACGGCGGTTAGATTTGCCAAAGAACTTGGATATAGGGATATTGCCAAAACCTTACAGGAGACGCTTAATGAAGAGTATGACGCGGACAATACTTTGGAGAAACTGGCAGAAACCCGTTTGAACAAAAAGGCCATAGGAGATAACGCTTAGTTACTGTGTTGGTTTAAGAATTAAAGCCCAAGCAAGTGTTTAAACACTTGCTTGGGCTTTTTAATGTGCTGTAATAATTGCAAGAAAGTGAAAGGATTAAATCGTACGTTTTAATCGTAAATATATAACCCGTCATGTTCCAAGTTCATTTAGGGGTATAAAAAAACCGGTATAAACTATACCGGTTTCTTATCAACAACCAAACTATTCCTGTAAGTTTTTTATGCAGAAGCTGCCATTACGTTCTGCTTATCTTTATACTGCTTTGGGCTACAGTTGTATTTGTTTCTGAATATTTTGGAGAAGTAGCTACGGCTTGTAAATCCAATGCTATATACTACTTCGGATATATTTAAATCTGTGTTTTTAATAAGTTCTTCGGCTTTTGCAATACGTACCTCACGGATGTAATCCGTAACCGTTGTACCATGCATCAACTTAAAGCCTTCTTGTAATTTACAAGGAGAAAGACCTGATTTACGACAAAGTTCAGAGATGGATAATTGTCTTTCAGGATAGTTGTGTACAAAGTCCGAAATATCCTTTACAGCCTCCATTTCTCTTGTGTTAAGGCTTCCAGTCTGATTTTCTCTGTTCTTAAGGTCGTCTGTATGTTGTTGAACCTCTAAGGCCAAAATCATATGTACCAATCCTTCTATCAAAAGGCTTCTTACGATACCTTCTTGCTTGATAGCTTTTAACTGAGCAATCTGATCAGCGATTTTTAAGTTATAAGAACCTATGTAGATGGTATTTTGAGCAGGCTTACCTTTCAATATAAGCTCCTGTAGTCTATAGTTTAAACCGTTCTTTTTAGCGGTCTCGTTACTTGCTACCGTTCTTACTACTATAAGAGATGTTTTTACCCGTACATCTTTTTGAAAATATAGAACGTTGCTTGCATTGCTCTCATTGGTTAAGATACCTGTCTGAAAGTTCTCTAAAACGTTCTTTTTGGTTTCGTCATTAAAGCTGTGCGCAATTCTACCTCCGGAGCAATAAGCGAAACAAATAGGTGCATTTTCTTCACAACCTGTTCTTATGGTAAAGTCATTGGCGAATTCCATATCAAATTCCAAATAAGAAATTCCACCTTTAAACGTAATACCTCTAATATGTCCCCTACCTAATTCGTTGTCCAAAGTTAAAATGTGTTCTTTAACATTCACGTCCAATGACCCACCAAAATTTTGGTGTAGTTGTTGAAACATATTCTTAATTGCTGCAGATGATAAGTTAATAGTTGTCATAGTGTTCTTTTTAAGGTTGTTAATTTCTTTACGCTAAGGATGTAACCAAGTGGTTATCCTTTTCTCTGTTGTTGACCGCTTTGGGCCATTCCTACTGTAAAGCTTTCTGGATTCATACTATGAGAAGGACTCTCATTAATAGGTCTAACACGACCGACTCTTGCCAGCTGCTCAGATACTTTTTCTATTAGATTTTTCATAGATACCAGATTAATTATTTGTTCTGGTACAAAGATCATGGAGAAGGCCTCATTTTCTCTTACACAATTTTCGCTTTGTGTTATAGAATTGTGGGTTTTGAGCTAAAAAGCGGTTAAAAAGTCCTTAAAATGGGGTGAAATAAAGCAAAACAAAGTTTGTTCTAGCTTTGTATGCTAAAATTGTATAACTCTAAGAAGGTCTTTCCAAAAGTTGAATTAAGCTGGTAAATAGAAGATGAAGGCAGAACCTTTGCCAAGTTCACTAGTGGCATAAATGAAACCGTGATGGTTTTCTACAATCTTTTTACAGATAGCTAAACCTATACCTGTACCTGAATATTCGGATTTTTGGTGTAAGCGTTGAAATACTTCAAATATTTTATCGGAGTACTCCGTTGAAAAACCAATGCCATTATCTATAATAGTAATCTTATAATAGGTATTGGCCGTCTTGAAGAAGTCTTCGGGAATTTGCTTGCCATGTACCTTTTCTGCTTGAATGGTAACGGAAGGTGTTGCATCCGCTACTTTATACTTTAATGCGTTTCCAATTAAGTTGTTGAACAGTTGCTCTAGCTGGTAAGATACCCCGCGGAGTGTAGGGAGGTCTTCACTCTTTATAATAGCACCCGTGTTCTCAATGCTTGAAGAAAGGTCCTCTTTAACCTTTAATAGTACCTGATTCAAATCTATGAGCTCAAAATCTTCATGTTTGGAATCGATTCTAGAATAAGTGAGCAGGTTCAATACCAATGCCTGCATACGGGAGGCGGCATTAACAACCTTTTGAAAATAGACCCGGCCTTTATCCGATAGGTTTTCGGTCTCCGTACTCTCCAATCGGGAGATGAACATTTGGGTCTTTCTAAGCGGTTCCTGTAAATCATGACTGGCCACCCGGTTAAAAGATTCCAGTTCTGCGTTACTTTGTTGTAGTTCCAAATTACTGGCCCGTAATTTTTCCTCCGCCGCAATACTCAATGAGATATCCTGTGCCACCCCGGACATGATTTGTTTATTGTCTTTCTGAATAAACTGACCATTTACTTTGAGGTGCTTAACTTCTCCTGTTTTGGTAATGATACGGTAGCGGTGTTCATTAACGCTCAGCTCATGGGTAGATTTTTCAATGCTTTGCTGGTAGGTCTTTAAATCTTCCGGGTGAACAAATTCACCAAATTTCTTCAAAGAGGATTCAAATCCTTTGGGTTCAAAGCCTAACATGCGATAAAAATTATCTGAAAGTTCAATCATATCCGTACCCACGTACCAGATGAAACTTCCAATTTTCGCCAATCGTTCCGCATCTGTAAGAATAGAGTTTTGTATGGAGAGTTCTTGATTGAGTTCTATAACACGATCGGAATTCTGCTTTTCTTCGGTAACGTCTACTACTACGCCCACAGAGGCCCTTCTGCCATTACGAATAAGCGCGCGCCCATTAAGTTCTATATATTTTACATCTCCTTGTTTGGTTATAATGCGGTATCCGTTCACTTTTGATTTACCAAATTCAACTGTTTCGGCACCTAAGAGGTCATAAGCTTCTAGATCTTCTGGATGAACAAATTTGCGGTAGCTTTCAAAAGTTATTTTAATCGCATTGGGCTCGTACCCCAAAATCCTATAAAAATTATCGGAAATTGTAGCTTCGCCATTATCCAAGTACCAAATATAGCTGCCTATGTTAGCTACGTTTTCCGCATCAATAAAAATGGAGTTCTGAGTCTCTAATTGCGTATTGAGCTGTACAAGTTGTTCGGTCCTTTCTTTTTCTTCCGTTATTTCCCTAGAAGTGAGTGTAACACCGTCTCCTAATTTTACGGCTCGGGCACTGAACCATTTGGGCATGCCATCTACTTCATAAGGAACTTCGTAAGATTTGGGTTTGCCTGTTTGAACCACATCTTTTAAATAACCGAAAATTTCGGTTTCAAAAATTACAGGAAAAACTTCGGATACGTTTTTGTTGATTATTTCCTCTGGAAGGTCTCCCGTAATGGGTGTAATCTTATCGTTAATGAATAAAATTTTAAAGTCTGAGATATTACCTTTTTTATCCCTAATAGCTTCAAAATTCATAATGGTATGCGGAATGCTTTTAAAGATGTTGTTCAAAAAAGCACGGTTGTCCAGTAATTTAAGATTTTGGTCCTCTAGCCGCTGGTTAAGGAATAGTTGTTCTTCTTTGGCTTTTTCTTCTGCCGTAGAATTTCGTGCGGTTACCATAATTCCTTCTGCTAAAGGCGTTACGAGTGATTTGAACCATAATTTTTCGCCTTCTACGGAAATTTGTCGGTCAAAACTTATTTTTTCCTTTTGCTCAAAACAGTTCACCAATTGTTCAAATTCTCCGTTCAGCATTAAAAATGGAAATACATTGGATATAGGTTGCCCGGTTATTTCATCGGGGTCTAGCCCTAGATAATCACGGTTACATTCATTGGCAAATACAATCTTAAAGTCTATAATTTTCTCCTTATTCCTATCGTAAATAGGTTCGTAATAGTTTACAATGTTATCCGTAGTGGCGAGCACACTTCTGAGAAAATTTTCTGAACTACGAATTCTTAATTTGTTCCTGTATATCTTTAAAAAGGCAAGTACAAAGACAAGAAGGGCAAAAAAAGCAAGTAGTAGAGATGTAAGGGGGGCAAGGTATTTATTGGATTCGTATTCTTCCCTGGTCTTTTTGATAGATAGGCGCTCTTCCGCCAGCATCTGGTTTCTGATATTCCTAATACGGTAGAGCGTAAAATTAATATCGCTTTTCTTTTCGTTTTCGGATTCATTAAGAACGATTGAGTCCTGAGCTGGGTGGTCTCCAAGAATTTTGAGTTCTTCGTGTAAAGAATCCAATAATGCTTGCATTGGCGCCAAACGAATTTGCTGTGAGGTATTATCACGCGTAAGGTCCTTAAGCGTCTTTAATATGGTTTCTCCCTCTTTTACATAATCGTCAAAAATGGTGTTATTTCCTTCTGACCTTTGGAGTTGGTTCCTGAATTCTTCCGATTCTGCTTGTGTAGAGTGCGCGGATAGTTCGCTAATAGCATTGTTTACTTGCAGCGTATGGGCTACTTTCTCGGCTAAATCTTGCATGCGCATAATCTGGTAATACGCCATGCTTGCCGTGAATAGGATAATTACAAAAGCAACGAACAATAAAACTATGTAGGTCTTGGAAGAGGTATATATTCGTTTAAAATCCATAAGGTCTATATGCGAAATAGAAAGGTGTCTTTGTTAAGGTTAGACGTGTGATACTGCCAATTTAATTGTAAAATCCGCTCTACGGAACTTTGCAATTTAACAAAGTTATTGGGCTTATTAAGATAAATATTTGCTCCATTTAAAAATGTTTCTTCTATATCCTTCTCTGAGGAGGAGGTAGAATAAATGGCAATGCAAAGGTCCTTTAAATTTGAATTTTGTCGTATTTCTTTTAAGCACTCCATGCCATTTTTTATGGGCATGTTCAAATCCAGAAAAATAAGGTCCGGTAAGACAACACCCGGAGCGGAGAGGTAGTCCATAAGTTCTTGGCCATGATTAAAAAGAGACAATTTGGTCTTAATGCTGATTTCTTCTATAGCTTCACTGAAGAGCATTCTGTCATCATCATCATCATCTGCAAGTGCAATGTTCAGCAATTTAGTGTTCATAGGTAAGTATTAGTTGGGGTTAGCGGTATGATTGATTTTCTTCTTCATAATTCTCTGGAAAGTACTCGGGGTAAGTCCGGTTGTCTTTTTAAATTGTCCGGACAAATGTGCTACACTACTATAATTTAGCTGAAAAGCAATTTCCGTAAGTGTCATATCCGTATTACAAATGAGTTCCTTTGCCAAATCTACTTTACGTAAAATAATATAGTTTTCAATAGATGTATAGGTGCTCTCCGAAAATACAGATGACAAATGTGCATACGAATAGTGGAGACTGTCGGACAAGTAGGTGGAAAATTTTAAGGAACTCAATTCTTTGTTCTTTAAAAAATCGTCTATTGCATTTTTTATGCGCTCAACAAGGGTTATTTTTTGGTCATCCAAAATTTCAATTCCATACCTTCTTAAGGAATTGGTAAGAGATTGTTTTTGGTCTTCGGGTAGGTTGCCTTTTATGCGTACTTCGCCCAGACTGCCCAGTGTATACGAAATGTCATAAGCATCTAGATGTTCTTTTAAAAGCGTCTCACATGCCTTATTAAAATCGTATTTTACAAAGAGTACCATATGCTATATAGAGCTGTATTTTCCTAAGATGAAAGATATGCGTTTTATTTTTAAAATAAAGCATTGTGAATAGATACGATAGAAAAGTTAAACTAGATTAAAGTTAGGTGTAAAATATTTGTCATTTAGCAGATATGAATGCGTGCTATGTATTTAAAACCATAGGTAGCAAAAAAGCGGAAGCTTCCTAATGGAAACTCCCGCTTTAACAACCAACCAAACTATTCTCTTAATTGTCGTCTACAGCATCTTCAATTCCGTCTTCAACATCTTCGGCGCCTTCTTCAATGGCATCGCCTGTATCGTCAATTGCGTCTTCTATCTTGTCTCCCGTATCTTTATTTTGTTCCCTACAACTCGTAAGTGTAGTAAAGGATGCGGTCATTAAGACAAATAACATTACATATAGTGTGCGTTTCATAGTATTTAGGTTTTATAGATTAATAATGTGTTAGACCGCTTTCTTTCCGGTGAATAATGAAATCACGAAAAGAATTAGGAATATGAAAAATAGGACTTTGGCTATACTTGCAGCGCCGGCTGCTATTCCACCAAATCCAAATATTGCGGCAATAATTGCCAGTATTACAAAAGTGACTGTCCAGCGTAACATAATATATGGTTTTAGATTAGTAAATTTTTAGTGTCGTACTTATCCGACTTCTATACTACAAAGATGAAGCTTGTGTGCCGTTTCCATTGACACTAAAAATTTTGATTTTGCCTTTAAACAATTTGAATTTCAATGAGATTGCTTAAAAGGAGACCTCGGTTGAGGTTAGGAATTACTTAAGTCTATACTATTGTGGAACAGTAGGTCGTGTAGGGGAGTAGGGAGAAAATCAGACTCGCCCAAAACGGATAATTCGTTAAAGGCATCCGACATATTATTTTCAAAAAAATCTTCTGAAATGGCCTCTGCAGTCAGGGAGCGTGATGTTTCTTCTGTATGTATTCCGGTAACGGGAATTTTGTAATCTAGCCAATCTTGTTGTTGATGTTCAGGTAATATAAGCGGCATCTGGTTACCGGCATTATGAACTTCGGCAAAAGTTTTATTGGCCTGTTGCGTAACTAATGCGCAGGTCATAAAACCATCTTCTAGCTCATTGCAAATAGCTGCTAGGGCAAACGGTTCACCGGATTCTTGGGTCATATGAAAGAAGAGTAACTCTCCGTCCGCAATAAATGTGGTGTAAAAACCGGTTACAATAACCAAGCATCTTTCCGTTTCTTCAGATTGAATAAACCAAGGCCGTTCTTTTAAGGATTGTATAGGTACGGTTAAGGTATTTACGTGTTTTTGAAACGTGCCCCAATCTCCTTCAAATTTTTTGGGAAGAATACCCCAAATAGATGTAGTGATAGTTCTTTGCTGTTTTGAGGTTATGATAGGAACGGTACTTTCTTCTAGTCCGTTTATAATTTCTCTAGGTCTGTATATATCGGGAAATTCAAAGATGGCGTCATATCTGTCTTCAATCTGCTCTCTTGCTGCCCGAATAGATAATTTGTTAAACATAATTAATGGTATAAATAGTTAGTAAAATGTAAAAAAGGGATACAAATGCATCCCTTTTATTTTTGGTCTTTACTATCCTTATAGTACGTCTTCCAATCTTTTGATGCTATTGAGATCGGTACTGATTTTATTCATTTGCTGAGTAAGCAGTGTCGTTGTTGTGGTAGGTAATGTAACCTCGTTCAATACTGCTTTGTACTCTTCCACCGCTGCTTTTTCTCCAGTAATGGCTTCCTCTAACATAGACTCGTCATTATCTGCGCTAAACCACGCTTTAACGTCCATCCAACCACGGTGCATTGCTCCTGTGGCGCTTCCGCCTTTTTCAAAATCCTGTCCGTAGCGTACAATTTCCGACTTTAAGTCATGTCCAAAAGTGTAGCGCTCATCGGCCTTACGTTTAAAAAATGTTTTCAAATCTGTGCTTTTGGCATGCTCGGCAGCTTTTTTAAAGCCCTTCTCTGCATCGTACGTTTTTTCTAATATATTGTTCAATTTAGTTTGTACTTCTTCGCTATATGTGCTCATCTTAATTTAAATTTTAATGAACGGCAACTTTGTAAAAATTGATGCTTGCCGTATAACATCTTGCTTTCTATTTGTAAAATTAGAGCAATAGATGCGTTGGTCTTTATCTGAAAAAATCAATTATTGATGCAATCCAAGATATTCGGATTTAAAAGGTATCTATTTGTTTTTCAGTGTGAAATAAAACAAAAGACCGTGTTAAAACTTTGGAGTGTATTGCTCAAAAAGGTCTAGTATGACCATTTCCGAAGTGGAAAAATGTTCCTGTTTGGAGTCGGTTTTCTGTGCCTTGTCAAACCACTTTTCTATGGAGCCATCCTCATATTTGGAGACTAGAACCGGGTGCACATAATATTTGCGACAAACATTGCGGGTATTCCCCAAAGCGGCCGCTGCAGCATCAAAACCTTCTAGTAAGTTTTGTTTGGTTTCTTTTTGGGTATCTGCGGTGCCTAGGTCTAAAAGCGTATCAAAAAACACAATGGATGCCGCCCATGTTCTAAAATCCTTGGCGGTAAAAAACTCACCACTTATCTCATGCAGGTACTCATTTACCATAGAACTATCTACGGATTGCTTGTCACCATCTTCATCATAATATTGAAATAGTTCCCAGCCGGGAATGTCCTCGCATCGGCTTATAAGACGAATGAGTTTTTTATTGCGTACCGTAACCGAATGTTTCTTTCCTTTTTTGCCTACAAACTCAAACTTTATGTTGTTCTTAAAGATTTCAACATGTTTTTTTCTTAGGGTAGAGAGTCCGTAAGATTTATTGCGCTTGGCGTATTGCTCGTTTCCAATACGAATATGGGTCTCGTCCATGAGCTTTATAATGAGGGCTACCACTTTGCTTTTAGACCATTGCTTTTGTGCAAGGTCCTTTTCTACTTGCTCCCTAATCACAGGTAACTTTTTGCCAAATAGGCTCATTTTATAAAACTTGGTCTGGTTTCTAATCTTTACCCAAGTAGGATGGTATCTATATTGTTTTCTGTTCTTAAGGTCTTTTCCCACGGCTTGGAGGTGTCCGTTTTGCAAATGGGTGATCTTTACATCTTCCCAGGCGGGTGGTAAGACCAAGCTGGTAATTCGTTCTAATTCGTTCTTATCTTTTAGGGGCTTCTGTTTGTAGGTATACACAAAACTTTTTCCTTTTCGGTGTCTGGAAATGGGCATTTTGCCATTGTCTACATATACTAGATTTAAGTTTTCTATCGCCAATTCCGGGGCTTTTAATAACTGACTTAAAAGGTTCTTCCGTGTCATCTGTTTTTAGTTGATTTTTTTGTGTGGAAAAGGGATGAGGTTAAAGATATCTCCTATATAGCAATGGGTTTGAGCTCTATCGATTATTAGATTGACCGTTTTGATGGATGGACTGGAATAAGTAAAAAATGAGTGTATATTGACATAAACCCACTTCTTATTCTCCAATTTTTTGGGGTTAAATAGAGCGGTGAAATCATTTGATAAAACAGATAAAACAAAACGATTATGAACAATACAGTAGAAGACGAAAAAATTAAAAACGAAGAAACCGAGTTTGTCAAGGAATCCCATGACCCTAAACAAGAGTATATCTTTCAAAAGAGCGGGATTACCAAAAAAGGATTTTTTATTATTATAGCCTTTTTGGTGGTTTTGATAGTGGCACTTGTTGCTTCCGGTGTGGTTTTCTAAAATAGAAAATTCTTTAAACTTAAATTAAATAGTTACAGTCCTTTGGTTAGGGCTGTAACTATTTTGTTTTTGGAAACAAATTGCTTTAAAATCACCTTTAATACGGTATATCCGGGAACGGCCAACATCATGCCCACGATACCGAATAACAAGCCTGCACCCAATATTACCAAGAAAATTTCCAACGGATGGGATTTTACACTATTACTGAAGATGATAGGTTGCGAGAAAAAGTTGTCTATAAGTTGGCCAATAGTTACTCCCAGTAATACATAACCTACTTTGGGAAGGATAATAGTGCTGAAATCTACGCCAGGATGGCTCGTAATAGTAAACATGACCATGATTACCGCACCGATCATAGGGCCTAAATACGGAATGATATTGAATAGGGCACACATGAACGCTATCAGTACCGCATTTTCTACACCCACCAAAATTAAGGTTATGGCATAAAGGGAGAACAGAATGAATATTTGGAACAAAAGCCCCACAAAATAGCGGGACAACAGATTCTTTATTTTTGCCAAAGAACGCATGGTTTTCATTCTATGGCTATCCGGTACAGAGGTTAAAATAGACCGTTGGATGATATTGCTATCCTTCAGGAAAAAGAATGAAATGAATAGAACGGAGAACAGGCCAATACCAATGTTGTCCAGTACCTGTAAGATGGATTTTATAAAGGATGGAACCAAATCTCTCCCCAATCCGTTTACCGCTGTTTTATTTAAAGTGGCATCTTCTACCAAATCTTCTACCACTTTTTTTGTAGTGCCAAAATATTCGGAGAGCATAACATATAATTTATCAAACTCATTTTGAATTATACCAAAATCGAACAGGTATAGGTTTTTCCCCTGTTCGGTCAATAGGGGTACGATTAACATAATAATACCACCAAATAGGGCCGCTATGACAAGCATGGTCATAGCAACGGCCAAAATATTGGGTATCCTTAAATTCTTCCTCAAAAGCGTAACAATGGGCCTGCCTATTAACGCTACTATAGCAGAGATAATCAGGTACGCTACTATGGATTGCAGTTCATAGATGATGTATAAAAGTAAAACGATGCCGCACACGGCGGCAATCGCTTTTAGGATTCCATTGGCTATTTCGGTTGATTTCATAGGGTTGGTTTTAGGTTGGTAAAAGATTAAGACTCCCCTTTAAAAGTGTTCATGTTTAGGGTATTCTTGCCAAAATCCAAAGTACGGATCGGGAAAGGAATGTTAATGTCTTTCTCATCAAAATGAGACTTGATTAATTTTACGGCTTCATGTCTTGCAGCATGTTCTTGTTTGGCGCCTTTCATGTCTATCCAAAAACGAACCATAAAGTTGATGGAGCTATCACCAAATTCGGTGAAGAAAAATTCTACCTCTTCACTTTTTTTCTGAGGGAAGTTTTTCCCAATTATTTTTACGACCAAATCCTCTACTTGCTGCAGGCTACTTTCATATCCTACGCCACAGTTTACCACAATACGGCTTCGATCACTGATCGAGTAATTTTTAAATGGCCCGTCTATGAACTTGGAGTTGGGTATGACCACGTAATTGTTATCTGGTTGGCGCACAACTACATTGCGCAGGCTTATCTCCGAAACAAATCCTTTTATACCATCACTTTCAATAAAATCATCAATATTTATTTTGGGCATGAAGGAGAGGATAAGTCCGCCAAAAGTGTTGCTCAGAGTACCTTGTAGGGCAAGACCAATGGCTAAACCTACCACCCCTGCTCCAGCAAGAATACTGGTAAGTACCTTATCCAGTTCAAGAACCCCTAGGGCAACAAAGAACCCGATCAAGATAACCGCCAAGAATACAAACCGTGCAATAATATCTTGAATAGATTGCTGGCTAATGCGGTTGAGCAAGAATTTTCGTAATAGCTTGCGAATACCACGGGCAATGAAATAGAACAGGACCATAATTAAAATGGCCATAACTATGTTCGGGAGCTTTAGAATAATGGCATCTAACCATCCGTCTAATTTGTTCCATAATTTACTTAATGCGTCTTCTATTGAGAATTTACTTTCCATATTTAATAGTGTTATAACATATTGGTTAATAAAAATGTGGCCACCGTTGCTAGGATGAGACTTAAAAGGCCTCCAATTCCTAAAAAGTGACTAAACCGGTAATTTCCAAGGCTATAGATCAACGTGTTTGTCTGATACCCTACCGGAGTAAAAAAGCTAAAATTGGCAGCGAACATTACCGCCAGAATAAAGGGCTTAAAGTCTAACTGCATGCCCTGTGCTACTGAAATGGCTATGGGCGTCATAATAATTGCCGTAGCATTGTTGCTAATGACCGCACTCAAAATCATAGTAGTAAAGAACAACGTACCTATGACAATAAAACCCGGTTGGTCAAATAGAAAACCGAGCAACTTTTCCGATATAAAAACATCGGCACCGGTATTGTGCATGGCGATTCCCAATGGAATCATGCCTGCCAGCAGAAAGAATATTTGCCAGTTTACTTTCTTATAGACCGTGGTGAGGTCCAAATTTTTCGTGAGCAATAGAATGCAGACACCGGTAAGTGCGCTCACCATTATTGATAACAAACCGGAAGCCGCCAAACCTATCACTAGCAGTAGAACGGACAGCGAAAAATAACGTTTGTATTTAGAATTAGAACGTACATTTTCAAACTCTTGCAGCAAGAGTACATTCTCCATTCTGCTGAGGTTTTCCAGGTTTTCTTTTGAGGTCTCCAAAAGAAGACGGTCTCCTACCTTAAGAACAAGCTTGTTCATGCTACTACGTACCAGACGGTTATTTAATTTAGTAAGTGTCTTACGTTTTTTAATGGCAATGGGCACGATGTCCTGCATCACCAAGCTTCGGAGCTTACCCAGTGTTTTTCCTAAAAACTGGGCTCCGGGAAGCATAAGGAATTCTACAAATACGCGTTTGTCCAAGTCTCCTTCTTCCTTAATGATTTGGTCTTTTTTTGGTCCTGATTCCTGTGCAGGAGCAAAATAATTTTCTTGGTTAAGGCTAAGGTTTTCGGACTCATTAATGCGGGTGAGATTTTCTAAATCGCACATTAATAGAAGCTCATCGTTGGCCTTAAATGTTACATACTTACCGGGCGAATTATGAATTCTATTGTTTCGTGTAAGTTTCAACAGGGATATATCCGGGTTCTCAAAAAGAAAACTTTCTTGAACCGTTTTGCCTACCAGTTGGGAATCTGAATTTATATGGACATTGGTTACGTAGTTGTTCAGGTTGTAATCTTCATCTAGATTTTTTCCCTTGCCCCAAGGCAACCAGCGCAAGGTTAAGGTTAGATAAACAATTGAAATTCCCAGAAATATCAACCCTAAAATTGAAAACTCAAAGAACCCCAGTTTTTCCGCACCTAAGTCCGTTGCCACGGAATTCACAATTAAATTGGTGGAAGTGCCCATCAAGGTACAGGAGCCACCTAATATTCCAGCAAAGGAAATAGGTAATAGCAATTTGCTCTGTGAGATATTGTATCGCTCCGATAGCTGATTTATGATTTTAATAAATACAATAACTACCGCTGTGGTGCTTATAAATGCCGAAATTCCTGCGGTTACGAACATGAATATAGGCGCCATTATAAAAAGGGGCAGCCCTTTTATCCGGCCCATACCCGAGGCCAACCAGTTAATGACTCCATTTTCTTCTAGTGCTATGGCCAATATCATCAAGGCAAGCACCGCAATAGTGGCGTTGTTTGAAAAACCGCTGATAGCCTCTTCGGGTGTCACTAGCCCCAATAGGGTTAGTGAAACTATGATTAGAAAGGCAATTTTGTCAACTGGAAAAACTTCAAATACAAAGAGTACTACCGTTACCAGTAATACACAAAACATTAAAGTTATTTCCCAAGTCATTTTGTTTCTGTGGCGTAGTGTTTAAATGAATGCACATTGCCTTATTAGTTATCTTTTTAGTTTCTTTCTTTTCTTCTTGCTCTCTCCCGAATCGTTGTTTTGCAAGAGTTTATACCCTAGATAGGCAAATTGCATACCTACAAGGGCAAGCTTTAGTTTTCTACTGCCGGCCAATGCAGAGGCAATGCCGATTATTGAAGTTGGTTTCATACGATTTTTTTAAGTTGATATATTGAAAAGTTGACGGCTAGTGAGCCGACAACTTTTCTTTTACTTTTCTAAGCTGATGTTCCAAATCACGGATGGTTTCGCTCAGTGCCGCTTCAAAGTTATCGGCGTTAGATGAAGCAAAAATTCGTGGTCCGGGCATGCTTAAACGGATGTCACAAAACATATTCTCTTCGTCACTTCTATTTTCCGTTTTAAAGAACACATCGGCCCTATGTACGAAGTCGTACTTTTTACTCAGATTTTCCAGTTTTTCTTTGGCCATGGCCTCTAGACGTTCACTTGCGCTTACATCGTGGTATTCATAAATGATTTGCATATTCTTTTCTTTTTAGGTTCTGTTTATAGTTGCATTCAGGCATTTAATAAGCCCTTGTTGAATCTACTAGTTCTTTAAGTTCGTCATGCGTTAAGGATTTTCCGTAAATAGGTTGGTCAGGGTCCATAATCTGGGTATCGGCAAGGTTGCCAACAAACAGCGTGTCAAAACCCATATCCTCAATAAGCTTTTTAGTTATATACCTACTTTCCATATCCTGTGCTGCGTATGGAATAGTCAGTTTATCAGTGGTTCTAAAGGCCCGGTCACGCAGATGTTCCGCTTTAATGGAATTAAACGCCTTGGCGGTTTTTGCCGTGCTGAACTTCATAGCGGTGTATTCAGATGCTGAATAGTTGGCATCTCTAACCTCTTGCGCCATTTCTCCATCTCTTTCGGGATAAGGATTTGTAGCATCAATTATTAGTTTGTTGCTATAGCCCGAAGCGTATGTTTTGGCAATATCATCTATTGCTTTAAAGGGCATGGCCAAGAGATATACATCGGCATTGGCTTCAAAAGCCTCTTTTACGCTAACGGCTTTGGCGTGATCGCCGGATTCGTGTACCAAGTTCTGTAATTCTTCCGGATGGCGGGAACTGAACAATACATCATGGCCTGCTTTTGCCCAATGCTTTCCTAAGTTTCCTCCTATATTTCCACTTCCTATAATTCCTATTTTCATAACTGTGTTTTTATGTGATATCCGCCTAAGCGAAAAAATCAATTTATATTCTGTTTAAAAGCTTGTTCCGTTTTTACATCAAAGTATACCAGATGAAAAAGTTTCTTTTTCTGGTGCGTTTGCGCTATAGGAATCTAAGCTTACACGATATTAATCAAATGATCAGAGGTGGCTTGACCCAAAAGCAGCTATTATTAGTGCTAATGGAATAGAGGTATCATTATTCTGGATACCGATGGTTTTGGGTACGAAAAACCTAGTTTCGGGATAAGGGGAGCGGTGAAGTTTACATGGTCTCCCCATCTTGTTTGCCATATTCCTGTTTGTAGATCTGTACAATAATTAGAAAAAGGCTAACGAACAACGGACCGAAAATAAGCCCTATAAACCCAAAAAGGGGAATACCTATGAGAACACCAACCAAAGTTATTAGAGGATGTACATCGTCTAATTTTCTTAGAATGTACAATCTGATGATATTATCCGTAGACCCCACTATGACTATACCGTAGATTAAGATTCCCCAAGCCTGAACAGTATCTCCTGTCGAGAGGGTCAAAATAAATACGGGCAATGTACCCAACATATTCCCTACAAACGGAATCATAGACCCAATGGCCACGATTACGGCCCAGAAAAAAGGGTTCTGAATACCAAAGATGAGAAAACCGATCAAAGCAACCACACCTTGGGCAATGGCAACCAAAGGAATGCCAAGGGCATTGGCGCGTACCATACGTCTTATTTTGCTGCCAATAGTTTCTAGGTTATTGGTGCTGATAGGGATGTATTCATAGAGTGACTCCCGTAGTTCTTTCCTGTTGGTAAGCATAAAATACAGGAAGAAATACATAATGCCTATGGCGATTACCGAAGTAAATGTACTTCCCGCAAAGCCTTGTAAGTTATCTGATAACCAGCCCGAAACTGCGGAAACGTCAATTTCCGAAGATAGGTCATAACCCACATACTGCTCCACATTTTGGAGCTGTTCCTTTACGGCTTTGGTAACCTTTTCCGAGTTGTTTACGGCTTGACTTACTTTGTTGCCCAACATCAATACCGCTCCGGAAACCGGAATTAATATAATTATGACCGAAGCGAACATTAAAAGGCCGGCAGCCAAATCTGGCTTCCAGCCTTTATTTACCAACTTAGCCATTGGCTTTTTCAGTAGAACATACAATGTTATAGCTCCTAGAACACCCGAAAAATACGGGGCCATTTCTTTAAAAATGAGTCCTCCTATGAGCACTATTAGCAATAGCACAAAAAGCTGACGGATAATTTTTGGGTCTATAGTTTTCATGGCGCTATTTGAATTTTAATTGAAATGATGTTCAGTAGGGAAGAAGGGCAGCCTAGTTGTTCCTTAGGGCGTGTATGAGCTCCTGCTTGGTCATTTTTGACCTTCCTTCAATATCCACATTTTTAGCCTGCTCGTAGAGTTCCTCTTTGGTCCATTCTTCATACGGTTTGGCTTTGCCACCTTTCTTTCCCGAATTGGGCGAATTTGCTATTCTTGCAGACTTTTCCTTACTGTATCCTTTGTCTCGCAACGCCTCATATTGTTCTTCGTTCTTTACACTTGGTATATCCATTTTGGTAAAATTTTAGATTCAACATTTCTTAAGGGTGCTGGTTTATTTTTGCTGTTCCGTGGGCATTATAAAGACATCGTTAATATTAGCTCGGGCCGGTTGAACCAAGGCGTAATGAATGGCTTCTGCAATGTCTTCCGCTTCCAAAAAGGTCATCTTTTGCATCTCTTTGAACGTTTCCTTAATATCCTCGTCCGTAATAGTATCGGTAAGTTCCGTGGAGACAGCACCAGGTTCTATAGATGTTACGTTAATACCATATTTAGGTGCTAATTCTTGCCTAAGTCCCTCGGAAAACATTTTTACCGCAGATTTTGTAGCACAGTATACCGCTCCACCAGGAAAATAATTATGTGCGGCACTAGAAGAGATATTTATAATGTTACCACCTTTATTTTCAATCATGGTAGGAAGTACGGCGGCCACACCGTTAAGTACCCCTTTTATATTTACATCTACCATCTTTTCCCATTCATCGGTCTTTAATTTTTCAACGTAGGATAAAGGCATTAAACCTGCATTGTTGATGAGGGCGTCTATGGTGTTGAATTTTTCAAGCGTTTTGTTAACCAGCTCCTCGTAGTCCGATTTGCTGGTAACATCTCCCGTTACGATCAAGGCTTCACCACCATTGTTTTCAATCTTTTCCTTTAAATCTTTCAGGCGGTCCTCACGGCGTGCGGTAAGTACAACTTTTGCACCTTCTTTAGATAGTTTAAGCGCTGTGGCTTCGCCTATTCCACTTGATGCTCCCGTTATGATAATCACTTTATCTTTTATGTCCATAGTATTTCTTTTTTAAATCAAATTTCTAATTGAAACAAAGGTTGGGATAACTGGTAAAACGGTTTAATCACATCAAAATAATTATTGACTATAACCATATTGCTATTAGAAAAATGAAAGGTGAATAAGGGGGGCTTTCCTTTGGAACCAACTATTTAATAAGGTTTTCCGAAGATTTTAGCGGTGTTCCATGTCCGTATCTTTTAGCGTACACCCATGTGAATTCCGCTCCAAAAAAGAGAATGAGGCAAGAGTAAGAGACCCATAAAAGAATCAGGACAATCGTTCCTGCTGCACCATAGGTAGAACCTGGATCTGCTTCACCAAAATAATAACCTAAGAGCGACTTGCCCAGAACGAACAATACGGCTGTGATCAACGCACCGATCCATACCGTTTTCCACCGTATTTTAGTATCGGGCAGGTAACGGAAAATTAAGGCAAAAAGAACGGTAATAATACCCACAGAAACGGCAAAATCAAGGAAATAGGCGATGTAAACAATAACATCCGGGAGAATGCTACGTATATATCCGTTCAATGCCGAAATTGCGGTGGTTACCAAAAAACTGATTAACAATAAAAAGCCGATTGCGAGAATAAAGGCAAAACTTCTGGCCCTGTCAATCAGCATTTTTAGAATACTGGAATCCGGATTGGGCTGCACTTGCCATATTTGGTTAAGGGATAACTGCAAGTGATAAAAAACCCCTGTGGCACCAAAAATAAGAGTGCCAATACCTAGAATACTGGCAATGGTACTCCGGTCCTCATTTTGCGTTTCGATCATCATAGACTGTATGGCTTCGGCGGCATCACGCCCAAGAGCACTGGATATTTCTTGGGTTAGTTCACCTTGAACAATATCCGTACCCCAAACCGAACCCACAAGATTAATGATAATGACCAAAAGTCCCGGTAAGGACAGTACGGCATAATAAGCCACAATTGCACTCAACCTAAAAGGGTCGTCCGCTTCCCAAGCTTTGTAGGTGTCTACGATTAACTTGGGCAAGTGTTTTATTTTAAACTTTTTATCGGTTTCGTTAGCTGTCATATTTTTGAAACTACCGTAGGATCTACGCGAGCAATTTTGAGTAAAATTACCGCTACGGATTTCAAATTGTTGACCGATATGCGTTATGTTTTGATGGAATTGAATTTAAGCTGGGTGGGCAACTTCAAGCGCATATAATGTTCGTATGGGCTATTGAATTTTATTTGCAATTAGTTCTAACAAGAAAGTTTCCCGTTCAATAGACATCCCTTTTTTATCACTGGAGGCCATGGTTTGTTTGTTGTGGCGTATTGCGTCGTGAATATTGATCCAAACGGCTTTCATACCGTTTTTGGTTTCGTAGTGCTCCAAGTTTGGGGTACCTAGTTCTTCGCTAATATCGCAAGTGTAGCAGTAGGAAATCATGTGTTGAACATCAAAATCTGATTTGTGCCATGGTCTGTACTCCTCGTAGATGCCAAAAGGTTGAATGTTCTGTACGTCCGTAGCACCGGTTTCTTCTGAAAGCTCACGCATCATTCCTGTAATTTTGTCCTCGTCCGTATCCAAACCACCACCCGGGAGGCTATAATCTTCATATCTCTCTGTATAGAGCAAGAGGATATTTTGCTCTTTTATGGCAATACTTCTAGTGGCCAATCTTGTGAAAACCGTTTTATTTTCTAGGGTTGTTACTTCGGGGTGAAAATGGGTCTTTAAATTTTGCATCAAAAAATCTAGTCGTTTTAAACGCTACGCGTGATGGAAATGGGTATTCGATTTCCGATTGCATAAGTAATCATTTTTTCGATTTAAAACTATCGGACTCAAAAATGCAGAACGACTTTTTAAAGAACCGGAACTGCGTCCGCCTTATAAATAGGACAATCCTGAAAATACCCTGTAGTTAGGGTTTTGTCCAGTAATCCATAACCAAAACATCATCAATTAAAGGTCCAATTTTATTTACCAAGGCTATATGTGCCTCGTGAAATAAATATATTTCTCTAGCATGGTCATCTTTGAACGTTAACGTAAAGGCATGGGTAAACCCTTTGCTAGCTCCTTCTTTACTATCATTAAAACCCCATTCTATGTTCTCGATTTCAGGAATTTCTTTTTTAAGATTCAAGAAGGCATTCACGGCTTCGTTAAGTTCTACTTCGGTAGCTTCTTTTTTGTATTTCAGGTTAACGATGTGCCTTAAGACTTTATCGTCTCTGTCTACCTTAGGGGCAATCTTATACGTTGCTATCTTCTTTAGGTCAAATCTGTTGGAGCCGGCTATTAATAAGTTAACATCATCTATTTGATGCGACCGCAGACCATAATAAATGGAAAAACCATTTTCTAGATAATGTAGAGGTGTGAGTGTCCCATCTTCGGTTAACATACAAAGTTGAATACTGGCATCGTCCCGAGTTCCTACGGCCAAAATAGCTTCATTGTTATCTACGGAAACGACCTCAATTCTTGTTTGCCCTTGCAGTTTAGTGTTTTCATCATCTTTTAGAACAAAGTGAGGCTCTAAAGCCCCTTTTCTATTCACTTTAAAAACACTTACCCCATCACCATGATATACAAAGTCCGGGTTTTTAATAAAGCCATTTCTTTTATAGTATTTATGGTGCCTGTGGCCCACTATGATATAATGATTGTCTCCAAGTTTTACCCCGGTTACTGGATAGGCCCCTGTTAAGTATCTATCTGTAGTATTATCGCTAATATTATTTATGTTTTTAAAAGAACCGTTTTCATACACTCTAAAGCTGCTCACGCCATTGTCTTGAAACCCGCCAGTGTATAAAAATGTTTTTCCTTTTAATTTGTGTGTGAACATCCCTATGATTCCGTCTGTATGAATTTTTTCATCATCTTTCATAGATTTCACGTGGGTGAGTTTGCCATCTTTATGGATTTTAAAACTGCTCAACCCAGGTGTTTCTTCCAAGCCACCAATAAACAGGTAGGACCCTTGATTCATATGAACTACCTGCAGTGTAATGGCAATCCCAAGGTGCGTTTCGTCGGTATCCATGGTCAGGCTAAGTCGTTCTAAAGAACCATCATCTAAAATCTTAAAAGTCTCAATGGCATTACCGAACTTGTTTGCTACAAATAAAAAGTCCGTACCGCTAATGTTGTCCGCCACCATACCTCTAGCTGGACCTTCTTTTTTGTAAAGTTCTTGAGTGCCTATTGGGTTAAGCTTGCCCTCTTTGTTCAAGCTAAACATGTCTATACCCCCAAAACCTCCGGCATATACAAAATGAGCACCGTTTTTTTCATAGCTCGTAATGGTTACCGTATTGTTCGCAGATACACTTTTGAAATCCTGCAGATAGGGCATGAGGTCATTTGTGTTTTGCGAAATACACAGTTGTGAGAGGGACAGTGCGATGATAGTTATACATAGTGTTAAGCGGCTCATGATGCTGTTTTTTAAATTATTCAAGTATGGCGTTGGCTCCCACGGAGGCTATTTTATGGTCCTGTTCAATGGTTCCGCCACTAACCCCTATGGCACCTATAATTTTACCTTGTTCGTTTTTAATAGGAATTCCGCCCGGAAAGGAAACGAGTCCGTTGTTTGTGAGTTCAATATTATAAATAATACCCCCGGGTTGGGTAAGCTTACCTAGGTCTCCGGTGTTGATATTAAAATAACGGGACGTTTTTGCCTTTTTAATCGCTACATCTATGCTTCCTAGAAATGAATCGTCCATACGGATAAAGGCTTTTAGGTTGGCACCTGCATCTACTACGGCAATATTTACCGGCACCTCTAAAGCTTCAGCTTTTTCCTTGGCCGCTAAAACAGCTTGTAGGGCATTTTCGTTTGAAATATCTGTTGATGTTTGAGAAGAGGCAACACCCGTATTGAAAAGAACGAGAAAGGCTAGAATTTTTATGCCTTTGGGTAATAAAGCTTTGGTCTCCATGGCTATTTACATTTTTAGATAGGCAAATATCTTGAATGAAGTTGGCAAAAGAGTTGAACTAGTTCAACTCAAAAAAAATTATTTGACGCTCTTTTTAATTTTACTCAAGAATTCATGTCTAATACCAAGATAACCCGCTATTTGCTTGTCCGTGAGTTTGGATGATATCTCAGGATAGGTCTGGATAAAATGGAGATAACGTTCTTTGGCGGTCAAACAATGGTTGCGTACCAATCTCCTTTGCCACGAAACCAAACCTTTTTGGAACATGACCCTAAAAATTTTCTCTGCAACGGGCAAAGAATTATAAAGAGCAAGTTTGTCCTGTCTATTGATCAAGAGTATTTTACTGTCCTCAATGGCCTCTATGTTTAGATCGGATGGAATTTGGTTCATAAAACTATCAATATCCATCAGCCACCAATCTTTTACCGCAAAATAAAGGGTGTTCTCATTCCCTTTTTTATCCAAGGTAAAAACCCTAAAACAACCTTCCGTTACAAAACCTTCAAATTTACAGACCTGCCCCTGTTGCAATAAAAACTCTTTTCTTTCTATGGATTTAGTATGAAAGAAGCTACAGAAAACCTCCTGTTCCGCCTTAGAAAGTTGGGCATTCTTTTCTATATGTTTTATAAGTAAATCGTGTGACATTTATTGCCTTGTTCCTCTATATTGCAATTGTTTATTGCAATATAGAGGAAAGAATTATATTGGGCCTTTGGTGAGATGGAAATAACCTGTTTTAAACCTAGGTTTTGATGGCGTGTTTATAACAGTAGCCTTGTAACCAATTTTAGTATGATTAGTGAAGATGATACTAATTTTTGTCATCCACCAATTCCCATGACCTTACCCAATTGTACGTTGTGGTTCTGTCTTTTTTTGAACCTGTCATGCCACCGTCTTTAGGTACCGGATTCCAATCGTAGGTTTCAACAACCATTCGTAAGTACATTTCAATATCAAAATCGGCCGGGGGAGTTACTTTGGATTGCATTTTACCGTCCAAGAAAAATATAATCTCATCCTTGGATTTCCACCAAACACCGTAAACATGGAAATCTTCATAGGCTTTTCCGCCTAACTCTCCTTTACCTTTGCTTGATCCTTTCTCGTATTCACACCCTTCAGGGATATTTCTGCTGTGGGTATTGGAGTTCATGCTCTGGTCAAAGTATTTCATCCATTCGGCATCGTTGGTTATTTGTCCAACGGACTCCTGAATGTCCAATTCCGTTGTTCTTTTATCACAGCCTTTTAGGTTTTTTCCTTCATTTATCAACCAAAACGTAGAGGACATAAAGGTTTTGTTGGCTTTCATTTCGCATTCGTAATAGCCATAGGTCATGCCATTTCTAGAGCCAACGTAACCGCCGCCGTGGGTATAGGTTTTGTTGTTTTTGACTATAGGTTCCGGTAACATAGTTGTGGTTATCTGCAGGCTTCCGTTTTTTACGGAAATGTTCTCAGCGAGGAACAATCCCGGAGCGCGGCCTATCCACCCCTGACCCGAAATCTGCCATTTCTTTTCGTCCATCTTTTTTCCATCAAATTCATCGGACATGTTATCAATTAATTTCCACTCCTGCTGAGACTGTTTTGGGTCCTCTCCGGGTTTGAAATAAGGGGTTTCTTGAGCAAAGGCAGTGGTGGTAATAAATAGGGCAAGGATTATTAATAGGAGGTTGGGTAGTTGCATTAGTGTAGAAATAGAATTGTTCAATTATGGTTAGGTTTTGTACTGTTGTAGAACGATTAGTATATGAAACGCAGGGGGCAAATGTGAGCTGTGATTTTATATACTTGGTTGAGACCTTGTTATTTTATTTCATTCAAAAGTTGGGTCCAAATTGTATTTTTAAAACGTTCTTTAAATATTCCAAAATGTCCGATTTTATCGACTTGAAAATCATTTGGATCTAAATGTACTGATTTTCTTTTTGCATTCTTGTATTTCATGGTCATCCAATCCACGGCCTCTTTAGGTGCAAAATCATCATCATCTATACTATAAGCGGTTACATTTGTCTCTACTGTTTCATAGAAAGTTTCATTGATAGATGTATCGCTAAAAATGTAATCTTGGTTCTTTCCCCAATTTCGCCATTGATTGGCAACGTTTTTTGGAAGATTTTCCATTCCGCTAATTTTCTTGGAATTAAGATAGCCAAAAGTAGCTATGAGAAACGGAAAAAGAACATGCCAATTGAACCACATTTTTATTCTTCCAATTCCTTTCCAGTATTTCCAGTAACCGGATTGCGCTGCTACTAAAACTATTTTGTCCAATTTGTTAGCTGATTTAGCCAGCCCAATTAGTTGCCCTCCAATGCTATGCCCAAGAATTACTTTCTTTGATTTTGGATAATTATTTATAGCGTATTGTATTATGCTCTCCAAATCATTGCTGCCCCAATCTGCAGCGTTGGTTTTTAGTTCTTTGATAGGTCTTTTTAGAGAACGACCTATGCCGGTATAATCAAAGGAGACAACGGTAATTCCATTATCTTCAGCATGTTTGGCGAATTTACCATAGTACTCCTGCTTTACCCCCGTAGCCGACGCAATGATTAAAACGGTTTCACTGTTGTTATCATCAAATAAAGTTGCTGATAATGTTTTAGAGTTATTTTGTATTTCAATCTCTTTCATTTCTATACACGGAGCACTATGCACAAGTTAACGAAAAACTACATAGGCTTCACGCAATACTAATGAAAGGTTGTTGGCTTTTGGTGGCAGGGGAAAAGAATTGCCTTGAAATTTTTTGCTCATTTCCAATTCTGGGCTCCATGGGGAGTGTCTGAAAATGGAACAGAAACAGCTGTAAAGTATTGAGAGAGTAGTTTGCTTTTGCTTGATTTAGAAATTTGGACATCAATATTTACTAAGCGCTTCTACCAAGCATCCAAAATTAGAGTTCCGTTTTGTTCGGACATAAAAAAAGCCCCGTAAATAGGTTTATATGAATCCGTTTTTTTGTCTTGTAAACGGCTTATGCAACGGTTATTAGTGTTGTGTGTAGGCTTTTTTTTCAATTATTTCATTATAGTATTTTAATTCCTAAAAATTGGTCGGCCAAAATCAATATTGAACTTACCACCATTACAATTAATGTCGTCCAAAGTTGGAATTTCCATTTTAAGTCATATTTTTTTGAGATTTTGTAAACCATTAAAAATAAAAGTCCACTTACAATTATTGGTAAGGTAAAAGTTCCAATTCCCAAAAACGAACTTATCCGACCTTCGTCATTTGGGTTTAGAAAATTCATGAGTCCAGCCAAAAATCTCATATAAAACGCTGTGAACAAAAACAGATAAAGATATTTATTCCAATTCCGAAATTCTAATAGAATAAAAACAATTAACCCTTGTAAAATCGTAACTATTGGTCCAGAAGCAGAAATAATGATTTTATCCAAATTAGATGGGTTTTCTCCATCCGCGGGCGAGACCCCATTTATTCTCATTATGGATTCGTATCCCAATAATTGACTTGTCGCCCAATGAACAAATTCGTGAATAATCCAAGTAAAGAACACGGCAAGTATTCCATAAAGAACATATTTGAGTGTAATTTTCTGGCCGGTCATTCAGTTTTGTTTTTTCAGCTTATGCACAATGTCTAGACTATGGCAAGTAGGGCAGGCAAGGAAACTTTTCGTTTCCGTCTGGTCTGCGAGCCAGAGCTTTTTGTTCTGTAATTATTTTTTTAATTGCCAAATCCAAAAGATTTGGCGGACTTAGTAAACAATCCCAAGCCATTAAATTTAACACTTTATGCCCTATTTGCTATAGGTATTGTGTGTGCCCAGTATGGGCATCTTTACCTTATAGCAATATAAGGATTTATTTAGAGGGTGTAAGTCCCTTATGCGCTGGAGTAACTTCTGGAAGCATTAGTAAGTCGCAAGGGTGGTAACTGCGAAGTTACATCTGAAGAAAGCGAGACTGCAAAACTCGGTACCGACGAACAGGAACCGTATACAGAGGCATGTTCATCTGGGTAAGCAAGCACATCATTGTAACGCCCCAAGAGAACCAAAAGGATGATTATGTAGATACGGCGGTTATTGAGCGAAAGAAGATGTTCTTACCTGGGGAGGTCTCCAAAGCTACGTGTAGCTACATGGAGAAGTCAGCAGAGGTCATAGTACTTACGGGCAATGAGCTAGGGCATTACCCTAGAGATCTCACAGGTAAGGAAGGACCGAACGTAATTCTCTTCGAAATTCGCATAGGAGCACAGGTTGTAGCCTATGCCTAAATTAGAAGATAGTGCCAAGGGTGGAAAGAGCCTTGGTTTGATGATTTACGAACCGCCGTATACGAGACCCGTACGTACGGTGGTGTGAGAGGCGCACTCTCCTTTAATTAGGAGAGCCGTCTACTCGATTGTAGTGCGTTTTTTTCAATTCCATAATCTCAACATAAACGGTTTAAGAATTTCAATTTTACCCTGAACCTTATCCAATGGTATTTTCGCTGGGTTATTAAATACAACCTTTTTATCTATTTCGCTATTTCTAAAGGACATTACTTTTGCCGAGATAACGTTTCCAAAACACGTCACAACACTTACTTTAGTTTCAGGACAATAATGTCCAGCTGTACTCGCATATTGAAGTCCATCTTTTTTTACTTTTTCTTTCACTTCTTCTGAAGAAAGTCTTACTTCAAATGTGTAATCAGGTGCTTGAGCAAACCGAACATTGTATGATTCCGTGTTTTCAAAATAATACCAACAATTTACTTCATCAGTACTCGGCTTATATGCGTAAGAACATATTCCGATAATTATTAAAGCAGGAATTATTAGAAGTCTTGTGTTCAGGTTTTTAATCCATTTTTCCATTGGTCGGCTTGAAATAATAAATCCAATTCCCAGAACAAGTGGAATAATTCCGATTATCATTCTTTCATAGTTGCCCGAATCAAAGAATATGACAAATCCAATTGTTTCAGCACTAAATAATATCCAGAGACTAGCCGAAATAAAGAAAATCAGATTATGTTTCCTGTGTTTACTAATCCCTAAAATTATGGCTACAATTGTCAAAACGGTTAGAAAAGGAAAATGAAGTCCAACAGAAAATAACTTAGTCCACGCAATTAAAAGTCCCCAAATGACTAATAAAATTCCAAATATGTATTTCAGTATTTTCATTGGTGTTAAATGCACTACAACAATTGTATAAAGCAACTAGTTGCTATACATCTCTTTTAACTGTAATTTACTCAAATCTTGGATACTGCCAATGTATATAGGAAAATAAGAAATTATTATACGTATAATATACCTTTACAAACGCTTAGTAGGTGGTGTTTTTTGTTCGCATAGCGTATAAAAAAAAGAAATACGAGGCATAAAAAAAGGCCTCTGAAAAATCAGAAGCCTTTTTACTTAGTAACGGGACTGGACTCGAACCAGCGACCTTCGGGTTATGAGTTTGAAAAAATGCCCGAATTTTAGCACTATTTTAGATATATACTTTAAAACCGTTTACCGGACTGTTTACTGTATTAATATTAAATTTTCTTCAAGCCTAAAGTAAACAATCACGTCGTTTAAAACAATTGTTTCCTCCTCTAAAACTAGAAGGCGATTTTGATTCTACACATTTATAGGTTTATCATATCTAGTTTTATGTATTCCTAATAATTTTGTTGAGTTCAATGCCAATAAAATAGGATTCATTTTTTGTTAAAAATGGGAATAAGAGTGCCTCTAAATGAAAATTGTCAAATAGTTTTTCAAATTTCATCAAGTAGATAGTTTCTGCAGACAGTTTTTGCTACATTAAACTTAAAGCGTAATTTCAACACCATAATCTTCTGGTAGATTTTCTTCATTTGAATTATAGCGCTTTGGTGTTTTTATAAAGGAATTGAAAAATGTTGTTGGCAAATTAATGGTCAGGTTTATTCTATATACAAAGTACTCGCACAAGATAAAAACAGGTTTAACTACGTTTTTTTTATTCTTCACTTTGTTTACATATGGTCAAAATCCTGCTTATGAAGTAGGAACTTTAAATGATCAAAACGGCATTACGGATAATGTGGTGTCATCCATTTGCAAGGACAGTTTAGGTTTTATTTGGATAGGTAAAATGGATGGCTTGTTTAGATATTCGGGATATGATGCAGAAGTCTATTCAGCATCATCTAGCGATAATAAAGGGCTAAGTAATCCATGGGTAACAGATATTATAAGATATGGTCACGAATTGGTAATTGGAACCAAAAGAGGCGTTAATTTTTTGAACACGAGGACAGGTGTATTTCAACAGCTCTTTCCATCAAATACAAATAAAGAGTTAAGTAATGATATTACGTCATTATTAAAACTCTCCAGCAATAGGTTGTTGATTGGAACCGGAGGCGGGTTATTATTCACAGAAAAGGACAGTTTATTTCAAGCTAGAGAAATTCCTTTATTCATAAAAGGGAGAAAAATAGAAAAAATAAGAGTGACCGATATAGTCAACTCTTCCCAAGGAGTTATTGTGAACACCGAATATGGGATTTTTTCGCTTTTGGAAAATGAAAACCGAGCGGTTAAGTTCGTCTTGTCTTATGAAAATCAAGAGCTTACTGATGTATATTCTGTATATGTAACCAAGAGTAAGCATATTCTTTTATCTACTAAAAGGGGTTTTTTCTTTATAGATATACAGGTACAATCAATTGACGGTAATCATGAAATTGTTGTAAGTCCTATTGCAGAATTATATAACAATTGGCCTCCAACGAAAAGGGTGAATGTGGTTTTGGAAGACTCTAGAGGAACTGTTTGGTTGGGGACAGAGGGCAATGGTGTGTTTTCATATGTTAAGCGAACTGCTCAATGGCAAAATTATAGGTTTGAGATTGGTCAAAAAAATGTTTTAAAAAACGATTTTATTAGAACTCTTTGTGAAGATGAATCCGGTATGATATTGGTTGGAAGCGATGCTGGGGTAAACACGTTAGTTGCAGAAAGCAACAGATTCCAATTGATTGAAAACTTAACTTGTTCCACCAAAAAAGAAGATGTATCCAATGTTCATTCTATACTTAAAGATAAAAATGGTAGACTTTGGATAGGGACAAGAGGGAATGGACTTTTTGTAAATGAAAATGAGTTTTCCATAAATGTTCATCCGGATGAAAATGGCCGGATGGGACAAATTCGATCCATAATTGAGGATACCAATGACAATATTTGGGTAGGAACGCAAGAAGGGGTTTATATTTTAGATGGAGACAATATGAAAACCTCAGATATTGAGGCATATTTCAATGAAGTGAAACCTTCTCTACTTCATGAAGAAGAAGTATATCATATTTTGGAGGATAAAGTTGGTAATGTATGGATTAGTACTTCAAGCGGTCTTTATATATATACTGGCGAGCAAAATCTAAGAAAAATAACTAATACCAACATTGAGACTATCTTAGATAAGAGAATAGTATACTCAATGTTGTTGGACAGTAATGAAAGGATATGGATGGGAACATTAAATGGGACCGTTGCTTTTTTGGACTTAAATGATTACGATAATCCATACTTGTTTTCCGAGTATATAGGTAAATCTTTAAATTTTCAAAGGATAACAGTAGCGTCAGATTACAAAGAATATTTTGAAAATTATGGGGTCTATTCTCTTACCGAAATTGTTGATGGTACCATTCTCGCCGGCACTAACTTTGGAGTTTGTAAAATTGATTTAGAAAAAAAGCAAATAGCCCCTCTTTTTTCTGCAAATAGAATCAATGCCCCATCTAACCTTGCCAATAGCTACGTTTATGGTTTGCTTTATAATAGAACTCAAGACCATTTATGGGCAAGTACTAATAATGGTTTGTTCTCATACGATTTTAATACTGGAGGAATTGAGAACTTTGGAATTAAAGATGGTTTACAATCATTAGAATTTAATGGTAATGCTATTCATAAAGATAGCGAAGGGAAACTCTATTTTGGAGGCGCCAATGGTTTAAATATTTACGACCCTTCTTCAAATTTTGAAAAAAGTAGTTTTAAGCCTAACATAGTTTTAACAAAAATATATGTAAACGGAAAATTGTTGGATAACAATGTGGCCAATGACGTTTTAGATAAAGAAGTTACCTATACTAGGTCACTAACGTTATCTTCAAAACAGAACACAGTAGGCTTTGAGTTTGCGTCTTTACATTTATTACATCCATTAAGTAATCATTATAAATGCAAGTTGGTAGGGATTGATGATAATTGGATTGAACTCAAAAACAAGCGTTCAATCAATTATGGTAATTTGCCCAAAGGAATTTATAGCTTTCAACTTATGGCCACTAACAATGATGGGGTTTGGAACAAAGTTCCACTTACTATAGACCTAGAGATACTCCCGGCATGGTATAATACATGGTATATGATGTTATTTTGGGTGCTGCTAACTTTGACTATTATAGCTTCTTTCACTCGTATTTTGATAAAGAATCATAATAAGAACAACGCATTAAAAATTAAAGAAATAGAACAGGCAAATCTGCAAGATCTTTATGAATCTAAGCTAGTGTTTTTTACCAATTTATCACATGAACTTAGAACACCTTTGTCTTTGATAATAGATCCTATAAAAACCTTGATGTCACACAAGGAAATTTATAGTAAAAAACCCGAACTCTTTAATGTCTTGAACAACAATGTAGATCGGCTAAAAAGATTGATTGATCAAATAATGGACTTTAGAAAGTATGAATATGGAAAACTGGAACTTAAGGTAGTTCACGCGGATATAGTTCAGACAATCGAATCTATTACGGCGTCTTTTGCTTTTCATTCCGTTCAACAAAAGATAAGGTTCAAGGTAAAATTGCCATCCAGTAAATTGCCAATGTATTATGATCAGGATAAAATTGAAAAGATAGTTTACAATATTTTGTCTAATGCTTTTAAAGCAACTCCTGCAGGGGGAACGGTGAGAATTTCTTTAAGATGTTTTAATCCTCAGAAAACAAAAAAGTTGAATAGGTATAAGGTTATATGCGGAACTGATAAGTTGGAAGAATTGCAAAACCATATATACATAAAAGTAGTGGACAACGGTACAGGGATAAGGGAAAGTAACCTTGAGGAAATTTTTACTCGATTCTACCAGGATAATACTATAAATTCTGGAACAGGAATAGGGCTCTATATGGTAAAGCAGCTGACCGAATTACACTCAGGTACAATTTTAATTAAAAGTAGGCGGCATAAGGGAACTTCATTCATTATAGTTTTTCCTAAAAATGAGGATATTTACAGTACTTCTTTAGTTGGGAATCAACCTATATCTACTGAAGATAAGGAGTTAGAAAAGCCAAGTACATTAATTCTGAGGGACACAGAAAATACAATTGTTAACGATAAGAAACATAGCGTCGCAATTGTTGAGGATAATGACGAGTTGCGAATGTATCTAAAAGATATTTTAGAGCAACATTACAATGTATTTACGGCTACCAATGGTATTGAAGGTTTTGAGCTGATTAAAGATGAGATACCGGATTTAATTTTGAGCGATGTGGTTATGCCAGAAATGGGTGGGTTAGAACTTTGTAAACAAGTAAAGAACAATTTTGATACGAGTCATATTCCAATAATATTGCTCACCGCTAAAACTTTTGATTCTCAAAAAGTAAGCGGTTTACAATCTGGTGCGGATGTATATCTTACCAAACCGTTTAACCGGGATATTGTTCTGGCTACTATAGCAAACCTGATTAAAGGCAGGGAAAAGCTAAGATTGGTTTTTCAAAATGAAAAGATATTGGAGCCATCAAGAGTTACCGTTACCTCAGTAGATGAAACTCTTATGTTAAAGTTAAAACAGTATATAGAAGAGCATATTCAAGACCAGAATCTTACTTTAGAACGCATGGCAACTGAAATAGGGGTGAGTAGGGCTCAGCTTTTTAGAAAAATGAAAGCGCTCACCGGTTTAACACCTAATAATTTCATTAAATCTATACGGTTAAAATTTGCGGTACAGCTATTGGAAGAAAACAAATTGCAAATTTCCGAAGTGGCATTTCTTTGTGGGTTTAAAGAACCCAGTTATTTTTCTAGATGTTTCAAGGAAACCTATGGGTGCAGCCCTAAGGAATATTTACAATCCTAATAAAGAAGTAAAGATTACTATTGTCTCTTGTTCTTAAAGTTATTAGGTCACCTTTTTACTTAGGGTATTCTACTCTAATATCAAACTTAGTTTTGGTAATAGGCTTACAAACAGTTTATTATTTCTTTCTTCAAATCAATTTAGTTTTTATTCTCAATTCGGGTATATAGAAAAGGTTAGTCTACATCAATTCCTTCTTCTTTTTTTACAGTTTTAACGAAATGATTGTGTAAATATCTTGTAATAAGGCTGTTTGATACGATTTTATCAGTATTTGATACTTGTTTATCAGTGCAAAAGACTTCTTCATTTTAATTTCAGATCGTCTAAAAGCTCAATCAATAAATAAACATGGGTAACATTTATTAACGGGTTATAAATGACTAACAGATAACTTAAATAAGACCAAGTATGAAGAACAAACAAACCAAAAAACAATTTTTGCTGGCACTGATATTTTGCCAGTTGATTTTTGTGCAAAACATTTTTGCGCAGGAAGAAGCCTCAGATAAATTAGAGGTTACAGGTGTGGTAGTAGATGAGTTTGATATGCCCATGCCTTATGTAAATGTGTATGTTAAAAATACACAGTCTGGTACATTAACTGATTTGGATGGAAAGTATGCTATACAAGTTAAGCCTGGTCAGATTCTGGTATTTTCCTATGTAGGGTACAGCAACCTTGAAAAAACGGTGTCTAACAGCACGGAACTTTCGGTGTCTTTGGAACCCGATACAAGTGAGTTGTCCGAGGTTGTGGTAACGGCACTTGGCATTAAAAAGGAAAAAAAAGCTATTGGTTATGCAGTAGATGCAATATCGGCAGAGGAGATAAATTCTACAGGAGAACCAAATGTTCTTTTAAATCTTTCCGCTAAGGCACCAGGGGTTCAGGTCTCTGGTTCTTCTAATGGGGTAGATGGATCTCCCAGAGTTCTTATTAGGGGGGTAACCTCTCTTTCTTCGGATAACCAACCTTTATATGTTCTGGATGGATTACCGCTGTTGAGCAATAGGTCATTGTCAGAAAGTTTGTTTACATCTTCAACCGGGCAATCAGATTTGGGAAACCCATTATCAGATATTAATCCCAGTGATATTGAAAATATCAGTATTCTAAAAGGGGCAAGTGCTACTGCGTTGTATGGGGCAAGAGGAGCCAATGGGGTTATTATGATTACAACCAAAAAGGGCAAATCGGGTCAAAAGGGCTGGGGAGTGAACATAAGTTCTACAACTACCTTTCAGTCTGCATTAATTTTACCCGATCCTCAATTACGATATGGTCAGGGTAACAATGGCGAATATTCGTATGTTGACGGAAACGGTGCTGGAATTAATGAATCTGAAACTCGGTTATGGGGTCCGGAATACCTTGGTCAGCCTGTTTCTCAATGGGACCCACAAACAGGAGGGGCTGTTGTAAAGCCTTGGTTGCCATATGGCGCAAAAAATCTGGATAATTTCTTTGAGACGGGGCATACCTATCAGCAAAACCTTTCACTTACCCATGTAACTGAATCATCTAATGCAAGGCTTTCCTTGGGGCACCAAGATATAAAGGGCATCACTCCCAATACGGGACTTGAGCGTATTACCGGAAGTTTTAATTCAACCTTTAGATTGGGAGAGAAGCTTAGTCTGAATTTTGTAGCAACAGGGTCAACAATGAACAGTGATAACAGGACCAACTATGGTTTTGGGAGTGGGGGAATGTGGCAGGCTCTTTTTATTCCTACTAATATTGATATAAGAGATTTAAGGGACTATAAGGATGAATTTGGCAATAAAAAAAGTTTCTATCAAAATGGCCCTAACCCTTATTGGGACCTGTATGAAAATGTCAATCCTTTGACACGAACAAGATTCAGTTTTAACGTTGGGTTGGATTATGCAGTTACTGATTGGGCATCTATTCAGGCCAATGTATTTCAGGATACCAATACTACTGAATATGAAAGAATAGAAGCCAAACATCTTTTCAATAATGGTAGTTATCAAGAAGGACTTGACCTTAATAAAGAAGTAAACGCAGACCTAAGGTTAAACTTAAACCATGATGTACTAAAGAACCTGAATGTGAATGTCATGATGGGGGCCGCCACCAGAAATGAAAAGAGTAAAAGTAAATTCGCATCTACAGATGGGGGCTTATTAGTGCGAGAAATTTATAATTTGGGCAATTCGGCCAAACCTGCTACGGTTAATAATGCAAAATCTGAAAAGGAAGTCAATAGTGTTTTCAGTTCGGTAGAATTCAATTTTAATGATTATTGGTTTGCAACATTTACGGGGAGAAATGATTGGTCTTCTACTTTGCCAAAGGATAATTGGTCATTCTTTTACCCCTCAGCTTCAACCAGTTTTATTTTTACTGATGCCCTTAATATTAAGAATAAGATTCTTAGTTATGGTAAATTACGGGCAAGCTGGGCAAAAGTAGGTAATGATACGCAGCCTTATGCGTTAGATAGGTTTATTACTCGTAGTTCCAATGCCTTTAATGGACAACCTGTTGCAGGTATAGATAATGTAATACCTGCTACTACTTTAATTCCGGAGGAATCAACATCTTTTGAAGTGGGAGGAGAACTGTATTTGTTCGATTCTAGGGTGAAGCTAGATGTAGCTTACTATAATAATGAATCTAGCAATCAGCTTATTCGAGTAGAAAATGCATGGGAACGTGGGGCAAGATTCGCATTTATAAATGCAGGAACTATTACCAATAAGGGTATAGAGGTTAAATTGGATGTAACCCCAATTGAAACCAAAGATTTTAGGTGGGACTTGAACATGAACTGGTCAAGAAACAGGGGTAGTGTTTCAGGATTTCCCGAAGACTTGGTTGATTTTAAACATATAGCCGCTTGGTTCGGCCCAGAAATACGGGCTACAAATGGTAAGCCCTATGGACATATTGTTGGGTTTGAATATTTCAGGGACACCCAAGATGCTCTGGCCAATGTTCCCAACATGGCAGATGATTTCAATAACTTCGGATATAGTGCAGAGAACAATATTTATGGAACTGGTAAGGTGCTTACCCGAAATGGCTTTCCTATGCACAACCAGTGGAGAGGGACTAGAGACCTTGGTGTTTCGGCTCCTTTAGATTGGACAGGAGGTATCAGGAACAGTTTTAATTACAAGAACTTCAATCTTAATTTTCTTTTTGATTTCAGGTATGGAGGAAAGATTATTTCTACTACTTACCAGTATATGTCTTTGAACGGATTAAACCCGGATAGTGCTGGTGATAACATTAATGGTGTAGCCGTAAGAGAAAGTACAGATGATGGAGGAAGCTTTATTTTTGATGGAATAGATGTAGAAACCGGTCAGCCAAATACCACGGCAATTAGTACACAAGACCTTTATGCCAACTTTAATTATCCTACATCGGCTTTAATGAGAGATGCTACGAACATTAAGTTAAAAGAACTTTCTATCGGGTACCGGTTAGATAGTAAGATTACTAAAAAGTTAGGATTGGCCGATGTAAATATTTCCCTAATAGGTAGAAACCTTTGGTTGATCAAGAACAATTTAGACGGTATAGATTCTGAAACGGCCAATATGGGAAGCCTCAATAACGGCTCTGGTTTTGAAACGGGGTCTTTGCCCAACACAAAGAGTTTTGGAATGAATTTGTCCGTTAGTTTCTAATAGAATTAAAATATAGCGATATGAAATATATAAAGTATATAGTGATGGTCGGTCTTACAATGGTTTTACTGCAGGCCTGTACCGATGATTTCGAGGAAATAAATACAAACCCCAATGCACAAGTAGTAGGTAGTAACGAAAGTTTATTATTGGGAGCCCAGATTCTTGCTGCTCGAGAATTGTTAGACAATATTAATAGTAATAACAAAGGTGCGGCCAAATGGGTACAGTATTACACCAATACAACGGCCCCTACTGATTTTGTAGCTTCTAATCCAAGAGAGGATATTAATGATTTTTGGGTCTACCAAAATTTGGTTACCCAGACCATACCTCTAATCGAAAGGATTCTTGATAATACAGAAGAATCTCCGCAACCTAACTATAAGGCAGTGGCGTTGACCCTTAAGGCATGGATATATGGTAATATGACCGAACTTTGGGGCCCTATTCCCTTTTCAGATGCCCAATTCGGTGAAATATCGGAGGAAGAAAGGTATAACAAGCCTAAGTTTGATACACAAGAGGAAATTTTAAAATCGGTATTGGGTCTTTTAGAAGAAGCAAACCAGACCTTTGATTTGTCCGGTGAAGCTAGTGTAGCCCTAAACGGAGAAAGTGATGCTTATGCTGGCGGCGATTTACTAAAATGGAAGAAATTCGCTAATTCTTTACAAGTTCGAATTCTTTTAAGAATTTCGGATGTGGATAGCGGCTTTGCAAAACCCAAATTGGAGACCATTTTCGGGAATGCACAAAAATACCCTTTATTAGAAGGAAACGAGGATAATTTTGGTATGACATGGGAGGCAACTATTGGTTCTTATTCAGACCCTTTTGCTCAATATATCGAGAATAGCGCTAATTCACCTATAGCTGTTACCGGTTTTGTCAATACTCTTGGAAATCTTCAAGATCCAAGAATTAAGGTGTTTCTTGATCCGGCACCGGGTTATTCGGACAGTGAGACATACACTGGCGTTCCTCCCGCTTTTGATGAAGAGAACCCTAGTGGTTATACAAGGGTTGCATTGGATTCGGTAAGCCAATTATCCCAAACCTATACCACAGCTCAAGAGAGATTTATTATGACTTATTCTGAGTTGCTCTTCATTAAGGCAGAGGCAGCCAGTAAAGGTATTGAGACAGGGATTTCGGCAGCTCAGGCATATCAGGATGGTATTAAGGCGCATATGGAACAACTAGAAATTGATCCAGTTATGATTGACACTTATTTGACTTCGTCCGATGTGATTTTTAATCCATCCAATGCTTTGGAGCAAATTATTACCCAACGATATATAGCTCAGTTTGGTCAAAGTATAAACACCTTCTCAATGATTAGAAGAACAGGGTTTCCCAAATTGGACTTTTTTGACATAGGAATAAACAAAGAAAAGGGGTACCCTGTACGAATCGGATATCCACGTGAGACTATGCAAAACTTCAATCAGGCCAATTTTGAAGCTGCTATTCAGGGAGTGAATATAGTTGATAACGTATTTGGAGACCCATTGTGGTTTGCTAAGAATGCTCCTACGGTAAAAATGGAACCGACCATTCAAGACGGTCCTGTTCTATTCAGTTATTAGTGTTTTTGTTTAGTTAGTTGAGAAGGCTTGTTGCATGGGGTTCCCCAACTTATATTATGTTGCCTGTCAATGAGCCTTTTGTAATGATTTAATGTTTGTGGGTATCCAAATTGCCATTATTACAAAGCCTATAGCTTTAAAGTTTTTATAGTTTATGAGAAAATTCGTTAGTGCACTATTACTGTTAATTACTATTACTACTTATGGTCAAGTTGGAAATTCAGATGCGGAACACGCCGCATATGGTATTTTAAGTCGCATTTTGCCCAAGCATATCACATCTTTCGCTTTTAAGGAAATAACTGCATCTGAAAACAAAGATATTTTTGAAATAGAAAATGGAACAAGTGGCAAAATCATTATTTCTGGAAATAGTGCAGTGGCAATGGCATCTGGTCTTGACTGGTATTTAAAAAATTACTGTCATGCCCAAATTTCGTTAAACTACAACCAACTTAATTTACCGGAAAGGCTTCCAAGACTAACCTCTAAAATTATAAAAGAGACTCCCTTTGATTATCGCTATTTATTCAATTATTGCACTTATGGCTATACCATGCCATGGTGGAATTGGGATAAGTGGGAAGATATGATCGATTATATGGCTCTTAAGGGTGTAAATATGCCTTTGGCTATGATTGGGCAAGAAGCGGTTTGGCAAGAAGTTTTTAAAGACCTTGGAATGGGGCAAAGACAAATTGATGACTTTTTTGTAGGACCTGCTCACCTTCCATGGGGTTGGATGGGTAACATTGATGGTATGGGAGGGCCTTTACCTCAAAATTGGATCGAGCAACGAAAGCAGTTGCAGTTAAAAATATTGAAAAGAATGCGTTCCCTTGGGATGAAACCTGTACTTCAGGCATTTACGGGTCACGTTCCTCAGGCACTAAAAGAACTATATCCTGATGCCAATATTTTTCAAATTGAAGACTGGGCCGGTGTGGAGGGAACCTATTTCTTGGATCCAACAGATGAACTTTTTCAAAAAATAGGAACAGCATTTATAAAGAAACAGACTGAATTTTATGGAACAGACCATCTGTATGATGCAGATTGTTTTATAGAGGTAGATCCTCCTTCTAAAGATCCTGAATTCTTAAAACAAGTTAGCGAAAGTGTCTATAGCTCTATGGCCCAAGCTGATCCCAAAGCAACATGGGTTCTACAAGGTTGGTTCTTTTTTTTCAGACAACAATTCTGGACTAAAGAAAGAGGGGAGGCGTTTTTAAACGGAATTCCAAAAAACAAGGCCTTGGTACTAGATCTTTATGGAGAAAAAAATCCAACATGGAACAAAACCGATTCCTTTTTTGGGCAACCTTGGATATGGAATGTAATATGTAATGAAGATCAGAAAGTAAATATGAGCGGTGATCTTGAAGAGATGCAGAGACAGTTTCAAGTAGCTTTTACATCGGAAATAGATAACAATCTTAAGGGTATTGGAGTAATTCCAGAAGGTTTGGGCTATAACCCCATAGTACAGGATTTTATTTTTGAAAAGGCTTGGAACACTGAAAGGGTTAACGTAAAACAGTGGGTTGAGAATTATGCTGCAGTCCGTTACGGAACAAAAAATCAATCCATAAAAGAGGCCTGGAAACTTTTGGAAGAGTCGGTTTACGGAAGAACCAGAACTATGTGGTCTCCATTGATCACTACCCCAAGATTGATGATTTTTGAGGCAGGTAGTGAAGAAGATATTAGGCATGTACGAAAAGATTTTAAAATAACTGAAGAAGACCCATTTGCATGGGATTTTGATGTCTACAAATTGGCCAAGGCTGGTAATTTTCTGCTTGATGCAGCAGATGAACTACAGGCTGTTGAAACTTATAATTTTGATGTTACCAATGTATATAGAGAATTGCTATTTAGTCTAACGCATAAATATATCAATGATTTAAGTGTGTCCTATCAAGAAAAGGACCTGCAAAGGCTTAACAAAAGTGCTCTGCACTTGTTTAAGTTATTGGATGATCTCGAGGCCATTACCGGAACTAATGAAAACTTCTTACTAGGAACATGGTTGGAAGATGCCAAAAGTTGGGGTGCTACCTCTGAAGAGAAATCATACTATGAATGGAATGCGAGAACCATAATTACAATTTGGCAGCCTTATCCAGAGGGTGGACTAAGGGATTATGCGGGTAAACAGTGGAATGGTCTTTTTAGTGGGTACTATAAACCTAGATGGGAGCTATTTGTTAACTACTTAAAAAAATCCTTGACCATGGGTATGGATTTTGATTCTAAGGCCTTTGACGCAGAAGTAAGGAAGATGGATTATAAGTGGACTCGTTCTCATCAAATATACCCTACTGCCCCTATGGGTAAGACTATAGATGTAGCCCGTAGGTTACAAACAGAGTATGCTCACTTGTTCAAAAAATAAAACATGATACTGAAAAACACATTCTTTTTAAGTCTATTCTTTTTGCTCTTTGGGACTCTTTTTGGAGAAGCTCAAACGACAAATTCACATAATGAAATTTTGAATTTGGTTCCTAGCCCTAAAGAAGTTACCAAACCAAAGGGCTATTTTAAATTAAGCGGGCCAATTCTAGTTCATGCTGATCAATCTGAATTAAAACCACTAGCTGAAATATTAGTCAATTATGTAAATCATATTTCTGATTCAGACTTGAAACTGGGAACGGGCTCGGATAATAGTAGTAAGATATTTCTTCGCATTAACAAGAAACTAAATGAAAACACCCATACGATTAGGATAGGCCGGAAAATTGAAGTTGAAGGGCAAAATTATGAAGCGGTGGCCAATGCTATTGCTAGTTTAGTACAATTGGTTAGGGTTTCTAAGGGTGGAAGTGTAATACCAAGAGTTTCTATTACGGATAGTCCCAATTCTGACTTTAGGTCTGTAATGTTAGATCTCGCTAGGTTCTGGCATCCTATAGAAACTATTAAAGAGACCATAGATTTGCTTTGGCTTTATAAAATAAAGTATCTAAGTCTTCATTTAACGGATAACAAGCGGTTTACATTTCCTTTGGAAAAATTTTCAAAAGTAAATAAAACAAATTCGGATGGTAGTCGAGAGTTCTATATCAAAGAAGAACTGAAAGATCTAGTGGAATATGCAAAGGATAGGGGAGTAACAGTTATTCCTGAAATTGAGGTTCCTGGTCATTCCGGTATTTTGTGGAGTACTTATCCCGAAGTTTTTGGAAGCGTAGATGAGCAAACTAACGAGGCAAAACCGTTATATGTGGTTAATATGGCCAAAGAATCTACTTACACGGCTATGAACGAAATTATTAATGAAGTTGCTGAGGTGTTTTATACGAGTCCATATATACATGTTGGTGGTGATGAGGTGTATTTGGAAAACTTAAAAAAGGTCCCGGAATACGATGAGTATACCTTAAAACACAACTTAAAGGAAGCGGCCAATGGGGATGCAAACGAACTTTTTTGCCACTTTATAAACCGAATGAACCATATGGTAAAGGCAACGGGGAAAAAGACTATTATTTGGGAAGGTTTTCATGGTACGGGGTCCAAACATGTTACGGTGGATAAGGATATTATGATTATCGTTTGGAATACTACGTATAATCATCCTCAAAACTTATTGGACAACGGTTATAAAATTGTCAACTCTACATGGGTGCCATGGTATATGGTAGGGGCTATGAACTTTGCCCCAACGATTAGAAAAGCATATGATTGGAATCTGAAAAAATGGTCGCATTGGAATGATTCTATAGAAGATATTGAGGTGGATAGTGATGAAGGAATTATGGGAGGACAGATCTCTTTCTGGGAGCAAAATCACTTCAAGGTTATTCCTGTTTTAAGAAAGAGAGTACCAGTATTGGCCGCTCATCTTTGGAACGGGCATATAGATACGAATTACAATAACTTTTTAAAAACACTTGAAAATACAGATCAGTTGTACTCTAGTCTTTTTAATCCAGTAAAAACAAAAGTAAGTGGTCTGGCAAATGAAGAAGACCAACGATTTACCGAAAAAATCACAATAAAGTTTGAGTCAAAGGAGAAAGTGGATTTCAAATGGCACTATTCGGACTCTTGGAATCTGCCTAAAATGCGAGAAGCAAAGTCATATAAAGATTCCATTGAACTTAAAGAAAGTGGAGTTCTTACCGTGCAGGCCTTTACTAGTTCAGGAGCACCACTGGGGCATCCTCAGCAGGAGTACTTTCAAAAAATAGAGCCAGCCTATTCGTATGAAGTATTTAGTCCCATTCCCAAGGAAGGTTGGGAAAGTGTACCAGATTTTTCGGGATTGAATGTGGTTAGAGAGGGTGTCACAGGCTTTATGAGTAGTAATCGTCTAGATAAAATAAATGGAGAACTCTTTGCCAAAGTAGAAAGAGATGGGCATATAGATACTAGATTTTATGGACTTTACAATCCTTATGCGGTAAGACTTAAAGGACAAATATATATTCCAGAGAATGAGAATTACACCTTGCGACTTACCACAGATGATGGTCTTTGCAATATTTTCATAGATGACAACCTCGTAGCTAAAGGAAGTGAGTTAAGTAAGGTGGCTGAGGATTTTCAGATAAAGCTATCTAAAGGTAAACATACTGTGAAGATAGAATACTATTATAGAAAGATTCAGAATCAATTGAACGTAAAATATAAAACCGATAAAATGAAAGATTTTCTGCCTTTTGAAAAATTGGTTGCTCCTTTAAAAAATTAGTATGAAAAATATAATTCTTGTATACATAGTGATTATGGCTTGTCTTTGTTCAAGCAAAACTACGAGTTCTGTGTACGGGCAAGTAGAGGGGTCAAAGCCTAATATTATCTTCATTCTTGCAGATGATTTGGGATACGGAGATCTAGGATGTTACGGTCAAGAAACGATGGTAACACCAAATATTGATCGTATGGCTTCTCAAGGATTACGTTTTACCCAACACTATGCAGGTGCTACGGTATGTGCACCATCTAGAAATAGTCTCATGACTGGTCAGCATATGGGTAATACAACAATAAAATCTATGGAAAAGCCTATAAAAGATGATGATCTTACCGTAGCCGAGGTACTTAAGAATGCAGGTTATCGAACAGGAGTAGTAGGGAAATGGGGTTTGGGCAATGTAGGTACAACTGGTTATGCTAATGCACAAGGATTTGACTACTCTTTTGGATACTATGATCAGATTAGGGCACATAACTATTATCCGGACTATCTTATGGAGAATGGCCAAAAGTTCCCTTTACAAAATAAGGTGATTTATGTTTCAGATAGTACCAATTACGCTGTAGGTATTGGTAATGCCGCTGTAGAAAAGAAAGAGTATTCTAATGATTTATTTACTCAAAAGGCTTTGGATTTTATAAAAAAGGATGCGGATACCCCCTTTTTTCTATACCTCGCTTACACCATACCCCATGCGAACAATGAAAGTTTTTTAATTGATGAGCACGGTATGGAAGTACCGGATTTTGGAATTTACGATAAAGAACCATGGCCTTCAGAAAAAAAAGCTGGAGCAGCAATGATAACCAGGTTGGATACTTATGTGGGACAAATATTGAAATTCTTGAAGAAAAATAATCTTGAAGAAAATACACTTGTCGTTTTCACTTCCGATAATGGACCGCACCAAGAGGGCGGTTGGCGATTGAATTTTTTTGACAGTAATGGGCAACTAAGGGGGATGAAAAGAGATTTATACGAAGGTGGCATTAGAGTGCCGTTTATAGCAAGGTGGCCAGGAAAGATCAAGGCGGGAGAAACGGGGCAGGTAACAACTTTTTGGGATTTTTTGCCAACTGCATGTGAATTGTCAGGGCAGGAGATACCCATGTCAACGGATGGAATATCATATTTGCCTACTTTGTTGGGTGATGTTGACCAACAAAAACAACATCCTTTTTTGTATTGGGAGTTTAAGACAAGTATTTCAAGACATGCAGTTCGTTCAGGAAGTTATAAACTGGTAACTATCCAAGATTCTAAGACTGATTCAACTAGTATTGAGTTGTATAATCTTGATAATGACGTATCGGAAACAAAAAATATAGCTGATGAAAATCCTGCAGTTGTGAAAAATTTAGAAGCTGTAATAAACAGGTTTCGATAGAATTTTAAAATAAAGTTGATATAAATATGAGTGTACGCTATAGAAAGACAGATTTGGTCAAACAAAGAATATATGCTTCCACATTGTTTGTAATGTTTTGTGTATTTGGAATACTATTAAACGGTTGTGGAGAAAAACCCGAAAAGCATATAGCGCAAAAAGAAACTATAGCATTATCTGCTTCTAACGAGCAAGAACTGAAGAATATCTATTCGCATTTAAATGAAAATTTCAAGCATTTAAGCAATAAGGTCATACAGCCAGCAGAAGGCTATTTAGAGTATCCATACCTGATACCGGCCGGATTCTATAAACAAATGTGGGATTGGGATGGGTTTTTTATGGGCAATTATTTTGTTAGTAAAGATAAACCTGAATATCTAAAGTTTTGGGCGTTGAATTTAATAAAGGGAATTGATGAAGAGGGCTATGTATCCGGCTGCGCAACAATAAACGGACCTCGCCCTATATTTGGGAAGTTTGCAATGAAACCTTTTTTGTCTCAAGGAGTCTACCTGGCCTCTAAAAAGTTGAATGACTTTGAATGGATAAAACCTCACTATAATCAGATTAAAAGGGTTTTGGAGTATAGAGAGAAAACACAGAGAGATAGTGTTACCGGTTTATTTTTCTGGGATATAGCCATGCAGAGTGGAGCGGACAATAACCCGGCGCTTAATTATTTCATAGAAGATAAACGTTCTTTTTTGGCTCCGGATGCAAGCACATGGCAATACAAAGAATATTTGGCTCAGTCTGCAATAGCAAAAAAGCTAGGGATTAAGGAAGACGCTATTTTGTATGAACAAAAAGCTGCAGAACTAAAGATGGCCATTAATAAAATCCTATGGTCAGAAGACGATTCAATTTTTTATACGGTAGATAGAGAAACAGGTGATTTCTATAAAAGGGTTACGTTTTCCTCTTTTTTACCATTGGTGACCAACATTGTTTCAAAACCCAACGCGAGCAAAATGATAGAGACTTATTTGTTAAATGAGAATCATATGAAGGCGAAGTATGGCTTTAGAACTCTTTCTGCACAAGACCCTGATTATAACAACAAGAATATTATTGTACCCTTTTCAAACTGGCAAGGACCTGTATGGCCTATAGCCAATTATATCTATTCAATAGGATTAAAAAATTATGGATATGACCATGAGGTGGCTTGGTTGGCACAAACGGTGGGCAATTTGTTATTGACCGATATTAAAAAGTACAAAACTACCCATGAGAACTATAATGCGGATACTGGCCAACCATTAGCTCCAAGTGATGACCATGTTGGTGAAGACGGAAATATTGTGGGTTTTATTAGTTGGAATTTATGTATTGAAAATGTACTTGATGGGGTGGTAAACAATAATTGGATGTTACTGGAAATAAAATAATTCAATATAGATAATATAGTTAGGATGAATAATAATTTAGTGACCTTGGTTTTTCTGCTCGTTGTTCAATTTCAGTTTGCTCAATTTTCTCAACATTGGACAATAGAAAATAAGAATGAGATTAAGTTAAATCTTTCCGAGGGAAAAAATATACCGTATGACGATAATATTGAAATGTCTGGTAAACGTGTATCGGCCATAGTTTCCTATAGTATAGATAAGGAAAAACAGTTGTCGGTTTCAAGGCAGGTATTTTTTCCTCAACTAAGGACATTTATTAAAACCAATGACCCGGATTGGAAGCATTACCGGGCTTATTTATCCCATACTTTTTCTGATGATATTTTACCTACATTAATATTGAAAGAAAAAATTTATACACCAGGCGCGGTCAGAAATGTTAGAATTAACGGAACACTGGTAATAGAGCATGAGCCCGAACAGGGAGTAGCTTTGGTTCGCACATTTTTTCCGTCAACGGACCAACGTCTATTCGTTGAACAATGGGAGCTTATTAATACTACTGATTCAACGGTACATTTTGTTGGGAGAAACACCCAAAACACTCGTTACTTAAGAGGGGTGAAGGGAGAATATGAAATAAATGGCACAAGCAATCTCACAGAGGATATCCGTATAGCTGGAGGGGAATCATATCTATTTTCAGTATATGTATCCGCAAGGATGAATGACGAACCAAAATTAACTATTCACAAGGATGAATATTATCAGCAGCGTATAATTTTTTTGAATAAAATGAAAAGCTCGTTGCAGCTTGTAACACCAGATTCAACTTTAAATACATTATTTGAATTTTCTAAAATTCGTGCTTCTGAGAGCATATTCGAATCAAAATTAGGCATGGTTCATTCTCCGGGAGGTGGGCGTTACTATGTTGGTTTTTGGGCTAACGATCAAGCAGAATACGTAAATCCTTTTTTTCCGTATCTAGGTTATGATTTGGGCAATCGGGCGGCAATGAATATGTACAACCTGTATACGAAGGAAATTAATCCGGAGTATCAAAATATAAGATATTCATTTGAAATGGAAGGTGATGCCCTTATCAGTACTTTGGACCGTGGTGATGCGGCAATGATAGCCTATGGTGCCGCACAGTTTGCCTTGGCATCGGGAGATAAAGAGGGTGCTCGAAAGCTGTGGCCTTTAATAGAATGGTGTTTGGAGTATAATAGGAGAAACCTAAATGAAAATGGCGTGGTAGTTTCGGAGTCCGATGAAATGGAAGGAAGGATTGAAACAGGTAATGCTAATTTATCTACATCTTGTTTATATTATGGAGCGTTAAATCTAGCCGTTGACCTCGGGCTTTCATTAGGAAAATCTAATAGTAAAATCCGTGAATATAAAAAGGCTGCGGTTAAATTAAGAAAGAACATTGAATCTTATTTTGGGGAAACTATTGATGGTCTGGAAACTTACAAATATTACAAAGAGCATGAAAACCTAAGACATTGGATTTGTCTTCCGTTGGTTGTGCAAATTTTTGACAGAAAAGAAGGAACTATAGAATCTCTTTTTGAAAAGTTATGGACGGATAATGGAGTTCATGTAGAGAAAAACGAAAAAAACTTAGAAATATCCAAAGTCTTTTGGGATAGAGGAACATTATACGCACTCAGAGGAACTTTTCTTGCTGGGGCTACTGATCAATCACTGAAAAAATTGAAAGAGTTTTCGGAAAAACGCTTATTAGGAGACAGAGTACCTTATGTAGTGGAGGCCTTTCCAGAGGGAAATATGGCGCACCTATCAGCGGAGAGCGGTTTGTATTGTCGTGTTTTTACTGAAGGTATGTTCGGTATTGTACCTATAGGTCTAAAGAGTTTTAGATTAACTCCTAGATTACCTAGTACATGGGATAAGATGGAACTAAATCATATAAAAGCTTTTAAGGCTGATTTCCATATTAAAGTTCTTAGAGAGGGGAAAAAGATTCGTGTTAGAGTAGTTGGAAATGACGGACATGTCTTTAAGAGTTCCTTAATACAGGAGGGTGATTCCTTAGAAGTATCCTTAAATAAAATTTAACCTTGCTATGTTGAAAAAGGATTTTGTAAATAATGGATTTACTTCTTTAGAAGAGCTGTTGCCTATTGACGAAGTTTTTGATATAAGAAAACTGTACGATAAGCTTTTAGAAAATAAGAAGCTTACTGCCGGTTTACGAAGTGATTTGTCAGGCCATACCGCACAGGGCGAGTCTATTGAGAAAATCACACAAATTATGCTTCCCAGCCGTATTGAACCGCAACTTTTGGAAAAACAAGCCTATAAAAGGGCCTTAGCATTAGCAAAGAGTTTGTTAGGCGACGATATGGCTTTGGATTTTGACATGCTTATAAATAAGGCACCCCTTACAAATACAGAAACACCTTGGCACCAAGATGCGGCGTACTGGATAGATTTACCGGACAAAAGATCTGTAAGTTGTTGGATTGCATTAGATGACGTATATGAAGAAAATGGGTGTATGTGGTTTGTTCCCAGATATGACAATCATTTATTCAAACATACTCATAGTAAAGAGGGTGGTGCGCTATCAATAGCTATAAGGCCTAAAAATGGTAAACCTGTACCCCTAAAAGCAGGGGGGTGCACATTTCATGATGGTTTTACCCTTCACTTTAGCAAAGGCAATAGCACCAAAGGCCCACGGCGAGCTTTAATTTTAAATTTTAGGCCTCAAGAAATGATACAGTTAGAACGTGAGCAAGGTGTAGATCATACAGGGGAAAGAAAGTTTAGAGAATCTAAATAATTAGAATTAGAAATAATATCATTATAGAAAAATAGTATTTACTAATTCCCCGTTCCCCATATATTCTCTTTAGCCTAAACCAGTAGACAGTGAAAATGGGATAGGGTTTAATAAATAATATAAGCAGAATCTTTTCGTGGAAAGTTTCGGGGGAGGCTTTTTATGGATTTACTTAACTCGTAACGTGCTATTTTTGGTATACCCTAGCATAGTCAACTATCATTTTCTGAGGAAAGATACTGTCATCAATGCCTTTTAATCCTCCCCAACTACCACCAATGGCCAAGTTCAATTTTAAATGGAAAGGCTGGTCAAAAGGCCATTCGGCATCGGTTTTGTGGAGGTTTTCAAACTGATGGTACGCAGTACCGTCCAACAGAAATATAATTTTTTCGGGAGTCCATTCAATGGAATACTCGTGGAAATCGTCATAAGGGTTTTCTATAAAAACAGATTTGCCTACTTCGGTTTTTTTGATGTGGTTGAAAGCTTCGGTGTGCACCGTACCAAAAATCGAATCGCTTTGATAGCCAACGTGCTCCATGATGTCTATTTCACCGCATTGGGGCCAACCTACCTCTTTCCAGTTTTTGCCCAGCATCCAAATGGCTGGCCATGTTCCTGTGCCCTTAGGTAATTTGGCCCTAACGCTCACTTTGCCGTATTTCCATTCGTTTAGGTCTTTGGTGGTTATACTGGCCGAGGTATATTTTCCATACTCCTCCTTTTTCATCCAGTTATCGTCCTCTTCGGAAATGAAGGCCTCGTTTTCTACCTTTTCCTTATGGGCCTCAATAATAAGAAAGCCGTCCTCAACACGAATGTTTTTTGGATTATCAACATAGTATTGTGCTTCGTTGTTCCTGATAAAACCTATTTCATAGGCCCAATTGGCAGGATTTGGCTCGCCATTCCCGTCAAATTCATCGGCCCATACCAATGTATAGCCTGTAGGCGATTCCTCTTCCGCCTCGGTATCGATGGTTTTCTTGTTGTTGTCATTACAGCTACCAAGGGTAATAAGGCCAATAAAAATAAGAGGTATTAGCTGTTTTGAAATTAGGGACTTTTGCATGGGTTTTAGTTATGTATACAAGATAAGAAACTTCGGGAAAAGGTAATGGTTGTAACTAGGTTGTTCAGGGAAGATATCGTTTTTTAGGGTCGTGCTGTTTTTTTAAGTAAGAGCTCGGGTTCATTTGTGGTGATAAAATCAAAATCGTTTTTCAAGAACCATTCCATGTCTTCCTCTTCATTTACGGTCCAAGCATTTAGGGCTATTTTGTTCTTTTTGGCACTTATGATCCATTCGGGATGGTTTTTAAACACGGATAAGTAATAATCGGCCCCATCGATGCCGTCACGCTTCAATATTTCTGGAGATTTGCTACCGTCTAGATACTGTGTATGTACTTCAGGATTCAGTTCTTCCAATCGCTTTAAAATATCATAGCTAAAGCTTATATACACCACCATATGTTGTGCGTTGAGCTCGTTTATCATATTATAGACTTTCTCAGCGATTATAAGCCCCCTTTCCTTATCTTTAGAAGGTTTGATTTCACACACAAGGTGGGTTTTTGTATTGTTTTCAAGGCCGGTCAAAATGTACTGCCTTAGGGTGGGCAATATCTCTCCGTTCTTCAATGGAAATTTGCTTAGGTCTTCATAAGAGCTTTCTTCAATTTCCAGGTTTGCGTAATCTGGGTCATGGGTAATTATCAAAGAATCGTTTGCTGTCATACGTACGTCAAATTCGGTACCTGCATATTGCATTCGGATGGCTTCCTTTAGGGAAGCTATGGAGTTTTCCGGTAAATTTTTAGCCTTCCATGCTCCTCTGTGGGCCACTACTTTGTTTTGTGAAAAATCTACGGTCTTTTTTGTGGTTGAACACGAACCCACTAGAATCATTGTCATTAATAGAACAACACATCTCATACTTTGCATTTTAAACATTAATATTTGGGCACAGGTCTTAAGACCTATGCCCAAATTACTCAACTCAATTAATAATTATTTGGGGGAACTTTTAATTATATCCGTCGTTTTGTGGGTAACCGGGGCCTAGTAAATCAAGGTCGATTTGTGCTATGGGAAAATTGATGTAGTAAGGCTTCCAGTTTGTGCGTGGGTCTTTTTCTCCCAAGTTAGCGGGAAAGTATTCACCATCACCTGCATAGTTCGTGATTTGCCTATTAATGACCTCTTGCCCCATTCTTTTTAAGGTAAACCATCTTTCTCCTTCAAAGGCAAGTTCACGGGCGCGTTCGTCCAATATGGTCTGCTCATTTACAGTGCTCAAAGGAGCTGCTCCAGCCCTTGTTCTTATTGCGTTTATATAGGGTAGGGGGTCTCCACTAGAGCGCATTATGGCCTCTGCCGCTATCAAGTAGGTTTCGGCCAACCTGTATACCATTATATTGCTTCTTTGAAGGTAGGAATTGGGGTTGTCGTCTTCTTCGGCAAACTTTATACAAGAGGGATGAAGTCTTTGGTAGTATGAAGTATAGGTGTCACTAGGATTGTTCAAATCTGTAATCGGCTTATAGATTTTTATTTCTTGGTTTATGCTATCTCCAGAGGTGTAATAATATTTTAGTCTAAAGTAAGTATCATCATCCCGGGTATCATTGGGGTCTTCAGCAAGAAGGTCCAGCAAATATTTGTTAGGAAGAATTCTTGAGAATCCTCTGCCTGATTGTGCTATATTGGCTTCTATTCCAGAAATCTGAAAATACTGGGTAACATAGTTGGCATTGATCATGGTATTGTCACCACCGCCCAATAAATCGTCTTGAGACTGTATTACGAATAAGGCCTCTGCGTGGTTTTTATCTCCGGAAAAGACTTCCTCTGTTGTAGACACGAGGCTATGGGGGCCTTCTTCTATAAGGGAAACGGCTTGGTATTTGGCTTCTTCCCAATTACCTTCCCACATGGCTACTTTAGCTTTTAAATGCTTTGCTGTACCCTTTGTTACGCGACCAAAGGTATCGTTCCATTCCAAATGCTCTACGGCGAAATCCAAATCGCTGTTCAGCAATGCAAAAATCTCTTCTTTTGATGACTTGTCATTGATAACGTCAAAAGCATTGTCTACTGTAACCGTATTGGTGGTGACGTAGATATTGTTGAACATGCGATATAGATAGAAATAAGAGTTTGACCTAAAAAACTTGGCCTCGGCCAAAACTTGGGTTCTTACCTCCTCATCAATATCTTCTAAGCCCTCGGCCGCATTAATAATCTCCGTGGCCTTATTGGCAATGTTGTAAAAGTGTTTCCAGAATAAAGAAGATACAAAGTTGGCACCTTGGTCTACAGGGGAAACACCTCTTTCATACCTTCCCATTAATCCGGTATAGCCAGTTCTACTAAAGGCAAGATCACTTCGTGAAGACATTAACACGCCGCCCATAAAATCTTCGGTACTGTTGTCATATCTATCCCTATTGAACTTATATAAGCTTACCACGCCAGATTTTAAACCATCTTCGGTAGTGTATATATAATCCGAATCAATCAAGGTACTTGGTTGCTCCTCTAAATAGTCATCACACGATACAGCTATTATGACTAAGCTTAGTAGGGCAAATATCTTCTTTAATTTTAGGTATAGTTTTTCGGTATTCATAATTTCTTATTTTTTTAAAATTTAACCCTTACACCAAAAGTGAAACTTCTTGCATCTGGATAGCCGGTGTCGGCATTAGAAAAGGTACTTCTAATATTTACTTCGGGACTATAGCCTATATAGTCAGTATCTGTAAAAAGGTTCGTTCCAGTAACATAAAATCTAATCTGCTCTAAACTTAGATCTGAGGTTATGGCATCGGGTAATGTGTAGCCTAAACTAACAGTCCTTAATCTCACGTAAGACGCATCTTTTACTGCCAAGGCATTTAAATAAAGAGGAGTACTATCAAAATCAGGTCTAGGAAACGATGTGGAAGGATTTTCGGGAGTATAATAATCTACTTTAACACCATTAAGCTTTCCAGAAAGCGTTCCGCCGTTATTAAAATCGGATAAAAAAGGATTCACTTTAGCTGTACCTTCAACCGCATAGAAATCTACGAACAGGTCAAAGCCTTTGTACGCTAAGGAAGTGGACAATGAACCGAACCAGTCGGGGTTAGGGCTTTTAAAGACCCGGTCTTCGGGGGTTATTTTTCCGTCCGGTATTCCGGTTTCGACGCCATTTTCATCTACGCCATTGGTATCTTTTATTTTGATGTCACCAGCTCTTAAATTTTCTTGTGGAAGCGCCGACTCAGGGTTAGCCTGTGGGGCGTTGGCAAAATCTTCACCTTCTTGCCAAATGCCGTTAAATTCATACTGGTAAATTACGCCAACCGGCTGGCCCACGTAGTACCCATAGGTGTCATCTTCAGTGATGGGGTTACCGTTGCCATCATTATAAAGTTCCAACAACTTGTTTTTGTTCTTTGACCAATTGGTTGAAACCGACCATTTAAAATTATCCGTATTGATAATATTGGCTGTTAGATTTAATTCTACACCGGTATTTTGTAGTTCTCCGGCATTAAAAAAGGTGTATTGGTAACCTGTGATGGAAGGTACTCCCCGTCTAAGTAACAGGTCGGTTGTTCGAGCATCGTAATAATCGACGTTACCTGTTAAGACTCTATTGAACAAAGAAAAATCAAGTCCCAAGTTCAGGGTCGTTATCCGTTCAAATTTCAAATCAGTGTTAGGGAGAATAACTGATGGCGAGTATCCTGAGAAGGATTCCCTGTCAAAAGTATAGTTTTGTCCATCCGCAGTAAATAAGGAGGTATAGGCACGGCCAAGATCATTAACCAAAGAACCGTAACTAGCCCTGAGTTTTAGCTCTTGAATGGCATTGACATCCCTTAAAAAGTTTTCGTTATGCAGTTTCCAAGCAGCGGAAGCGGCCGGGTTAAAGCTCCATTTATTGTCTTGCGAGTTTACCGAAGCTCCATCGGTCCTAGCTGTTGCAGTGAGCAGATACTTATTATTAAGGTTGTATCTGGCCCTGGCCATAAAGGAAGCCAGCCTTTGCTGGTTTTTGTCACGTTCTACTGTAACGTTCCCCACGGCGTTAGATATACCGTCATAGCCCAAACTTTCATTTGAAAAACCTTGCCCTTCGGTAAAGGTTCTACTGTATTTGTTTTCTTGGGAAGATTGAACCAGGGTTAGGTTAAGCTTGTTGTTCTCGTTAAAGGCCTTATTATAGGTCAATATGTTTTCTATTAAGTAAGACTCTGTCAAACGGTTGTCTATTCGGGCGATACCATTGACATCGTCGCCAGCGGAACTTAGTGAAGATTGGTATTGTCCTCTCTCCGAAGTTCTTCTGGTAAGGTTGGTCTTTAATTGATACTGTAGGTCTTTAGTGATTTGCCAAATGGGGGTGACGTTGATTACATAGTCGTTCCCTTTTTCATCATTGTCTTGTTCTCTTAGGTTCCAGATGGGGTTTACGGCAGATAATTCCTCACCGCTTGGAAACTGGGTGAGGTTGCCATCTTCGTCATAAGCTCTGCCCAGTGGGGAAGTAGTAATTACGTTCACGTTAGCGGCTCTTTCAGTATCATCGTTCAAAATGTTTAAGTCAAAATTCACTGAAAACTTGTTGCTAATTTTTTGATCGACGTTTAATCGTAACGTTTTTCTTGTATAACTTGAAGTTGGAATAATACCTTCTTCCTTAAAGTAATTTATACTACCAAAAACCTTTGTAAATTCTGAACCGCCACTAATGCTCACGGCATGACTGTTAACATAACCGTTCTTTACCAATTCATCCTCCCAATCAATGAATTCGTTATTGGCTATAGAGGCCAATTCTAGCTCGGAAAAAATATCCTCTTCATTGGGGTAGGAGCCATCAGCAATGTTAGATCGGGCAGCTTCCCTTCTTAATTGGGCAAACTCTTGTCCGTTGTAGACGTCAAAATTACGCTCTATTGTTTTTGAGCTTACAAAACCATGATAGTTTACGCTTACTTTTCCGGTTTTACCTCGCTTAGTAGTAATTAAAACAACACCATTGGCCCCTCTTGAGCCGTAAATGGCCTGTGCAGAAGCATCTTTTAAGAATTCAACGGACTCAATATCATCTGAGTCTATATCTTCAATTCCTCCGTCCCTAATGATGCCATCAACAACGTAAATGGCACTAATACTACCTTCAATGGAACCTTGTCCTCTAAAGATGATATCGGAAGTGCCACCTGGTCTTAGGGTTCCGCCTCCTACATTTACTTGAAGTCCGGCTATTCTACCTCTAAGCATTTCGTTCACATCAGAAGTAGGGGTCAATAGGGCTTTTTCAACATCGGTTACGGCAACTGCATTGACAACGTCACTTTTATTTTGCGTACCGTACCCAACTACAATAACTTCTTCCAGTTGGCTGGAATCTTCCTGTAATGTAATTGTTATAGAGCCTTTTGAAATGGGTACTTCCGTAGTAGCGTATCCAATGTAGGATGCAATCAGGGTAGTGGCTTCTTGGGGTGCGTTCAAAGAGAAATTACCGTCAAAATCGGTAGATGTGCCCTGGGTGGTTCCTTTGGCAACGATGGAAGCCCCCGCTAAGGGAATTCCATTTTGGTCAAGAACTGACCCAGTTATTTTTTGCTGGTCTTGCGAATAGAGGACTATAGCAGAAAATACATTAAGCCAAAGACACAGTAGCTTTTTTCTGGGATTAAATAGTTTGATAATCATAGAATGTTGGTTTTGTTCAAGATTAAGAGTTGAAATTTTAGCTAGTTATATATTTATGTAAACAAGAACATTGAGTTCTGCTGTTACCAATGTATAGAGATTTACCTTTTGAAAAGCGAAATACGGCACTACAAAAACATACATATAGAAACGAACTTGCATTGCACTAGGGGAGTCCCACTGTTTATGGTGTTCGTGGCGATTTATATGTTTGGGTAATTAAGAGAAAAATGAGTTTAAAAGAAAGGAATTTGGTAATTTGTAGGGGTAATGTAGAGGTGAAATTTTGTTTGTTTTAACTTTTAAATGGATAAAATATAGTCTGTAAGCTTCGTTTCTCTATTTAAATTGAGTTTTTTTCGCAGCCTAGAACGCCGTACTTCTACACTTTTAACGGAAATATTAAGAAGCGGTGCTATTTCCTTAGACGATAGGTTTAATCGTAAATAAGCACAGAATTTTAAGTCATTGGAAGATAAGTTAGGATGCAGTTCTTTTGCCCTTGTTAAAAAATCCCTATCCGTACTATTAAAGGCTTCCATAAAAATTTTCCGATCTTTTGAACTGTTCAGATTTTTATCTATTAGTTTTATTACCGGATGTGTCTTATTAAATAGATCGTTACTTTTTTTAAGTTCTTTTTTAACCCTTCTTAGTAATTCGTTTCTTTTTACTAAACTCATGGTGGAAATGGCCAGTTCTCTGTTCTTGCTTTCTATTTCTTGGTTAAGCTTTTCATTGGTCAGTCGTGTCGTTTCCTGTTCGCTTTTGATGTACTTCAACTGCAATTCTCGTTGACTTTCGAGCATATTTTTTTTATTCTGTCTACGATAGTAGGTCTTATATGACTTGTGGACTATTAAACCAAGGCCAAATATGAGCAAGGCGTATGCCAAGAGGGCTAAGTTGGAGAGGTAAAGTGGCCGGGCGATAGCAAAACTGTATTGTACCGTATTAAGTGAAGCATGGTTTCCTATTTTTGATTGGACCCTAAATTCATAATCTCCAAAAGGCAATTTTTCAAAGGTTACTGATGGTTTTGGACTCCATTCGCTCCACGAATCATCCAGTCCTTCTAATCTATATTGGTAGCTAACATTGGTGTACTTACCGTATTGAGGAACGCTATAATGAAAATCAAGTGTTGATTCCTTGTAAGAAAATTGGCCTTTTTTAAGTATAGAGACATACTTGGTCTCCTTTTCACTTTTCGTAACACCAACTTTGTCTAACATTAATTGATGGGGCTTGTTTGGAACCTTATCAAGGTCTATTAATAAGTACCCATTTGTTTTGCCTATTAGGTATTTGTTGTTGTCTATTTGGGAGATATTTTCAAAGCTAAGAGTCATTTTTCTCCAATTATTTCCAATGGGAATGGAATTGAAGTCTACCATATTGTTCAACGGACCTTTTTGGGTATAGCCAATATGGGTCTGTTTAAAACTCCATAGCCGTTCTCTTTGATCAAACACTAATTTTCCTGATAGGTATTCCCCATTTGAAATGAGTGGGCTTAAAATAGAGTCCTTTATAAATTTATTTGTGCGTGGCTGAAGTTTGAAAATTCCGTTTTGATTTGTGTAGAGCAAATCATTATTAACCTTTACTATTCCAGAAGCTTTGCTTTTTTCAACGTCAGGAAGCAAGGTGGCAGAATCAAAAGACAATAAGTCGTTGTTCAGTATTAAGCGATAGACTCCTTTAGTTTCGTGATTGACCCATATTTCATGTGTATCTAGAATTTCAACAAAACGCGATGAAATTTCGAATCCTTTAATTTTGTGATCTAGTTTCCATGAGCCTTTATCTTTTCCCAATATGGCCAATCCTGAATAATGACCAATGAGAAGTTTGTGGGGCCTATTGGGTATGGGCTTAAAGTTCCAGACGCCATCAATATGGGCAACCAATGATGCCGTATTCCCAGTAATGCTAAAGACACCATTATTGTGTCCGCATAGCAGCTGGTCGTTTTCGGAATAAAGAGACCAAACTTGGCCTTCTGTCCCTTTTATAAATTTCAGACTTTCATCAGAACCTAGATTTTTATAGAATAGCCCTTGATTGGTGCCGATATATAATTTTTCATTGTGGATGATGGAGGCGTAAGTCGTACCAAAAGTGCCATCTCGGTCATTGTACTCTCTTATGTAAGACTGCCTGTTGATACAATCTAGGCCATTATCCAAGGCTGCCCAGACATTGGCGTCGGCATCTTCAAACAAATTGAGTACGGTGTTGTTGCTTAAACCATTTTTTTGATTGATTACCCCTGTAATTTGTCCATCAGTGGACATTGAAATAATGCCTTTTGAGATGGTTCCCAGCATAAAGCTTTTGTCCTTTAACTGAATACCTCTAAATACACGGGCATTTTGAAGCAGGGTATCGGCGGGAATGCTCCATTTTTTAAGAGTGCGGTCTTCTATTTTGTACAGCCCTTTGGTACGTGTTAATACTACTAGTCCCTTATTTACGGAGAACATGTTAAGTAGAAATTTTACGTTGAGGTTTTCCGGTATGGTCGCAATCAATTTTTCTGTTCCGTTTTCAAGATTGAAAATTCTTCCGTCGTATTTCTGAAGGTAAATTTTCTGACCAACCTTGAATATTCTGTAGTTGTTTTCTTTGTCCGTAGAAAAGTTTAGTTGCTTTGAATCGGTATCGTAGAAATAAAGGCGGTCATATGACTGAAAAATTACGTATCTATCAAGTCCCTCAATTTTCCATATGATTTCGTCTTCAAAGAGCTTTTCTTTTATAGACTCGGAGATAGAGTGGTAGATCATTGCCCCTTTATTGTTTTTGGTCCAGTAACCGAACTCCATATAACTGCCCGAATAAACTTTATCCTTATAGGAAGATAATGAGCGAATTGCAGTATTGTTAAATGAGGGATATAGAGTCCACCTAGAGCCGTCATACTCTAACAATCCTTCATTGTTGGCCACGTAAATATAACCCTGAAGATTCTGGGTTACGTCCCAATTCTGGTTTTCCCCTCCGTATTCCGAAGCTGAAAATTTAACGATTGGTGGGGTTTCTTGAGCGTGCAAAAACTGTAGCCCAAAAAGCAGTGCTATGGCAAGTTTATAGAGGCGAAAAAAACCAAGGTTATTGGAGGTATGCATGTTTCTTGATGGTATAACCTATAAACAGTTCAGGCAAATTTACGAATATGTAATTTGCAGACATTCTTTACTATAGGCTAATATAGTTCTTTTATAAGGGGGCAATCTTTTAGGGTATACAGAATTTTGAAAGTCTAAATAAAGGATACGTTTTTAAAATATAGAAACTGATGTCTTACTATCGTTTTCTGTAAACCTTCAAACCGCACAAATAACCAAATGCCCTGTCTGCAAATCGTAGAAGGGTAATCTCCTAGCTGGATATATTAGGAGCTAGTATCAATATTCACTAAGCGCTTCTAGCAAGCATCCAAAATTAGAATTCCGTTTCTGTTCGGACATAAAAAAAGCCCCGTAAAGAGGCTTATATGAATCTGTTTTTTTGTCTTGTCAATGGTTCATGCAACGGTTAATAGTGTTGTAGCCAGTTATTTTTCAAATAATTTCACTAATTCAGACCTACTGATTTTTTTTAATTTCAATTTGATAGGTTGCTTCTTTTCTGTCGATAATTTCTCTGCGAAAAGTTGTTCGCCTTTAATACCCACTACAACAATAGAAGTCTTTGGAACAATTGGAATTCTTTTTAAAGTTATATGGTCCTTATTGTTAGGTACAAAGCTTGCAAAAGAATTATAATCCTCATAAACAAAATAAATTATAATACCATCTATCTCTTTTGGATTGTTAATTTCAAAATCCATTTTAGACGGGTTTTCCACATATCTGTCTATGTTTAACCAGCCTAAGTTGTTTATAGAAACGGAATTGCCCACCGATTCTTTAATTCTATCGTACGCTCCGTATTTTGCCTGATATATACTATCTTGTTTACGCCACAGTTCCTGATAATGTGGTAAAGAATCCATTGTGATTTCACGAGGCATATCTATACCGTATTCTTGATTATAATACATAACAGTGAAGAAACTTTTAGTTTCAGACCATGAGATTTGTCCAATAGAGTCAATTTTGGCAGTAAACATTTTGTCTTGTCCAGAAAACTCTAGAGGAAATCGTATGCTAATGTTATTGTTGTCTTTTAGGTTAATTTTTTGTCCATTCTTTTTGAATTCCAAAAATACAACACCTAAAGATTCAAGCAACTCACTGTCGTTTGTCAAAGTTCGGATATTACTTTTTATTAAATCTGAAAGCTCGTAGTACTCTCTTAATTCCAAAGTGATTTTGTCGGTCGAATCAACATTAAAGTAATCCCGATTGTAATAAATTATAGTCCCTTTTTTTCCAACTACCTCCTTCCATCCAATAGTGTCTAGGTCGAAGAATTGACTTTTGAGTCCATCATTATTTTGGAATGGGTTAAATTTTTTATTTACAGTATCTTTTTCTTTAACACAATTGGTTAAAAGAAGTAGTCCAAATACTAAAATTCCCAGTTTCTTCATAATTGTTTACAACGTCTAGGCTATGGCAAGAAGGGCGGAGGACACGCACCGAACATTTCCCAAAGCCCGTAGCCGTAGCTTTTGTATTTTGTTTTTATCTTTGTTTCTCCAAAAGCCAAATCAAAAGATTTGGCGGACTTAGTAAACACGACCAAGTTATTAAATTTAGCACTTTATGCCCTATTTGCTATAGGTATTGTGCCTGTTGCACAAGTTAACGAAAAAACCACATAGGGAGAACATGATCTTAACGTTGTGCGGTTAACTTTAGGTATGCAGGGAAAAAAGGAGTATCAAGAAAAGCTGTTCGCCCATTTCCAGTTGAGCGAACGTATTCCGAGGAACAATTTCTACAGGCGGTTAAAGGAGGTTTTGGAACTCCGGTCCCTTTACGGTCTTACCGAAGGCTATTACGGTAACAGCGGCCAAAAGAGCATAGATCCTGTGGTCTTCTTTAAGCTTTGCCTTGTGGGCTACCTGGAGAACATCATCAGCGACCGCAAGCTCATGGCCCATTGTTCCCTGCGGTTGGACATCCTTTATTTCATAGGTTACGATATAGACGAGGAGCTTCCCTGGCACAGTACGATAAGCCGTACGCGCCAGCTCTTCCCGGAAAGTGTATTCGAGGAAGTCTTCACCAAGGTTTTACGAATGTGCGTGGAGAAGGGCATGGTGAGCGGCCATACCCAGGCCATAGATTCCGCACCTGTTAAGGCCAATGCGAGTATGGACACCTTGGAGCTGAAAGTTCCGGAGGAGGAACTGGACGAACACCTGCGAAAGGTACGTGTCCTGAGCGCAATGGACAAAGGGGAGCCGCACCGCAAGAGCAAGGGCGACAGGTCGGACAAAGCTCAGCGCAGTGTCAGTGCGGGCAAGAACGAACTGGCGGCGATAAAGGGCAGGAACAAAAAATGGGCGAAGGACCAGGACCAGCGTCCGGGGGCGAAGAACAAGGGGTCCAAGTATACGAGCAACAAAACACATTACAGCCCCACGGACCCCGATGCGAGGATCAGCGTAAAACCTGGCAAGGCCAGAAAGCTGAACTACCTGAGCCAATTGAGCGTCGATACGGCGAACCATGTGATCACCGATATCAGGGCGTACCATGCGGACGGGAAGGACAACCAACAGTTGCCCGACATCGTAAAACGCCTGCAAAGAAGATTGTGGCAACAGGGACTGGTCTGGGAGAACTGCGTAGCGGACACCGGGTATAGCAGTGGCGAGAACTATGCCTTTTTGGAGAAAACAAGTTTAAAGAGCTTCATTCCGCCCCATGGCACGTACAAGGGCGGTCCCGATGGGTTCCGATATATAGGGAAAGAAGACCATTATATCTGTCCACGGGGCAAGGTCATCCCGTTCACCAAGGTGTTCGA